>CAMYZE010000017.1 GCA_947303805.1 uncultured Clostridia bacterium | reverse complement strand
GTCCAAATATTAAAGTGACTGGATGGATGTCTAGAGAAGAAGTATTCAAGAGTGCTAATCAGTGCGATGTTTTTATTCTTCCATCTAGATGGGAAGGACTTCCTTTGGCACTGCTTGAGGCTATGTATATGAGGAAAGCATGTATAGTGAGTGATGTTGTTGGTAATAGAGATATTGTCCATAATGGAGTGACTGGCTATATCTGTGAAACAGCAGAAGATTTTGCCGAAGTTATTAAACAACTTGAAATAAGAATTGATGACAAGATGATTAAAAATGCGTATGAAACAATAGTGGACCATTATAATGATGGTTGGCTATGTGATAGATATAAAGATTTATATTTAGAGGTTTTGGAGAAGTAGATTGGAATCACAAACTAGTGATAAAAGAATAAATGTTTTAGTGCTTATTACAGCTATGGATAGAGCTGGTGCTGAAACTATGATGATGAACTACCTTCGTCATATAGACAGAAACAAAATTCATATGGATTTTGTGCTTAATAGAGAGTACGAAAGTGATTATGAAAAAGAGATAAAAGAATTGGGTAGTAAGGTTTATCATTTAAGTCCAATTTATCCAAACACAGTAAGAGAATACAAAAAAGAATTTAAAAAATTCTTAAAAGAGCATCCAAACTACGATGTTATTCATTCAAACCTTGAGGAGAGAAGTGCATATCCGCTAGCTATTGCAAAAAAAGCAGGGATTGATCTTAGAATAGTACATGCACACTCTAACCTTAAGCACGTTGATATTAAATATATATTTAGACTGTATCTCAGAAAAAAATTAAGAGGTAAATATACCCATTCATTTGCGTGTAGTAGAGGTACAGCGAAATGGCTTTTTGGCGATGACAAGAAAACAATTATAGTTAGAAATGCCATAGACACAGATGAATTTAAGTATGATGAGAATCTTAGAAAGAAAGCAAGAGAAGAATTAGGAATAGATGATGATACCTTATTGATAGGTCATGTAGGAAGATTCTCATATGAAAAGAATCATAAATATTTGTTAAGAACCTTTGCCGAAGTCAATAAGATGAAGCCTAATAGCAGATTAGTGTTAATAGGTGGAGGAAAAAACAGAAGCGAGTTAAGGCTTAAAGATGAGATAATTAAGACTATAGAAGAGTTAAACTTGCAAGACAAAGTTATAATGTTAGGTGTAAGAGATGATATGCCATACATTATGCAAGCAATAGATATTTTTGCACTGCCATCACTCAGTGAAGGATTTCCTCTTACTTTGATGGAGGCGCAATCGTTAGGACTTAAATGTATAGTTTCAGATAATGTCCCAAAAGAGTGTAATGTGACAGGTGAAGTCAAGTATCTGTCAGCAAACACACCACCAGATGAAGCGGCGTGGGAATTACTTTTACTGAAAGATAAAAAAGTAGACCCTATTGAGATGAACAGGAAAGTTAAGGCAGCAGGGTATGATATAAAAACTAACGCGATGTGGCTGGAGAGAGTTTACTCAAAAGCCATATTGAATGAACAAGAAGAAAACAAGGTACTTAAGACAAATGATAGGAGAATGAAGCTTATGAAAGCATGGTATCACTTGAAAGCGAAAATCAAAAAGTTAGTTTATAAGATTATATATGGTAGAAGACTTAAAATTGGTAAAGGAACTACTTGGAGACATGGCTTTCATATAACTATAGAAGGTGGACAAGTAGAGATAGGGGAAAATTGTTTCTTTAATAACTATTGTTCTATTAACTCTTTGAAGAAAGTGACAATAGGAGATGGAACTATCTTTGGTTCTAACTGTCATATATATGATCACAACCATAGGTTTAGTGATTTAGAAACTTCTATCAAAGCACAAGGATATACACTAGGTGAAACACATATTGGTAAGCATTGCTGGTTTGGTACAAATGTAGTCGTGCTAAAAGGAGTAGCTATTGGCGACAATTGTGTGATAGGTGCAGGAGTAGTAGTGAGTGAAGATGTGCCAGAGGGTACAATAGTTGGAAGATAATGAGGTGTTGCTGTGATTAAGATGATAAACAAAAAAAGAGTTTTACTCTCTATATTATTCCTAATAACATCATTTGTTTTTTTGTTATTTTTTTCATGGTCAACATCAGTTTTATTTGATTATAAAACAACAGACTCAGGCATTTTCCAAGCTATAGGGAAATTTTCTAATAGAGGGTTGGACTTTTATAAGGACTTATTTGACCACAAGGGTCCAATTATGTTTCTTATAGAAAAAATTAGTTATTTTATAGTTGATAGCAAAGTAGGAGTATTTCTCGTCCAAATAGTTTTTTGGTTTTTCACGCTATGTGGAACATACAAAATTATTAGACAGTTCTTCTCAACAAAGGCGACAATAATATTATCTGAGTTTTCCTTGCTATTATATGCTATTTATTATTCAGGAGTAGGAGGAAACACATCGGAAGAGTATATTTTACCATTTTTAGTGTGGAGTATTTATTTTACCTTAGTTTTTATTCTACGATTCGATAATAAATGCTGTGAGCATAGTCCTTGGTATTCTTTTTTCTATGGAATATCATTTGCAGTAGGCGCATACACTCGTTTGACGAATGCTTTGCCCATCTGCATCTCAGTGTTAGTAATACTTGGATTATTAATATATAAGAAGAAGTGGAAAAATATTTTAAAAAATGCAGCATTTTTGATAATGGGAGTATTGGTTATCACAATCCCAATCGTTATCTGGTTTGTGGCTAATGGAACTTTTGGAGATATGATAGATGCTACATTCCTAGCCAATATTAAATACTCTCAAGTACATCGCTACCATTATTCAGCAAAGCAGCTAATGATGTTTTTTGCGAGATATCGAATGATTCTGTTAGCGTCTTTAGTAGTGGGGGTTATAGGTCTAAAGAATAAAAAGTATCAACTACTATCAATATTAGTAATAGCTCATGTATTGGGAAGTATAGCAATTGATTTATCAACTCCTATGTTTTCATACTACGCAATGATATGGACTCCAACAGTATTAGTATCATTGTGTATGGCGTATTATTATAAGTGGTGCAAATGGATTTCTAGAGTGGTGTTGTATGGGACTCTTTTGTTTTTGATTATAAATGGCGCTAGACTAGCACATGATTGTTATTTAGCTAAAAAAGATAATAGATTAGCTGAATTAAGACAGTGTGTCGTGGATGTAAAGAAGAATATTTCGAGCAAAGAGTATAATAATGTGATTGCATATAACACATCACCTTATTTTTATCTAGAATCGGGAA
>CAMYZE010000016.1 GCA_947303805.1 uncultured Clostridia bacterium | reverse complement strand
GACCAGCATACTACAAAGAAATGATACAGGAGTTGGAGGCAATGAAATGAGTGAATTAAATGTAGAAAAGAAACACTCTATATTATCTCCAAGTAGCTCAAGTAGGTGGCTCAAATGTCCTGGAAGTGTACGACTTACCAAAGATATGGAAAATCCTACTTCATCTTATGCAGAGATAGGAACTGAAGCACACGAGTTATGTGAGTGGAAGTTAAAAAAGCATTTAGGACTACTGAATGATGAAACTGATATAAGACAAACTCTTAAGAACTACACTGAAGAGATGGGAGAGAACACTGAAGATTATAAAAATATAGTGATTTCAAAATACGAAGATGCAAAAACAAAATGTGAAAATCCACATATTTTTATAGAAGAGCATCTACCACTTACTGATTACATTGATGAAGAGGATGCAGGAGGCACTGCCGATGCAATGATTATAAGTGATGATATATTAGAGATTTGTGACTACAAAAATGGCAGTGGAGTTATTGTAAATGCCGACCACAATACACAACTTATGATTTATGCTCTTGGAGCTCTATCACTTTATGGAGATATCTATGATGTGAAAGAAGTTCGTCTTACTATCATTCAACCTAATGTAAAAAATGTATCTACTTTTTCTATCAGTAGAGATGAGTTAGAGAAGTGGGGAAATGAAGTATTAAAACCTCAAGCTAAAAAAGCTCTAAGTGGTTCAAATGAATTTAATCCAAGTGAAACAGCTTGCAGGTGGTGTTTAGTAAAAGCTACTTGTAGATATAGGAGAGATGCACTTATCACTGATGACTTTGGAAAGCCTATTGATTTATTAAATGATGATGAAGTACTTGAGTTATTTGATAAAGCAGATGAAATCTCAAAATATTGTAACGAGATTAAGGAATACTGCTTAAAAGAAGCACTAAATGGAAAAGTATGGAAGAATCATAAAATTGTCGAAGGCAGGAGCAATAGGAAATACACAGATGAAGTCGCAGTTGCAAATGTTGTAAAGCAAGCAGGATTTGATCCATATGACATAGTGCTTAAAAACATTACATCTATGCAGAAGCTACTTGGCAAAAAGAAGTTTGAAGAGATGCTTACACCATATCTTATGAAACCACAGGGTAATCCAACATTAGTAACACATGATGATGCAAGACCTGAAAAATCAATCGCAGAGTTTGACTTTGCAAATAATAAAAAATAATTGAATAAGGAGAATTTAATAATCATGGAAAATTCAAAAGTTGTTAATAAAAGAAGAGCCGTAATAGGTAAAGTTAGATTTAGTTATATGTTTGCTTTCGCACCTCATTCAATAGGTGAAGGACAAGCAGAGAAGTATTCAGTATCAATTATTATTCCAAAGAGTGACGCTAAATCAATTGAAACTTGTAAGAAAGCAATTGAAGCAGCATATGAAGAAGGGAAAACTAAACTTGGAAATGGTAAGACAGTTCCACAGCTCTCAGCAATAAAGACACCTCTTCGTGATGGAGATACAGACAGACCAGATGACCCAGCATACAAAGATTCATATTTTATCAATGCAAATAGCATAGATAAACCACATGTAGTTGATAGCAAGTGTCAACCAATAATCTCTCAAGATGAAGCATATAGTGGGTGCTATGGAAATGTAAGTATTGTATTTTATGCATACAATGTAAATGGTAATAGAGGAATTGCTGCAGGACTTCAAAATATACAAATCACGGAAAAGGGAGAACCACTTGGTGGCAAGTCAAGTGCAGAAGATGACTTCTTACCTTTTATGGATGATGAAGACGACTTCTTGAAGTAATTATTTATAGACCCGATTATTAAAGTAGTCGGGTCTAATTTTAATAAAAAGTAGATGGAGAATAAGTATGAAAGAATTGTTTATTGATATAGAAACCTATAGTGGCAGTGATTTAAAAAAGAGTGGGATGTATAGATATAGTGAAGATAAGGATTTTAGAATCCTTTTATTTGGCTATTCAGTAGATGATGAACCTGTAAAAGTTATTGACTTAGCACAGGACGAAGTCATTCCAAGAGAAATAATAGATGCAATAAAAAGTGATAAGGTCATAAAGTGGGCTTATAACTCTATGTTTGAAAGAGTGTGTCTTAGTAGGTATTTAAATGTTGATGGTTTCTTAAATCCTAAGTCTTGGCGATGTGATATGGTTTATAGTTTGTATCTTGGAATGCCAACATCACTACTTGATGTTGGAAAAGCCATCGGAATTGAAAAAGGGAAGATGGAAGAAGGTAAAGAACTTATAAAGTATTTCTGTGTATCAAATAGATATGGAAAAAGAAATATGCCTGATAATGCAAGTTTTAAGTGGGAGTTATTTAAGAAATACAATGAGCGAGATGTTGAAGTAGAAAAAGAAATACATAATAAATTAAAAAGATTTGAAGTTCCTAAGTTTGTATGGGAAGAGTATGCATTAGACCAAGTAATAAATGATAGAGGAATAAAAATTGATGAAGTGCTTATGAATAATGCTATAGATATGGATGAAAAATCACACAGTGAAACCGAAGAAAAGTTAAAACAAATTACTGGTATAAACAATGTAAACTCTGCACTTCAAATAAGAGAGTGGCTTCAGAGTCAAGGAGAGTTTGTAGACTCGCTTGGTAAAAACAATGTAAAAGAAAGAATAGAACAAGTCGATGAGCCACTAAAGTCAGTGTATAAATTAAGATTAAAACTTGCGAAATCATCAGTTAAAAAGTATCAAGCTATGAAAAACTCTATTTGTAAAGATGGAAGATGTCACGGATTATTTCAATTTTATGGAGCTAATCATACAGGTAGGTTTTCTGGTAGACTCGTACAACTACAAAATTTAGCAAGAAATAATATGAAAGATTTAGAGAAAGTTAGAGAGTATGTGAAAAACAATAATTACAACTATTTAGTAAACACATATGAATCAGTTCCTGATGTTTTATCAGAACTTGTTAGAACTGCACTTATACCTGAGGATGGATACAAATTTATAGTAGCAGATTTTTCATCTATTGAAGCGAGAGTATTGTCTTTTATTGCTAATGAGATTTGGAGAATAGTTGCATTTAAAAATGGTAAGGACATTTATTGTGCTACAGCTTCAGAGATGTTTGGTGTTCCTGTAGAAAAGAATGGTGTTAATAAAGAATTAAGGCAAAAAGGAAAACAAGCGGAACTTGCTTGTGGATATGGTGGCTCACTTGGTGCTATGAAAAAGATGGGTGGAGATGCTATGGGTTTAACTGATGATGAAATGATGGAACTGGTAAATAAATGGAGAAGTGCTAATAAACAAATAGTAAAGCTATGGAGTGATATGAACAAGGCTGCCGTTGCTACAGTTAAAGAGAAAAATATGCATGTAGTGAAGTGTATAAAGTTTTTCTATGAAGCAGGCATTCTATTTATGGAACTACCAAGTGGTAGGAGACTTGCATATACAAGACCTAAAATCATAAATAATGCATTTGGATTTGAGGCTATTGAGTATATGGGAGTTGAGTCAAATAAAAAATATGGAACTATTCAAATGTATGGTGGTAAGTGGGTTGAGAATGCAGTTCAAGCAATTAGCAGGGATATTTTATGCTTTTGTATGAAGAACTTAAGTAAATATAGAATTGTAGCTCACATACATGATGAAGTAGTAATAGAGTGTCCTATGGATGAAAAAGTAGAAACAATAACGGATATTATGTCCATATCTCCAAGTTGGATGCCAGAGATTAAATTAACTGCCGATGGATTTGAAACAATGTTTTATAAAAAGGAGTAGCGATGAAAGTAGTGTATATATGTTCACCATATTCAAATAAAGATGAAGAAATAGTGAAAGAAAATATAGAAAATGCTAAAAGGTATTCACATTTTGCAGTAAGA
>CAMYZE010000015.1 GCA_947303805.1 uncultured Clostridia bacterium | reverse complement strand
ATATGTTCGCCGTATTCAAATAAAGATGAAGAGATAGTGAAAGAAAATATAGAAAATGCTAAAAGGTATTCACATTTTGCAGTAAGAAAAAATGTAGTACCAATTACACCACATCTAATGTTCACTCAATACCTTACTGAAAAAGAACGAGAACTCGCACTTACACTTGATTTAGAAATCATCAGTAGAGTGGATGAGTTATGGGTTTTTTCTGACATTATATCGCAGGGTATGGTTACTGAGATCAACTTTGCAAAAAGAAATAAAATAAAAATTAGATATTTTAGTAAATATCTACAGGAGGTTCATAATGAAGTTAGCAATAGCAAAAACGAGATTTGAGAAAAAATGGAAAAATGTAGATGTTAGTTGGGAGTCAATAGTTAAAGAGTTAAGTAATCCTAAAGTCACAAATGAAACAGTGGAACAGTATAAAAAATATAGTAAAGTCATGCAAGATAACATTAAAGATGTCGGTGGCTTTGTCGGAGGACACTTAAAAGATGGTTTAAGGAAAAACGGATGTGTTCTTTGTAGATCACTTTTATCACTTGATATCGATTACGGAGAGCCTAATACCTTATCTTCATTAAAAGAAAAAATACATTATAAGGCTCTCATTTACTCAACTCATAAGCACACAACTGAAAAACCAAGATTTAGATTAATCATTCCTTTATCAAGAGAAATAACTGAAGAAGAGTATGAGCCAGTAGCTCGAATGGTAGCTAAAAGCATAGACATAGAGTTATTTGATGATTCCACTTATCAAGCTAATAGACTTATGTATCTGCCATCAGTGTCAAAGGATGGAGAGTTTGAATTTTTTGAATTTAAGTATGATGAGCTACTTAATCCTGATGATTATTTAAAAATGCTCACCGATTGGAAGGACATATCATCATATCCTGTGTCATCAAGGCAATCTACACTTAATAACCATCAAATAAAAAATGTGCAAGACCCTATAACTAAAGATGGTATCATCGGAGCATTTTGTAAAACCTACTCTATTGAAGATGTGATAGATAAGTTTCTTCCTAACATCTATAAACCATCGCACATACAAGGAAGATATGATTACATACCTGCAGACTCAACAGCTGGTGTAATAATTTATGATAATAAGTTTTTATATAGCCACCATGCAACTGACCCTGCAGCTAATAAACTACTTAATGCTTTTGACTTATGTAGAATACACCTATTTGGAAATAAAGACCACGATGTTGATGTTAATACTCCTATTTCTAAATATCCATCATATGTGAAAATGACTGAAATGGCAGTATCTGATAAAAAAGTAAAAGAGCTACTTTTTAGAGAAAGAGAAGAAAAAGTAAGAGAAGATTTTTTTGATGAAGATGATGACGATGATAGTTGGAAATCAGAACTTCAAGTTGCAAAAAATGGTAAGACACTTGATACCTATGATAATTTAACTTTGATTTTTAGAAATGATAAAAAGTTAAAAAATATACGATACAACCAGTTTAATAACATAATAGACATAAATGGTAAAGTGCCGTGGACCAAAGCAAAGCCTGGATTTAATGACACAGACATCGCATCACTTAAGGTTTATATTGAAAAAACTTATAATGTGTATTCTCCAACAAAAACAATAGATGCACTTTACAAGGTGGCAGTTGATAACGGCTTTCATCCAGTTAGAGATTTTTTAGAATCACTTCCTGCATGGGATAATGAAAAACGAGTAGATAAACTTTTAGTCAAATACTTTAATGCCGATGATAATGAATACACAAATGAGGCTATGAGAAAAACACTCGTAGCAGCTATAGCACGTGTATATAAGCCTGGAATTAAGTTTGACACAGTACTCATACTTAATGGGGAGCAAGGGATATATAAAAGCACATTTTTTGCAAAGCTTGGAATGCAGTGGTTTTCTGACTCATTGCAATTATCAGAAATGAAAGATAAAGCATCTGCAGAGAAACTGCAAGGATACTGGATATTAGAGTTAGGCGAGCTTGCAGGTATGAAAAAAGTTGATGTGGAAACTGTAAAATCTTTTATTACAAGAGTTGATGATAAGTATAGAGCATCTTACGGTAGAGTGGTTGAAAGTCATCCAAGACAATGTATCATCGTAGGTTCAACAAATAACGATGCAGGGTTTCTTCGTGATATAACAGGGAATCGACGTTTTTGGCCTGTTAAGGTGTATGGGAAAAAGGATATAAATCCTACTGATATGACAAAAGAAGAAGTGGAGCAGATTTGGGCTGAGGCACTCGTTTATTACAAAAAAGGCGAGAAACTTTATTTGAGTAAAGATGCAGAAAAAGAAGCACTCGTTCAACAGGAAGAAGCTTTGGAGTCTGACGAAAGGGAAGGTATAGTTAAAAACTATCTTGATACTTTGCTACCAGAAAAATGGGATCAGATGGACTTGTATGAGAGGCGATTATTTTTGCAAGAGAATAATCCATTTACAGGTAAAGGAACTATTAAAAGAGAGACTGTATCAAATATTGAAATTTGGTGCGAGTGTTTTGCTAAAGACCAAGCAACTATAAAACAAATAGACTCGTACCAGATAGGTGGCATAATGAAAAAAATTAGAGGTTGGGAAAGAACAACGGAACGTGCAGTGGTAGCTTTGTATGGAAGACAAAGACTTTATAGGAGAGTGGACAATGGTGGGGACACCGATTAAAAAGTACTAAATTTTAATTGGACGGGGTTCACAAAATATGGAACAAGAAAAAAGGTGGTGTCCGTGAGTTGTCCGTTAGGTTTTATAAGACAAAAATCAATGTATAGGACAAGAAGACAACTTTTACTATAAAGGTATGATAATAAGTATATATAGGGGTATTGGACACCTTATATAGACCCTATAGTAAAAAATATGATGTGTCCCGTCATCTTGTCATAAAGGTATGAGAGAAAAAGTAATAGAGAAAAAGTTAGTTGATGAAATTAAAAAGTTAGGTGGGTTGTGTTTAAAGTTTAATTCACAATCTATGGTGGGTATCCCTGATAGAATAATTTTATTAAATAACAAAAGAATGTGCTTTGTAGAAACAAAAGCACCAAATAAGAAGCTTAGACCCTTGCAACTTATCACTAAAAGGAAATTGGAATCATTAGGTTTTAAGGTGTATGTGGTCGACACAATAGAAAAAGTAAAAGAGGTAGTAGATGAAATTAATAGCACATGATTATCAAAAATACTGTTCAAGGTTTATTGAGAATAACAAAATATCAGCAATACTTTTAGAATGTGGATTAGGCAAGTCATCAATAACACTTATGGCTATAAAGAATTTATTATTTGACTATTTTTTATCACACAAGATTTTAATAATAGCACCACTTAGAGTTTGTATAAATACCTGGCCTACTGAAGTTACAAAATGGGAAGATTTTAAAGATTTAAAAGTATCCCTCTGTGTTGGTAAAGAGCAAGAAAGGATAGAAGGACTTAAAAGAAAAGCTGATATTTATATCATCAATAGAGAAAATGTTGAATGGCTTGTAAAAAACTTTGAAAGAGAGTTTGACTTTGACACAGTTGTTATTGATGAACTATCAAGTTTTAAATCGCATAAGAGTAATAGATTTAAATATTTGTATAAGGTTAGAAGTAGAGTTAATAGAATCATTGGACTTACAGGAACACCTTCATCAAATGGATTAGCTGATCTATTTGCAGAGTATAAAATACTTGATGGTGGATTAAGACTTGGGATGTATATCACACAATTTAGGAATAACTTTTTTATGCCTGATAAGAGAAATGGCAATATCATTTATTCTTACAAAATAAAAGATGGCGGAGAAGATGCAATATACGAGAGAATAAAAGACATTACAATTTCTATGAAGACTACTGATTATTTAAAAATGCCAGAACTTGTAAAAAACAATTTGTTAGTTGAATTAAGTAATGATGACAAAAAAAGATATAAAGAGTTTAAAAAAGAGATGGTTCTAAAACTTAAAGACGATGAAATCACAGCAAAGACAGCTGCTACATTATCAAACAAGTTATTACAAATGGCAAATGGTTCAGTTTATGACGATGACAAAGTATCTCATCACATACACGATGTAAAACTTGATGAACTTGAAAATGTGATAGAGATGATGAATGGAAAACCTATTCTTGTAGCTTACTGGTTTAATGAAGATTTGAAAAGAATAAAAGAGAGATTTCCTAATGCAAGAGAGATAAAAACAAATGAAGATATTAATGATTGGAATAATAAAAAAATATCCATTGGACTTATACAACCTCAATCAGCAGGACACGGACTTAATCTTCAAGATGGTGGTTCAAATATTGTGTGGTTTTCACTTACTTGGAATTTGGAACTTTATGAGCAGTTAAATGCAAGACTTTATAGGCAGGGGCAAAAATCAGATTCAGTAGTTATTCATCACATTGTTTGTAAAGGAACAATAGATGAGCAAGTCATAAATGCATTAGAAAATAAAAAGTCAGTGCAGGATGATTTATTAAATGCAGTAAAAGCAAACTTAAAGGATTGATTAGATAAAAAAAGATAAAAGAAAGATAAAAAAATAAGAATCCTTAAAACTAAATT
>CAMYZE010000014.1 GCA_947303805.1 uncultured Clostridia bacterium | reverse complement strand
TAATTGCTCTCTTGACATTTGTACTAATTTAGCAATTTTACAAGTCGCATAAATAAGAAAAGCTCCAATAATTATTAATAATATTAAAATTAAAACTCCCTCTATTTTCATTTTCTTTCCTTCTCCATCCTTCCATACATAGGTTCACCACTATTTATATCAAACCAACTTATAAAAGTTTTGTTATCTGCGGCTGCCAACTATTTTGCTTGCTATTCAGTAGCCCCTTCATAGATATGAACTCTCCAACCTCGATGCATCACAGGTTGACCATCTTCAAATTTAATTGGTTCTCCTGTTTGAATTACTGTCTACCCGCGATAAACATATTTAGCCATTTTAAAACACTCCTTATATATAATGTATTATTTTTACAATTATATTATAACGAATTTTTTTCAAAAAGTCAAGTCTTAATTACTTTATAAAATCATTTGTTGATATTTTTAAAAATTTTTGTTATAATATATGTGTAAGATAAAAAAAGACAGAAAAACTAATGGAGGTATGTACAATGGAACAGAAACTTTATCTTGAAATTACATACGGTGACAATGACTGGTCTGAAGCAATTCGCAATCTCCTCCCTGTAATCAAGAATGTTCTTCAGGACTTCCGCGGTGCCTTTATCTGGTCAGAAGATATTGGGGAGAAAGACCTTAATATGTTTGCTGGTCTTGTTCGCAAGATGATAGCTGCACAGCTTAACCTTGAACGTTTCTTCTGGGAAGGCGACGACAATTATGATTATACTGAAGATGTGGCAAACATTAAGTTTGATGTTGTTTATCAGGATAACCTCAAAACTTCTGACAACTATGAGACCGCGTACATCCAGCTTTTCGGCTCTGCGAAAGAGTATGGTAACTGGTTCATAGTATAATTCAAAAGGAGAAACTGCGATGGAGAAAGAATGTAAAGTTGAAAAAGATGTTGAGATTATTGAAGACAAGCGTCAAGAGCAACTGGACTCTAATGATAAGCTCAAATATATAATAGTTGGCGATAATACATACGGAATTTTTTGGTGTGAGGAGGAATAATTATGGAAAAATTTTATGTAGCCCCCACATATGAAGGTTGTGAGTTTTTTGGCGAGCCTTTTGAAAATCCCCTTAAGGGCGGCAAGATGTATGTAAAAGTTTATATTCCGTGCAAGAGATGCGAAGGCTCAGGTAGTTATTCCTATTGTTCTCATTATGGCACCATTTGCCTTCGTTGCCGCGGAGTTGGCGTAGAGATGGCTACTGTCAGAGCATATACTGAAAAAGAGTATAATGCAATGATAAGAGCTAAAGAGCGAGCTGCCGCAAAGAAAGAGGCTGAAAAGCAGGCAAAGATAAACACTCTCATGGCGGAAGCTGAAACTAACAAACTTGAATGTGCAAAGAAGCTCGGCTTTAATGATAATCTTATCACCCATATGGTAGTTGGTGACAATGTTTACCAGATAAAAGACGAACTTAAGGAGCGTGGGGCAAAATATAACCCCATTATAGGATGGCATGTACCCGCTCCCATATACCTTCCTGAGGGATATTCTTTTTGTGAGATTTCTTTTGATGAAGTATATGATTTTAAGCCGCTTGCTAAAAATGCTGAAATGAAAATAGATGCAAAGCAGATAGTTGAAGATAAACTTGCGGAGATGCTGGGGGAAGGCGCTTCTAAGTTCTATCCTGAAGATGAAGGAACCCGCATCAGAGGAATTGAAGCAACAGTAGGAAAAATAACAGGTTTTTCTGGTGCATACGGCTACACTTACATTTATAACTTTGTCGCAGATAACTTTCATTTCGTTTGGATGACTTCTTCTCATCAGTCTCTTGAGGAAGGCGATGTGGTAGTTCTTACAGGCACTATTAAAAAATTTGATACATATAAAGGCGTTCATGTTACTTATTTGACAAGATGTAAAATTACAATAGAATAATAAGAGGTGAAGGGCATCCAAGGGGTGCCCTTTGATTTTTTTTAAAAAATTTGTTATAATATATATAGAAAATTGATAAAGAACAAAGGAAGGTGCTGTATATGAACTTTAATCGAGAGCTTGCCCTTAAACTTGTTAATGCAGTTTTTGATATGATGCCTGAAGATTATCAGTTTGGACCTGAGGGCGGAAATGACCTGATTCCTACTAACTTTGAAATGATTTATGATGAAGTTAAGAGAGTAGATGCAGATGCAGAACTTCATTATGGCATTTCTAAGCTGGTTATTATCTCTCCGCACCTCGGAAACTATGTCATTAAAGTACCTTTCAATGGTATGTATGAAGAAAATTATGACTATGGCTGTTCAAAAGAAGATGGATGCAATTATAATTGTCGCTGCTGTTGTGATTGCGAGCATGGAGTAGAACCTGACTATAAAGATTATTGGTGTAATTATTCTAATGCTGATTCTCCAACAGGTTGGAACTATTGTGATGCAGAGTGGCAGAAGTATAAAAATCTGAGAAAGATTGGTCTTGATTGTTTTGTTGCAAAGACTTATCCCTTTATTGAGATAGAAGGCTTTAAGTGTTTTATTCAGGAAGTAGCAACCGCAGAAGATGATGCAGATGGAAATGAAACTTCTCGTGTCACAGCAGCATCTCGTAAAAAAGCTGAAAGCCTCAATAGTGAATTTCACTATAGTCTTAATGAAGATTGGCTTGGACTTTGTGTTGAAACTTTTGGTGCAAATAAGGTAAGACGTTTTATGAAGTATGTCGAAGAGAAAGATCCAGAAATTCTTAATGATATGCATAGTGGAAACTATGGGTACAGACCTAATGGCATCCCTTGCATCCTTGATTTTGCGTCTTTTGATAGTTAAGGAGGAAAAAATATGGCAAAAGAAAGAGAAAGAGTATGTATGTTCTATCAGTATGAAGGTGCGTGTTTAAAGGGTAGAGAAGGCACATTCTGGGATTATTGTCAGACTTGTGATAAATATGCACCTTTAAAGGGGGCTAAGCCTGCCCGCAAGAACTTGCGTAAGCAGAAACTTGAGGATGCCCGCAACAGAGAAACCAAGAGAGAAATGAAAGGATGGGAATAAAATGCGAGATACTGCAACTTTTGACAAAGATACCCCTGTAAAGCCTGTGGAAATAGGCTATTATGGCTTCGTGGAACGCAATGATTTTGTTGCGTGTCCTCGTTGCCGCAAGCGTTTATATGCTCCAATGACTCCACAGGCTATTGCAGAAAAACGTTCAAGGTGCAGTGAGTGTGGACAGCTAATAAATTGGGGTTGGTAAGGCTTAAAAAGATACTTTCTTTTTGATATTTTAAAAAAATTTTGTTATAATATATATGTAAGATAAAGAAAGGAGGATAAACCAAATGTCAAGGTCGCCATTTTTCTATCTTGAAAAATATAATCCTGAAACGGATACCTATGAATTGGTTGAACCTTATGTAAGAGACAGTAAGGATGATAGTCACGGGACACCCGCAGATTTATTTCCTTTCAATGGTACTCACGAACTATTTGAGATTATTGAGCGTGCTAAAATGAGCGGGATTCATCGCAGACTTCCTCCAAGAGTTTCAGAAGCTATTTCTATGGAATTATTTGAAGGAATTGAAGATGGTGAAACTACCCCCAATGAAAGATTAGATGAAGAAGCCCGCAGAGAAAAGGATGTTTGCTGGTTTACTTATGCGGATATGGAGATTTTTATATTAAAACATCCTTGCTATTGTGCGGATTTTTCAGAAGAAGACCCATTACACGAAAATCCAATGATTGCACTCAAGCGGCGTGTTGATGCTTTTCTTGAAGTGTGTTATCCTTGGGGTGAATGGGAAGATGAAAAGAGCTTTATTCGCATTGTTTGCTGGATTTGGTAAGCCTCTTGACTTTCAAAAAAATTTTTGATATAATATAAGAAAGGGGTTATGAATGATGTGGTTTTGGCAGTATAAAGTAGAAGTCATCACTTATGAGGGCGAAGCCTGTAAGACAAAGTGTTTTGCAGGTCTTGTAGTGGGAGAAAATATGGTTCAGGCGGTAGAGGCTCTTGACGCATACTATGGGACAGAACTTGTAAACATCCTTACCTGCAAAGCAATTACAGATGGAGCTTTTGAATTTGAAACAGTTCAAGAAGATGGCTTTGACTATAAAGTCGTTTATGCCCCTAAAAATGAATGAGGGTAGGTATCACAAAATGTAGGAAAAACAATATTTAGAAGTTGATGGTGGTCATATTCCCATACACCGTCAAATCAAACTTGAGATTTCAGCAGAGCAATTAAGAGAGCAAAGGAAAAAAGGAATCCCGCTTGGAGAAACAGTAGTTCACGCAGTTTTGCAAAGTCACGGACTGTTCTTTGAAAATTTATCTTATCCAGAGATAAATTACTTATATCACCTTGTAGACCACCCACTTGAAAAAATAAAAAATTTTTGATATAATATAAGTACAATAAAGAAAGAAAAAAATAATTTTTAAAGAGTAAAGGAGATAATACTATGGAAAAGATGACTAAGGCTATGTATTTTGAGGTAATCAGAGGTATCGTTGAGGGTCTCGGTGCGGAGGCGTTCCCTGAGGGCGTTGGTGCGGACGATGTTCTGGATTTCATTGACAGACAGGTAGAACTGCTTGATAAGAGAGCCGCAGCAAGCAAGGAGAGAGCCGCTAAGAAGAGAGCAGCAAGCGATGAGCTTACTGAGCTTATCTATACTATGATTTTTGAAGCAGAGGACTTCATCACTGCTGATGAAATCGTTGAGAAGATTGGCGACGAAGAGGTTACTAAGAACAAGGTTACTGCTCGTGTAAGCAAGCTGGTTAAGGCTGGTAGAGTTGCTAAGGAGCAGGTAAAGCTTGAGGATGGCAAGAAGAGAATGGCTTACAGAATCGCTGAAGAGGGCGAGGATGCAGAAGCTGAAGCTGATGCAGAGTGATATATACCGATGAGGGGGGAGAATCTCTCCCCTCATTTTGTCATATAGAGAAAAAAGGAGGATTTTAATGTTTTGTTTAGACTATTATCCACATTCCGCACATTTAAAAGATGCGGATTAGTTAAAAATTAAATATAGACCGACAGATAAAACACTTAAAGATTTTTTAGAAGAATATTCTGATAAATCAATAGTTATAGATGTCTCAGATAATTTTGATGATATTGATGCCAAATTATTCTGCGGTCTGAGAGAAACATTTAAAAATTTCAAGCTTATCATCCGATATTAGAATGGTGAACATTTAGAAAGAGTCCAAAAGTATGGACTTCCATTTTTCTTTATGAATTTTGCCACAACAATAGACCAAGTATATGGGTTTAAATCCTACAACCCTACTGACATATATATATGTGAAGAACTTGGATTTTTTCTTGATAAAATTCATAAAATTTTACATAATGAAGATACAAACATAAATATAAGAGTATTTCCTAATATTTGTCAATCAAGTTTCCCAGAAACCCCAAGTATTCAAACATTTTTTATAAGACCTGATGATATTCCCGCCTATGAAGATTTAGTAGATGTATTTGAGTTAGTTTCAGACAGAGAGCGCCAAGCAGTTATTTTTAAAGTATATAAACAGCATAAATGGTTTGGTGAAGTTGGAGAAATTATTCCAACTTTCAAAGAACATCTTGATGGACGCTTTTTATTAAATGATTTTGGCGTTTTTAGAAGTCATTGCGGTCGCCGCTGTATGTACAAGCCTGGATCTTGCAACATATGCACCAGAATGATAGAACTTGGTGACACCATTAAGGATAAAGGATATGTTTTGTTACCAGATTATTGATTCTCTTTTGATTTTTTAAAAAATTTTTGTTATAATATATATAGAAAAAATTAAGGAGGAAAAAATGTATGGCTGCTAAAGGTGCTATTGCAAAACAAGAAATAGCTCAAAAAATTCTTAATACTTTTGAGGGTAGTTTTTTGTATAATGATGGAAAGGAAATTCGTATAAATACAGTGGAGGATGGTAATATCGTCCAAATAAAAGTTGCTCTTACTTGTGCGAAAGTTCCTGTTGAAGGTGGATTTGTTCCGCCAGAAGCCGCAAAAAAAGCAGAAGTAATTGACTTTACTGCGGCAACCGTTAAAGAGTCAGTTCCAGCAGAACCAACAGAAGATGAGAAAGAGAGACTTGCAACATTGCTTGATAAGTTGGGACTTTAATAAAAAGGAGTGATTTCTGTGGGAGTATTGCATCTATATCAAATGACTTGCTGGTGCAATGGAAAATATTGGCACTGCAATGATATAAAAAATATGTGCGGCAGGTCAGCAAAATGGTATACCCCAATGAGAATATTGGAGCTGACAGTAGATGAGTATGTTCAGCTTTTGGTGAATAAATTTAATGCAAAAAATTTGCACTATTATGCTCCCACAGATTATTTTAGTTTTGGATTTGAAACTGAAAAGGAAGCAAAAGCATTTTGTAATTATGTTAATAAGATAGCCCGCCAAAAGAATTATAATTGTCAGTAAGGAGGGCTTTTGTTATGTATAAGATAGAAAATCCATTTCTCATAAAAATTTGGGACGGAAAGAGACAATCTTATATAACAACTTTTTATAATGAACAGGACTTCATAAGGTATATAAGTACATTCTTTTATGGAGAATGGCGTACTGACTTAAATAATAATACTTATATTACTAATATTCGTAACAATTTTATAGATAAGTGTGCTTGTCATCAAAATGAGGCATCTCAAGAAAGATATATTCAAGTTCTTGACTATTATAATAGAACTATTAATCCAAGAGATTATTGGGATATGGCATATAAATATAGAAATATGCGTTATGGATTTATTCCTGAATACGTATATAATTATGAATATTGGGCAAAAGATGTAGAATGGAGAAGAAGAGCAAAAGCCAAATATGGTAAACGTTTTCAACATACCCCACCTCCATTCAGGAATGGTCCTGTTCCTCGCACAGGAAAACATAGCAAATATAGATATTTTTGTAGACTACCCCGCACAAAGCAGATAAAAACTGTATTTGCAAATCCAGAAATGAAAGAGTTTAACAGAAGTGGTATAAAAATGGTGCCAAAATGGTGGGACGACTGCCCCAGAGTGCTTCAACGCTCTTGGAAAAAGCAATCAAAAGCTCGTCACCAATGGCAAAAAAACTAATTACAAGTTTCTCTATTGATTTTTTAAAAAATTTTTGTTATAATATATATGTAAGATAAAAAAAGAAGAAAAATCAAAGAATTTGGAGGGCTTTATATGGCACAGATAGTTATTGAAGATATCGAAATTCCTGAGATGGACGCAACAGCAGTAAGTTCTGTAAAGCTGTATATGAAAGAGGCAGGAAGTTATGCCCTCTTAACAAAGGAAGAGGAAGAGAAACTTGCGAGAGCTTTTGCGGCAGGTGATATGTTTGCAAGAGAAGCTCTTGTAAATCATAATCTTCGTCTTGTTATATCTATTGCAAAACATTATATGGGCAGAGGTCTTGCGCTTTTGGATTTAATTCAAGAGGGTAACTGCGGACTTATGAGAGCAGTAGATAAGTTTGAAGTTGAAAAAGGCTTTAGATTTTCTACTTATGCTACTTTTTGGATAAAGCAGGCTATTTCCAGAGCTATTATGGAGCAAAGCCGCAATATTCGTATGCCTGTTTATACTATTGAAATGATGAGCAAAGTCAAGAAAGCAGAGCGTGACCTTGAGCAGCAATTTGGAAGAGAAGCCCGCGTTGAGGAAGTCGCAAAGTATCTTGATATGAAAGTTGAAAAAGTAAAAGAAATATATAGCTGGATGAAAGACACCACTTCTCTTGATGTAGCAGTAGGAGAAGATGATGACACAACAATAGGCTCATTTGTAGAGGATGAAGTTGCGGCAGATAGATTCAGCAGCATTGAGAAAGAAGAGCGTACAAAAGCTATTGATACAGTTCTTGGCACTCTTGATGAAAGAGAAAGATTTATCATTGAAAGACGCTTTGGTATCGGCGTTCCAAGGCCTTGCACCCTTGAAGAGGTTGGTAATGAACTGAATATCAGCAAAGAAAGAGTGCGTCAGATTGAGGCGGCGGCTTTGAGAAAGCTGCGTAATCCCCGCAGAGCAAAGGTTTTGAAAGAATTTTTTGACTTTTAAAAAAATTTTTGTTATAATATATATGTAAGATAAAAAAGACAATCTTTCAGCAAACATTGGTACATAAAAATAACAGAAGAATTTAAAAAATTTTTAAGATTAAACTCAAAGTTTTCTAATAGCTTTTGATAAAGAGTTTCCATCCTTTCGCCCCCTTGGATGGTTTATATAAAGTTATGATTGTCTTGTTTTTATGGCGCGGTAGTCAAGCGGTTAAGACATCGGTCTCTATCGGCTAACTTAAAAAATTATGTTAGGAGACAATTTAGTAAAAAGTCAAATTATTGAGCTAAAAGTTCAAGAAGAATTTTTAAGATATGGTTTTGATATTTCTGTACCAGCTTTTAATACATCTCGTTATGATTTATTAGTAGACACAGGAAAAGAACTATTAAAAATTCAAACAAAAAAATCTATTGGTATTGATGATGGAGCATTTCAATTTCATTGCACTTCTCAAAATGTAAATGTAAATACTAATAAAGCACGACATAAATACACTTCTGATGAAGTTGATTATTTTGCTACCGTTTGGAAAGACAAAGTATATTTAGTTCCATTGGAAGAAACAGCAAATCAAAAGACAATGCGATATAAAGCTGATAAATGTAATCATAATTTTGAAAATTGTGAAAAATATCTGGCAGAAAATGTATTATCATCTTATAAACGCATTTCTGATGATGAATTGTATAATTATACTGTACAAAATCAACAACATCATTATTGTTTAGATTGTGGGCAAGAAATTGGGAGAACATCAAAATATTGTTTATGTTGTAGTAGCAAACATCAAAGGACAAAAGAAAGACCATCAAGACAAGAATTAAAACAATTAATTCGTACTGAAAGTTTTCTTCAAATTGGAAGGCAATTTGGAGTAACAGACAATGCTATTAGAAAATGGTGTAAAGCAGAAAACCTTCCCTTTAAAAAAAGTGATATTAATAGCATTTCTGATGAAAGGTGGGAAGAAATTTAAGCAGTGCCGATAGAAACCGAAGACCTGGGTTCGACTCCCAGGCGCGTCAGCAAGCAAAAAAGC
>CAMYZE010000013.1 GCA_947303805.1 uncultured Clostridia bacterium | reverse complement strand
TATTGAGTGCAACTTACGAAAAGATGGTAGGTATGGATAACTACTATGAACCTGTACAATCACTCATAGGTTGGAATTAATGAAAAATAGTATTATAAAAAAAATATTTTGTTTAGCATTTTTGTTAACTTCGGCTTTCACATTGTTTTCGTGTAAAAAGTTAGCAAATCGATCATCAAATGTAAATGAGACAAAAGACATATTTAATTTGGAAGAAAATGTCAAAAATAAAAAGATAGCAGTGGCATATTTTTCTATAGACGATGATGTGAAAGAAGTGGCTGACAAGTTTGTGGAGGCGCTTGATGCAGATATATATGAGATAGTTCCACAAGTTGCATATACAGAAGATGATTTGAATTTTTATAGTAATAATTCAAGAGTGAAACTTGAAGATGAGTTTAATCCATTTGACAACACTATAGACAATGTAGATGAAGAATATGAGACATCTGAAGGGATTTTTATTGCTACGACTTCTAATATAGAAGAGAAGAAGAAAGTTAAGGAATTACCTAAGATAAAATCAAATGGTGCAAATAATTATCAGATAGTAGTAGTCGGATTTCCTATTTGGTATGAAAATGCTCCAAAGGTGATATATACCTTTATGCAAGGACTTAAAAATAAAGTCGTAATACCTTTCTGCACTGGTGGCGAGATGGGACAGATAGATCAATATCTGTCAAATATTTGTGATGACAGTGTGCAGGTGATGAGTGGAAGAGAGTTTAATAAATCTACTAGTATAGAAGAAATTAAGGATTGGGTTGCTATGTTAAGTGCGGATTTTGATATTCATTAGTTTCCATGAGTAGTTATGGAAGGAGGATATATGCATTACATTCTAAAGAATAAGAAAGCAATCGCTCTATTACTTATTGTGTCACAGTTAATTGTAAATGCTGGGATGCAAACTTTTGCTGTATCATTTAGCAAAGTGATGGAAAATACTCTTGAAAGGATGGAACAACCAGAAGACATATCGACAAGATACTATGAAGAGTTCCGTTACGAGTCAAGAACTTATTTGCTTAATGACAGTGATAGTTATGATGAAGAAAAGAGTGAGATAGAAAATAGTGATGAGAATAAAGAATCTTATGATGAAAGAGAGACTTTTGATGAAACAAGTGGCGAGACAAAAGAGAATGTAAATGCAGATGACAAAAAAGAGGAGACAACTACTAATGTAGATGATACAGAAGAATATGATGATTCACTTGATGATATAGAAGGTGACTATGAAGATGTACCAGAAGAACTTGATGATGATGGAAATGTTATAAACCCAACTACAAGACCAAATAGAAGTGGCCAAGACTACGAGGAAGAGCCAGAAGAAGATGAGACTGACTACGAGGAAGAACCAGAAGAAGATGAGACTGAGTACGAGGAAGAGCCAGAAGAGGATGAGACAACAGTAGAAGAGACGACTGAAGAAGAGACAACAGAAGAAGAAACAACAGAAGAGGAGACAACAGAAGAAGAAACAACCGAAGAGGCGACAACGACCGAAGAAACAACAACTGAAGAAGAAACAACAGCTGAAGAAGAAACAACAGCTGAAGAAGAGACAACAACTGAAGAAGAAACTACAATAAATGAAACTACTGTAGCTTCAATTAGTGAGGCAGAAGAAGTTATAGAAGAAGAGGTTGAAGTGGCAACTTCAAGTGAGTTGGAAGATGAGACTGCAAATGACGAAAACATTGAAATCGAAAATGAAGTAGCATCAATCTCAGAAGTTTTGCCATTAAAGAAGCTTGCAAGCTTATCAACACTTAAGGAGTTTGATAGCTTACTTGGTGCTACGCCAGTAGGTGGAGATGGAACTCATGTCCACAAGATTTGTGGTGTGGCTGAAGGAACCGCATGTCTTCACACCGAAGTAGCTGAACATACACAAGTCGGTGATTATAGATTAATAGCTGCTGATGAAAATGAAATTATGGCAGAGGTCATCGATAATTTAATTGGTAGAATAGATGATGGAGAAGGAAATTACGAATACATAACAGAGCCAGAGTACTTAGTTTTAGGACGTGACATAGAGTTTGATAAATCAGTTGTTGGTAACCCAAGAGATACTGACACAACAAGAGATTTCTATTCTTTAGATATAAAAAGAGATTTGTATTTGTGTTTAAATGGACATAGTATTAAAAACTTTACTTGGGGATCTAGCTCAAATAAACAAATTTTTATCACTAACTGTGGCGCTCCTGCTGAAGTTTCAGCAGTTAATTTACCAGCAGACTGGATTATAATTAGTTCAAACACAAAGTTTTTTGGAGTAAATAAAAATATAATAGTTAAAGCAGGAAGATTAGCATTAATCAATAATGCTGAGAGAGCTAAGTCAACATTCTTTGGAACAATATTTGATGGCTATAATACTGTAAGAGGGGTTCAAAATGTGTTTGACTATGCTTATGATGTACCTGGTCATGTTTTGACCTTTGAAGATTGCGAAATTAGGAATTATAAAAATGATGCAGGTACTGCTCAGGCTGTAGCACTTATAAGGGTATTTTCGCGAGGCAAGATAGTATTAAAAGATGTAAAAATATATGGTAATGATGGTATACAAAACCAGATATATTATAATGGTAATACTGGCGGTATAGGTTATTTAACTATTAAAGGAAGATGTGAAATCTACAACAATACAATGACGACTGGTACAACACCTACAAGTTTCCTTCACATGCAAAGAACAACACTTACTATAGAAGATGAAGGTCTTTTCGTATACAACAATTCAAAGACACCAGGACATTGTTATGCAAATATTAGTGCGAACGCAACAGTCAATATCGCAGAAGGTGCAACTTTTTCTATTGATAATAACAAGTTAGCAAAGAATACTGCTAACAATCATACTATATTTGTTTATATGGCTGCTACAGTTAATGCTCGTGGAAATTTCTATATTACAAATAATAAAGTCATAAATTGTGGCACAAGTAATACTGGAGAAGCACTTGCTGGTCTTTGGTCAGTAAGTAACTGCATAGTAAATATCGGAAGTGGCATAGTTAAAATTCAAGATAACAAAGCATATAGTGATGACTGTATGAATCTTGCTGATGATAAGAAATATAAAGCACAGCACTTGTATCAAGTATATGGTGCCTCAAAAGATACCACTGAAGTATTTAAGATGTTTAGCGGATATAAGTTTAATCCTGCAAATAGAATTGGACCAGTTGGCTTCCCATCAGGTCAGTCAGGAAAGATTATGAAGTTTACTACTACAGAAGTTGATGATCCAAGTATAGTGGACACAGTATTTAAAGTAGATACTTATTATTTTAAAGATTATGTAGTTGAAGTAAAAGAAGATTATGCTAGAGCAGTTCATAAAGAGTCAAACCATAAGCATAAAGAATGTGGTGTAGCAGTGGGAGAGGCTTGTACTCACCAAGAGACAGCAGCACACACTGAAGAGATAATGTATTATGAATTATCAGGCGACCTTGCTATATCTGGAAGAACGGATCTTATAAAAGGTTTCTCTTCGACAGATGCTACAGAGTATTTTTACCTTTCTGATGACATAGATAATAGTGAAGGAACTCTAATCTCTATAACTTTACTTAGAGATGTATTTATATGTCTAAACGGTCATAGCATGAAGGGCGTTAGATTTGCAAAAGGCACTAAGACTGTCCACATATGTAATTGCCAAAATAACAATGTCACTTTATCACCTTCTGATGATGGTAAAGACTCATATATGTTTGACTGCAATGCATATTTATTTGGAAAGCAAAATAAAAATGTAACAATAGATGCCTACGGTATAGGAAGAATTAATAGTGGTTATGGAAGTAACATATACATATATGGAGCAGATATAAAAGCTCCAACTGCTGTTGATCAAGTTGATAGAGCTCGTGCATATGTAAATATAAAAAATGGTCATTTTAAAATAGAAAATACAGATATACATGCTATTCATGCTCGTTCGACTGTGTTTATGTATATAAATAATGAGGCGGCAGGTGGATTCTTTACTATAAGAGATGTAAATGTCTATGATATGTCAAATATAGATTGGCAGATAGTAAGACTTAAAGGTAATAATGGTGCTGAAGGAACATTCACCATAAAAGGAAATTGTTCTTTCTATGATATTAATATGACTAGAACTAATTCAAATTTAGTTTATGCCGATGGATATACAAGTATGACTCTTGAAGAAGGAGCTACACTTAATTTACATGACAATAATATCCAATCTGGATCGAATAGTTTATTTGCGATGGCAAGTGCTAATTCTAGATTTATAATGAAGGAAAATTCAAAACTTATAATTAACAACAATGTCTTAGGAAAGACAGCTGCAAACCAAGGATTTTTATTATTTAATTCAAGTTCACACGAGTTACTCGGTGATGTAATAATCACAAACAACAGTTTCCACAATTGTCAAGGAAAGACAAGTGACTATATAGGAGCATTCCTCGCTTCTAAGGATGCAAACATCACTATAGGAAGTGGAAAAATATTTATAGATAACAATAAAGCATATCTTGATGAAGGTTCTACACCTGTAGATGATAGGGCAGTGCCTCAACATCATATGTATGGATTTATAACTGGAAAAACTGACCTCGCTTTAGTGCAAAGTCCTGGAACAAAGTTTAGTCCAGAAACTTATATTCCAAATTTCGCATTTATGGGTTACTCAGCAGGAACTGTAGCAAAATGGACTTCAAATGAATATGAAGAATATTACAAAGCTTCATTTAGTGAGCTTGTCGTGGCAGATACTACTTATACACCTGATTTTAAAGTTGTGTATGAAGAAAATAACCTTGTAGTAAAATCTGCATCTACTCACTTCCATAAAGTCTGTGGAGTAGCAGAGACAGAAGCCTGCCTACATACAGAGATAGATGAACACACTGAAAACTATCAATGGAGTTCTGCAAGAGTTGATAGTGTGGATGCATTTGTGCAATCAATTACAGGAACTGATGGAGCGACAGGTAGTTCATATTATTATCTATCAGATGATATAGTGGCAACTACTCTTACTACTATTACTCCAAAGAGAGATGTATACCTATGCCTTAATGGACATGACCTCAAAAATTTCTTATTTAGAGGAACTAAATCAATATATATTACTAACTGCCAAACTGATTTATCAACAATTGAAAATAAGACAACTAATTTGACTTTTGAAGCAAATGTATATATCTATGGTATAGAAGATAATATATTATTTAGTTCAAACAGAGTTTGCGATGTAAAAAGTAACAATACAGAATCACATTTCTTTAATATAATAGTTGATGGTCAAAATGCTGATGGTGGTGGAAGTTATGCTACATTCTACCTTAAGAATGATTCAACTGTTAGAAAATTGGTGATAGAAGAAGTTACTGTACTAAATATAGTCGATGTAACCAGTGTATTATATTTTGATTCTACGACTACTTCGTCAAAGGCAGTTATAAAAAATGTTGAAATCAAAGATTGTTCTTCAAAAGGTCAGCTCATCTATATTAGCAATTCTGGCCCTGTAGAATTTAAAGGTAAAAACTTATTCCATAACAATATACACTCTTCTGGCTCAAATATGTTCCACTTTATGTCAGCTGGAGGAGTTACAGTACAAGATGAAGGAATATATATGTATGACAATATAACTACTGGCAATGCATATCAACATGCAAATATAGGAAAGAAATTTACGATAGCGGAAAATGCAACTGTAAGTTTTGTTCGTAATACAATCAAAAAATATGGAAAAAATCGATCAGTTACAGTGTATATAGAAGATGGCACTAACGTATATTTAAGAGGAAATTTTGAAGTTAGAGATAATAAGATAGTAAATGCAGGAACACAAACTAATAATTTTGTGGCTGGTTTATATATTCTTTCAAAAGATGCAATTAATATAGGTAGTGGAAGATTAATTGTAAAAGATAATAAATGTTATAAGGATAATGGTGTCACCCTTGCTGACGATTCTGAGTATGTTGCACAACATATGTTTAATTTATTGTCAGTTAGTAAAGATGTAAATTTATTTAATGTAATAGATGGCTGTAAATTAAATCCTGAGACAAGAGTAGAGGGTGCAGCATTTTATAGTGCGGCAGGAACTGGAAAAATAGTTGATTGGTCTACAGCAGTTACTGATGATTTAAATGCTTATAGAAATATGTTTATAGCTGATAAATTCTTTAACCCAATACTTGATAGAAGAATTAAAAATAACACATTGGTTCTTGACTATAATGAAATGCAAGAGAATGCGCATAATCATAAAATCTGTGGTGTATCTACTAGATCAGCTTGCACTCACACAATTTTTGAAAATCATACAGAGGGAATACCATATAAGCCACTTAGCGAAAATGTAGTTAAAGACAAGGAAATATTTATAACGCTTATTACAGATCAAACTGGTGGTTCTACAGAACCAAATTATTTCTATCTCACAACTGATTTAATTTATAACACATCTGGAGAAGCAAAGAAAATTGACTTTGATGTAGATACTTATATCTGTTTAAATGGTCACACTATAAGAGGTTATGAACTACAAACTCAGGGTGGAAATTTTATGAACATAACCAACTGCAACTCTACTATGGGGGTAGTTCAATTAAATCACAATGGTAATTTGCCATTTGGTACAAACACAAGAGTATATGGTGTTAACAAAAATATAACTCTTAAGACACCAAGACTATGCTATACAAGTACACTTGTAAACGAGTTTTACAGTTTTGTTTTAGACCCAGTAGGTATAAGTGCTGAGGGATATAGCGTAATACACTCTGGTGCAAATAGTAAGGTTATGATTGAGGATGTAGATTTTAAGAACCTCGTGAAACCAACTCGTATTATAAATGTAAGTGACGGAACCGCTAATACAAACTTTGTATTTAAGAATGTAACTATCACAGGTAGTACGGGCACATATTGTCAATATTACTTTGGAAACCAAACGACTTGTAATATTGATATATATGGAAAATTTGAAATAAGTGGCAATAACTATAAACTTCCTAATTCCGGAGGAGGACTCTTTGCTACAAATGCAGCTAAAGTTACTATACATGATGGCGCAGCACTAAATATAATCAATAATACTGTAAGTAAACGTGGAGGTATTTTCTATTGTAATAATGGAAATGTAATAGTAGAAGCAGGCGGAAAACTTTCAGTATCAGGCAATACAATTTATAAAAATACAGACACGGGTCAATATAGTGGAAACACAGAAATAGTTTACGTAGGTGGAAATCAAAAATTCACAGTGCTTGGTGAACTCGCTGTAAATGACAACAAGATAGTCAACTGTGGAACAAATGGAGCTGGTAGCTACATGTCAGCACTTTCTCTTTATGGTGCAAACAACAGTATCACTGTTGGTAATGGAAAAATAACAGTTGACAATAATAGTGCATTTAGCAATGAAGCAGGTACTACCGCAGCAAACGATACAACATACAAAAACCACCACTTATTCCAAGTATATAGTTACAATACTAAATTAGTATTTAAACAGGCTTCGGGAACTAAGTTTAATACTAATAGCCGTATAACTGTCACTATGCAAGGAATATCAGAAGGTAAGGTGGTGGATTGGAACTCAACTACCACTGACAATATATCTGCATATAGTTCTATATTTACGACAGATTATTTTGGTGATGAAGACCCTATGCTTGTAGTATATAAAAATGATTCTGTACAACTTGTATCTTCATCAAATTATCATTTCCATAAGATATGTGGAGCGGCTACAAGTAGTAACTGCTCACATACTTTAGTAACAACTAGGCACGAGAATGTAGAGTTCTCAAGACTTGGCACTTCAATAAATGCTGATTCATTTGTATCACTTATAAAAGGTGTGTCAGGCGGTGCTCCTGAATACTTCTATTTAAGAGGAGATATCACTTCTTCATCAGAAAAAGAAATAGCTCTTCAAAGAGATGTATATCTCTGCCTAAATGGTCATAGCATTTCAGGATTTAGATTTACTGGCAGCGAAAAGAAAATATATATATGTAACTGTAGGGATAATAAAGTATCAACTATTAAAAATGTACTTAGTTCAAATATCTTATTTACAACCAATGTTCAAATATATGGTAGCACAAGAAGCAATGTAGTTGTAAATTCAGGAAGAGTTCTTGATGTAACTAATAGTTACAAGAACAGCACTTGTGCATTCTACAATGTAGACTTTAATGCAACAGGTGCGAAAGATATAAAAAATTGTGCATCATTCTATATTTATTCTGGTTATACTACATCATTTGAAGAATGTATAATGAGAAATTTCACACAGACTAAGGTGTTCTTATTCCAAGTTGCTGGTGGTGCTATCGCAAAAGTAAAGAATGTGACAATGAAAAACAATAGTAATTTCCAATACTCTTTGATGAAAGTCGGAGGTTCAAGTAGCGACTATGGAACACTTGATATAGAAGGATATCTTGATGTCTTAAATAACCAGTCGATGAATGCCAATAATGATGTTTTCATTTGCTCTTATGGACATATAAGAATAAATGATAATTCAAGATTTAAAATAGACGGAAATAAAACGGCAGTTACAACTCGTTTATTTGGATTACTTGCTAATTCTAAGTTTACTGCTGGAGAAAACTCTTACTTTGGAATTACAAACTGTACTATGACAAAAGTTACTGCAAATGCCAACACTGGAATTTTCCAACTAGCTTATAATTCTCAAGATGTCACTACAAAAGGTGAATTTGTAATTGAAAATAATAAAATAATAAATTGTGGCACATCTACAGCTGGCTCATACCTCTATGCTGCAGAGATTGGCACAAATAGATATCTAAATATTGGTAGCAAGAAAATAAGAATATGCAATAACGCCGCATATAAAGATGGTGGAACGACTAAAGCAGATGACAAGACTTATAAAAATCATCACTTATATCAAGTATATGCAAACTATAGCAGTCATAAAACAAATGGTTTAATAAAAGTCCAAAGTGGACATAAGCTCAATTCAGAAAGTAAAGTAGAAGGAATCTATTACGATGCCTATAATTATAATGGCAATGTCATAAAGTGGGATTCTACTACTGTAGATGACGCTGACATCAATAGATTTAGTGAGATGTTTACTGCTGATGCATATAAGGACGATGAACTAAGTATCGGTTACGATGCAACCAATGGTTGGGTAATAATAGAATATGGTGCACCAAAGCATAGACATAAACTTTGCGGTGTCGCAACAATTTCGGACTGCGCTCATACAGCAGCAGCTAGTCACGGAGACCAAGAGATAGGATATAGAAAGTTGACTAAAGAAGCAGATAGGTCAACACTTACATCATCACTTGCTCAAGGTGGTGCATTCGTCTTGCTTGATGATATAGATCCAGCAGCTCTTGGAGATGGTGGAGCAAAAAATATAGCAGTGACCGTATCAAATGATTTGTATTTATGTCTAAATGGTCACTCGCTTAAAGGTATTACATTTACCGGAGGACCTACTAAGTCAGTATTTATAACCAACTGTAGCACAAAAAAGGGAACATTTGAAAACAAAGTTAATTCTGTAGCTGCATTTACAAATATATCTGCAGAAATAAATGGAATCAATAAAAATATTGATGTGCTTTATGATAGACTTGCATATATGAATGGAGCCGCAAGCTATAATCAAAGAATAAGACTTTATAGTGTAAGTCTTAAGCCTGGTCGCAATGTAAAAATCGCTGATTCATATATCTATATTACTCAAAGTTCTAATTATTCTTCATCTATAGAGGACTGTGACTTTGAGAATATGAATGCTTATTCTCTATTTAGGTCAGATGGAAATAGAACAGTAAGAATTAAAAATAATACATTCAAGAACATGACCCTAAGAAACTTCTTTATGAGTTTTGATAAAGGAACTAATAAATTAACATTTGAAGGAAACAATGTAGTAGATAATATAAGATATGCAAACGAAGCCTCAGATTACTTCATTCACTTAGGTTCATATGCAGGAAATGAAGTAACGATAGATGGAAACT
>CAMYZE010000012.1 GCA_947303805.1 uncultured Clostridia bacterium | reverse complement strand
CCGCATCGCTTTCTTCCCACGGTCGGAGGATCAATCTTTTCGTTTCAAGTATCATAGCATACCTCTATTACCAACGGCATCTCTGCAAACTGGAATTTGTCAATGAATTCTTTGTTCAGGTTTGTGCGCATAAAACACGATCTCAGGATGGAAAGAAGCAATCAACTCCCAGTCCGCTTTCAGTGCTGAATTCTCTTCATATGCCCCAATATACTCGGATGGTTCGAGATCTCCGACAAGACAATCGCCATTATCCATAATTAAAGAGATGCTGTCCTCGCTATGGCTTGGTGTGTGAATGATCTCCCCATGAATACCGATACTTGACAGAAAAGATCTGCTTTCCTTGCAGGAGATCATTGTTGCATCTGTGTCATCGACCGGCGTATATCGCAGCTTATCTCTGGCAAAGATGTTATCTGAAAAATGAACGAATTCCTTTTGAATGTCTATCAGAAGGAGCTTTACTCCCTGCTTGACAAGCTCTCCTACCAGCCCCATATGATCGGGATGATAGTGTGAAGCCAAAACATATCCGATGTCTTTTACCCTGATGTTGTTCTGCTTTAACGCCTTATAAAACAGTGGTAGCGTTCCAGCATAGTCGGTATCAAAGAGCAAACCGCCTTCACAACCTTGAATATAAAATGTATTCGTATTTCCGTACTTCAACGTTATCACCGTCATATCCTCGCAAACTCCGATTTGTTTATTTCATTATCCTGAAATATAATTATGTACCAATTTTATCATATTTCTTGACGAAATCAATAGGATTAGGTATAGTCAAAACGAGCTGGACAACGGTAATCTTACCGCCATACAGCTCGTCAATTATCTTAGGATATCTCAATTACAGAAAAACTTTCACACACTCAGTTAATGCCTATTTTATGGGCAATAAAGTACACCTTCCAAAACTGGCAAATTCAGGCCTATATTGAAAAAAAGCGATTTCCGTTTCAATTCCGTTTCAAAATCGTTTCAAATTCGTTTCATTTCCGTTTCAAAAATGGTATCAAGGTAGATGTTGCGAGAAAAATTGTCGCATAGGTTTTGATACAATTTGTTTTGTGAAACGATTAGAAACGAAATGAAACGATTGACTCTATCATATCTTGTAAAACCACTTGACAAACTTGAAATAAAGAATTATACTTGTATTACAAGTAATACAAAAGAGGTAAAATATGGCAACAATAACTTTAAGAGTAAATGAACAAGAAAATAAATTCATTAAAGACTATGTAAAAATCAATAATTATAATTTATCATCATTTATAAGAGATGTAGTGCTTGATAGAATAGAAGATGATTTAAAAGTTGATGAAAAGAAGATTTTGAGTGCATTAAGGAAATCAAAAAATGAAAAAACCTATTCGCATAATGAAGTATGGGAAGAATTAGGACTTTAAGTATGTATGAAGTTATTTATTCAGAAAGTGTAAAGAAGCAATTAAAAAAATTAGACAAACAAACGGCAAGAATTATAAAAAATTGGATTGAGAAAAATTTGATAAACACAATTGATCCGAGAACAAAAGGCAAACCTCTTAAAGGCAATTTGAAAGGTATATGGCGATATAGAGTAGGTGATTATAGGATATTTGCAACAATAGAAGATGATAGATTAGTAATTTTCTTATTTGATATAGGACATAGAAAAGAAGTCTACAAATAAAAGTATTAAAATAGCATTGATATTAATCGGTGCTATTTTTTGCTGGTTAGTTATAAAAAAACTTTTTTGATATAGATTAAATGAAAAAGTAAATTTTATATATGGTAATACTTTATAAAACTATCAAGCCTCGCCCAAGAAGAGTCACGAAGCATTTCGCTCAACACGACATGGGGACATCGCAAAAGGTTTAGTGATGGCAGACACAGTGTTGCTTATAATAGTTTTTTAGGATACGATAAAGGCGAGGAAGGAAAACTCGTAGTGAATAAGAAACAAGCTGAAACGATTAAATTAATTTATAAAATGTACTTGCTTGGTAAGTCGCTGTATGGAATAAAACAAGAACTTGAAAGATTAAATCTTGAAACACCAATGCATAAAAAGGTGTGGCACATAAGCACAATAAAATCTATTTTAACAAATGAAAAATATAAAGGCGATGCACTTTTGCAAAAACAATACACAGTAGACTTTTTGACAAAGAAAAAAAACGAATGAAGGCGAGATACCGCAGTACTATGTGACTGATGACCACGAGCCGATAATAGATAAGAAAACCTTTGACTTAGTGCAGATAGAAAGAGAGAAAAGGAACGGTGTGAGCTATAGTGGAACGGATGTGTTTGCAAATAAAATCGTATGTGGTGAGTGCGGCAGCCAGTTTGGTAAGAAGGTGTGGCATAGCAACGATAAATATAGATGTGTGATTTATAGATGTAATAAAAAGTATAGTGGAAATAAATGCAGTACTGGTCATGTGACGGAAGATGAGATAAAAGAGAAGTTTGTGGAAGCATACAACTTGCTTGATAGGAATGGGGCGATAAGAAATGTTGAGAGCATAAGACAGGTGCTTATGAGTAGCGATAAAGAAAAGGCTGAGCAGAAAAAGCTGCAGGACGAGTATGACAAATGCGAAAAGAAACTATACAAATTAATAGAAGAAAATAGTACTCATGTACAAAATCAAGATGAGTACAATAAGAAATATAGAGATTTGGCGGACAAGTCCACTAAAATACAAGAGAAATTAGACAAGATAACCACCGCTCTTAAGGATAAAGATGACAGGGCAAAAGTTCTTGAAACCTACATAAATGACCTGAAAGCAAGTAAAAACAAGTTAACTGACTTTGACGAAGGGTTATTTTATGCATTGGTGGATAGGGTAAAAGTTAATAAAGATGGAATTGTGATAGTATGGAAAGATGGGACTGAAGGATAAAGGGGTCTCATTTTTTTATTTTAAACTTTTATACTTAGAACCCCATTTAGCCATATCATTAATCAGTGGTTTTAGAGAGTTTCCGAGTTTTGATAAAGCATATTCAACCTTTGGAGGAACTTCTGCATATACAGTTCTTGTAATTATTCCATCTTTTTCCATAGATCTTAAACTATCAGTTAAAACTTTTTGAGATATACCATCAATAGTTTTCATTAATTCATTAAAACGATATGGTCTATTAAGAAGAAGTTTTATAATTAGTAATTTCCATTTACTTCCAATTAACTCAATAGTTGTTGCAACAGGGCACTCAGGTAAATCTTGTTTTTTCTTCATACACTTGACTCCTTATGCTATATAATAATTTGAATGTAGTATTTTAATTTTATTGCATGATGAAAATAATGTCAATATAAAAATATTTTTTATAATTATCTCAACCAAATAACCCCTTAAATTGTAATAGTAACAAAAAAGTAACTATGTAACAAAAAAGTGCATACTTGTCAAATATGTTAGACTTACTTAAAATTATTAATATATTTTACAAGGGAGGAAAAAATCATGGCACTTAAAATTTTAAAAGCTTGGAACTCTAAAAGTTCAGCTCTTAAAGCATCTGCATGTGGTGCAAGTGATGGTGACAATAAACCATCAGCATGTGGCGCAGGAGATGGTGGTAATAAACCATCTGCATGTGGGGCATCAGGTAAGTAAAAAGAATAAATAGTATCAAAGGCTCGAAAATTTCGAGCCTTTAGGTATTATTTGGAAAGGAAAACGATGAGTAATTATTTTTCATTTCAATGGCATATAACTGATGAATGTGACCAGAGATGTAAACATTGTTATATATTTTCAGCAGATAATAAAAAACCACTTGAGTCGATGGATTATAATCAAATAGAAGATACATTTTATAACTGTATAGATTTTTGTGATGTTTATAATAGAAAACCTTATTTTTATTTAACTGGTGGCGACCCAATACTTCATAAAGACTTTTGGAAAGTGTTGGAGTTGTTCCATAAAAATAATATTGAATTTACTATTATGGGAAACCCCTTTCACTTGAATGACCAAGTGTGTAGAGAACTTAAATGGTATGGATGTGACAAATATCAATTGTCTATTGATGGATTAAAAAAAACACATGACTGGTTTAGAAAAGAAGGTTCATACGATGCAACATTTGAAGCGATTAAAAGTATCAAAAAAGCAGGAATTAAAAGTATTGTGATGACTACAGTTTCAAAAACAAATATGATGGAAGTGACAGGAATAATTGATGAAGTAGTAAAAGCAGAAGTAGATATATTTGCATTTGCAAGATATGTGCCAAGTGGTGGTGATTTAGATAGCAGTATGACAGCCACAGAGTATAGAGAACTATTAGAAAGATGCGATAAAAAGTTTAAAGAATATGAAAGACAAGGAGTTAAAACTTATTTTAATAAAAAAGACCATTTGTGGACATTATATGAATATGAAATAGGTGAATTTAAAATACCCAAAGATATTGAGAAGGATATGATTTATAGTGGTTGCAATTGTGGTAACTGCCACATTACAATTTTGCCAAATGGTGATATTTATGCTTGTAGAAGAGTAAGTGATAGTAAGGTGGGAAGTATATTTACTGATAGGCTTGCTGATGTGTGGATTACAAAAATGGAAGAGTATAGGGAATATGATAAGTTTAATAAATGCTCTAAGTGTAAACTATTGGCATTTTGTAGAGGATGTCCAGCTGTAGCAAAAGGAACTAATGGTAGTTTTTATTCGGCAGACCCACAGTGCTGGGTAAATGAAAATAGTAAACTATTAAGTGGGGTATAATTAAATGAAAGCAGTGGTATTAACAAAACCAACAAAAGCAGAAGAGATACAAATCAAAGATGTTGAGATTCCAAAGATAAAAAAAGATTGGGTTTTAATTAGAGTGAAAGCATTTGGACTTAATCATTCAGAAAAAATACTTAGGGAGTTTGAAATAGAGAATGATTATATAAAAAAACCAATTATTCCTGGGATTGAATGTGTAGGAATAATTGAAGATAGTTTGGATGATGATTTCAGAGTTGGAGAAAAAGTCATATCTTTTATGGGTGGACTTGGAAGAAGTTTTAATGGAAGTTATGCAGAATATTGTCTTGCACCTAAGTCACACACATTTAAAATAAATATTGATTTGCCTTTTGAAGAATTAGGATCAATGCCTGAAACATACTATACTGCATGGGGCTCATTATTTGATTGTCTTGATTTAAAAAAAGAAGATACACTTTTAATTCGTGGAGCAACATGCGCTCTTGGGTATGCAGCTATTCAGATTGCAAAAACATATGGCAGTAAAGTAATTGCAACAACACATAAAGAAGAAAAAACAAAGCTATTGATTGATGCAGATAAAATAGTTGTAGATGATGGAATATTATTTGGGAAATTGCAAGGTGTTAATAAAGTGCTTGATTTAATAGGTGCTAAATTATTAGTTGACACATTGAAATTAGTTGATAAAAAAGGCATAGTATGTAATACTGGTATACTCGGTGGAGTTTATGCACTTAATAATTTTGACCCTATAAAAGATATACCAAATGGAGTGTATTTGACTGGGTTTTATTCTAATAGTCCAGCAAAAAAAGATATCTCAGATATAGTTGAGTTTATAAATAGTAATAACTTAAAACCAAAAATAGGTAAAGTGTTTGAATTTGATGACATTAAAGATGCTCTAATTTGCCAAGACAAAAAATTAGTTGATGGTAAAATAGTTGTAAGAATGAAAGGATAAATTATGATTATAAATACTGGAGCAAGGACAGATACAGTGCAATATTTTTCTGAGTGGTTAATAAAAAGATTTGAAGAAGGATATGTGCTTGTTCGAAATCCAATGTTCCCCGAAAAAGTGACTAAATATGAATTAACACCAGATAAAGTTGATTGTGTTATATTTTGTTCTAAAAATTATAAACCGATTTTAAAAGATTTATATAAAATAACAAGTAGATTCAATACATATTTTCACTATACTATAACTGCATATGATAAAGATATAGAGCCTGGAGTGCCAAGTATTGATGAAAGTATAAAAACTTTATATGAACTTGAAAAGCAAGTAAGTAAAAATAGAATTGCTTGGAGATATGACCCTATATTATATACAGGAAAATATGATTTTGACTATCACTGCAAAACATTTAACTATATGTCAGAAAAGTTAGCAAAGCATATTGATAGGTGTATTTTTAGTTTTGTAGAAATTTACAAAAAGCTTGAATATAATATGCCGGAGCTAATTAAATTTGATGAAAACGACAAATTGAATCTTGCTAAAATGCTCGGAGACATATCAAAAAGATGTAATATTAATATACAGACTTGTGGAACGTATATTGATTACTCAAAATTTGGAATTGATAATTCTGGGTGTATGACAAGTGATATTTTAGGAAATGCAAATAACATAAGATTTAAAAAAATCAAACATAGTGGGTCACGGGTTGGTTGTCATTGTATGCCAAGTAGGGATATAGGAGCATATGATACATGCATGAATGGTTGCAAATATTGTTATGCAAACAAAAATCCAAAGTTGGCATTTGAAAATTATAAACACCATGACAAAAATTCGCCAATGTTACTATCAAATGTTAATGAAAATGATATAATGCAAATGGGTCAGCAAAAAAGTTTTTTAGAATAGTATGAACCAGCAAGAAAAAAGATTGTATTTAATTAAATATTTGTTAGAAGAAAACTCTAAGTATCAAAATATAGATATTCCTAATACTGAAGAAGAACAAAAGAAATTACTTAGAAGTTTATTTAATGTGCGCCCACCATCACCTGTAGGCAATAATTTTTTAAAAATACAAGATGAATATCTTAAAGAAGAGATAAAAAATAAAGGTATAAATGACATAAAAGATTTAAATGAAATTACAGATGATATATTTTTGTGGCAAGGAGATATTACTACTTTAAAATGTGACGCAATAGTAAATGCAGCAAATAGTGGAATGACAGGATGCTATATTCCTTGTCATAATTGTACTGATAATATTATTCATACTTATGCGGGGATTGAACTTAGAAATGAATGTAATGAAATTATGATAAAACAAGGTCATGAAGAAAAAACAGGGTGTGCCAAAATCACAAAAGCATATAATTTACCAAGCAAATATATAATACATACCGTAGGAACCATAGTAAATGGGAGTGTGACTAAAGAAAATGAAGAAGAATTGAAATCATGCTATTTGTCTTGCATTAAATTAGCAGATGCATACGAATTAAATAATATAGCATTTTGCTGTATATCAACAGGTATATTTGGTTTTCCAAATGAAAAAGCATCTGAAATAGCTGTTGATACAATAATAAAATATAAAAACAAAACTAAAAGTAAAATAAAGGTGGTCTTTAATGTATTTAAAGAATGTGACTTACAAATCTACAAGAATTTACTTAGAAGACATTAAATTATTAAAAGAGAAAATTGAAAATTGTGATGCAATAGTTGTTGGTGCTGGAGCAGGGCTTAGTACTTCGGCTGGTTTTATTTATAATGGTGAAATATTTAAAAAATATATGTTCGATTTTATAAATGAATATGGCATAACTGATTTTTATAGTGGTGGATTTTATCCATTTCCAGACAAAGAAACTATGTGGGCTTTTTGGAGTAGACTTATATATGTAAATAGATACATGGATGCTCCTAAAGACACATATAAAAAATTACTAAACATAATTAACAATAAAGATTATTTTGTTATTACAACAAATGTAGATCATCAATTTCAAAAATCTGGAATAGATAAAAATAGATTATTTTATACGCAAGGCGACTATGGACTTTTTCAGTCAGTAAATGCTAATATTAAGAAGACATATGATAATAAAGAAATTATCTATCTAATGCTTGAGTCACAGGGATTTGTAAAAAATGAAAAAGGAATATATGATGTGCCAAGTGATAAAAATATTTCTATGAGAATACCTAAGGAGCTGACACCAAAATGTCCTGATGATGGGTCAGATATGACTATGAATTTAAGATCCGACAATAATTTTGTAGAAGACGAAGGATGGGTTGAAGCTTCAATCAGATATTTGGATTTTATAAATAAAAGAAAAAATCAAAAAGTATTATTCATAGAACTTGGAGTGGGGCTGAATACTCCAGTTATAATTAAATACCCATTTTGGAAGATGGTTTTAGAAAATGAAAAATCAACCTATGCTTGTATAAATTATAATGAAGCATTTTGCCCTGATGAGTTGCTTGATAGATCAATTATTATCAATGAAGATATTGATAAAGTTTTAAATAATATCTTGTGCTAAGAATCAAGAGTTTAATAGATATGAGCTTTAGTAATATTTTATGAGTCAAACAGGTGGCTCTTTTTATTTTAAATATCGTATAATTCACAATTGTAAAACATTAAAATTATAGTTTATAAAAAAGAACAAAGATGGTATAATGTGATACATAAAATGGCATATTAGGAGGTTATATGCATTTCACAGATCCTGTTTATAGAAATCCATACTAGTCTACATATGAGGAAGACTAAATAAAAATTGCACCTTTTTGCACCCGAGTGCACCTTTTTGCACCTTTATGCACCTTTTTGAAAATCGTGCACCTTTTTGCACCTTTTGCACCTTTTTGAAAAATATGTAATTTTAAATTAATTTATGCAAAGTTTTTCAAAAAAGTAGCAATTTGAAAAACAAAAATAAAAACAAAATCGCTAATATACTTTATATTAGCGGTTTTTTTATTGTATCAAAGTCTATGTTGCAGTGAACAAAGTAATGGCTTGCTTGATACCGTATCTAAAAATTCCTTTGATTATTGGGGATTTCATTTTTGCTGTGTCAGCACATTTTTCAATTTTTTTAATTTTAAATGTTCATAGGGTTGCAGTTGGGGTTGCAACAGGGTTGCACTTTAGGGTTGCACTTTGGGGTTGCAGTAGGGTTGCAACAGGGTTGCTGGGGTTGCACGATTTTTAGGGTTATGTGGTAAATTATGCTTTTTGAATGCTAAAAATTGCTCTAAACGGCTTTTTAAATTTAATAATAAGGAGATTATGTAAAATGATTAATTATAGTAAGTTATTGAAGAGAATAGATGTAAATGAATTAAGTAAGTTAGTAAGCAAAAGTACTATAGAGAGAATAAAGGTTGGTACTAATATGCGATTATCTACTTTAGAGAAGATATGTAAACACTTTAAGGTGGGGATAGACGATATAGTTGAGTTTAAATAACTTGATATTAAACAAAACTTATGGCAATATGCGATTATGAAATCGCAAACCATAAATTATAATGTAATTATGATGGGAGACAGCCAGTCTCTCATTTTTTTATTGTGTAAAATATAACCAATTATAAAATTGGGAGGTTAACTATTATGAATGCCAAGATTAAGCTATTTGAAAGGCACTTGAAAGAAGAAGAAAAAGCAGAGAATACCATTTATAAGTACTTAAGAGATATTAACGAATTCTATGAATGGTATGACAAAGATGGTGTCGTCACAAAGGATGTATTACTTGATTATAAAGAGCGTCTGAAGAAATCCAAACTAAAGGTATCAACCATTAATTCTAAAATATCTTCTCTTAATGCATTCTTTACTTATACTGAAAATGAGACATTAAAACTAAAAGTTCTTAAGTGTCAAAAATCGCTATTTGGTAGCAAGGAAAAAGAATTGACTAAAAGAGAATATAAAAGACTATTTGAAGCAAGTAAAAATAATGAAAAGTTAAGGCTTATAGTTGAAACTATAGTGAAGACTGGTGTTCGAGTATCAGAAGTTGAGTACATCACATATGAATCACTTAATACTGGCAAAGCAATAGTTGATAATAAAGGTAAAATAAGAACTATTTTGATACCAAGAAAGCTATGCATTGCTCTTAAAGATTACTGCAGAAAAGTAGGAATAAACACAGGACCAATATTTTTGACACGAAATGGTACACCAATCGATAGAAAACAAATGTGGCAAATGATGAAAGATTTAGCTGATAAGGCTGGTGTTCCAAAGGTTAAGGTGTTTCCGCACAATTTGAGGCATTTATTTGCCAGAGAGTTTTATAAGCAAACTCACGATATTGTCAAACTTGCTTCAATCTTAGGTCATAGTAGTATAGAAACTACAAGGATTTATACGAAGGAAACGGAGGATGAGTGCAGAATTGATATTGAAAAATTGGAGATTTTAAGGGAATAAAAAAGACATAATAAAAATTATGTCCTTAAATAAAACAGTATAATAGTATATACTTTATTATTATACAAAAAATACTGATTATTAGCAAGAAATTTAGTCTAAAATTCTAGGGAAAATCCAGGAAAATTTAATAAAATTTTAGAAAATTAGAATATTATCTAATTTTTAGCATTACAAAGAAACATATATGTGTTAATCGCTATATGTTTTATTTATATGAAATAAATATGTAAAAAATAGTTAATTTACAAATAAATACTTAAAATATGACTACGAAATAGTAATTCGCAGTTCATATTTTAAATTTCTATAGGACATAATTTTTATTATGCCAAGTTGTTATTGAATATTTTTTATTGTGTCATGTAGATTATAGACATAGAAGATTAGTATGATTAAAATTATAAATAATTTGTGGATTTTTATAAAGAAGATTGTATTATTAATTCGCGATTGTTTTTTAAATGTTAGAGATAAAAAATTTCAAGTATATAAAATGTATAAAAAATTATATGATACAGCAATAAATAGTATGGAAAGAAAACAAGAGTTTAATATATTTGGAGACGACTATCATAAAATTGAAATTGATATAGGCATTTATTATGATAAATTTGTAAAAGAGATGTTTTGCAAGATAATGGTTTATTTAAATAATACTGCAGAAATATATGCTTGTGATCTTGAAGGATTATATTACCATAATTGCATCACATATATTGCAGAGTTAAATTTGATGTTGGAAAACTTAATGTTAAATGAAATTAAACTCCAAAACAATGTTAGTAATAATGAAACAATTTATAAAAAGTATCAGGAATTATGTGATAATTTAAATAAGATTTTTGATTAATAATAAAATAATAAATGTGATTAATATTAAGACAATTCAGCTAAACTTTTAATAAAATTGATATAAATTGTTAGGCTAAATAATTTATTGTTTTATGTAAATATGAATTAAAATAAATTTGGAGGAAATAATATGTTTAAAAAAATCTTAACTTTATTAATGCCAATGACATTAATTTTATCAATCACTGCCTGTGGTGGTTCTGACATAAATTCTTCAAGTGGCGGTGGCAATAGTAGTGCATCATCAGATAGTGGATTTAGTGCCGATTTAAAATCACAAATCCAAAACTGCACACCTATTGTTGACTATGCAAAAAATACATCAGTAGACCAAATGGATACTGTTACTTTTGGATTAGATAGCTATGGTGAACCTATTGAGTGGATAGTTCTTGAAAAAAGAAGCGACAAGGCTCTTTTGTTATCTAAATATCTTATTGGACGGTATTATTATAATGAAGATATGGTTGACGGAATTACATGGGAAAATAGTGATGTTAGAAAATGGCTTAATGAAGATTTTATAAATGAGATATTTAGTAAAAAAGAACAAAAATTAATTATAGTTAGTGATGTTGTAAATGAAGACAATGTGGAGTGGGGTGGTATTGGTGGTAATGATACTAAGGACAAATTATTTCTGTTGAGTAGTGAAGAAGTAAAAAAATATTTTGCTAGCGAAAAGCAAAGAGTGTGGGAGGAGCCTGTTAGTGGGTCATGGTGGTTGAGGTCTCCTTTATTTGGACATTATCATGAAAAAATTACATATACTGGGAAAATTGAATCTGATCCGCTGGGCCCAGGCGGAAATGCGGCAGGCCGTGGCGGTCAAGGCGAACATTGACCATCTGCTCGGCCATACGGATGGGCGTGAAAATAAGGCCCAGGAGCGATAGCTCCGGGCCGCAGACAACCAGGGACTTCTGGACAAAGTGTCCAGAAGTCCGGCGGGTTTGGGGAGCTCCCCAACAAGCATTTTCACGGGCCTGCGGCCTGTGAAAATTTCGGAGTGTGGCCACACCCGAATTGCTTGCCAAAACGTACAAGCCCCGAAAATAGAACAAAACGCTATTGACCGAATCGGTTATTTATGATACAGTGTTTATGGATAACCGATTCGGTTATTTACAGGAGGGGGATAATGGTGGAAAAATTTTTAGCACTTTCACAAGAGAAACAGGCAACGATCCGCAATGCGGCACTTGCCTGCTTCGCAAAGCATGGATATGAAAAAGCGTCTATCCATGATATTGCGGTAATGGCAGGTATCTCAAAAGCGTCTGTCTTTCAGTATTTTGGAAATAAGCAGGCTCTTTATCAGTATTTGCTCGACTACTGCATAGCCCAAATGAAGCAGGCCTATGATGCAAGCACACTGGATTTGAACACAGACTTTTTTGATCGTGTATGGGAAGCCAGTGTTATGAAAGTTGAGAACTTGAAAAAGTACCCGCATATTGCATCGTTTATCGCAAGCGCAGCAGCAGAATCAATACCGGAATTAAAAGATGCTTTATTTTCTGCGACAAGCGAAAAGTTTGTAGAGACGCTGGTCTTGCATGAGGAAGATTGCAAGAAATTCAAGCGTCCAGAGGATGCGCTGTTGGTGTTTCGGATGTTTATGATGCTTGCACAGGGCATGGCAGTTCAGTTGGAGAACGGATCAGATTATGACGGTATTATGAAAGAGTTTGAAAAAATCTTAAAAATGCTGAAATACAATTTTTACAAGGAGGAATATCTGCCATGAATGAACCAGTGATTGTTTTAAATGAACTTACAAAAAGTTATGGAAGACATCGAGGGGTTGAGGGCATCAGCTTTTCCGTTTGTCAGGGCGAGATTTTCGGCTTTATCGGCCCGAATGGCGCTGGGAAGTCTACGACTATCCGCGCCTTGATGGGCCTGTTGAAGCCTACCAGCGGAAGTGCATCCATCTTCGGGCTGGATTGCAGTCAGGAGCCTGCCCGTATCGCAAAGGATGTGGGGTATCTCCCCAGCGAAAACTGCTATTACAACAATATGAAAGTGAGAGAAATGCTCCTCTACACGGCGGAACTATATGGCGTGGACGGTCACCGCCGAATGGAAGAATTAGCGGGGCGGTTTAATTTGGATTTGTCCAGGCGAATCGGTGATCTATCTTTAGGAGACAAGAAAAAAGTAGGTATCGTGTCGGCTTTGCTCCCATCTCCAAAGTTGCTTATCATGGACGAGCCTACCAGCGGTCTTGACCCGCTGATTCAGCAGACCTTTTATGACTTGCTGAAAGAAGAAAATGAACATGGTACAACTATTTTCCTGTCCTCTCATGTTTTGAGTGAGGTGCAACGGCTCTGTGACCGGGTAGCTATCCTCCGGGAGGGGAAATTGGTCGGCGTTCAATCTATGAAAACCTTGCGGGAGAACGGCTATAAGAAAATCTCCTTGACTGCTAAAAGTGCTATTCCAGAGGACTTCTTCTCTATCCCCGGCACAGCTAATTTTGAGCAGGACAAGGCAGGAACTTCTGTATCCTTTATGTTCAACGGAAGCTCTATGACAATCATGGAAAAGCTCCATCAGTTGGAACTGGAGGACATTTTGATTGAGGAACCGTCATTGGAAGAAATATTTCTCCATTACTACGAATAAGGAGGGCCGCTATGTTGATTTTTCGATTTGAATGGAAACGAACACGAAATTATATTCTGATTTGGGCTGCCGCCCTTGCGGTATGTATTTTTTCCATGACACCCGTTTATTATGACATGATTGAAACTGCGGGGACTCTGCCATCAGGCTTTACACAGGGAGGCTTTTGGGAAACGCTTGATGTTTCTCTGACGCTGTTGATGGAGCCGCTGGGGATGTATTCGTTCCTTACAGGCTTTTTTATGATTGCCGGCGGAGTCTTCGGAATGCACCTTGGTCTGTCGTTACATACAGGAGAATGTACGGAAAACACAGCGGAATATTTATATACAAAACCCTGTGGACGGCAGATGATCTTCAAGGGGAAAATGTTGTGTGCGCTTGTTGGGGTATGTGTGACAGGAATTTCTTATCTACTGGCTTCATTTTTGACGATGATGCTGTTTCGCCCTGGATTTCCTGTGGGAGAATTCCTGTTGGTGGTAGGCTCCTTTGTCCTCCTTACGCTTTTTTTCGCACTGCTGGGATTGATGGTCGGAATATTCCATCCCAATAATCGTTCCCCGCTTTTAACGGCTGGGCTGGTCGTGTTTGTGGAATATTGCATTACCTCTTTTTCAAGGACTGTCAGCATCCGGGCAATCGGCTTTTTATCGCCCTTTTCCTTTTTCAGTCCGTCAGAAATTCACGATGCAGGGGCTTATTCTTGGGACTATATGCTCTGGTATCTGCTCCTGTTGTTTGCTTTTATCATTTTGGCTTACAAGAAAATCTTGAAACGGGATATCGCATTGGCGGTGTAAAGGGGGGAAACGAATGAATGCGTTGATAAAAAACGAATTTCGTTTGACAAGAAAAATGCTGCTGATTTGGATGGGGATCGTTTTGGTCTTATGTGGCTTCGCTTACTTTGAATATCTGTCTTTAAAAGACAGCCTGGGTGAACTAACTGGTCTGATTTCAGATTTCCCGAAAATCTTGATAGCCATGTTTGGAGTTAGCGGTGACCTAACCTCTGCTTTGGGCTGGTACGGCTGTATTTATTACTGGGTTACGATGCTGACAAACAGCTATGCGGTCTATCTTGGCGTGTCTTGCGTGGCAAAAGAACGAGCGCAAGGGACTGCGGAATATTTATTTACAAAGCCAGTGAGTCGTAACACGGTTATTTGTGGAAAAGTAGTCGCCAGTATATGTAATTTGTTTGTACTTGCGGCATTTAGTGGACTGTGTAATTATTTTACCGCTATTTTGCCATTGGGAGGTTTGGAGCAAAGAGAGGCGGCTCTAACTACCACAATAGGGTTGTTTTTAACAGAGCTGACCTTGTTTGCAATTACGCTTTTGATCTCCGGTCTGGCGAAATCCTACAAAGGGGCTGTACGGCTGGGAACGGGAATATTATTAGCTTTTTATGGTATCAGCATAGCCGCTGAATATCTTGAAGTTCCAGCAATGTACTATTTAACGCCGTTAAAATACTTTGATGTTTACACGGTGGCAGCAGGAGGAATCTATATTTCATTCTTCCTGTTGGCTATGATAATTGTGATTGGTTCTGTTGCCGCAGCTCAAAAAATTTGGACGGCCAGAGAGATTTGAACAAACTATATGGATAGCTACAAATGGCTATTATGCCCTGTCTGCAACAGTAAAACTCGTATCAAATTGCGGCTGGATACGGAATTAAAAAACTTCCCTTTGTTTTGCCCTAAATGCAGACAGGAAACTCTAATTACTGTAGAAAAATTTGAAATTTTAGTTATCACAGAGCCAGACGCGCAGACGCAGAGCCGATAACCCGCAAAAAAGAATGTGGTTATCGGCTCTTTCTATTTGAAAGATACGGCAACCGATTAAGGAGGTATTGCTGTGTCTTTCTGTTCTGCCCGCCCCCCTAATTTATCAAAAAAAGCCAGGGCCCCGGACAAGGATATTTTAACCGTGGTTGCGAAAATTGTTACAATGTAAGTAAATATATCGATTTATGCGCTTGTGCGGCTTTATGTCGTGCAGGCGCATTTTGCTGTCCGTACTTCGAGACAAAGTGTCCCAAGGTACGGAGCGGCTCTCCTGGGTGCCGCTCTCCACCAGCCCTCCATTTCGTTTCCTATCAACCCGACCAAAACGAAATGGAGGACAAGTTATGACTACCATCAATCTGAAAGATTTTTATTACTGGTACATACAGGATCAGTTTATCGAAGTCACCGAGGAAGTGGCCGAGGCGCTCCGGGCCAGCGTCCGCTATGAAGCGGCCTACCAGCGGCGGCTCACCCGGCACAAAGCGCAGTATTCCCTGGACTGTGAGGACGGGATCGAATACTCCGCCTGCCTGCATGAGCCCACGCCCCAGGAAGTCCTGGAACTCAAGGAGCGGTTTATCCGGCTGTGGAACGCGCTCAATTCCCTGCCGGAGATCCAGGGCCGCCGGATCGACGCTCACATCATTCTTGGCATAAGCATCAAAGCGATTGCTGAGGCTGATGGTGTGCATGAGGAGTCCGTCCGCCAGTCTATCAAGCGGGGCCTGGAACGCATGAAAAAAACTTTTTGATTTTTGCTGTTTCCCCACTTGGAATTGATGTAAAAATGTCTTGGTTATTAGAGAGGGAAATATAAACCTCTCCGCAACGGAACGGCGGCGGCCCTGAGCATAGCGCGGGGAGCCGGGCGGCGGGTGCGCGGTGACTTCTCTCCACGGAGAACGAGCGACAAACACCAGCGCCGCAGGTGGGCCGGGCCAACCCACGGCCACGATCCGCCAGTGGACAGGCTGGCCGCCTGTCCCTCCGGGCCGCCGTTCCCCGTTGCGTGGGGATGCCGCGCCGAGTATGGTTGTCTTTGGACAGGTCAAGGAAACGGGCGCGGCACTCCCTAATTTATCAAGAAAGAGGGGGAACGCTCTATGAATTATGATCCAGAACTGGCGGCTTTGCTCTCCCAGCCGTGGAGCAACGATGCCTGCCGGGTAACATTCAATTCCCCGGCTAGTTCTTCCTGTGTCATTCCCAA
>CAMYZE010000011.1 GCA_947303805.1 uncultured Clostridia bacterium | reverse complement strand
AACTTAGCACCTACATATTGATTGTTATCACCTGATGCAAGGAACATAGCTACTTTACTTATCTTTGTATTATTATTTGGATATAAATTTGAATAAAACCTATCTATAACACATTTAATTTTTCCCGTTAGACCATGATAATAAATAGGCGATGCAATTATTAACATTTCAGCATCTTTCATTTCATTATAAACTTCATGCATATCATCTTTTTGTACACAACTACCGTTCCCTTTGCTATGACAATATTCACAAGCTAAACAATCATTAATACTCTTTTTGAATACATCAATAACAATTACTTCATTTTTGGTATTTTCAATAAATGTATTTATCATTTTCTTTGTTATACCATTTGGTCTTGGGCTACCATTTAAAATCAAAATTTTCATAAGCACCTCTCAATTACTTTTTATTAGAATATCATACAATTTTTGAGCATTTTTATTGCAATATATATTTTGTAAAAACCTACAAATATTTTACTCTATATTTTTAGTTTTTGCGATATTATAAATAAAAACGGATCTTTATGAGCCATCATTTAACCAATATTAATTATTACCAATTTGCATATCTTTGATTTTTATTTATTTCTGTGATTCTTTTTACATCTTCATCACTTAATACAACGTCATAAATATTGTTGTTTTCAATGATGTGCGCTTCATTACTTGAACCTGGTATGGCTATGTAATTTGCTTGCAAGTTCCATCTTAATATTATTTGAGCAGGTGTTTTATTGTATTTCTTAGATAACTCTACTATTACATCATTATTAAATGATTCACTTGTGTTACCTCTACCACTAAATGGAAAATATGACTCTATTACAACACCATATTTAGCAACATAATCTCTCAAATCATTATTTTGATAAAAAATATGATTCTCGTTTTGTATAACTGAAGGAGTAGTTATTGCATATGACATAACTTTATCAAATGCTTCTTTCGTATAATAATTAGATATTCCTATAGAACGGATTTTTTTCTCTGCAACTCCTGCTTCAAGTGCCTTATAAACGTTTTCATCATTACTACCAGGTTGATGTAATAAAAATAAATCTATGTATTCAACTTGAAGTTTTTCTAAACTCTCATCTATTGATTTTTTCGCACTATTATAATTTGAAGGCATTACTTTTGTAGTTATAAATACATCTTCTCTTTTTACAATATTTTCATCAATTGCTTTTTTTAATGCCTTTCCAACCTCTTCTTCATTTCCATAATATTGTGCTGTATCTATAAGCCTAACACCAGCTTTTAATGCATTATAAACTGAATTATATGCTGTATCTCCATATAAAGACCATGTGCCAAGACCGTTAGTTGGCATATAATATCCACTATTAAGTTTTACTTTTCTATTTGTTAAATCAAACATGACTATATTTTCATCAAAATTCATTTTACTTGTATTCTGCATTGGTTTTAGCTTATCATTTTTAATTATTTGTGCTATAACTCCACTTTTACATCCGAAAAGCAATGTTAATAAAATGATTAATATGCCTATTCCTAATTTATTATTCATTATTATCCTCATATTACAAATACTTTTTATAAAATTCTTCTATTTTATCAAATGGTATATAATTCCCATTTCCACCATCGTATAGATCAGTGTGAACTGCATTAGGAATAATCATAAGTTCTTTATTATCTTTATACTTGCTATCTTTTATCATATCATTATATGCATCTTTGCTAAAATAGCAACTATGAGCTTTTTCACCATGAATTATAAGCACTGCATTTCTTATCTCATTTGAAAAAGAATGCTGCATTGTATTTACAAACGACATACAACCTATTACATTCCAACCACCATTTGAATTCAAACTTCTATTGTGATAGCCTCTTTTAGTTTTATAATAGTCATAATAGTCTTTTACAAAAAATGGAGCATCATCTGGTAGCGGATCAACAACACCTCCACCCAATTTGTAATTTCCATTTTTATAGTCTTCAATTCTTTGTTTGTTTAAACTTTCCTTCATAGCATACAACTCATCTTCTGTAGTTTTGTCAAAATAACCATTGTGATTTACTCTACTCATATTATACATAGTAGAGCAAACTGTTGCTTTAATTCTTGTATCAAGTGCTGCTACATTAAGAGCTAAACCTCCCCAACCGCAAATCCCAAGTATTCCAATTTTATCTGCATCAACATCTTCACAGACTGATAAAAAATCAACAGCCGCCTGAAAATCTTCTGTATTTATATCAGGCGAAGCCATGAATCTTACATTTCCTCCACTTTCTCCTGTAAAAGATGGGTCAAATGCCATAGTTAAAAATCCCCTCTCAGCAAGATTTTGTGCATAAAGACCACTACACTGCTCTTTTACTGCTCCAAATGGTCCACATACTGCAATAGCAGGTAACTTTCCACTCATATTTTTTGGAATATACATATCGGCCGCAAGAGTTATTCCAAATCGATTTGCAAATGTCACCTTCTTGTGGTCTACTTTTTCACTTTTAGGAAAAGTTTTATCCCACTCACTTACTAATTGTAAATTTTCTGTCTTCATCATAATAATTATCCTCCAAATATATATTGATTTTTATTAAAAAGTTTAATATAATTATTTTAATACCTAAACCTAACTTTATGTCAATGTATTTATAAGGAGTTTTTATGTATACAATAGGACAAGTATCTCAAATGTTTAATATACCAATATCTACTCTTAGATATTATGACAAAGAGGGATTTTTCCCAAACTTAAAAAGATCATCTGGAATAAGAAGATTTGGCGAACAAGACATCGAGGCTCTTAAAGTTATAGAATGTTTGAAAGAGTCTGGTCTTGAATTAAAAGATGTAAAACAATTTATCAAATGGGCTACTAAAGGAAGCTCAACTTATAAGAACAGAAAAGAATTATTTGAAAAGCGCAAGATTGCTGTAGAACAAGAAATCAAGAAACTTCAAAAAACTTTGAATATCTTAGAATACAAATGTTGGTACTATGATAAAGCAATAAAAGACGGAACTGAAGATAAAATATATAAAATGTTACCAAATAAACTACCAACAAGAATACAAAAACTGTATAATAGTTTTCATTAAGGGCATATTGACTTTGCAAGTTTGCAGTAAATTCTTTGCAACATAAAAAAGAGCCACCTGTGTGGCTCATTTATGTGTATCTATGTTGGTTTATATTGCTCATTATTTAAACTTCAACATTAATTCTTTGCCAGCATTCCAAGCCACTCACAATATGCAAATCTCCTGTTTCCATGTCCATTGTCATTTCGCAACCCATACTGTGCATCATATGCCCATCAGAATCAAATCGTGTGTCACCGCTACCAAATATTAAATCTCCATCATTTAAATCAAATGCCATAATGCTGCCTCCTTATTTTTTATCTGCAATTAACTTTGTTATTTTTGTATAAATATTATTTGCTTTTTGTTTATCCTTTACAAATTGATTTATCGAATTTTTAACAGCTTTTTTTGATTTAGTCATAATAATAATTTTTGCGACTCTTTCTCTCGTATCTTTAGCTTCACCTTTTAATACTTGCCCAAGTATGCCATTAAGTTTTGCAATATACTCCTTATATTCTCTATCTGCTTGTTCTAAGTATTGGTCTTTCTTTTTCGTAGTTGTTTTCTTTTCTACATTTGTTTTTATTTGGCTAAGTGAATTTACAATTTTCACGGTTACTTTTTGTGTTTTCCAATACTCAACAAGTGGTTCAAAACCTTTATCTTTAGAAACTATATAAAAATAATCTTCTTGATAATTATCATGAATAAAATATCCAAGAAGTGATGACAATACAAAGTCGAGTGCATTTTTTCCTGGTTTAATTTCATGAAATCTCACATCGCATTTAGAATTGCTAATTTTTGCCACAAGTTCAGTTGGCATTGATGCAGTATTTTTAGAAAAGAAAATATTTAGTATCGACTTATCATCAAGCTTTTCAATGTCATTTAATCCCGCCTTGCTTACATTCTCATAATCTAAAAATACAAAATTAGCACTAAACTCTCTCTTTTCGTTATCTTTTATTCTTATAAAATTAGTCATTACTATCTCCCTTCGCATATGGTCCAATTTTTCCATATATTAAGTTACCAAAATCCTTATAAATTTACCCTTTTTCGAGTGATTGACAATTCATACTTAAATCTCCTCTTTTATATTTTCTTCTGACTTTTTTCTTTTTTACTCTTTAATGATAAATATATATGTGCCCATAAAGTTAATGCTTCTCTTCCAAATAAATATATTCCATAAATACTTATCCCTGTGCGAAGTAAAATTGGAAGCCCTGCAGACATATACCATTTAACAATAATGGAATTAAATAGAAAATACCAAATTGCAAAGCATATACCATCCACAAGGAGCATAAAATACCCATTAAGTGGACCGCCAAATATTAGTCTACTATAAGCAATTTTAATTAATGAAAACAATCTACCAAAAGTGCCTACAAAATATGCTGGAATAAAGAATGTGGCAGATGCTAAAATATTTCTTATTATTTGTTTGTAAGGCACCCATAGTCGTCTCGCCCCTATAAATGTTTTTGGCATAATAAAGAAGTATGCTATTAAGAAAAATATAACTCCTCTAATGACAATCATTAATTCTAGAAAAATTGGTCCGTGAGTAAATCCTATCCATTTACCGAGTGGCCCATTAGTAAGCGGACACTTACTTTCGTTTATTTTATCATAAGCAACCCACAAGTATATGGCTTCTAAAAAGCTAATTATCCCTATTGCTATTTTCCATTCATTTGAATGAATCACACCAGAAAAAAAACCAAGACCAATATTTATAAGTGTCGTGAAAATTATTTCAAAATATTTATCACTATTTTTATACATACTATCCTCCAAAATCGTATTATAACATATTATTTCTAATATTAAAACTAAGTCATTTGAAAACCGACTTTATTTTTAGGCTTTTCATTTAATTTTATATCACTTACATAAGAGCACCCATTTAGAATATGACTCTTATAAGAATCAAGGTTTAGAAGTACTGCTTTTTTTGTGTTTTCAAGGCGCCTATATACAAAGCATTCTCTGTATTTTAAATTTCTTATTTCATCAATTGATTTATCCATTATCTTACTAATTTCTTCGTATGTAAGATAATCATTACCACCAAGATACACAATATTATCGCAATTATTAATTATAGTTTTACCACCTCCTCCATATGAAGTAGTTAATTGATTCAAATCTTGCACTATTACTGTTGCAGATATTCCTCTACTTCTAATCATAGTTATAATTTTGTCAAAATCCTTGATTTTATAATTTGTAGAAAAATCATCAAGGAAGAATCTAACAGGAACAGGAAGCCTACCACCTTTACATTCTGTATCTGCATAATTGCATAATTCTTGTAAACATTGACTATAGAATAAACTAACAAATGTATCCTTTGATCTATCAGTATCAGAGCATATCACAAAAATTGCTGTTTTGCTATCACCAATTTCCTTAAAATTAAAACTCGACCGCTTTGTTAAACATCTCATACTATTTGTTGCAAATTGCTGCATAGCAAACTGTGCTTCCATAAATATACAATCTTTTGTATTATCTGCTTCCTCATTAAATAATTGTGCATAAAATCTCGTGGCTGCACATGGTGCTACATCTTGAAGCACTTTGAAATACCCATTCATATCGTCTACATCATATCCTTGCCTTATTGCAGCATAAAATATTTTTTGAATGTCAGCGGGTGATGCTTTGTCATACTTCTTTTCAATGAATTTTTTATATGCATCGCACATCTCAATTTTTACTTTTTTTGTTTCGAGAGCTTCCGCTACAGTACTCAAATTATGGAATGCTTCACATAAATTAAACTTCGTATAGCATATAATCGATGCAAGTAAATAAATTCCAGATAACTCCCAATACTTATCCTTTCCATCTCTATTAGTTTCGCCAAAAAGAATAGTTGCTAGTTTTAATGCATCATCCTCATTATGAACATAATCAAGTGGATTATATTTACTTGATATATAAGGATTTCTAAAATCAAGAAGATATGTTTCATATCCCCTTTCTTCTAAATATGGCCCATAGTCTTTATAAAGGCTACCTTTTGGATCAGATATTACATAGGAACCTGTGGCCTTTAAAATATTAGGTATAACAATAGACCTCGTTTTTGATGTTCCTGATGCTCCTACAATTAAATAGTTATTGTTTCTTTTTGAGTCTAAATCATCGAGTGTAAACTCTGTATCTTCTGCCACTATCATTTTTCCTGAACCTGGTATAAAATTCATAAAAGTTACCTCCTTTTAATTTAATGACCTATTTATACAATAAAAAGCGAGGTATTACAATTCAAGAAAATTGAACATTTTTAATCGTTCAAACTTATTGAACGATTTTTTTTAGTATTTTATGCTATAATAAAGGACATTGGAGGTAGCAAATATGAAGACAAAAGTAGAAAAATTAAAAGATGAACTACAAGACACCAATTTTTTAGATCAGATATATGAACATATATTAAAATCTGCCATTGCAGAAATAAGAGCATACCATAGAGCCAATAAAAAATTCTTTAAAAATAGAGAGGAATTCGCCGAATATGTAGGTGCTACTGATAGTATGATTCAAAAAATACTAGCTAAAAAAATAAAACAAAAATCAATCGCAAGCATTGAAACATTATTAAAACTATGTGATAAAATTGGTATTCCTATAAAAATTGATTATGAGATTGGTCTTCATACCTGCTATTATCAAAGCAAAGGATATATATACAATAAGAGAAATATCCACTCAAATAGATATGAAGCTAAAAAACTATCAGTAAGTGAAATTAAGAGACGCGTAAAAAACGGCGAACCAAGATTCCTTGAATATGTACCAAAGATAATGCCTTTGGCAATTGGTGATCAAGATATATTTGTTAATTTAGAAACAATAGATGATGAAAAAGAGTTAAAAAACTTATTGAAATATGAAAAAGCATTAAATGCATTAGTTAAAACTATTCGATAATAACTAAATAGGACAGCCAGTGTAGCTCCATTCAACTCAAGATATGTTATTAAAACTCATATCTATAAGCGACTTGATCTTTTTATCACTTACTTTGCCAATCTCTATACTTACCCAATGTGTCTTATTCATATGATATGCTGGTGCGAAACCTTTAGTGTTCTTAATAGATGTTATAAGTTCAGGGTCAAGTTTTACATTCATTACATCTATTATATGGTCTTTGTCAAAATTGCGATACACTTTGTTATATGGCACATCCATTATGGCAGCAAACCATTTCTTTTTATTATTTCTAAAAACGATGAAATTTGGATAATCAGCCCACAAAGATACACTTTCGACTTTATACTTTTGTTTTATATATTTTTTAATTTCTGCTCTGGTCATATCTTTATAATTATAAGACAATTTGGTATAATAATCTATATCAAAATTTTAAGGCTATTTAAAACTCAAAATATTCTCCGGCTGACATTTTAAATATTTACATATCTTCTCTAAAGAAGATAATCGCATATTAGCACCAACCTTTATTCTCTCTATTTGCTTACTACCTTACTTAATTCATTTACATCTATTCTCTTTAATAACTTATAATTATTATTTAAAACAATATAATTGAAAAATATGCTGACATAGCAAAATGAAATCACCAATAATCAAAGGAATTTTTAGATACGGTATCAAGCAAGCCATTACTTTGTTTCTCGCAACATCTACCTTGATACCATTTTTGGCGATTTTTATAAACTTTAAATTTTCCTTTCCACACATTTAATCTTCATTATTACAACACAAATTTAACACAATTTAATATTATCATAAATAAATGAACGGTGATCATTATACATCGTTATGAAATAATTTAATTGAAGGTGACTAATTATGAGAAGAAATTTTAAGAAAATTAAAAGAAATACAGTTATTTTATTTTTTGCTGCAATACTCGCCGTATCCCAAATGATGGCTTGTAGTTCAACTCAAAGTATAAGCAAAACAGAAAGTAGTAACTTAGATGGCGAATCAACTAATAAACCTGAGATGCCTCCTAGTATGGATAATGAAAGGCCAAATCCTCCTGATATGAATGGTGAAAGGCCTACACCTCCAAATGGTTTCGGTGGTGGTCCTAACGGTGGACCAAGCGACGGGCCTGGTGGTATGCCAGGTGGTGGCAACTCAAAACCTGATAGCTATGAAGCAATAAATGTTTATGATGAAAACCAGTCAGTGTCAGGCTTAAATATAGAATCAACTAAGTCAGATGAATCTGCAATATTGGTAGAGAATTCTGCAAATGTGAATATTGACAACTTTACTATCAATAGAAAAAGTAGTGATAGCACAGGTGGAGATAGTGCTTCATTTTATGGTGTTGGTGCTTCTGCACTTGTAATAGATGGTACTCTCACTCTTAGTAATGGTACTATAACAACTGATTCCAAAGGTGGTGCTGGAGTATTTGCATATGATAAAGGCATAGCATATGTAAATGATGTGACAATCAATACCGAACAAGATACATCAGGTGGCATACATGTAGCAGGTGGTGGCACACTCTATGCTACAAATGTGACAGCAACTACTAATGGTGGCTCAAGTGCAGCTATAAGATCTGATAGAGGTGGCGGTACGATGATTGTTAACGGTGGTACATTTATCTCACATGGAACTGGTTCTCCTGCACTTTATTGCACAGCTGACATAACGGTAAATGATGCTACTCTTGTGGCAAATGGTTCCGAAGGTATATGTATAGAAGGTTTAAATACTACAACATTAAAAAATGTTGATTTAACATCAAATATGCCTGACCAAAGTCAAAATGATAATACTTGGTCAGTAATAGTTTATCAAAGTATGTCTGGTGATTCTAAGATTGGTAAAGGAACTTTCAATATGGATGGTGGTACTCTCACTTCTAAAAATGGTGGCATCTTCTACACTACCAATACTGAATCAGAATTCAATATAACAAATGTTGATTTAAAACCTTCAGATGATTTTGAATTCTTACTTCAAGCTACCGGAAACAATAACAAAAGAGTTTGGGGAACTACAGGAAAAAATGGCGCGAATTGCACTTTCAATGCAAACTACCAAGAAATGAATGGCAAAATAATATATGATTCTATAAGCACACTAAACTTAAATCTACTAAATGAGACAACTTTTACTGGCGCAATCTTAAATGATGAAAGTTTCACAGACGGCACAGTTGGTTCTGGCACTGCAAATGTTACTATAGATGATAATTCAAAATGGATAGTTACTGAAAACTCTAAAATTACAAGTCTCACATTAAAAGGTTCTCTTATAGATATTGGCGGCAATAATGTAAAAGTTGTAGATACTAATGGTAATGTATTAAGAGATGGTAGTAGCGAATATGTAGTTACAGTAGATAACTTATCATAAACTATAATTTTTATTAAATAAAAAATAGGATTTTGCTAAATACTAACAATAATCCTATTTTTTTGGCTTTATCAACTCTATGCAATTATCCCACCACCAAGAACTATATCACCATCATAAAATACTGCTGATTGACCTTTTGTTATTGCCTTTTGTTTCTCTTTAAATGTAACTTTTGCATTTTTATCATCTAACATATGTATCTCTGCTTCTAATTCTTCTTTTTTATATCTTGGTTTTACTTTACATTTAAAAGCATTAATAGGCACGACTCCACTTACAAAACTAATATCTGTCACAAACATTTCATCGCTATATAAATCTTCTTCTTTACCGATGGTAACTTCATTTTTATTCGCATCAATTTTTGTCACAAAATATTTTCCATCAAGTTCTATGCCAAGTTTTCTATGCTGACCTATGGTATAATTTATAATTACCTTATGTCTGCCAAGTACTTTTCCATCTTCGTTTACTATATTACCATCTTTAATCTCTCCAGTTGCATTGATTTTAATTACTTTTACATAATCGCCATCTGGTACAAAACAAATATCTTGACTATCTTTTTTATCGGCATTTGTAAATCCATTTTCTTTTGCAATGTTTCTAATATTTACTTTTTCATAATCGCCAAGCGGAAAAAGCAAATGACTTAATTGATCTTGATTTAAAAAATACAAAACATAACTTTGGTCTTTTGTTTTGTCAATCGCTTTCTTCAACATATATTTTCCATTTGCAAATTCAATCCTTGCATAATGACCTGTGGCCACATAATCACAATTTAGTATTTTCATTCTCTCAAATAATTTGTCAAACTTCATATACTTGTTGCAATCTATACACGGATTTGGCGTGGCACCATTCATGTACTCACTTACAAATTTATTGATAACTTTTTCTTTAAATAAATCTTTAAAGTTAAATGTATAATGTTTTACATTATACTTATTACAAATACTTCTTGCATCAAGTACATCATCTACACTACAGCAAGTACGACTATTACTTACACCTGCAGTTTCATTATCATATAAATTCATAGTACAAGCAAGGCATTCAAAGCCATCATCAATAAGTAATTTTAATGCCATGCTTGAATCTATGCCACCACTCATCGCTACAAGAACTCTTTTGTTATTATTTACACTAGCCATACTCATTAATATACACTTTTTGTGATCCAAGAATTACCACCTATGACCACATTATCACCTATAAAAGTATCTCCACCTAAAATAGTAGCACCCGCATATATCACAACATTATTGCCAACATTTGGATGTCGCTTCATACCTTTAACTAAACTTCCATCCTCATTTTTAGAAAAACTTTTAGCTCCTAAAGTAACATTTTGATATATCTTTACATTATCACCTATTACAGTTGTTTCACCTATTACTACCCCTGTTCCATGATCTATAAAGAAACTCTTTCCTATTTTTGCACCAGGATGAATATCTATACCAGTTTTACCATGTGCATATTCTGCCATGAGCCTTGGCAAAATTTTAACGCCCATCTCATAAAGAGGATGTGCAAATCTATAAGTACCTATTGCAATAAATGCTGGATAACACAATATGATTTCTTCCTCAGAAGTTGCAGCTGGGTCACCAACATACCCAGCTGTAACATCTAATTTAATCAGTGACAAAATATTAGGCAGATTATCAAAATATTTTTTAATTATTATCTTACTATCATCAACTATAAAGTCAAGCGCAAGTTTTAAGTTTTCTTTTGACTTTTCCAAAAAATATTGTGACTTTTCACAATTTTTCGTCACTTCTTCACCAATATAATTTGGATATGCACTTGAAAATAAGTTTTTCAAAAAATTGATTGAATTTTTTCTAAAATTTATATAGTTTTTCATTTAAACCTCTGTGTTAAATAATGGTGTTGACAAATATCTATCTCCAGAATCTGGGAGAAGCACAACAATTTTTTTATTTCTATTTTCATTTCGCTTTGCAATCATTACTCCTGCCTTAAGTGCAGCACCAGATGATATTCCTACCAAGATACCTTCTGCACTTGCAAATTTTCTTCCTTCATCAAATGCATCTTCATTTTCAATTGTTATAATTTCATCATAAACTTTTGTATCAAGTATACTTGGAACAAATCCTGCTCCTATACCTTGTATCTTATGTGCACCAGCTGTTCCTTTTGACAAAACTGGGCTTGATGCTGGTTCTACTGCTACTATTTTTATATTTGGATTCTTACTCTTTAAAAATTTACCAACACCTGTTATAGTTCCACCAGTTCCAATACCTGCTACAAATATATCAATTTTACCTTCAGTTTGTTCCAATATTTCAGGACCAGTGGTCTCATAATGAATTTTAACATTTGCATGATTATCAAATTGACCAAGTATTACCGAATTACTAATTTGTTCATTTAATTCTTTTGCCTTTTTTATAGCACCCTTCATCCCCTCGCTACCAGAAGTTAATTCTATACTTGCGCCATATGCCTTTAGCATATTTCTTCTTTCTATACTCATTGTTTCAGGCATAGTTAATATTGCCTTATAACCTCTTTGAGTTGCAATAGATGCAATGCCTATACCAGTATTTCCACTTGTAGGTTCAATTATAGTTCCGCCAGATTTTAATTTGCCACTTTTTTCAGCATCTAATATCATCGCATAAGCAATTCTATCTTTTACAGAACCTGCAGGGTTTAAATACTCAAGCTTTACTAATAACTCTACATCTTTAACATCATTCTTTAAAGCGAATTTCTTTGCATTTAATATTGGTGTTTCTCCAATAAGTTCATAAGCACTATCTACTATTTTTTTCATAATATTTTATCTCCTTTTTTCTTTTTGGTAGGTAATCCACATACAAAAAAATGCTACGGACTCATTTTCCGTAGCATTTAACAAATATTATTTATTAATTCAAACTATTTTTTGTATGCACACGAAAAATGAATTGCTTTCATGCAACATACACAACAACTATTTAAATTTGCATATACATTTTTCATGTGAATTACCTACGATTATTATATCATTATATAAAATAATGGCAATACTTTTTTCTCATTTTACACATTTAGGTTATATGTTTTATAACAACTTACATGCAGTTACATAAATAGAAGTAATAATTGTTATGTGATGTATTTTATATATTTATTAAATATTTGCTTCTATAATTTCATTTAAACTTATATGCTCATTTCTAAATCTGTCTTTACTCTTTTCGAATTTCACATGTATTGCCTTTTTAGGACAATTGTGGATGCAAGCATAGCACACTTCGCATTTATCTGCAAAAATGACTTTGTCTTTCACACTTATGTTATTTGCAGGACAAACTTTCGCACCATTTCGGGTGAATTACCAGCATAAACAGGAGCAATGATTCCTACCGCATCATCATTGATAATTATTTCATTCTCTTTCATTAATTTTTGTATAGATAAGAGTATCCCAGAAATTCTTTTAGCACATATAACGAGTTGCCAGTAGCTGTGAAATAACAAATTGTCATAATAGTTTCAAGCTCTCCCTTATTTTATTTTGTTTCCCATCTCATACGCTTTCTTGAGTGACGCTTTATCTTTTTTAGCATCCCCTGGCTTTTCTAATCCACCTGCAAATAATGTTCCCTTTACTTTTGTTCCTTCATAGCAGTCAATAAATCCTTTTATATCTTCTTTAATACCTTTAAATGTTCTCATCTCATCTTCGGCTGCAGTTGATATTACATAGATATCTTTAAACTTATAATCCATACTATAAATTGGGTTCATCCTATCTATAAATGTTTTAAGTTGTCCTGACACAGCATAGTAATAAACTGGTGTTACAAAAACTATTACATCGCTATTACAAATCTCGTCAAGCATTTTCTTTGTTACGCCATCTTTAAGTACACATTTGTGAGTTTTGCCACAAGATAGACAGCCTATACAAAATTGCATTTTTATGTCTTTTAGGTTTATGAGATTGATTTCGTTGCCATTTTCTTTAGCACCTTTAATAAACTCATTTGCTAAAATCTCGCTGTTACTATTTTTTCTTAAACTTGATGATATAACTGTTATTTTTTTCATTTTTACCTCTTTAAATATTATAGCTCTTAATTACTGAATTTTATAACAACATTATTCTTATCGAGCAGTTGTTTCAACTCACTTAAACTTTTATCTTTAATTTTTCCAAGTTTTGTATATGACCAGCTATTATTTCCAAAGAATATTACAATATTGCTGTCATTATATAAAACTATGTCTCCGGGCTCGGTTGTCATTTGCACATTATTACTTACTATGCTTTGTCCTATTTCGCCAACTTGCTCAAAGCCGCTGTATTGATGAGTAGTAATTGTTAGGCTGCCATTTTTAACAATTTCTTTTATAGCTTTAACTGAGTCGTTGTCTTCCCATTCGACTTTGACTTCGACATCATCAATTAACAATTTTAAGTCATTATCATTTTTTTTCATATCTTTCACTGTATTTATATCATCTACATTATTTTTCTCATTCGCATTGTTTATGATATTTGTGTCGCTTATGCTATTAACTATTTTTTCTACCCTTCATTTATCGCTTGTTTTACTTTGTTCAAACAGCCAATCTCTCACTCTTTCTATATTATATCCATAGTAAAATGAAGTCATATGCTCACCTGCCATACTTCCGTTTGACTCGCCATTTGCATAAGTTGAATTCAATTTCCAAGTTATGAAATTTTTATCAAGCCCTTTGCTAAATAATTCATCAGCAATTTTATTCAAATTTTCTGCACTATCTTTTGCATCTACATCGTATACTTCTGCATATTCTACATTGTTTTCTTTCAAATAATTTTTTACATTAGTTTGCCCTTCCAATGCCTTTTTATCACCTTCTGCAGCAAAATAGATGAACTTTCTATCTTTTATACCTTGTATCTGACTAATTTCCCATTGACCATCTACAAGAAGTGTAGCTGCAAATAAATCAGGGTTATTCGCAGTTAAATATAATGAGGTCATACATCCCATTGATTGACCAGTCGAATAAATTTTATCTTTATGTATATCATAGTCATTTGTTATTTTCTCTATCATTCTAACTATAACATCCATATAGTTTGATATGGTTGAATTTCCATTTGAATCATCAATTAATTTTTCATTGAAAGTAGGAACTAATACAAAGCATTCATGCTTTTTTTGTTCTTCAGCAGTCGCCCAGATAACTGAACCAATACAATTTTCAAGAATTTGAGTTATAGTATTTCCAGTTGTGGTCGCATCACCTACAAACATGATAAGAGGATAAACTTTGTTACTTCTACCATATGACTCAGGTATAAATAGACCATAGTCAATACTTAATCCAGTCTCATCATCGTTATAAGTAAATTCTTTATACTTATCTTTTACTTCATTTGAAACTTTTTCTAAGTTTGCTTTTGCAGTCTCATCAAGAAAACTAGCGCCAGCTCCCATACCACCTTGACCTTGTGGTCCACCATTACCAAGTTTTTTCTCTCCAGATGTCTCAGTCTTATTTGTTTCTACCAAAGTTGTAGTCTCTGACACTGTAGTTTCAGCAACGCTATTTACTGCATTACTATTTCCGCATGATAATAATGCCATGCACATTGCTAATGATACTAAACTTGCAGAAATTCTTTTTGCATACTTTTGAAATTTGTTAGTACTAATTTTTTCGTTTTTGCTAATTAATTCTTTTTTCATTTTACACCTTCACTTAAAACCTTTCATAATTATTTTTCTATCCTATATTATAGCATAAATCCGCTGATGAATTTACAAAAAGAAGAAAACACGTATTATGAGAATTTATACAAACTTTGGATAAATTCAAATTTTAATGACTAACTATACAATTTCATAGCCATAATCATTTATTATATCGCTTTGTCCTGAAGTTTCAACTTGGTTATTTTCTATTACTTGCTCATTTTGTGGCATCTCTATATTTTGTAATGAAGCACTTTGCCAAGAATTATTATCTGAAGTATTTTGATTAATTGACATATTTAATATAAAACCTATAATCAGTGCTGCCATAATATAAACTAATCGTTTTAAAATATTGTTATCTTTTTTCCCTATATCTCTTATGGCATTTGATATATTATGTCCTACGAATGCGAAAAATATTATCATCAAAATATTTTCTAAAAATACTAATGATGCCGCTTTTTCATAATCAAGAAATGCAAAATGAGTTTTAAATGTAATATAATTTAATATTCCGCTTTTTAAAAATAAGTAAAACCCATACCCTGAAATTATTGTAAATATTATTGCTAACACATTTTTTATATTGTTTGGTATCTTAGCAGTCATTACATTGACATGCATTCCTATGTGTAAGCCCATAAGTATAAATGCCCAATATGAAAATGCTAAATGCATTACTCTTGCAGTATTTACATTTATTAAATTATATAAAAATGGCACTGCATGATTACTCATTGAAATTCCTGAAATAGCAGTTAGTGCAAACGAAATTAAAAGTAATACATTTATTATTATACTAAGTATCCTAAATGGCATATAGTTACCTTTAAATAATGTTGCATACCATTTTCTATTTAACACTTGATGAACTATAACAAGTGAGACCATTCCAATACCAAGCCACTCGTGAGCTGCCTCACCAGTAACTTGATAAGCCATGAGTGGGATTAAAACCATGGTCATTAGTATGTCAATTATTCTCTTGATTTCTTTCATAACAAACCTCTATTGATTATGGCGCTCGTGCAACTCGCGCCTACGATGGCTCCGCAAGCGTTCGCCCCTACGATGTGTACGGGCGAGTTTTACGAACCCTATTTATTATTGTTAATAAAGCTTTGTATGTTATTTGTGTCAGCACTACTATTTAGCCTCTCACCATTTGCAAAACTTCCAGATCCTGCAAGATTTCCAAGATTAGAACCACTTCTACCTATACCACTTCCGCCTGATGTGCAGAATGGTATAACTTTTTTACCATCAAAATTATATTTTTCTACAAATGTTGCCATAATTCTTGGTGCATCTCCCCACCAAATAGGATATCCAAGATAAATTGTATTATATTGATCTAAAGATATATCACTGCTTCCTATCTCTGGGCGAACATTTGGGTCATCCATTTCTTTTGTACTTCTACTGTTGTTATCGTGCCAGTTTAAATCTGCACTACTATATGGATTTGCTGGCACTATCTCATATAAATCAGCTCCAGTAAGTTCAGCTATTTTTTCTGCAACTCTTTTAGTTGTGCCTGTTGCTGAAAAATATGCAACTAATACTTCATTTGTTGGCATTTCACCCTCCTCATTTACATTCTCTGCTGCCGTCTCTTTAACTTGTTCTGTAGTTTGCTCTATAGTCTTAGTTGTTGCTTCTTCTTGTTTTTTAGTTGCTTCTACTACTGTTTCAACAACTGTTGTTTCATTTACTTTGGCTGCAGTTTCAGTATTGCTATTTACTGCTACACTGTTTTGATTTGAGTTACCGCATGAGCTCATAAACATTGCACTACACACAAGCACACTCATTAATACTAATTTTAAATTTATCATTTTTTTATTTTGCATAATATAATTATTAAATTATTATATAAATTAATAACTTATTACACATTCTCCTTTCATTTAATTCTACTTTTTTATGATTTATATTTGATTGTATATAATATATTTTATAAATAATATCTTACATTTTCATCATCGTTTTTAAAACTTGTTTAATTATAAATATTTTTTACTATTATTAAAATTTATTTTCGTATAAACTTATCATTACTTTCCATATTTGTATCATCTTTTATATATTTTTCTACAATCATATGCAAGTTATATTTATCTCTAAGTTCTGCTATCTTTTTCATAGTATCAGAGTTATGATGTGCATCAAGCGCCTCTTGATTCTCCCAACTATCTATCAGGAGAATAGTGCTGTCGTCATTTAGTGGTATAAAATATTCGTATCTGAGGTTTCCCTTTTTCGATCTTATCTCATCCACTATGCCACTACTTATCATTTCTTCTGCAAACTTTTTTGCATTTCCATTCTCACTCTGATAATAAATATTAAATGTTATGTTCATAAACTCACCACTTTAATTTCTAATATTCAACTGGCTCAAGCCACTCAGTGCTGCCGTCAACTCCTGGCACTTCAACAGATATGTGAGAAAACCAACTGTCAAGTCTTGCTCCATGCCAATGTTTTACATTTGTAGGTATGTTTACTATGTCGCCAGGTCCTAACTCTCTTCTCCTATAGGATAAATCATTGATGCCTCATGTTTTGCTCTTACTGCGTCTTTATCATTTACATCTTCGCTCCAAACTTATTTTGCAAGATTAAATGCTGCCCAAGCTTTTGGCCATCCTGCATAAAATGCATTATGAGTTAAGATAGCTGCTATTTCAGATTTTGTCACTCCATTATTTTTTGCATTTTGCAAATGATATTTAAGTGATGAATCTACAATACCTTGTGATACCAAAGACACTACTGTTATAATGCATCTTGTTTTTAAATTAATGTCTGTATTATTCCAATTTTCACCAAATAATACATCATCATTAAAGTGTGCAAAATCTTTTGCAAAATTTCCAAGTTGATCTCTTCCTGCTGTTTGAACTATTTTTTCCATACAATCCCTCTTTAAAACTAATTCATCTTTCCACAATTGCCAACTTTATCACCGGTAAGAAAATATTCATAGGTTGGGAATTCAAATAATACAGGTTTAAACTTATGATAATCAATTTTTCCACTTTCGTCTAAATAATCTTCATTTACATAAGTTGCAAGTATCTTACAAATGAAATTGTCAAAGTTCTCTAATTCATAATTTCCATCCATTTCACACTCAATTGAGACTTTTGCATCATATATAAGAGGAGCGCCATTTTCTCCTTTAGTCCATTTAAAATAATTTGATTTATCATCTTTATTTCCGCTTATCGTTCCCATCTTATCTGCTTCTTTAATCCAAGATTCATCGACTATATTTATAGATAATTCTTTATTGTCATTGATTCCTTTATTAATATAATGTGACTTAACAAGTGAAACCATCAAATGACTATGTGCCACAGTTCCAGCATGTGCCACCAATGTCCAAGTTGGTTTTTCATCCACAAATGCTCCTACTACTATTGTAGGACATGGATATAATGCTAATGTAGCCCCTATATTCTTTTTACTCATAAATTTCTCCTTCTTTTATACTAATATATTTACAATTATTCCACTTAATAATGATAAGATTATTGTATAAATTATATAAATTATAAAATTTTTTATTCCAAGGCATATCTTAAGTGCGCCGAGATTTGTAATTTTTGTTGCTGGCCCAGTAATCATAAACGATGTTGCTGCTCCCATACTCATCCCACGAGACAACCAATCACGAAGTAATGGTATAGTCCCTCCGCCACATACATAAAGAGGTACACCTATAGTTGCTGCCATCAGCACTCCCCATGCTTTATTCCCGCCAAATAGTTTTATCATTACATCTTCTGACACATGAATTTGAAATAGAGCTGTAAGTACTATGCCAATGAAGAAATATGGACCTGTGGCTTTAATGTTTCGCCATACATTTTTTAAATACCTAACAAATAAATTATTGTCGACATCTTTACTTTTTACAGTTTCATCAAATTTTGAAAAGTCGAAAAACTTTTTTCCATTTTTTTGATAAAAAACATACACTAGTAGTCCAGCAATTATTCCACATATTGTGCAACTTATAATTCTTATCACGAGCATTGTGTTTCCAAGTGCCATACTATAAATTATGAGTTGTGGATTTAGAAGTATTGATGCCATACAGAAACTTGCAATATAGTCCTCTCTCATACCTTTCTTTGCAAATGATGCAGCAATAGGGATTGTGCCGTACATACAAAGAGGTGATATGACTCCTAAGATGCATGCCGGTATTATGCCAAGTAGCCCCCACTTCTTTTCATTGGCATCAGACATTATGCTATGTATCTTATCTTTTGCAAATACTGATATGAATGAGCCGATGAGGATACCGATGAGCCAGTAGTTGAAAATTTGATGAAGTTGGATGTCAATGTAGTACCAAAGATATATTATTTCTCTTTTAATTAATTTCATATTCTACATTAGGGCTCGTGAAACTCGCCCCTACATCGTACGGGCGAGTTATACGAGCCCCACCAATTAATCTATACTTACAAGTTCGTACTCGCGAGTGCCGAGACCTATAGCTACTGCATGCTCTAAAGTATGTTCACCGTGTTGTTGGTTAATTCTATTTACAAGTGCCTCTCTACCATCTGCTTTATAAATTAAGTCAAGGCAAGCCTGGTCAAGTGCAACTGGGTCATTTGATGCTAAGATTCCTATATCATGAATATCTGGCTCTTCTGGATAGCCGTTGCAATCACAATCAATTGAAAGTCTATTCATAACATTTATATAAGTCATTCTCTTTCCATTGTCATAATAATCAGACATTCCTTTTACCATCTCTGCAAGTGCTTCAAGCCAATCATCTTGCTTTTCATACCATATGCTTCCAGAAGTTTTTGTTCCAGCTGTGTGAACTAATACTTTTCCAGCAGCTGATGACATGCCGATGCCTACATTTTTAATTGCGCCACCGTATCCTGCCATTTGATGACCTTTAAAATGAGAAAGAACTATTACACTATCGTATTTTTTTATATGGTCTCCAGTAATTAGTCTTGTTAGTCTTTTTCCACCATTAACTGGTATATCCATATCACCTTCTTCATCCATTATGTCAACTTCTGCTATGTCAGTGTAACCATGATCTTTTGCTACTTGTTTATGCATAGCTGTAGAAGATCTATCTCCGCCGTAGGCTGTATTACATTCTATGATTGTTCCATTTACTTTTTTTACTAAGTCGCCAATTAAATCTGCTCTTAAGTAATTACTTCTTGGTGGCTCACCTGTTGAAATCTTAACTCCTACTTTTCCTTCCGGTGTCCAACCTAATTTTTCATAAATTTTAACAAGCGAATCTGCTGTTATATCTTTTGTAAAATATACAACTGGTTTCATACTATTTCCTCCATTTTTATTTGTTGAAACTTTTGTTTCGTTTTGCTGCAATTCATCGGCAACTACATTTGATTCTGATTTTGTTTCTTCGATTTTAACAGTTGTTGTCTCTATTTTTGTAGCCTCTGCAGTAGTCTCTGATACTATTTCTGTCTCTGGTGTCATTGCAATTTTATTTTGATTGCCACAAGAGGCTAAAATTGACATTGATAAAACAAATAATAAACTTACTAACTTTTTCATAACTTAAATTCTCCTATAATGTTTCTTTTACTCTGTTAGAATTACAATGGAATTGAACGAGTCCAGTCTTATGAAGTGCTAGCATTAGTGATGGTATAAATATGAGTTGAAATACAATTCCTGGTATCGCGTTTAAAAATGCACCAGCAATAAACATTTGCCAAGTAAATGCTTGCCCATTAATTCCAAGTAATATCATAGTAGTTATTCCCCACACTATTCGTCCTGCAATCATTGCTATTATGAGTGACTCATACAAAGCAATTATACATTTCCATCTTGAATTTTTATATACAAATCCCACTATATATCCATATGTTGCAAGTTCAAAACTCATTGCAATAGCTGTTGGATAAAGTGGTGGCATTCCAAATGTGAAATGTCTTAAAATTGGAAGTATTAATCCAACTAATAGTCCATATAATGGTCCAACTATTAGCCCACATAGTAATACTGGTAAATGCATAGGTAAAAAAGCATTTCCAAGTGATTTTAATTGTCCTGTTAAAAGTGGTAGAACAAGTCCCAATGCTATAAAAAGTGCAGATAGTGTTAATTTTTTAGTTTTCTCTGACATAGTTTTACTCCTTTATATTTTAAATTAATAATTTAATTAAACAACTGTATGTAATATCATAAATTGACTGATAGATAAAATCAACTTTTGCTTTTTTCATTGCATTCTTCTGTTTTTGAGTAACATTAGTATATGGGTAAATTCCAAACATAAACGGGAAGAATAAAAATATAAATTTTTTAATCGTATTGTATGTCATTTTGGGACAAAATTTTTTTAAAATCATTTTTACATTATTTATTGACTCCCCATATGCAACTTTAAACGAAACTAAGAGTTCTTCTCTACTATTAGCTTCCATATCATAGTTATTCATTGCAAGAAGTTTTAATAATTGTTTTCTATTCGCAAGTGAAGTAGATAGCTTTTTTGCTAGTTCATCTGTGCTAAGTTTCTTATTTTCATTGTAAATTGCATTTAACTCTTCATTCCATCTCACATACTCTCTTTCATAAAGTGCAAGAAATATTTCTTCTTTTGTCTCAAAATAATTGTAAATAGTTGGTCTTGAAAAGGATGTCTCTCTACCAATATCTTTCAAAGTGATATCTCTAAAGTTTAATTTTTGGTATAACTTTTCACAAGCATTAATAATTTCTTCTCTTCTTTCTGTGATAAGTTCAGGTGTTCCTTTAATCATAAGTCCTCCAAGTTGAAATCTTCACATTATTGACACCGTGTCAACGCATATAGTATACTACATTATTGACACTGTGTCAACAATAAAATAATATTTTTGCCTTGAATAAATAAAATAAAAACCCTATACTTAGGGTTTTTATACACAAAAGTGCTAGTATTGAGCTGTTTCATTAATCCATTTTTTTCACTTCATTTGCATCTAACTTAACCTGAAGTGAAAGAACTATACCAAATAGAGTTGCAGTTAAAATTTCTAATAATTCATGAAAGTAGATTTTTTTTATTGTATATAATAAAATTAAGTTTATTTAAAATCTGATGGTCTCATAGTGAGTGCTACTTTACCCATCTTATCGATTTCAACAACTTTAACTTTTACAATATCACCAACTTTAACTACATCTTCAACTTTGGCAACTCTTTCATCTTTCAATTTTGAAATATGAACCATGCCATCTTTATTTGGAGTAAGCTCAATAAAGGCACCAAAGGCAGCGGTTCTTACTACCTTGCCGTCATATATATCACCAACAGAAATATCTTTAACTATATTTTGAATGTAAGTAACTGCTTTATCAATCATGTCAGTATCTACTCCACTAACAGATACGAATCCATCATCTTGAATATCAACTGCCACATTAAATCTAGCTATAATATCATTTATAGTCTTGCCACCTTTTCCGATTACATCACCAATCTTTTCTGGATCAATATTGATGTTTTTAATCTTTGGAGCATACTTAGATAATTCTTTTCTAGGCTCACTAATAACTGGTGACATAACATTATCCATTATGTGAAGTCTTGCTTTTAGGCATCTGCTAATTGCACCTTCAACTATTTCACGAGTAAGTCCATGTATTTTTATATCCATTTGAATTGCAGTGATGCCTTTATGAGTTCCAGCAACTTTAAAATCCATGTCACCAAAAAAGTCTTCAAGACCTTGGATGTCTGTAAGTAATATATAATCATTATCTGTATCACCCGTAACGAGACCACATGATATTCCTGCGACCATAGTTTTAATTGGAACGCCGGCAGCCATAAGCGAAAGGCATGATGCACAAACTGATGCTTGAGATGTAGAGCCATTTGATTCTAATGTCTCAGATACGCATCTAATAGCATATGGAAATTCATCAATAGTTGGTAGCACAGGCACAAGCGCCCTCTCAGCTAAAGCCCCATGTCCTATTTCTCTTCTACCTGGGGCTCTTTGAGGTTTTGCTTCACCTACACTATAACCTGGAAAATTATAATGATGCATATATCTTTTCTCTTTAATACATTCATTAAGTCCATCAATCTTTTGAACTTCAGAAAGCGGCGCAAGTGTACAAATATCCAAAATTTGAGTTTGCCCACGCGTAAACATACCTGAACCATGAGCACGAGGAACAATATCTATTTCTGCAGCAAGAGGTCTAATTTCATCTATCTTTCTACCATCAGGTCTCTTTTGATCTTTAAGAATCATTTTACGTACAGTTTTCTTTTCGTATTGATATATGGCTTCACCAATATGTGAAAGTTTTTCTTCATCTTCCGCAAATTTTTCTTCTAGCCTCTCAGTTATTTTTTTTATGTTTTCATCACGAGTTTGCTTGTCATCAGTAAAAACTGCCTGTTCCATTTCTTCAGCCGGAACTAAGGCTTTAATCTCGTTTAAGAAATCTTCGGATACTGAAAAATGTTCATACTCATGTTTATCTTTCCCACAGATAGATCTAATTTCTTCAAAGAATTTAATTATCTCTTGATTAGTCTCATGAGCAAGATAAATTGCTTCGATCATCTTATCTTCTGGAACTTCGTTTGCACCAGCTTCTATCATGATTACTTTCTCTTTCGTTGATGCTACGGTCAGCTTTAAATCAGATTTTTCAAATTCTACAAAAGAAGGATTGACAATGAACCTTCCGCCAATTAAACCAATTTGAGTAGATGCACATGGACCGTCAAATGGAATATCTGAAATAGTTGTAGCAAGACTTGATCCAAGCATCGCAAGAAGTTCAGGGCTATTTTCTTGATCAACCGATAAAACTAAATTATCTAATAATACATCATTTCTATAATCTTTAGGGAATAATGGTCTCATAGGTCGATCAATTACTCTTGATATTAAAATGGCATTTTCAGACGCCTTTCCTTCTCTCTTATTATATCCTCCTGGAATCTTTCCAACTGAATACATTTTTTCTTCGTACTCAACTGATAATGGGAAAAAATCAATTCCCTCTTTTGGCTTTTCTGAAGCTGTAGCAGTTGACAATACCATTGTGTCACCATATTGAAGCAATACAGCTCCATTTGCTTGAGCACAAACACGCCCAATATAACAGGTTAAATCTCTGCCTGCTAAATTCATTTTAAATGTCTTATACATCTTTTTCTCCTCTTTTTTCTCTTCTTTTACTCTCTTGTTTTATTATTAACATCACAATAATTATAATACATTTATGACTAAAAAACAAATAAAAAAGGGCCTATTAGCCCTTTTTTGCAAACTTTATAAGTATCTATGACCATGTTTCATCTGAATTACGCTTATTTTTAAAATAAAATGCAAAAACTCCTATTGTGATTATTATAACTACACTAACCAATATAATGGCAATCGACACATCGCTCAAAAATATTGGTTTATCTATTTTTAAATTAACATCATTCAAACTATCATTATTATTAAATTCATTTGAAAACGATGTATAGTCAGGCCTTAATACACCATTTACTTCTTGCGAGTCTCCATCTTCTTCTTCAACTATTCTACTAGAATCTAACTTTGCAGTGCTGTTCTTTTTTTTAGGAATTAATTTATCAACAAATGTTGTCTCTTCTTTCAATATAGGAATCTCATCAACGGTCTGACCAATAATCCAGTCAGATAACTTAACTTTACCATCCTTGCCGATTCTTGAATTAGAATTATTTAAATATAATTCGCTATTAGTTGATATACTAGCAACACTTAAAACCTTTGACATCTGTAAATCTTTCTGAGAAATATTGTCTATACTATTCTTATTATCCTGCGATACTACTAATGTCTCAGAAATCTTATCAACTGGGAAACTTCCACTTTTCTTGCCGTAATCATAATATTCATAATCAAAATCTTTTAGTAAACCTTCTTTATCTTCATCACCAGCGATAGAATATTGCTTATATTTATTCTCATCAATATCTATTGCTTTTGTATTAAAATTAGTTCGTAGCATTGCACAATTATAATACATTTTACTAAAATTATTTACTTTGTTAATTGACCATTTACTTGTATCTATGAATATATTTTTCAAGTTTTTACAATTAAAAAACAGTGAATTCATATTTACAACTTTTTTAGTATTTATCATAAAAATATTTAGATCAACAATTGACTGACAATCAAAAAACATGCCTTGCATTTCATCTAAAATAATTGTTTCATCATTGTCCATATCTAAATCAGTTAAGTATTTACAATTGCCAAACATATAATTCATTTTTCTTACTTTCTTAAAACTAATATGAGTAAGGTCAATTTGTTTTAAGTTTATAAACTTATCAAACATATAACTAGAATCATAATTTAAGTAAATATCATCGTCTGATAAATAGTAAATTATATTATCTTTAATGTATGCTATAACTGAACTATCGCCATCCTCAGAAATATCTATAGGTGCACCATCTAAGCTAGATGAATATTTAAATGCTTTAATTGTATATTCTGGAGTTGCTGAAGAATTATTTTCATTTAAATACATTTTTATTCTAGCATTAAAATCTTTTCCGCTCGCGATTGTGTATTTTTCTGCAAACACATTAAAACTTAGCATCAAAACAAATAATTTTATGATAAATATAGCTTTTGAAATTTTAATTATTATTCTTTTCATAATACTATTGTACAATCTTTATGTGTTAAAAATATGAAATTAAAACATTAACAAAAAAAGTAACTAGGTAAGCTCCCGAGCGGACTCGGACCGTTGACCTACTGATTACTAATCAGTTGCTCTACCAACTGAGCTACGGGAGCATACCTAATTACTTATAAATAAACTCGAAAAGTATCTCTATAATCATGCATAACTTTGTCCAACAAAAATTGCATACAAGAAATGAAACTTAAATCATGAGAATAATATAAGACCTTGACCTATTAGTAAGCGTAAGCTTAGTACCTCACGATACTTACACCTTGCTCCTATCAACCTCGTGTTCTTCAAGGGGTCTTTATGGGATATCTCATCTTGAGGATGGTTTCACGCTTAGATGCCTTCAGCGTTTATCCAAACCCGACATAGCTACGCTGCCATGGAGTTGATCTCCAACAGCTGCACTAGAGGTCAGTCCATCCCGGTCCTCTCGTACTAAGGACAGATCCTCTCAAATATCCTACGCCTGCGCCGGATAGGGACCGAACTGTCTCACGACGTTCTGAACCCAGCTCGCGTACCGCTTTAATGGGCGAACAGCCCAACCCTTGGGACCGACTACAGCCCCAGGATGCGATGAGCCGACATCGAGGTGCCAAACCACTCCGTCGATGTGAACTCTTGGGAGTGATAAGCCTGTTATCCCCAGGGTAGCTTTTATCCGTTGAGCGATGGCAATCCCACTTTC
>CAMYZE010000010.1 GCA_947303805.1 uncultured Clostridia bacterium | reverse complement strand
TGGCGGCGGCGGCGGTGGCGGCGGCGGTGGTGCCGGCGGCGGAGGTGGAGGAATTAATCCACTTTCAGGCGGAGGCAGCACTAAAGCTAAAGACGACGAAGCTATCGCACTAGCACTTGGCGCAAATGGAAATGCAGCGCAAGGTAGCTGGTTCTACAACCCAGTTACTAATGCTTGGTCATTTGAATTAACTGGAAACTTTGCAAATGTTACTACAGGAAATAGAAAAGCTGCAAATGGTTACTATCTAATTTCAACTGCATTAGGAAATAAAGCATGGCACAAGTTTGATGCAGAAGGCAATATGCTCGTAGGCTGGCAAGTTGAAGCTAGCGGAGTATACTTCTTGAATGACGACCCAACAAGTCCAGACTTCGGTGCTATGATGAGCGGATGGATGGAAATAGACGGAGTATATTACTACTTTGGAACAGATGGTAAACTTCTAGTCAATGGTGTAACACCTGATGGATATGCAGTAGATGCAAATGGTGCAAGAATTGGACTCGCAACAAATATTACTGGACTTACAGGTACTATGGGAATGGGACTTGAGAATGCAACACCGCTTATAAATACTTCTACATTTATCCAATATATACAAGCAGTAAGATTGCAAGCACAGCAAGCACTACTCGCACAGCAGGCATTAGCACAACAAGCATTGACAGCGCAATAAACTAAATTACATATTAAGTTAAGGGGCGGACAACCGCCCCTTTTTATTGCAACTTATCTGTTTTTTTTGTATAATAATACTAGTATTTTGAACACACTAAAAACTAGTATGGGCGAGTTTTACGAGCCCGAGGAATTATGATTAATAATATAAATAACAAAAAAAATAATTTAATAGCATTAGGCCTAAGTGCATTAGGCGTTGCATTTTTAATCTACTATATTTTTCGCGCCTCACTTGATGTCGTGGCAAGTGACTACATAAGAATAATCAACTTTTATCTTTCCGACGTCACAGACTTAAAGTATCTCTTGTCCTGGGAAGGCATATCGCGAATACCATTTACATTTTTAGCAAGATACATCAATGTAGAATATTTTAAGTATTCAGTGCACTTTGACAGAATTTTAGGTGTGGTTGGGTTATTTTTATTCAACTTTGTGACAGTTAAATATGTCCTAAATACATTTAAATCAAAAGTTGTAAAGACCATCACAAGTGTTGTAGTGACTTTCATATCATTTTCACTTATGTCTTGGGAAATGATTTTAAATGGCACAGGCTATGCACATTTTTGGATGGTGGGAATTATAGCTTTAGTTTTCTATCTCTTTGATAGGATTAGCAAGAGAACTAAGACAATAATGACACTTGAGAATATTGATAGTTCGGATTTGAAGTATTATGGAAATAAAAGCGAGAATAATCGCCTAAGCAATATGGTGGCTCTCATAGATACAAGCCAACTTCAAAGAAAAAACTTAAGAGCTCATTTTTTTGTGTATCTTCTTACGGCTGTTGGTTCTCTTTGTTTCGGTGGAGCATACTCTGTGTCATTCTTAAGCACCATAATTTTATTTTCTGTCATAGAGATATTCACATTTATAGCCATTAGAAATAAATATAATAGAGGCGAGATGTCAGCATTTGACTCAGACAAGAACCTATACGAGGGATTTAAGGAACAATATAATAATCAGGAAATAAGAAACTTTGGTAAGTTCAAAGGTGAAAAGTACAGTACTGTAAATAATGAATCGACATTTAAAATATTTTTTAAGTTTTTAATTCTCATTATAGTTTCTATCATCTGTCTCTCTTGCTATTTTAAGAGCAATTCAACAGGTGAAGCGCTGATACCAGTCGGTTTTAAAGATATTACGCTTCTTGAACTTTTGACTACTGACCCAAGGTTCCCAATAAGATTTTTTCTTAAGAGTCTCGCAAGCTGTATTATAGGCGTAGAGACCTTTGATTATGCTATAGCATTTAAAACGATAACTGAAAAGTTTGTTTTATTTATAGGTATAATTTATATAATCATCATCCTTATAACGATTTTTGTGTTAGTAGTAAGCAATTTCACCCGTGATTCCTCAAATATAAATATTTTTGACTTAAATTCATATAAAAATATTTTTCCTTTTATGTATGTGATATATGGTGCAGCAAATTTCGCACTCGTATTTCTCGCAAGATACCCATTTGTCCGCGATGAATACGGTATGTCAAGCCGCTACAGTATACAGTATATGTTTCTGACACTTGGTATCATACTGATATTGGCATTCTATGTGGATGAAGTAGTATTCTACAAGAGATTTTATGTGAAAGACAAAAAAGAGCTAAAACTTTCAAAGGGATATTTGAAGAGAAGAGAGAAACTTATAGCAGAAGGTAAGATAAAAGCTACAGAACAAAAAATTTCCAAACTCAGCATAGTCACACTATGTATAAGTATTTTATCGGTTGGCATATTATTTTTTGGACATGTGACTACGACTACTGATGAGATTTATAAGGCTGACTATAGAAAGATAATTTATACAGATCTAGTCGAAAAGGCAAAAAACTACAACACTTTGAGTGATGAAGAACTAGAAGATGCCTTTGAGTATAGAAGAAATCCCGATCACATAAGAGCGGCGCTCTATACACTAAAAAAACAACACTTAAATATATTTAGAGAGTAGGGGGGCGCGAGCCCGAAAGGATAATTATGAAAGTAGTAATTTTAGCCGGTGGCTTTGGCACTCGCATAAGCGAGGAAAGTCATCTAAAACCAAAACCAATGATAGAGATAGGCGACATGCCTATCATTTGGCATATCATGAAATATTACAGTAGTTTTGGCTTTAATGAATTTATAATTTGTCTAGGCTACAAACAATATGTGATAAAGGAATTTTTTGCTGAATACTTTTTACACACATCAGATGTCACAATTGATTTAGCAAATAACGATATAAAAGTTTTAAATAAAAATGGTGAGAATTGGAAGGTTACTCTCATAGATACAGGTCTAAATACCATGACAGGCGGTCGTGTAAAGAGAGTGCTTGATTACATACCAGATGACGATTTCTTACTTACATATGGTGATGGACTTTCAAATGTTGATTTAAATAAACTTATAGAGTTTCATAAGTCGCATAAAAAAATCGCCACAATCACAACTGTATCAATTGCCAATATGAAAGGAGTGCTTGATATAGATAATAACGGGGTGATAACTTCATTTAGAGAGAAGCAAGAGAGTGATGCTGCAATAATAAATGGCGGCTATATGGTTTTAAATAAAAAAATAAAAAATTATATTGCAGGCGACGAGATTGCTCTTGAGAAGGAGCCATTTACAAAACTAGCAGAAGAACGAGAACTTATGAGTTTTAGACATAAAGGTTTCTGGCAATGTATGGACACTCAAAGAGAGATGAAACTCTTAAACAAACTTTGGAATGACGGAAATGCGCCATGGAAAATATGGTAATCTCGTAGGGGCGAGCTATGTGAGCCCAAAAGGAAATAATGTTAAAAATTAATGAATTAAAAAAATATTATAGCGGAAAGAGAGTTTTAATAACCGGCCACACAGGTTTCAAAGGTTCATACATGTGTGTACTTTTAAAATACCTTGGCGCGAAAGTCTATGGCTATGCACTAAAACCTGAAAAGGGCAGCCTTTACGAGTTACTAAAAAAAGGTGCAAAGCTGCAACATCGTCGGGACGAAGCTTACGAGCCTTTAGTTACAGGTGAAGTATTCGCCGATATCCGCGACATAAAAAAACTTACAGCATTTGTAAAAAAAGTAAAACCCGACTATGTATTACATATGGCTGCTCAACCACTTGTACTTCTTGGCTACGATGAACCTCGCTACACCTACGAAGTAAATGTGATGGGAACAGTAAATTTACTCGAAGCAATTCGTAAGGGCGAGTTCCACGAGCCCCAAAATCGTAAGGGCGAGTTTTACGAGCCCATATCTATATTAAATGTCACCACCGATAAGGTCTACGAAAATAACGACCTCTCAAACTACGCCTTCAAAGAAAAAGATAAACTCTGTGGCAGAGACCCATATGCCAACTCAAAATCTTGCTCGGAACTTGCGACTTATGCATATGAAAAATCATTTTTTGCAGATAAGAATATATATAGAGTGTCAACAGCAAGAGCCGGTAATGTGATAGGTGGCGGTGACTTAAATGCAAACCGTATAATCCCAGATTGCTACCGGTCAATTAAAAATAAAAAAGAAATGCTTATACGAAATCCTAAGAGCATAAGACCATATCAATTTGTACTTGAGCCACTTATTCTTTATTTAAATATCATGGCTCTTCAAAAAAAGGACAAAAAGTTTGAAGGAAACTATAATATAGGACCAGATAAAAAAGCCTGTCTCACTACAGAAGTTTTAACCAAAAAGTTTTTTGAAGCTTGGAGTGCACTTGATTTTGGACATCATCAAAGCATTCGTATTGCTAAATTGAGTAAGTCCTTGCATGAATCAAAGTTCCTTCGCCTTGACAATTCATTAATTAAAAAAGTTTTTAAATATAAAGAAATTTTCAACATGAATAAGACTATGGAATATACTGCGAAGGTCTACTATGACATGCTAAAAAATAACAATATATATAGAAGTATTATAGAAATAATTGAAGAATTGGATTAAAAATAAAATACATATTATATTTTTGTTCGTATATAGTTTTTTGATGACTTTTTTGCACTCATTTAACTCCGTGAGATTTGATGATGCTGCTATTTTTTCTGACAATGCAGTATTCTACCTCATGGGAAAAGCAATGCTTCAAGGAAAAGTGTTGTATAAAGATATGTTTGACCATAAGGCACCCTATATATATTTTATAAATGCAATTGCATCTATTTTTGATAAGCGACATGTAGGCTTATATATTATCACCAGCCTAGTATTATTTGTAGCACTTTATTTTACATATAAAATAGTCAATCTATTTATAAAAGACAAACTTTTATCAATAGTAGGCGCTGCCTTCATCTGTCTATTTTTAAACAATGCAAATCTTACACTAGGCTTCTTGAGAACTGAGGGCTATGCCGTATCGCTGTTATTACCTTCAGCATATTTATTTATAAAATATTTTTTGTCTGATGGGAAAGGTTTCCCACTTTTGTATATGTTTATTATTGGCATCTTAGCTGGGATTACCTTACTCATAAATGTAAAAGCAGCTGTCTTATATCTGCCATTTGCAATTGCTACACTTGTAGTCCTTTTGAAAAATAAGAATTACAAAAATATAATTTTATGTTTCATTAGTGGACTTTTTGGAGTGATAATCGCTGTTATGCCCGCAGTCATCTACTTAATTAAGAATGATTGTGTGAAAGAGGCTATGGATGCAATTATCGGCATAAATGCTATATACTCTAATTATGATTCGGCGGTAAATACATTACACGAAAAAAATATTGAAACTATATTGACAATATTAATATTACATCCTGTAATTTCAATTATTATTATATTGGAATTAGTTTCAATAATCATATATAAAACAAAAAAAACTATTAAATACTCAGTGCTCGTATCATTTATATTTTGCCTTGCATATACAATTATTTTAAATAGACCATACACATATTACTACACCATCATAATTCCTTACTTAATACCAGTATTTCTCGTAGCGATAAGTAAATTTATAGGTACAAGTAAGACAATAGGAACGAGTGAAATCGTAGGGGCGAGTTCTACGAGCCCCCGAATCGTACGGGCGAGTTCTACGAGCCCCAGTGTCCGTATAATTTCAATAATTATTATGTTGATAATGTTTGCCATCAACTTCCCCTTAGGCTTCACCGTCACAAGCTACAAGTATGAAAGTAACCTTATCGAGAAAGAGCAATTATATGAGAGGCTTGGTCAAGAAGTAAAAATTGATGACAATACTCGTGTATTAGCTTATGGTTTTTCGCCTGAGTACTATATGTATTTAAATAAAAAGATTTCGTTTAAATATTTTATAATACCAAACATCACATTTAAATATTATAGCGAACCATATCTTAGACAGATAGAGTATATAAAAGAAGCATTGCCAGATATTTTAGTATTCGCTTTTGGAAATTATACCAATATACCAACTCAGTATTTTAAGGAGTTTAGAGAAGCCGTAGATAGTAATTATAAATATCTCGGAGACTTAAATATTTTTAGTGATACCGCAAAAAACCCTAAAGTTTTAGTAAGAAAATAAATGAATCTTAAATTTTTAGTAACAAGAAGTATATATGAAGAGCCAAATATTTCGCAGAGAGTTATTGCGAAAAAATTTGCTGTGTCACTCGGTAAAATAAATTCTATTATAAAAGAGGCAGAGAATGATGGGTATTTAAAGCAGGATGTAAAAAATAGCTCATATAAGATAACCTCAAAGGGAAAAAGTTTTGTGGAAAAATATAAAGTTGACGGAGCAATTATTCTTGCTTGTGGTATGGGCATAAGGCTTGCACCTTTAACCTATGACACACCAAAGTGCTTCATAAAAATTAAAGGCGAGCGAATGATAGAGAGGCAGATAGAACAGCTTAAATCAGCAGGGATTGACAATATAATTATAATGGTCGGATACCTTAAAGAGAAGTTTGATTATCTGATAGATAAGTATGGTGTAAAACTCATTTACAATCCAGAGTATAAAGATAAAAACACCTTGTCTACTTTTTATCATGCGAGTGAAGTTTTAAGAAATAAAAATATGTATGTCTGCGTGTCAGATGTATATATGACTGAAAACATTTATCATAGATACGAATGTGAGCCATATTATATAGGTGCATATATAGAAGATTTGAGAAATGAATGGCGATACATCACTAATAGTAAAAATGAGATAAAGGCGGTAGAAGTGGGTGGTAAAAATGACTACCACCTAGTAGGTCCTTGCTTTCTGACTAAAGATTTTTTGTCAAAATTTTTACCTATGATTGATGACTATTATCATAGAACTTCTACGGATAATTATTACTGGGAAGATGTGTTGGTTAAAAATTTTAAGGCTCTTCCAACTATGTATCTTTACAAACTCGATGAAGGAATAATTTTTGAGTTTGATAATCTAAGTGATATAAAGAAATATGATAAGGAAAATACAGAGTTTGGATCTGAGGCAATAACTTTTGTCTCAAAGGTATTTAAGATTAAGGACAATGAGATTGAAAACATTTCATGCATAAAAGAGGGCATGACTAACCACTCATACAAGTTTACTTATGATGGCAAGACCTATATAGCGAGAGTGCCAGGAGATGGAACAGATACTTATATAGATAGAAAAAATGAGTTTGAAATATTTGATAAACTTAAAGGTAAAGATATTGCTGAAGACATAGTCTATTTTGATAAAAATACAGGCTATATGATCTCAAAGTTTTTTGAAGACTCAAGGCCTTTAGATATAACGAAGCACGACGAACTAAAAAAGTGTATGGAATTATATAAAAAATTTCATACAAGTGGAGTGAAAGTAAAGGGAAGTTGTGATATAATAGACATGATAGATGAGTACTTGAAGATAGTAAAAAAGAAGGAAATTTACATTCCATATGAAGATTTTGATGAAGTCTTAAAACATGCGAAAGACATTGAGAAAATAATTATAAGTGCAAAGAGACCAGTAACCATATGTCACGGTGATCCAAATCCCAATAATGTGCTAGTGACAAAAGTTGGCTTTAGACTTATAGACCTAGAATATGGCGGCATGGCTGACCCACTATCTGATATAGCACTTTTTGGCGCCTATGTGAAATTTGACACAGAAAAGACATATGATTTATATAAAATGTATAAAGAGGCAAAGCCACTAAATACTAGCCACGAGCCTGACATAATTCCTAAAAATGACGAGCTTGCAAAAAAACTAATCATCTGTTACATGGCACTCGCAGGTCTATATAATGCTCTTTGGGCAGTAGTCCGCGGAGCTCTTGGAAATGTAGAGTACGGAACTTTTGGAATGGATGGTTACAGAGTTTTTAAAAATTGTTATTCAAAATTAATACAATCGTAGTAAATAGCAAAATCGTAGAAGCAAGCAAAATCGTAGGGGCGAGTTATACGAGCCCTGAAAGGATCAAATATGAAGAGCAAAAAAATAATTGTATCATTGATTTCAATTTTTATCAGCATTTCATTTGCAAATGCTGTGTTTGCAGATTGGATAAAAGATGATAATAATCGTTATAAATATTTTAATTCTGCGGCAGGTCAATATGTAGTTAATAATTGGCTTCAGACAGGAAATGGATTTTATTATTTTGATGCAGCCGGTTATGCTGTCACAGGTTGGTATCTAATAAATGGAAAATACTATTTCTTTGACCAAAATGGTCTTATGCAAGTTGGATTTTTAGAATTTAATGGTAAGAAATATTATCTTGACCCTCAAAATGGTCAGATGGTCACAGGATGGATTCAGACATATACTGATGGCATCTTAGATTACTATTATTTTTCGAATGATGGTGTAATGTGTATTGGGTGGCAGAAGATTGGAGATTCTTGGTTCTATTTTTACAATGGCAAATGTCTCGTGAATACATTTGCAGCAGTAAATGGTATCTGGTATCACTTTGGAGTAAATGGTGCGATGGATACAGGTTGGATAAATGCAAATGGAAAAATGTTTTATTTCAATGCAAGTAATGGTTCACTTACTAAGGGATGGATACAGGATCAATACGGTAATGAGTATTATTTGTCAGAGGTTGATGGTAGCCTTGCTGTAAATACTACTATTCAAATAAGTGGTAGATATTACACATTTGATGCGCAAGGAAAATGCATAGCTAAAGATCAGTATTCTTATCTTGGAGATGCAAATGGAAATTCTAACTATATGACTTCTGGACTTCTAGGTATTAAAGGTAATGAAACAGTCTATGGAGTAAACATAGGTGTATCGCCAGGTCTTGGTGTAGGAGTTGGTGGCACCACCAGTTTCCAATATGAGCAGCAACAAAATCAGCCACTTCAATCAGGCTCAACTACTGGACCAAAATAATATGAAAATATTAGTAGCCATGTCAGGTGGCGTTGACTCAACAGTCACTGCATACTTATTAAAAAAAGAAGGCCACGAAGTTATAGGGGTCAACTTCAATTTTATCCAACTCCGAAGGGGCGAGTCAATCCGTCGGGGCGAGTTCCACGAGCCCGAACTAGATGAAATAGCAGAAAAATTAAATATAAAAATTATTTATAAAGATTATTCACAAGAATTCCATGATAATATTATAAAATATTTTGTCACAGAATATGAAAATGGCAGAACACCAAATCCATGCGCCATATGTAACCCTACAATGAAGTTTGCAAAGCTTCTACAAGTAATGAGGGAAGAAAACTGCGATATGGTAGCTACAGGTCACTATGCAAATGTAGACATCATAGGAGCGAGTGAAACCGTAGGGGCGAGTTCTACGAGCCCAGCACGGTATTGTATAAAGAAAAGTGGTAACTCTCAAAAAGACCAATCATATATGCTTTATAGATTAAGTCAAGATCAGTTATCACACATTATTTTTCCACTTGCCGACATGGACAAAAATGAAGTGAGAAAGATTGCTTCAGAACTTGGATTAAAAGTAGCCGACAAAAAAGATTCCCAAGATGTCTGCTTCGTAGGAGTAAGTGAAATTGTAGGGGCGAGTGAATTTGTAGGGGCGAGTGAAATCGTAGGGGCGAGTTCTACGAGCCCAATTAATTATAAAGAGTTCATAAAAAGATATGAATTTGGCCCCGACTACAAAGAAAAAATTGCTCGAGGTCAACTAAAAGAAGAAGACATTTTATCAAAACCATATTTTAAACGTGGTGAGTTTGTAGATCTTGATGGCAAGGTACTAGGTTTTCATGATGGTATTATAAATTACACCATAGGTCAGAGAAAAGGTTTTAATATAGCATTTGGCGAAAGAAAGTTTGCAGTAAAGATAGACGCAGAGAAGAACCAAGTAGTTTTAGGAAGTAATGACGACCTCATGGCATCTGAGTTTAAGATGAAAGATGTAGTTTTTAGTGGTCACGATGAAAATGTAACAGGGAAAAAGTTTTATGCAAAACTTAGATATCGACATGATGGTACACTCTGTGAGATTATTAATACTGATAACCAATCCGACAATATAGTTTATATTTGTCACCTTGACTCGCCAGTTAGAGCTATCACACCAGGACAGTCAGCTGTATTCTACGATGATGAGGGGAGAGTAATGTTTGGGGGGATTATACTATAATAATAAAATGAAAATTGAAACAAGAGTAAATCGAATATATGTAATAATAATATTAATATCAGTTATGGCCAATTTGACATCATGTACACCAAAAGTCGAAACATTGAGTACTATTGAGTCTATAGATATTACAGATGATGCAATTGAGATAACTAGTACAGAAAATGTAGAAAGTAATGATGAAATAGAGATTGAAGTAATTGATGAAATTGTTGATGATGAGAAATATACTACTGAAAAAATATACATTGATTTCTCTGCTCCATATGCTACTTATTCTATAATTAATGATGGCTATGCAGTATTATACAAGATTGATAAAAGTAAAGTAGATAACTATAAGAATAAAACTGTGGCAGTAAATGCAGGTCACGGTACCAAGGGAGGTGCAAATATAAAGACATTTGCCCACCCCGATTTTTCTCCAAAATATACCGGTGGTTCCAATGCAGCAGGCAGCATTCTATCTGCAGCCGTAACTTCAGGCATGACGTTTGAAAATGGTATGACTGAGGCAAATGCAAACCTTGTAGTAGCCTATGCCTTGAAAGATAAATTACTTGATGCAGGCTATTCAGTTCTTATGATTAGGGAAAATGACGATTGTAGGCTTGATAATATTGCGAGGACTGTCATAGCAAATACTGATGCCGATGCCCATATCGCTATACATTTTGACTCAACTAATTCTGACAAAGGAATTTTTTATATAGTTCCATATAATGATGAGAGATATCTAAATATGGAACCACTTAAATCCAATTATGAAAATATCAAAAAACTCGGCGATGGTGTCATAGAATCATTTAGAGAAATGGGTGAAAAAATCTGGAAGGATAGTGGTATAATGCAAGGGGATCTCACACAGCTTTCATTTTCAACCAATGCAAGTATTGACATAGAACTTGGTGATAGAAAGACAGTTCTAACACATGAAAAAGCGGATACATTCGCTGAAGGAATTAAAAATGGATTAGATATTTATTTCACTAATCAGTAGGAGTATATTTGTTTAAAACAACTAAAACAATTATTTTAATATTATTATCAGCAATGCTATTTTCATCATGTCGCACAGAAATTATGCATGATGTTGAAGCCACAGATGTTTTCATGCCGGAGCCTGCAAACCAATTTGCTATGGATAAAGAGACAGAAGTTGAAACTTTGGAACCTACAAAAGCTCATAGAGAGTATCCGGCAGACTTTAAACTTACACCAGACACAGAGGTTGTGATAGGTGAAAAACAGTTTTTGACAAAGATCAATTACATTTTTAATAATATTGAAAAATTTGAAAATTCAAGTATAATAGTTGAGGGCATGTATGGGATATATAAATCGTGGGACGAGACATTTACATTCCCAATAGTATATAGAAATGGTCCAGCTGAATATGGCGATGACCAATATGGTGGCTTTTATCTTGTAAATATCAATCAAGAACTTTATCATCTAAATGATTGGATTAAAGTGAAAGGCAAGCCATTTATCTATGAACACACAGATTCAGAGGGTGAAGTGCAGAAATTTTTATTTTTAGTGGCAGAAAATGTAGAAGTAATGACTTTAAAAGATAGAAAGGCAGAGATGGTTAATAATTAATGGGAAATGGAACTATAAAAAATAAAGAGAGCGGTCTATTAAAAAAAGTAGGAGGTTTTTTTGATTCGCTCCTTGCGACTAAGATTATATTTGGAATAGGATTTTTCATAAGGTTTATTGCTTTTTTGCTTACAAACACTACTATAAATCAGCATGATGTGATCCCAAGATATGGACACTTTGACTATGCTGTCTATATGTTTAAAAATTGGAATTTGCCAAATGCTTGGGTGTATGAATTTGCTCAACCCCCACTAAATGCAATCTCACAAGCTTTAGTGATGAAATTTTTAAGTTTGTTTAAAGATTATAGTAGCAACTATCTTGAACTATTTTCATATACAAAAATACTGATGCTCATATGGACTTCTCTAACCCTTATAATAATTTATAAGATGTTGGATGAGTTTGATATACCAAGAATAATGAAAAATACTGTGCTGCTAATCATGGCACTATATCCAGGACAAGTTATTTTAACGACACAGTATAGTAATGATGCTATATCATATATGTTTTTCTATTTATCTCTCTATTTGACAGTCAAATGGTGTAAAAATAAAAAACTCTCTATTATTATATTGCTTGCACTTTCTATAGGTTTTGGCATGCTCACAAAAATTTCTGTGGGGCTTATCGCATTTATCACAGGACCTATGATGATAGTTATTTGGATTAGATCGCTTATGAAGCCTCGTTCTACGAGCCCGAATTCCGTAGGGGCGAGTTCTACGAGCCCATCAATTACTTTACAACTTATTGTTTTTGGACTAATCGTATTCCCTATAGGCCTTTCTTTCTCAATAAGAAACTACATCATGTTTGATACAAAGTTTGGAGCCATTGCTGAAATTGCGATAGGGACTCTTATGGCGATGAAATATTGGAGCTGGACATTGGTAGATAGATTTTTATCATTGCCAATTGATAGAATAGTTGAAACGAAAATTAATGTTGAAAAGTTACTTATAGATGTATCAAAAGTAAATGTAATTCAAATAAAGCCATTTGGCATTTATCACAGTAAAGTAGAATACAATGTATGGATAGATTTGATAAAGACAGCAACCTTTGATGAGTTTTATTTTAAAGATACCATGTGGCACCCGCTATGTGTGGTATTATATGCGGCAAATTACATTTTCCATGCTTTGGGCTTGGTTACTATAGTGCTAAATATTAAGGATGTCATAAAAGATATAAGAAATATAGGATTAAAATGTAGTGACCCAGTACTCAATTTGAAAATAATGTCAATTATGCTATTTATACTAGCGATAGCAGCTTATGTGGGATTTAACTACAAATACCCATATTCTTGTAACTCAAATTATCGCTATATAGCCTATATTACACTTGCTTTTGCCATAAGCATAGCTATAAAATGCTTGCAAAAGCGGCTTAAATAGTGTAAAATTGATAGGTGGCGATTTATCGTGTATTTTTTTATTGAAAAGGAACATAAAATAATGAAGAAAGTGTTGTCAAAGACAATTATATTATCAGTAATTATGGTGTTGTTATATAGTGTGATTAGTTTTGCTGCCGGATGGGTTAATGATGGTGGTGATAACTGGTCATATATTGAAGCTGACGGCACTCTTTTGACTGACTCTATAAAGAATTCAGGGGAAGATAGATTTTATCTTGATGAAAATGGCATGATGGTTAGAGATTATTTATTGGAAGATTATAACGACGCGGTTTATTATTTCGATGATTCGGGCAAGATGGTTCGTAATACCTGGGTAGCAGTTGAACCAAGTCAAGTTTATAATCAGATGGATAATCCTCCAACTATTTATTTATATTACTTCGGGAATAACGGAAGAGCATACAAGGCACAGGCTGGAGTTGTAAGAAAGACAATTGATGGAAAAAAGTATTTATTTAATGAAGGCGGTCAGATGCTTTCGGGTTGGATAGATGAGCAAGGAAATAGATACGATGAGTATGATGTAGACAACGATCCATTCATGGGATATTGCTACTATGCTGGTGATGAGACAGATGGTGTGCTTCGCGAAGGATGGACTGCCTATGAGGATGGCTCGGTTGAAGATAGATATTATCTCAGACAGACTCTTTGGTTCTACTTTAGACCAGGCGATAATAAAAAGGTTCAAGCAGACCGTGTAGGTGAGTTAAATACCAAAGTGATTAATGGTAAGCACTATGCCTTTGATGAAAATGGTGTCATGGTCGAAGGTTGGGATAGTGATACTCTTGATGTAAATAATTTAGATGGCTTAATTCAAACTAAGAAGTACTATATGGAGGATGAGGCTGATAAAGGTCGTCTTGCAAAGAGAGAGTGGGTATTTGCAGTTCCTTCTATGAAACAAAATCTTGATGACCACGACCAAGAGATAGAGAGATGGTTTTATTCTGTGGGCGGCGGAAATATAGTAAAAGGTGAGATGAAAAAGATCAACAACAACTACTATATTTTCAACAAGCAAGGAATAATGAAGACAGGTCTTTGTATAGTTGATAAAGAAACTAGAAGATATATAGATTGCATAGATGCAGAAAAGACGGATGGAAAAGATTTTATAATAAGTAGACAATACATAAGTGTAGACAAATCTTCTGGGACCAAGCTCTATGAACAATTTGATAATAGCACGCAGTCTATATATTATTTTAGCGAGGGTGTAGATGAGGACAACGAAGGAAATATTATCTTAGGTAAAAGAAATCTTGGTGAGGATAGAGTATCATTTGCTGATGATGATTACACATTTGCATCTAAGGCAAGTGGCCAGCACGAAGGGCTTTATAAAAAGAAATATTATCAAAATGGCTTACAATTAAGGGCCGACCCTGCACTAGGACTTGGTCTAGTTTTTCTTGGATATTCTGATAGCGAGTATGCAGAAGTTGTAGACCATCAGCCAGAGTATATAGTTACTGACCCAGCAAATACTTGGGCTAGACCTGATAGAAACCACGAAAATGTAAAAAGCGATTATATAGTATTAAGGAAGATAAGTGATTGGGTTAAAGAGGGTGTGTACCCTGTTTTTGCGGCCGTAGAGTCATCAGGCAATAGAATATCAAGAGAAAACTATGTGAAAAAGGATAAAACTGGTAATTATTGGCTTTTTGGCAATGGTGCTACACTTGTCAATATATACGAGGTGCCTGTAAGAAGGAAGAAAATAGACGGGGAACAGGTATGGCAATTCCAGAGTGATAAACTTGATGATGGAGGCAAAAGGGTGAAGACCCAGTGGATAGATTTTGGCATAAAAGACGAGTATGGCAAGACATGCAGACTCAGTAGGACTGATCCGGGAGAATATGGTCTTACACTTGATGAAACTTACTGCATAAACTTCAGATTTTCAGATGATTAATTTGGGGGCTTTAAGCCCCTATTTTATTGCTTCGTAGGGGCGAACTATGCGAGCCCATATATAAGTTTCAGCCCTTAAGAAAATTGTAAGTTAATCTTATTAAAAATTATATTGAAAAACACCCCCTATTGTATTATTATCTTACTATCAAACTAAGTGTACAGCTTAGAAATAAAAAAAAGGAGATTTAAATCTTATGAAGAAACAAACAAAACTCGGCTTAGTTTTAGCTGCAGCAGCCGTTATTTCTGTTTCAGTTGCTTCACTTGTATCAGCTAGAGGCTGGGTACAAAATGGTGCTGACTGGTACTACGTAGATAACGCTGGTGAATATGTAACTGAGACTATCCAATCATCTGGAAACGCTAAGTTCTACTTAGGCGAAGATGGTACAATGCAAAGAGACTACTTCCTTGAGGACTACAATGGAAATTCTTACTACTTTGGACAAAATGGTGCAATGGTTACTAATACTTGGGTAGCTGTTGAGTCATCAAGAGTAGAGAACCAAGACGAATATGTACCAGACAATTATTGGTACTATTTCCAAGCTTCAGGTAAGGCTATGAAAGGCCAAACTGCAGGCATGAAGAAGACTACAATCGATGGAAAGAAATATGGTTTCAATGAGTATGGTCAAATGGTTACTGGATGGGTAGATTCAAGTGGAAAGACTATCAACCCAGACGACAATGAGAACCCATTCGAGACAGCTGTTTACTATGCTGGTGGAGACAACGATGGTGTTCTTAGAGCAGGTTGGGTAACATACTATGATGGTTATGATGGAGATGGATATGCAGCAGAGTATACTAATCTCTACTTCTATTTCAACACATCAAACAACACTAAGTATTCTAACCAAACAAAGAAGATCAACGGCAGAACTTATGCATTCGATGACAATGGTGTTATGATGTCAGGATGGGATGTATATAATAATGCTCGTGATCTTATCAACGATGGTACTGCTTACTTCTCAAATGATGATGATGGTCATCAAGTTAAGAAGGGTTGGGTATATGCAGTTCCAGCTTCTGATATTGATCCAAAGGCTTATGCTGATGATGAAGAGAAGTATATGTATTTCAATGCTTCTGGTGAGATCGTAAGAGATACATTCAAGAAGATTAATGGTAAGTACTATGCATTCAACAGAGGCGGTATCATGAAAACTGGTCTCGTTATCTGGGCTCCAGATGGAGTAAATAGCTATGATGGATATTTCAATAACCAATATAACTACTCTGACTATAAGTTTGTAGGAACATTTGAACTTGACTGGGCAACTGGTGAAGAGCTTTCTAAGAAGGGATTAGTTAGATATGGTGACGAAAATGAAGAGTATTTCTATGTTTATTCAACTGGTGAAGTAGCAGCAAATTACTTAGGTGGATCTGATTATGCTTATAACGCTACTACTAGAGCAGGAATGAATAAAGCTACTTGGAGAACAACTGCTAATAGAGAAGGATACAAAGTTATGTTCCCAGCAGAGATCACTCCAGGAACACAATTAAAGTGGCATAACTTCGCTGCTGATGGTGCAAGAAAGACTGGCGTTAATAATGTAGAATTCGCAGATGATACTTTCGGTGTATATACTACTTCTTCTGGTGATAAGGGTTCAGGAACATTCTCTAAGAAGTACTATTCATTAGGTGTTCAATTAAAAGCTAATGCAGATATCAGATATGGTATCTATAACTTAGCAACTCCTGCTGAGCCAGGTGTATTATCTGCTGCTATTGGACAACCATTACAACCACAAGCAACCAAGGGTGACGATTCTGTATATAGATGGAATATGGAGAACGGATTCTATTCAGTATTAAATACTGGTGGATCTAAGCAAAAAGGTCAATACGGAGCTAAGAAGGATGCTGATGGAAACTACTGGTTAATTGACAAAGGTACAGATACACTTAAGGGTATCTGGACTGTAAACGTAAAACAAAATGCAAGCTTCGGAACTAACTTCAAGACAAGATCTGTAAGACTTGATAATTCTGATATCAACACACTTAAGAGATATGGAGCATTTGATGGTGGTGAAGTTAAAACAGCATCAATTTCTCTCCTTAATGCTGGAGATATGTTCCTTATGAGAGAAGCTCAAGCAGAGACTGAGTTAGATGATATGACTTGGACAGCTCACAGAGCATCTGAGAACTCTAATTCAGTATGGTTTACTTTAGTAGCAAGCACTACTGGTTATGGATATCAATCAGATATCAATGACCAAGCTAATAAGTGGATTCCATTTGGTGTAATTGACAATGCTAATAAGACAGTTACATTAAAGTATGAGACTCTTGGCAATACATCTCAAGACGAGAAGAGAGCTCACGCTTACGAAGTAAAACCAAATAATGATTACTTCCTTAACTGCTACTGGATTAGCATTGGCTAATTTATAGCGTTAAAGATATCATAAAAAAACTCCTAGCCTTCGGGTTAGGAGTTTTTTCTTGCGAATATAATTTATAGAAAAAGATGTAAAAATATGTTATAATATTTTCGTGAGTATATATAAAAACAATAAAATTTACAACATTATAATTAGTTTAATGATTTTACTTGGGATTGTTATAAGAGTTATTGGTATTGATAAACTACCTATAGGTTTAAATTGCGACGAGGCATCTGCTGCCTATGATTCGTATAGCATACTTACTACTCTTAGGGATAGGAATAACGTATTTTTGCCAGTGTACTTGCTTGCCTGGGGAAGTGGTCAGAGCTCATTGCTCACATATATTATGATACCTTTTATTAAGATCTTTGGACTAAATATCATCACTACAAGACTCCCTATGGCTATAATTTCATCAATGTCTATATTAGTATTTTATAAGATATTAAAATTATGTTTTGATGACGACAAGAGTAATGGCAAGTTTTATATTTTATTTGGAACACTGTTTTTTGTATTAAATCCATGGCATATAATGAAAAGTAGATGGGGATTAGATTGCAATCTTCTTCCAGACCTAGTGCTATATGGAGTTTATTTTTTAATTAAATTTTTCAAATATGATGATAAAAAAAGTAGCTTTAACCTGATTTTAGCCTTTGTTATGTTTTCTATATCAGCATATTCATATGCGACCGCCTATCTTGGGCTTGCAATTTTTTGCATATTAATATACATATATGGACTTACAAACCACAAAATATCTTTAAAGCAGGTTTTATGTACTATAATGATTACACTTCTCTTGACTTGGCCACTAATACTATTTGTCATAGTTAATTTCTTTAATTTAGATAGTATAGAGCTACCTTTCCTAACCATACCAAGACTCAGAGCAAACCGAATGTTAGGAAGTAGTATATTGTCAAGTAGCAACATTTTTTTATCTTTGGCACATAATTTAATTGCATCTTTTAAACTATATATCACACAAAATGATGATATTTATTGGAATGGTTTAAAGGGTATAGGCATGTGCTACATCTATTCATTTCCTATATGCTTAATAGGTATAGTATCATTTATAAGAGAGAGATTTATAATAAAAATAGATAATAAAAATGTGGTTGATGATTTGTTTTTCATTTGGTTTACTTCAGCTTTTATATTAAACTTGTTTCATCAAGAGATAAATATAAATCGCGCTAATTTTATAATCATTCCATTTATTTATTTTGTAATTAAAGGTTTTACATTATTATTTAATGTAAAAGTTATGAAAGTTTTTTCACTTATATTGCTTACACTTAGTTTTATTAATTTTTCTTACACCTATGTTGATGCGAGCATTAAAAAAGAAAAAGGAATACTTATAGAGGGAATTAACGATGCTCAGTATGATTGTTTTGCTGTAGGCATAGAACCTGTTATTAAATATGTAGATAGTTTGAATGCTAAAGAGATATGTTTTTACACATCAATAAGAGAATCGTATATATATGTATTATATTATTTGAAAAAAAGCCCAATTGATTATTATAAAAATCATGAGTTGTTATATAAAGATGCGATATTTAATGCAGTAAAAGTTTATGGCAATTGGCATTTTGATCAGCCATCAACACTTGTGATGGATCCAGGATATGTGTATATTTTGGAAAAGGGCATGGCTAAGGTTATAGATTCAACAATATTTGATATTAAAGAAATGAATTCATATATCGTAGTAAGATATAAAGGATAGTTTATGAATAAAAAAAACAGCAAAATAGAATATTTTTTACTAATTGCATACTCTATAATGCTTCGATTTTTTGTATCAATAAACTCTATAAGATTCAATGAAGTATTCACTGATACAGACCAAGCTATATTTTTTACGATAGGAAAGGCGATGATTAAAGGAAAGGTATTGTATAAGGACATCTTTGACCATAAGACGCCTTATATTTATTTTTTTAATGCCTTCGCTGCTCTCTTTGAAAAAAACCACCTTGGATTATTTATATTAGAGATATTGTTATTTTCAATTATATCTATATATCTATACAAGATTTGTAGATTTTATTTGTCAAAAGAAGTTGCATTTATAGCACCACTGATACTCGGCACTCTTATGAGTATTCCAAATATTTCATTCGGCTATAGCAGGACAGAGGTCTATGCCATAGCTTGCCTTATGATAGCTATCTTTATGTTTACTAAGTATTTTGAAACAACATCTGAAAATGAGCCATTTATACCAAAGCAAATGTTTATAATTGGCATTCTTGCAGGTATTACTTTTATGACCAATATTCGTGCGATAGTTATATTTGTGCCATTTGCTGTATCAGTTTTAGTTAGACTTGTAAAAAGCAAAAGTTATAAAAATATATTAGCTATATTTGTCGCGGGGCTTCTCGGAGTAGTCGTGTCAATAGTGCCCTACATAATTTATGCCCTAGCGACTGATAGCGTGAAGGATGCTTATTATGCCATAATAACTACAAATATCAATTATGCAAGATCAAACTTTACATTGGGGCATAATGTTCTTGAAGGTGCACTAAATTTTATAGTGGTAGATTTAAAGTTTTTTATTTTCTTATTTATCTCTTTTTTCTGTTGGTTTCCGCTTAAGTTTAATAAAATGATAAAGATTCCAATCATTGTAGCATTTGTAATCACTTTTTATTATGTTGTATTTTCACAACGGACGAATGTGTATTATCTTGTAATTTTTATGCCATATTTATTATCTATATACTTTTTGATTGCAAAATTTGCTAAAAAAATATTCGAAAACTGGAAGAGAATAGTTTATATAGCAAGTGCAGTAGTTTTCATAGTCCTAAACATATTTATAAATAGGAGTATAGATAGTAGATATAATTATTGCAGCTATATGACTATGAGAATTAACAATAATTTGTTTAAAAAGCTCGGCAATAAGAGGAATGCAAGAATATTGTCTTTTGGCTTTAATCCAGATATCTATATTTTTACAGGTACAGTGCCAGTATATAAATATTTTTTCATTCCAAATATTTCTTATAAAGAAGATAGCACCATCTATGATGCGCAGTATGAATATATTATGGAGAGAGATCCAGATGTAGTTATATACCAACATTCAACTGTAGCTGGTGATATGGACAAGAGAAAGTTTGACCAGATGAGATATGTTTTAAGTGTGGATTATGATTTAGTAGATGAGTATAAGACAAACGAAAATCTTGGTACAAACTATATATTTATAAAGAAGCAATAAGTAATGAAAAACAATATATCAAACTTGAACAACAAAATAGATGCGCTAAACATTATAAAATGTATTTTATTATCAGTCGTCGTAATCTTAATAGCCACCTTTTTCATATCAAAAAAGGCTAATCTTGACATAGATGAGTTTTACACTTATGGTCTTTCAAATAATACTTTTCAATTAAATATAGAAAACTTTAAGGAGTATAGTGGAGAGGAACTTTTGCTTGATTATACAGCGTCGAAAGATGGCCATTTATTTGACGTAGACAATGTGTTCTTTAATCAAAAAATGGACACCCACCCACCACTATATTTTTTGTTAGTCAATTTTATTAGTTCTATAAATAAAAATAAATTTTCAATGTGGTATGGACTTAGTATCAATATTTTTTTTCTAATTATTCTATTTTGGACTACAAGACATTTACTCTATAAACTTATAAAAGATAAAATTTCGGCAACTATCTTAACTCTTATTGCGCTTACACTATATGGATTTATAAATAATTATTCTTTCACAAGAATGTATGTAATGTTATCGGCTATGAGTTTGCTTTTCGTTTCTCTCATAATAAACTATATTGACCAAACAAAAGTCTCAAGCAATATAAAAGAAAGATTTGATTATAAGTTTTTGATTTCATTTTATTTAATCTGCGTCCTCGGCATCCTCACCCAGTATCATATTATAATTGTGGCAGGATTCTTTTCACTAGTCCTCGCTGTCAATATGATAAAAAGAAAAAGTTTCCCGATGCTATTTGCTACATTTGTGTCAGGTATTTTTTCGATACTTACATCTATAATAATTTTCCCACCAATGATATCTCACATCTTCGGAGGTGGGAATAGTGCACATTCCTTAAGTTCTTTTTCAAGTGCAGACTCATTTGCCGAAAAGGTGTCAAAACTTTTTATTGGATTATATAAAGCCTTCTTTGGACCTGGGATAATTGTGTATTTGGTTTTGATTATTATTGGAATAATTATTTTAATTGCAAGTAAAAAATTAGAAAAAAAGTCAATTAAGAGTTTTATATTTGATAATCATTTATATTTTTTAATCCTCTTATTTGTGATTGTATACTTTATATTAATTTGCTGCACAGTAAAATTATCTTTCCATCGATATTTGTATAATATTTATCCCTTTATATTTATATTAGTCATTTGTCCGATCTATTTTATTTTTACTAGTATCAATAAATATTTTGCTTTTATTCCTATTTTGCTCATGTGTATCCTTAGTGTGACGACCACATACAAAAATAGCCCTACATCTTTAAATACCGAAGATGCACTATTTTCTGAGTACCTTCGTAATAATAAAGACACCAAGGTTATTTTGCTATATAGAACTGTGGATAAATCATTAAATCGAAACTCAGTGAATACCAGTCTATGGAAGTTGCCAACACCACTATATGTCTTTAAAGATATGGAGAATATGACTTTCGTTGATATAAGTAATGAAGACGCTCTTGCAAACTTCTCAAATAAGACCATAGAGGGCTATAATGACCTATTTCTCGTGATATATACCTCAGAAGATGACCAAAAATTTATCAATTATATTATGAAAAAGAATAATGTATCTACTGCAAATCGCATATATTTCACCACCTATTATCACGTCTACCGCCTCTCATAGTGATTGCATGTAGGGGCGAGTTATACGAGCCATTGTGTGTGGAAATTCCAGCATATGTATGTTATAATAAAATGATATATAATAAATAATTTTTTCGGAGGCTTATATGGCCAACAAAAATAGAATCCAAGAAGCTCTTGGAGAAGTAAGAGAACATCTTATCTTAAATAAGTACAACGAAGCCATGATGCTCATGGCTCAAATTACTATGGATGTAATTGAACACTTAACTGATGAGGCTCTTATAGTGTCAAAAGGTTATGAGGAAGATTTGAAAACACTTCGTGCGAATGGAACACTTGCAGATGACACAGTTCACAACTTTGAAACTTTGATTATAAGTGGTGTGCAGGCTCATAATGGTGTCGACATTCCAAAAGAGCATGCAGAGCAGGCTTTACAAGTTTTGACCAATGAGCTTGATCTAATATTTAAAAATGAAGATATTAATCCAACTTTCTCAGAAAATCTTGAAGAGAAATCAAAATTCAATGCAAATACAGATAAGCCAGTTTACGAATATGATGAAGATGAAGAACCATATGCAGGTGATTTTAGTAAAGATATGACGACAGATGGAGCGACACCAGCATTTATGCAGAGAGGTGTCGACGATGCAGATTTTAGAAAAAAAGAAAGAATGAGAGAACAGATGCTCGAAAGTGAAAGAAAAAGTGGAAAGTTTAAATTTACAAAACTTGCTGCGATAGTTATACCAATTGTTTTAGTTTTATTGATAGTGTTTGTAGTGAGAGGAATGTTCTTTAGTGGAACTGCAACAAAAAGACCTGAACCTACTACACCACCGATTATAGAAGAAACACCAACTGAGGTTATCGAAACAGAACCAACTACGCCACCACCTCCACCAGAGGCAGGTTACTATGATGTTACTGGCGACCTAGTGAAAATAAGAGATGCTGCTACAACAGAAGGTTCAAAAGTTCTTGGTACAGTTAGTCGAGGTGGAAAAGTCCAAGTAAAATCATTTTATAATAATGAATGGGCAGTAATAGTATATGATGGCAAAGAAGCCTACATATCAAGAAGGTATATAAAGAAAGACGAAAATCTTTCACCAATTCTCGAAGAACAATAATCATATGGTCGACATCTTGTCGACCATAATTTATAAAAGTGAGGAGCAAGATGCAATTTATAAATAAACTTAAAGACGGCGACGAACTAAAATCAGTCTACCATGTGAAGACGAAGTCTCAAGCAACAGCTAAGACAGGAAAGGAATATTTTAATGTAAGCCTCTCTGACAAGACTGGATCAATCGATGCAAAAATCTGGGATGTAAACGCTCCTGGCATAGAAGAGTTTAAAGCTGGAGATTTTGTATTTGTAGAGGGTGATGTAATATCATACAACAATCAGCTCCAAGTAAAAGTAGCAAGATTAAGAGTTGCCGATAAAGATGAGTTCAACACTGAAGACTATTTTGCCACATCTAAATATAATAAGGATGATATGGCAAAGGAAATAGACTTATTGATCGCTAAAGTTAAAAACAAAAATTACAACAAACTTTTAAAATCATTTTTTATTGAAGATAAGAGTTTTAGAGAAAAGTTTTTATCTCACCAGGCTGCAAAGACAGTTCATCATTCATTTGTAAGTGGGCTAGTAGAGCATACCATATCTACTACTAAATTAGCTATTGCGATGGCAAATAACTATGATGACATAAATCTTGATTTAGTTATCACTACAGCTTTGCTTCACGATATAGCGAAGATTGATGAAATAGCACCATATCCACTTAATGAATACACAGATGAGGGTATGCTCGTAGGACATATTGTGCTAGGCTATGAGATTATAAGTAAAAAAATAGATGAACTTGGTGGCTTTACTGAGATTGAAAAATATGAGCTATTGCATAGTATTCTATCTCACCACGGAACTCCAGAGTTTGGTTCTCCAAAGCAACCGATGCTCATGGAAGCATATATAGTTTCTCAGGCTGATAACACTGATGCAAAACTTGAACTCATGAGAGAAAATATTGCAAATGCCAAGATAACCAACAAAATGGATTCGAATGGATTCATAGCCAATAAGTTCCTTGGCACGAACTTCCGCGAAACCAAACTCAAATCGTAGGGGCGAGTTTTACGATCCCAATAATTATGATTAGTTTTATAAATGGAAAATTAAAAGAAGTTTTGCAAGACAGCATTGTAGTAGAAACCAACGGTATTGGTTTCGGTATTTTTTTTCCTGCTTCAAATTTTAAAAACTTACCAACAATTGATGACGATATAAAAGTTTTTACATATACTAATGTGAAAGAAGATGAACTAAGTCTCTATGGCTTTCTCACAAGAGAAGATAGAGAAATGTTTTTAAAACTTCTAACTGTAAATGGTGTGGGACCTAAGGGTGCTCTAAATATCATTTCTACTCTTGGCTTCTCTACTCTTATGAAAGCAATCGCGAGTGAAGACAGCAAGCTTATTTCTTCAGTTCAAGGTATAGGAGCAAAGACGGCAAGTAAAATATGTATAGAACTTGGTGACAAAGTGAGGAAGATGAATTTTGATGGCAAAGTGGATATTATAAAACAAAATAATACTGAGAATCAAAAGATAAATGCATTAAAGGATGAAGTGGTGGAAGCCATGGTAAAACTTGGCTTCAAAGAAAATAGAGCTCGTGAAATACTTGCGACTCTTGACATAAAAGGCGATGAAAGCTCAAGCGAGATCTTGAAGCTCGCCCTCAAAAACAACTTGTAAGGCTAAGTTTTACGAGCCCCTAAAATAAATGAAAAAGAAAATATTAAATGTAAATAGTACAGCAGATGACAGAAAGGACGATGCTAAGCTTCGCCCTTCAACTTTAGATGAATATATAGGTCAAGAAAAACTTAAAAGCCAACTTGGCATTTATATTGATGCGGCTAAAAAGAGAAAAGATCAGCTTGACCACTGTTTATTCTATGGTCCACCAGGACTTGGTAAGACGACTCTTGCATTTATAATTGCTCATGAGATGGGCGTAAATATAAAAACCACAAGTGGACCGACTTTTGAAAAGCCAGCAGACATTGCATCTATTCTTTCAAATCTCGAAGAAGGAGATGTACTATTCATTGATGAGATACACAGGATAAATTCAGCGGTTGAAGAAGTGTTATATTCGGCGATGGAAGATTTTTATATAGATATAGTACTTGGCAGTGAAGGTACTGCTCACTCAGTCCGACTTGACCTTCCAAGATTTACTCTTGTAGGTGCGACAACTATGCCAGGACTTTTATCTGCACCGCTTCGTGATAGATTTGGTATTATTTCAAAGCTTGAATACTATGAAGATTCAGAACTTGAAAAGATAGCACATAGGACGGCAAAAGTTTTAAATGTGAAAATAGATAAAGATGGTGCAAAAGAAATTGGTATGCGCTCTCGTGGCACACCAAGAATAGCAAATCGCCTTGTGAAAAGAATAAGAGATTTTGCTGAAGTAAAATACGATGGAGTGATTACAAAGAAAGTAGCAGATGAAACTCTTGATACACTTGATATCGACAAACTTGGTCTTGATGAAAATGACAGAAAATATCTGCAAGTTTTAATCAGTAATTCAAATGGCAAAGGTGTAGGCATAGAGACTCTCGCCGTAACTCTTGGAGAAGACTCGGGCACTATAGAAGAAGTTTATGAGCCATTTCTAATTATGAAAGGTCTCATAAAGAGAACAAAGCAAGGAAGAGTAGCGACAGAACTTGCTTATAAACATTTAGATATCCCATATCAAACTACATTTTTATGATGAATAAATTTTTAGATAAATTAGAATTACTTTCACCAGCCGGAAGTTTTGAATGTGCGAAAGCTGCTATTGATGCTGGTGCCGATGCCATCTATATGGGTGGTGCAAAGTATGGTGCAAGGGCTTTTGCAAAATCAACCAATGATAATTCAATAATAGATACGATAAAGTTTGTCAAAGAAAATGGCAAAAAGTTTTATCTTACAGTCAACACTCTCTTTAAGCAACGAGAACTTAAAGAGATTTTTTTATTTTTAGATCCGATAGTTGACGTCGGAGTTGATGCATTTATTGTTCAGGACCTAGGAGTTGCAATGCTTCTAAAAAGCAAGTACCCAAATGTCGAACTTCACGCATCCACTCAGATGACTATTACATCAAGTAAAGCAATAAATTTAATCAAGCCACTTGGATTTACCCAAGTCGTCTTAGCAAGAGAACTTAGCATAAAAGAAATAAAAGCAATCAAAAAAGAAATTGGCGATGACATAAAACTTGAAGCATTCGTTCATGGTTCAATGTGCTATAGTTATAGTGGTGCTTGCCTCATGTCAAGTTTCATAGGTGGCGAGTCTGGAAATCGTGGACGTTGCAAAGGCCCCTGCCGCCTACCATACCGTAGGGGCGAGTTACACGAGCCCGCTCCTTATATTCTCTCGATGAAAGATATGTGCGCCCTAAACTCTCTTTCAGGCTTAATAAATGCTGGTGTCACATCTTTTAAAATAGAAGGTCGTATGCGTCAAGCCGACTATGTTTACGGCGTAACAAAAACCTACCGTAAGTATCTAGATTCAATCATCCACCTACACAGTGTGGGCGAGTTTCACGAGCCTGACATAAAAAAAGACGAGCAATATTTATTACAACTTTACAACAAAGGCGGCTTCACCAACTACTATGGTTTCCACAATAGCCCAGATATGATTCAAAGATACGAGCGAAAGAAAAAGAAATGAAACTAGACTATAAAGTAAAAATTGAAAACATCCAGCAATTTAATATCGTTCTTAAGTCTGAAAATGTAAAAGAAATTATCATTTCTCGTGATTCCTTTGCCGAAAAAGACTTAATAAAACTTACAAATGAAATAAAATCAAAAGGCAAGTCTCCTTGGATACTGATGGAGCGAATCTCTCGTTTTGAAGAAAAACCAATGGATTTAAGAATAAGTACCGACAAATTATTTGAGATTAAAAACCTTGACGGGATTATAGTTCAAAATTTAGACTCATTTGCATATACACTTCGTAAAATCAATAAAGTCGCAAATGAAAATCTAAAGGTAGAGTTAAACTACACAATGAACTGTTACAACGATGAGACAAAAAAGGTATATCAAAATTTGTATAATGAAAAAAGAAATAATGCTAGCATTGTGCCACTTCTTTTCACTGCGCCAGTTGAGTTGAATATTTATGAGTTGTCAGAAGTCGGCTACGACACAATGATTGTATATAGTTATATAGACACTATGGTTTCAGCAAACTGCCTTCGTAAAAATCTCGCAGTGTCGGATACCTCTTGCCTAGCCCGTAATGGCGAGTTCAACGAGCCCACATGTAAATATAAATTTAATTTTGAAAATGTCTACGACTTTTCATCATACATCATAGATAGAAAAGGTAAAAAACTACACTACAAAACTTACTGCAAATATTGCTACAACAAAATTTTTAACACAGAACCAATTTACTTACTCGACAAAATTGATGAATTCAAAACCTTAGGGGCAAAGTTTGCGAGGTCGCTTTCTACATACGAGTTACACGAGCCCGCATACAGAATTGACTTTAGTTTTGAAACTGAAAATGAAGTCCGAGACATTTTAAATAAAAAAATCCCCGAGAGTTTCACCCGGGGACATATAAAGAACTCTATAAAGTAATCATTCGTCATCATACAAGTCATCTTTGTTGAGTTCAGGTCTTTTAAACTTAAATATTTTTGTAAACTTACTTCGTCTATTGATTTCGTAATCAGCTTCGCTGTATTTACCTTCCTCAATTTCTTTACGAATCTTAGCTTTTTGCTTATCTATGATTCTCTGCTGAGGATATACGGCTTCATTTACACAGGCACCAATAAATATGATATTGATGCAGACAAAAATCCAAAGGAACACGACAATTATTCCAGTAAGAGACCCATAAGTACTTGTGCTGATAGGAAATCTTGTAAAGTAAATAGATATCAAATTAGAAACTATTATCCAAGCGAAAGTTGTAAAAATCGCACCATAAATATTTTTTAAAAAAGATCTTTCAAAATTTGTACTCGTAGTATAAAGAGACATCGTAAGAATTATAAGCGCGACGCCAGATACCAAATATTTGTAACTAAGCACTCGGTCAATTATATCAGTTTCGAATGGAATATAAAGTTTTACATATCCTACTATCATACCACCTAGTATTATAAGTATAAATGTAACAATGACAGTAAGATAAAGTATAAGCATATTTAGAATAGTAAGTATTTTTAAAAGAGCATAGTTGCTTGTATAATCTATATCATGAATTTTTCTTATGCCAACTATAAATGCAAATAGACAGGTAGAACCAGAGACTAGCGCAGTAATTATGTTTATGTAAATGACATTTGACTTAGCAAGTCCCCTTGCAATCATTAAAGTGTAATTAACAATCTCAGTGATATAAGGTAGATTTGGAAATAAAAGCGTAACATTGGCTATAATGTCCTCTATGCGAACCTGCGGAATCAAAGTGATGGTTGAAAAAACTAGCATGAATAGTGGTATAGTTGATATAATAAGGAAGAATGCTGAACTAGCAGAATATATCGGTATGTCGTTTGACATATAAAGTGCCACTATATTCTTTACAAACCTTATAAATGTTCTAAGCCATTTAGGTAACTTTTTATATATTTTTTTGAACTTTTCGCGCATAGACTATATTTTACATTATATATAAATATTTTGCAACAATTTGTATGGCATAACGTATTTGTGTATTATAATAATGAATTAAATAAATAATTAGCGAGGTAACAATATGAAATTAGTTAATTTTTTTAACAACGAATTATTTATACCAATATTAGTATTATTTATTTTGCTATTAATAGTTTTAATACTGATATTCATTTCAATGATAAGCAACAATAAAAGAAAAGACGAATCAAGATACATTGCTCGTATGATAGGTGATCTTGAGAAAAATATAATAAAGGAATCTAATGAGAATTTTGTTAAAATATTAAATCAAAATCAGATTAATTCAAATAATTTGACTAAGGGTATGCAAGAGTCTCTTGACAAGATAAATGATACAAACGAGAAAAAATTAAATGAGATACGTTCAGCAAATGAAGAAAAACTCGGTATTATAGAAAGAAACATAAATGAAAAACTTGACAAGTCTTTAAATGAGCGACTCGACAACAGTTTTAAAACTATCGGCGAGCAGCTTCAAAGTTTGCAAGTGACAAATGGACAACTCCTCAGTATGTCTGGAACGATAACAGACCTTCAAAAGTCATTATCTAGTGTAAAAGCTCGCGGTATATTTGGCGAAAAGCAACTGGAGAATATACTTGAAAGCATCATGACTAGCAACATGTTTGAAAAGCAGTTCAAAGTAAAAAAGAATTCAGATGAAAAAGTTGACTTTGCCATAAAGATACCTAATAAAGATGACGATGGCTTCGTATATCTCCCTATAGATGCAAAGTTCCCAAATGATAGATATATGGATGTAGTAAATGCTGCAAATAGCAGAGATGAAAATCTTTTAAATGCTGCAATAAAAAGTTTAAAAGATGCTATAATTTTTCAGGCTAAAAGTATTTCGGAAAAGTATATTGAGCCACCACTTACAACTGAATTTGCAATTATGTTTTTGCCTACAGAGGGTTTATATGCAGAGTGCTTAAGGATTGATGGCTTGGCAGATGACTGTCAAAGGAACTATAGAATTTTACTAGCAGGTCCTACAACCATTACCGCACTTATAAATAGTTTTAGTGTCGGCTTTAGATTTTTACAAATTAATAAAAATAGTAAGAAGATAGCCGAAATTCTTCAAGCCATCAAAGCTCAATATGGAAAGTTTGAAGAGGAGATAGAAAAAACTAAGAGAAGCATAGATTCAGCTGCAAAGTCTACAGAGCAATTATCTAAGAGGAACTCAATGATTACAAGTAAGTTAAAAGGTTTTGATGCCATAGGTGTTGAGGAATCAAACAACATACTAGAGATAGATGAATAATGAAAGTTATTATAGAACCCACAACCGCAGAAATTGTCGAAAAAAAATCCCGCTTCATAGCGAACATATTTTATGTGGAAAATATTGAAGCAGCAGAACAGAAGTTAAGTGAAACAAAAAAAAAGTATTATGACGCAAAACACAACTGCTTCGCATACGTCATAGGTGTAAATGGCGAGCAAGTAAAATCAAGCGACGATGGTGAGCCGCAAGGCACAGCAGGCCATCCGATGCTAGATATACTAAAAGGCAATGAGCTGATTAACTGTATTGCTATAGTGACAAGATATTTTGGGGGCACGCTTCTTGGCACTGGCGGTCTTGTGAGAGCATATAGTGATAGTTTAAAGGCAGCAATTGCAAATGCGAAACTTGCTGAGATAAAAAATGCTTATGAGGTAGCATTTGATGTGAGTTATGATGACTATGGCAAGATAGAAAAATTAATTCAAAATTATAATAATTCAAATGTCGAGCAAAATAGTATTTATTCCCTTGATAAAACATTTGAGGATGTAGTAAAATTAAAATACTTAATTGATATTGGAATTTTTGAAAAGTTTAAAAACGAAATCACAGATTTAACTAAAGGTAAGACGGTGTTAGCCAACAACGATAGAAGAACATATTATTTATCCAATAGTAAAGTTAATTATTTATAAATATTTAGCGAGGAGTAAAAATGTCAGGAAACACTTTTGGAAAATTTTATAGAGTCACCACCTTCGGCGAATCTCACGGCGCTGCTCTCGGTGCCATCATCGATGGCTGTCCAAGTAATGTTGCGCTCAACGAGGAAGATATTCAGCTCTATCTCAACAGAAGACGGCCAAATGATTCTGAGTTATCCACTCCAAGAAAAGAGAAAGACAAAGTTGAGATTTTGTCAGGTGTATTTGAAGGAAAGACACTTGGCACTCCAATTTGTGCAATAGTTAGAAATGAAGATATTGGAACTTCGGAATATGGAGTTTTAAAAAATATTTTTAGACCAGGTCACGCTGACTACACTTACGAAAAAAAATATGGCATACGAGATTATAGAAGTGGAGGAAGGTCATCTGGTAGAGAAACTATTGGTAGAGTCATCGGTGGTGCAATAGCAATAAAAGTTTTGAAAGAAAAAAATATCATAGTCTCTGCTCGTGGAAATTATGATTTGTCAAGGCTTGCAAATGGTGCAGATGAAGTCGATTATGAAAATGTTGACGACTCAATAGGCGGCATAGTTGAATGCGTAGTGAAAGGTTGTCCTGCCGGACTTGGAGAGCCAGTGTTTGATAAACTTGATGCAGAACTTGCGAAGGCTTGTATGTCAATAGGTGCTGTGAAGGGAGTTGAAATTGGTGCAGGCTTTGATGTGGCAAATATGCTCGGCTCAGAGAACAATGACCAGATGACAGTTGGCGAAAAGTTTTTGTCCAATAATTCAGGTGGCATCTTAGGTGGCATAAGTAATGGAAATGACATAGTTATAAGACTTGCGATAAAGCCAACACCAACGATTGCAAAGAAGCAAAAAACCATAGACATATATGGCAATGAGACAGAAGTAGAACTAAAAGGAAGAAACGATGTCTGCATAGTAGATAGAGTGGTCGTTGTAGTGGAATCAATGGTAGCAATGACAATTTTGGATTCTTATTTACAAAATATAAATGTCAAGAATATATAAAAACATAATAATCACTGTATCAGTTTTAATCGTTATCTGCTTTGCTGCGGTGATGTTTGCTTTATATGGAAAGATGGACAACAATGTAAACGTCATAGATACAACTAAATCAAAAAACATATATCTTGATGACATAAAAAACAATAACGATGTTATTATTGAAACTGAAACTGAAATAGGAGACGCCACTTTAAAAGTAAAGATCTTATCAAGCGACGAAAAGTACAAAGCAAGTGACGATTTCGTAAAAGTTGAAAATAGAGAAAAGAAAGACACATTTTGCTTTGTAGGGGATGTGTTTTTATCAAAGAAGCCACAAGCAGCATATGATGAAAAAGGTCTTAGTGGCATAATTGATGACGGCTACCTTAAAATCTTAAATGAAAGTGATTTTAATATCGCAAATCTCGAATGTTCTATAACTGACGACACTGAAAATGCAGAGAACAAGACATTTACATTTGCACTTCCTACTAAATATATAGAACCGATAAAAGAAATAGGTATCAATTTATTCACTTTGGCAAATAATCATGTACTTGATTATGGTGTGGCGGCACTTGAAAATACAATTAAAGTTTTAAAAGAAAACGATATATACTATATCGGTGCCGGAAATAATATTCAAGAGGCAAAAAGAGCATATATAAAAGAAATAGAAGGAAAGAGATATGCCTTTCTTGCAGCATCATCGGTATTACCTGCAGATAGTTGGAAGGCGACAGATGAAGATGCAGGAGTTTTTAACGGATATGACATAAGAGAACTTTGTTATGAGATAAAAGAAGTGAAACCATATGTCGATAAAGTTATCGTCTATATGCATTGGGGAAGAGAGCTTGAGACGGTGTCAAATACTTGGCAAAAACAATATGCGAGAAGAATAGTTGATGCAGGTGCCGACTTAGTTGTGGGTTCGCACCCTCACATAGTTCAAGAAATAGAGTATTACAAAAATGTTCCTATAGTGTATAGCCTTGGAAATTTTATATATGGTGGGACTATGCGAGATACTATGCTTGTCACTGCTACATTTGACTATAGTATAGATAAAAATGGTCAGCTACAGCTTATTATTTACCCAGGAATATCAAGCTATGAAAGAGTAAAGAAAGATTGGAATAAGGATGAAATAGCAGCAAAAATAAAAGAATTGCAAGATAAAAGCAGCACCTGCTATATAGGCGATAATGGCTACATATTCACTATGGAGCAAGTAGCAGAAGCCTTGCAAAATAAATTCAAATAAATTAAAATATAATAAATGAAATTAATCGTAGGTCTAGGAAATCCAGAAATAAAATATGCATTCACCAGACATAATACTGGTTTTCTTGCTATAGACGAATTACTCCATAGACTCGGCAATGTCGAGCTTGACAAAGATAAATTTAAAGGACTTTATACAAAAACAAAAATCCAAGACGAAGATGTGATAATAGCAAAACCAATGACATATATGAATCTAAGTGGAGAGTTTATAAGACCACTTGCAGATTTTTACAAGATAGATCCGAAAGACATAATAGTAGTGTATGATGAACTTGCTCTTCCTGTGGGAAAAGTAAAAGTAACAAAAGAAGGTTCTGCCGCAGGTCATAATGGAATTAAATCCATCATTGCAAATCTCGGCACAGAAAAGTTTATCAAAGTCCGCATTGGTATAAAAGATGATAAACCAATGATAAGTCAAATTGATTTCGTGCTAATGAAATATTCACCAGAAGAATTGAAAGTTCAAAAAGAAAATATAGATAGAGCGGTGGATGCCATAGAGAGCATAATTAAAAACGGCATAGATAAAACTATGAATGATTTTAACGGCTTATAGAATCCCAAAATTTGTAAATGTACTATAACATAAATAGCAATCGAGATTACTTGAAATTGAAAAAGTGCCTTGGAGAAAATCCGAGGTCCGTTTTAGTGCGTAATATCTGTGACAATGCAAAGGTTAATTTTGTCGCAACTTTTGCCGATCGGCAGAAACTTGTAGTGCTCCCTGATGAGAGGAGTGCTATTTTATTTTATGAAGATGGCAAGTTTTATGATAAAAACATTCACTACTTTGGTGAGAAGGATCTTTTATTTGCGGCTGCAAGTGTGGACGATGAAAAGTTACTTAAAGATAGGACAGTAGTATTAAAAAAATTATTAAATGAAGAGAATATAACTCTTGTAACTACTATTTCTGCCTGTCTTGAGAAACTTCCTTCTCTTGACAATGTGATGAATAGAATTATAAAACTCTCTAAGAATAAAGAGATTGTCTATGACGAGTTTATAACAAAACTTATCGATCTTGGCTATGAGAGAGTAAGCGAAGTTGAGGTACCAGGTGAGTTTGCAGTCCGTGGTGGTATCATTGATGTGTATGAAGTTTCAAATGATGACCCAATTCGTATTGAATTTGTCGGAGATATAATAGAGAGTATAAGATATTTTAATATTGACACAAAAAGGTCAACTGAAAATATCGATGATATAGATATTTTGCCGATAGTAGATGACAAAAAGAAAAGTGGAAATACTTTTATACTTGATTATTTTTCTAAAGATGCTCTTGTGTTTTTTGATGAGCCAAAAAGACTTAGTGATAGAATCAATCTCATAATAGATATGTTGAGAGAAAGTTATGAGAGTAGACAGATGATAGAAAAAGACTTTGACTATGAAGACCAAGATAAGATAAGGCCTGTAGAGCTTTTTGATTCAAAATATATTTTTGATAGACTTACAGAAAAGAACTGTATACAGCTTACAAGCCTTGATGATTCGCCTTATGTAAATGAAGAAAAGTTTAGTTTGCAAAAAGGTTCGTGGGATTATGACTTTGACTTCATGATGACCACGCCTATATTTGACAAGAAAGATTATGCTAAAACTAAGACTGAAATTAAGTCATATCTAGCAAGAGGCTTTTCAGGACTTATAATTTTAAATTCACATACGAGAGCAGAGAGACTCGCTGCTGAGTTTCAAGATGAAGGAATAAATGCATTTATCACTAATACTTTAGATGAAAAAATAAGTGAAGCTAGCATAGGCATATATGTAGGAGAACTCTCAAGTGGATTTATAGATGAGACTGACAGGTTCTTTATATTTACAGAAAAAGATTTATTTGGTATCGAGCCTGAAAGAAAGAGAAGAATACTTAAAAATAAACGTCGTGAAGGATATGCACCTATTAATGATCTAGGTGAACTTAAGCTTGGAGATTATGTAATCCACGACAACTACGGAGTCGGCATATTTAAAGGAATAGTAAGACTTGAGACTGATGACATAGAAAAAGACTATGTAAAAGTAGAGTATGCTGATGGCGGATTCTTATATGTTCTCGCTACAAAACTTGAAAGTCTTGAGAGATTTGCATCTAAGACAGCCAAAATTCCAAAGTTAAATAAACTTGGAAGCAACGACTTCTTAAAGTTAAAAAAGAAAGTTAAAATTGACATATTAGAAACTGCAAAAGACCTGATAGAGCTATATGCTAAGAGGCAGGAGTCAAAAGGTTTTGTATTTAGCAGTGACTCGATATGGCAGAAAGAGTTTGAAGAGACATTTCCATATATAGAGACTTATGATCAGCTACTTGCTATAGAGGCGGTAAAAAACGACATGCAGTCAGATAAAACTATGGATAGACTTATCTGCGGAGATGTAGGCTTTGGTAAAACTGAAGTTGCAATCCGTGCTGCATTTAAAGCAGTGCAGGATGGAAAGCAGGTCGCATACCTTGTGCCAACCACAGTTTTGTGTATGCAACATTATAGAACTTTTGTAGATAGATTTTTAAAGTATCCTGTGAAGACAGAGTTTTTATCAAGATTTAACTCTAAAAAAGAAAACGAAGTAGTTCTTAAAAAGTTGAAAAATGGTGATGTAGATATCGTCATCGGTACACATAGACTTTTATCAACTGATGTAGAGTTTAAAAATCTAGGACTTCTCATAGTTGATGAAGAACAACGATTTGGAGTTAGTCACAAAGAAAAAATTAAGAGACTTAGACATAATGTAGATGTACTCACTCTCACAGCTACTCCAATACCAAGGACTCTATATATGTCATTATCTGGCATAAGAGATATGTCTATGCTTACAGAGGCACCACCTGAGAGAATGCCGATAAAGACCTATGTACTTGAATATAACGAAGAGCTTATAAGAGAGGCAGTCAATAGAGAATTAAAAAGAGACGGACAGGTATTTATAGTTCATAATAGAGTTTCTGACATCTATGCATTTGCCGAAAAGATTTCCAATCTTTGTCCTTATGCAAAAGTTGGAGTAGCACATGGAAAACTAAAAGAGGACGAACTGTCAGAGACTATGATGGATTTCATAGACAAGAAGTTTAATGTATTAGTGACTACTACGATTATAGAGACGGGACTTGATATTCAAAATGCAAATACATTGATAATAGATAATTCTGAACAATTTGGACTTGCTCAGCTCTATCAGCTTCGTGGAAGGGTTGGAAGAAGTAACAGGACAGCATATGCATTTTTCATGTACAGAAAAAATAAGGAACTTACTGAAGATGAACTTGCAAGACTCAAAGCTATAAAGGAAAATACTGCTCTAGGATCAGGACTTAAGATTGCGATGAAGGACCTTGAGATGAGAGGCGCAGGAAATGTTCTCGGCCTCTCACAGAGTGGGCACATAGATGCTGTTGGCTATGATTTGTATATTAAACTTTTAAATGAGGCAGTGAAATATTTAAGAGAGAAAAGCAGCGAAAATGAAAATGTCGACACTATCAACACAGATGATTATATTAATGAATTTGACACTATAGTTGACATAGATATAGATGCATTCATACCTAATTCTTATATAGACGATGAGGAAGTAAAACTAGATGTATACAGAAAGATTTCAAAGTGCGAGAAGGAAGAAGAGTTTGATGATCTAAAAGAAGAAATTATAGATCGGTTTGGTGCCTTCCCGAAGGAACTAGAAAATTTAATTTTCATTGCTAAACTCAAAATAAGAGCTCATAAATTCTATGTGTCGCATATAAATGTCAAAAGGAAACTTGTGACAATCACATTTGCAGAACATCACAAGATTGATGGGCAGTCGGTTGTTGACATAGTCAACAAGTTTTGCGGTGCGATCAGAGTTATAAATGGCACTCAGGTGTCGCTTACTTATCGCGCAAATATAGAGGATAACCCAAGCATCGACAAATCCTTAAAAATCGCTGAGACAATAATCAACTCCCTAAAACTACAGTCGTAGGGGCGAGTTTTACGAGCCCCATCCCCGTAAAAATATTAAAAAATCATTAAAATTAGCCTAAAATAATGCGTGAAATTGTATTTTCACGCGATTTTTTGTTATAATATATATGAATTATAAGTAATTGGACTTTTTACAAAAAGTATCATTATTTTGTAGGAGAGGGCATGGGTAATTTAAAAAGATTTCTTGCCACATTTTTAATTGTGGCAATGTTATTAACGACCAATGGAATGAGTGTTTTTGCTGTTTCCATTGTGAAAACTTTGGGTGCAGAATCAAATGATTTGGTTGCTGAGTCGAAAGGAGTAGGATACTACTACGAACACTATAGTGCTATATACAAAACTAGCAGTTATTTATTTAACGATAGTGATTCGGAGGATTTAGAGAGCCAAAGTCAAGATTCTATTGATTTGGATGAATTGGACAAGCAGAATCAATCTAATGACTCAAGTAATCTAGATAATTCTGATGAAAGTTCAATTAGCCCTGATAAAAACCTGGATGAAAATGATAATATGGATAAACCTGACGAGCAAGATGATGATGGGGAAGAAAATGCCTTTGAAAATTATGAAGAGGAACCAGAAGAGGATGAGGTAGAATCACCTGAAAGTTCTGATGAAGAAAATTTAGATGAAGAGAGCTCAAGTGATGAGAGTGAATCATCTGAAAGTTCAGATGAAGAAAATTTAGATGAAGAAAGCTCAAGTGATGAGAGTGAATCATCTGAGAGTTTTGATGAAGAGAAGGCAAAAGAAGATGTAGGGGCGAGTTTTACGAGCCCTGAAGAAGAAAATTTAGATGAAGAAAGTTTAGAAGCTACAAGTTCTGAAGTAGAAAGTGCAGAAGAAGAGAGCACTTCGGATTTTAATTTAGATGAGTCAACTGAGGTAGCAACTGAATCAAATATAGAAGAGACAACAGAGGTAGCAACTGAATCAAATATAGAAGAGACAACTGATCTGGAGGGTGATACTGCTTCGCCTTCAGAGCCAGTTGTTTTTGATTTGGCATCAAAGTCTGAAATTAAAGTGAAAGGTATCGACAAATTATTTGGAAATACAGGGGAGCATAATCATAAACTCTGTGGTGTTGCATCTACTAGTGCATGTACTCATACTTTGGTGGCAAGCCATGATGAAAGCATAGACTATACACCTGTCATTCTCACTGATACAGATGGTGATGGAAATCTCAACAATGAAATTGAAGATTTTTTTGAGAATGCTGATGGAAGTTATTATCTAACCCATGATTTATCTATGACAACATATACAGATGTGACAATCAATCATGATATAAATTTATGCCTAAACGGTTTTAATATTCGTAATGCTGCAATGTCTAGTAATTTTAAAAAATTATGTTTCACAAATTGTACAACAACTTTGTCAACAGTAAGCACTGATAAAGGTTATTGGTATACCAGTCAAAGATTATTTGGAAATGTTAATCTTTATGCATTTGGTCTTAAAATGAGTGAAAATGAAAAATCTATAGAAGATGGCTACAATTTGCAATTTGTTACCCAAAAGTTATATCGTTCACAAGATCCCTCAAATGTAGGTCATATTGATTTATACGGTGTGAGAGTGGCTGATGTAAATACTGAAGGCTTTACCGATTATTGTATTTCACAATCGTATAATGACAATATTGAAAACTGTCTTTTTGAAAATATATACACTAATAAATTCATAGAAACTTCTGGCTATGAAGTCTGTAACGTAACATTTAAAAACGTAACTGCTCGTGACATTAAGTTGCGACATTCATTCTTTTATTGTAATGATGACTATAGAAGGAAACATAGTATAAAATTTATTGGAAATAATGATATATATAACATCGATACTGAGGATTCAGTTATGTTTCTAAGTGCATTTATAGATTGGCTTAGACGTAGTACTGATGAAAGCCTACCTCTTGATTTGAGCTTTAAATCTGGAACAACAAACATTCATGACTGTGCGATTCGTTCAAATATATTTATAATGCTTAAAGGTGAAAATGCAAATTTGAATATTGCTGAAGATGCGATAGTAAACTTTGATAACATTGGAATGAATGTTCCTGCGACAAATGAGGGTGATAGTAAGAGACCACATGCTGCTTTAATATATACAGGTGGTGATGTAGAGAATATTAAGATACTTGGTAAACTAAATATAACAAATACAAAGTTCTTTAATTGTAATTCAGAGAAATATGTTAACCCAAATTTTGAAAATGCTGTACTTGGAGCCATAGTTAAAGATAGTCAGAAACCTATAAAACTTGGTACTTGTAGTATTACAATTTCTAATACCAAATCATATTCAGATGGAGATATGACTGTAGAAGTTACAGACTTTGATACTTATCCAAGATATTATCCTCATGAGTTTGCGACTGCTTTAAGCACTGGTCTTGACTATCCTATCTTTGAGATATTGGAAGGCTCAAAGTTTGATTATCTTAATAATTCGTTTAGTATATATACAAAGTCAGATGAGAGCAGACTCATAACGAATCAGTGGAATGATACATATATAGCTCATTTCAATGATGTTACATATAATGATGTCTTCCATGTTGATAATTTCTTAGATCCAAGATTAGAGTTGACAAAATTTCATGAAGAAATAAGAATTTTACCACCACACGATCATAAGATTTGTGGAGTGGCATCTGATTCTAACTGTGCCCACGAAGACATACCTAGTCATACTGGTACCTCATTATATAAACCTCTCGTAGCAGAGGATTTTGGAAGTACTGTAGTTCAAGGTGGATATTATTATTTGTTGGAAAATGTTGCAAATGAAAGTACTTCGCCTACTAAATTAGAGTTGCAAAACGATTTATATCTTTGTCTCGACGGCTACACTTTAGAAAATTATGAGTTCACTTCAACTAATTTAGATAAGCATGTATATATTTGCAATTGTTCTATAGATACTAAATCTTATTTGAAGAACAATAGAGGAGATGGAGTAGATGGTCGTGGGTCATATCTCGCATCAAATGTTTCATATAATGTATTTGGTGTTGATTTAGAAGATGGCAGTGGCACTAATTTAGTAGCAAATGTCAATCAGATTTATTTTGCACATATGGATACTGCAACTTCTGGAACTAAGCCAGATGATATTTTAGCACTCTTCAATATTGATTTTGTGGGAAATTATGATGAAACTACTGCATCAGGTTCTCCTATAGAGATTAAGACATCAAATGAAAAATCTCAGACTGTGTATATAGAAAAATGTAATTTTGAAGATTTTAAAGTTCACTATAACTATCCATCACCAGTTGCGTTTGAAAAGACTGCTATGCTTCAACTTGAAGGAGATATGTCACACCGCTCAGTTGTAAATATAAAAGACACAGCCTTTATAGAGAATGAACTTAAACATAGATTGGTATATCTTGATGGTATTGATTTGACATTTAAGGGAGAAAATATAATCTCAAATAATACTGTCGCTGACAAGATTATATATCATGCAGAGACAAGTGGCACTAATAGTTTAGTTAAATTTGAAAATGGTGACACACTCATCATGCACAACTCTTATATAGAAGATGCTACACTTGATACAAAAAATCTTATACAAATTACTAATTTAAATGTAGCAGAGGATGGCGGTCTGCATATTGCTTACAATAAACTTCCTCGTAGTACTTCTGATTATCAAAGCATACTATCATTAAATAATACTGATAGCACTTATACAAATGGAGAAGCCAACATCTATGGTGAACTTGAAATAGTTGACAATAAAGTTATAAATGCTAACACGGATCTTGGTTTGGGTGTTGGACTCTCAGCATTAAATGGAAACAACAAAACAATTAATATCGGTTCATCTTCAGTAACAGTTAAGGGAAATAAGAACTATACTGATGATGGAGTTACAGAGTTTACAGATTTTACTACATATCCAAATCAATATTTGTATCAAGTTTATTCTACTATTGATGATAGCAGTACTGAGGATACAGTGTTTACTGTACTTGATGGATATTTACTTGATATGTCAAAAGTAAACTTCTATATAGCATTTGAAAATGTAACTGGTAATGTACTTGCCCCTTATGATGCAAGTCATATAAAGAATATAGATACTGCCGCATTTAATAAAAGCATAATAGTTGATTATTATGATGGCGATACTGCTAGACAATTCCAAGATGTATATATGAATAGAAATTTAACAAATGTTACTTTGTCGCTTGGATTATTTCACGAACATACTGCTTGCGGAAATCCAGAGGGTAGTCCTTGTACCCATACATATGGCACTAGGCACACTGCCACATATTCATATGTAGCTGTGACGAGTCTTACAGATTTGAGAAATATAGGCAACACAGGCGGAGCTTATTATTTGATGGATAATATAGAACTTGATGACAATGAATTACTACAAGTGAATGAAAATGTTGATTTGTATTTATGCTTAAATGGTCACAGTCTTAGCGGTGTAAGTTTTAATGGTGGTAATAATTCTCATCTAGTAATAACTAATTGTAAGTTTACTACTGCAAATATGACATTCCCTGTAAAGACATTAGTACAAGAAAATGAATATCCTATGTTTAAAAATCTAGACTTGGAAGTCTATGGTTCAGCTTATGATGATCTGGAAGTTAATAATATAAATATCAATAGCCATCATGTATATTATGATATGAGTCAAGATGAGTTTAGTTTATATAAGACAGATATAAGGGTAAGTAATACTTTATATAATACTTCATATCCTATGTTCCATGTTGAATCAAATGATGACATATATGTAGAAGATGTATATGTGGGAGATATGAACTGGGGCAACAAACAGGGATATTTATTTGAATTAATAGGCGACAATACAAATGTAATAAACAACTATTTTAAGAATGTAACTATTGCATCTATTAGTAAGACAGCACTTAATATCAACGAAAAGTCAAAATTTTTCAATCTTAGAAATAGAAACAGGTTATTATTCGAAGCAGACAATTACATAGACAACAACAATATGTATGGTGAAATATTCAATATTAGTAATGATGAACCTGGAGGCGAATTAACAATAAATTCAGGTAGTCTTTATATTAGAAATAACACTGTAGATGGATATAATCCACTTATTAACTCTGGAAAGAATTTCACTATTGCTGAAGGTGCAAGTTTCTATGTGGATAACAACAAAATATATAGACATAATAGCACATATTCACTTATTGATATAGTAAATAATTTCAATGTATATGGTAACTTATATTTGACAAACAATAAACTTGTAGATTGTACTACTGAAAATGCAGTCGGAGATGTCATCCTCATAAAATATAATTCTGCAACCACACCTATAAATGTGGGAAATTCTATAATTTACATTGATAATAATAAATCTTATAGTGATGTAGCTGCTACTACTGAGTGGACTGATTTTGATAATTACCCTGCTCACAAAATTAATGGCATCATATCTGTTATGGAAGATGATCCAATCTACAGTATCTTTAGAGTGACGGATGGTAAGAAATTGGATGCTAAAAATTCTTTAATAAGATTCGGCTTTGACAATGCTAATTGCAAGGGAACGGTATTCTCACAGTGGTCTGATGAGTATGTAAAAGAATTTACATCAGCTAATTATAAAAATACATTTGTGCCAGATATCTATAGCTTTGGTGGTAGAAGACTTGGATCAAGTGTTCTTTTAAGTGGTGCGAGAGTTTATATCAATAAACATTATCATAAAGTTTGTGGTGTGGCTGCAAATGAAGCATGTCAACATACTCAGATAGCATCTCATGATAATGGAATTACTTTTGAATTTCTTAGTCCTGACATAACTCAATCTGAATTTATAAATTTGATGGCATCATACTCACCAAAGAATTATGTGCTTTCAAGTGATATAACTATTACTGATTATTCTACAGCAATGTATATAAATTCTGTCATAAATTTATGTTTAAATGGTCATGTCCTTAGGAATGTAAATTTTAGGTCAAATGGTAATAGTACTGGTAAAATAATTAATATAACAAACTGTTTAGATCAAGAGGCTACTATAGATTCAAATAGACAAACATTTTATGATATTAGTGCCAATGTATATGGAGTTACTAAGAATTATGTATCTGGACAAGGTACTACTGCTTCAGCATCAAATTTAAAAATTAAGGCAAATGACTTTTTCCGAGTTATCTGGACTTCAAGTCACTTACATATGTATGGTGTTAATATAACTTCAGCAGATTCTGGTGATAATTCAAAATTTATTCATATAAGTTGGGACAGTCATGTAAGTATTGAAAATGGATATGTAGATGGATTTATTGCAGGAAGCAACAATTCCAAAACTTTTGTATCTACTTCAACTGCAGATGGAGGTGCTCGTGTGCCAAGCTTAGATATGAAACTAAAAGATGTAGAGATTTGCAATTTCGGCTCTTATAATACCACCCTGGCAGATGCTACACCATTAGTTTTTGATGGTTGGCGTGATGAGACTAAACTTAAAACTTATGGAAAAGTTGATATTCATGATATGAATGTAGCACATGGAAATATTTTACGTGCTAAATATTTAATAGTTGCTGATGGTGAGTTAAATATCCACGATTGTTCAAGTGGTCAAGAAACATTGAATCTAACAGGCGCTTCTCAAACAGAATTTTATATCACTGAAAATACAAAATTAACTATAAGTAACAATAAAGTTATAAGAAAAAGTGACGATGTCACTACTGTAGTAAAAGTTGAACCTACTGTTTGGTCTCGTCTATATGGTGATCTGTCAGTCACTGACAACAAAATAATTAATTGTGCGACTACAAATAATGCTAATCGTATATTCGCTTTTTATGATTATGATGGTAGCACAAGTGGCGCTCAAAAAAATATAGACTTCGGTAATGGAAAAATCATAGTTAAAGATAATTATTCTTATAAAGATGATGGATATACTAAGATTACTGATTTTAATCAAGAAGGCTATGATAGACATCAAGTTTTTGATATAGGTAAAGGTAATGAGGGTAGTACTAGAACCTCAAGTATGTATGTTTTCACTCAGAGCCCAAGTACTAAACTTGATGCAAACTCTAAATTCAATTTTGCGATTTATAATTATGAGGATGATGAATTTATTTACAGTGGAAATGTATATAATCAATGGAAAGAAGAATGTGTAAGTAGCTTTAGCGAACTTTACTATGGAGATGTATTTAAGGTGCAGATGCCTACAACTCCTTCTGTAGCTGGTGGACAACTTAAACTTGAAGGAACAGTAGTAAAAATGTTCCCTATAGATCACTTCCACAAAGAGTGTGGAGTAACTGGAGATTGCCAGCACACTTTAGATGCGATAGGACAACATACTAAAACTATAGGCTATGAGATTTTTGTAGATGACACAGATACAAATATAAGTAAGATAAAGAAGGGCGGTCGATATGTCTTGACAGAAGATTTTGATTTGCAGACAAGGAGATTTATAAGCCCAACAAGTGATTTGTATATTTGCTTAAATGGTCATAGTTTAAAAAATGCAAGATTTGGAAATACAGATGCTAAGATAGTTATTTGTAACTGTAGCACAAATCAATCTACTATACAGTCTGGTTTTGTATATGATTATACTGACCCAGTTACAGCAGAAGATCATAGGACATTTAGAAATGTAGATGCATATGTGTATGGTATAAAAGACGATACACAGAGCACTGACGATTTACCAGTATATAATTTAAAAATTAATACATTGCTTTTACATACAGGCACTAGTACGAATAAAAAAGTATTCAGTAATGTAGAATTTACTTGGGCACCTCCTGCGTATGACACTCAAAGTGCTTATGACTGTAACTATATCGATATTAAAAATGACATGACGGCTATGGATTCATATCTTGCCATGGAAAATGTTTATGCAAATAATATTAAAGTAAAAAGCCTTGCATCTATAGGCGATGACAGTCCTGAAAATCATTATGGCAAGAAGGTATATATTAAAAATACTCTCTTTAAGACTGTGGACTGTCGCCATTCTATATTGTCATTAAACAATAATGTTGATTTAAATTTCTATGGAGTTAATAGAATAAATAATTTTGATGTATATAATATCGGTAATGCTGCATTTTCTGCAACTCGTTCTAACCTTAGTGGAAATACAAATATAACTATACACGATGGAGAATTAAGCTTTAATAATAGTGTTAGTGGTAGAGTTTGGTCGCAAAATATTATATCTTTATACAATACTAATTTTACAATAAATGAAAATGCTAAACTGAAAATATCTAATTGTAGCATGGCTAACCAAGCAAGTAAGCAGTATAAAGCATTATCTTGTCTATATCTTGGCGATAATACAAATGTATATAATAATGGCGACATAGAGATAACTAACAATACTGTTACAAATGATCTCACAAGTATTAAATATCCAAATAGATTTTTTACTGGCATATTTAAATCTAAGACAGCGGGTGATTTCACACTTGGAAACGGAACTATAAATGTATATAACAATACATGCGCTGATTCTAAATATAATAAGTATTGTTATCAAGTCTACGATGCTGGAAATAACACTGATTATAAAACATCTAATAATATGCCTACTACATTTAAGATGACTGGCACAAGTTTTAGAGCATCAGAATCTAAACTTACTATAGCTTATAACTATGCAGATGAGACGAGTGAGTTTTTTGGTACTGGCAGAGGTATCATAGCAGAGAACTTTGACAGTAGCCATGTGCTTGGATATACCGATGACTTATATAAGTCTGTGTTTGCTATGAGACAAGATCAAAATACTAAGGTTTATGAGATGATTAAAGATGGTAGTAATGTACTTATTCGCTTTATTTCTCATGACCACCTTGAATGTGGAGCAAGTGATTCGTCAGAATGTAATCACAATCTTATCTCTACACATACAACAGAGATTAACTATGTACCACTAAGTCAATGGTTGTTGTCAAGTATTAGTAATGCTACATTTGACTGGTATTACTATATAGATGACGACTGCGGACAAGTTCTTGATTTTGGAGGAAAGACTTTCAATTTGTCAGCTAATACTTATATTTGTCTAAATGGAAAAACTTTAAAGAATGTGAGATTTACTGAACCAAACCCATATGGTTATAAATTATATGTAACTAACTGTAAGGATGAAACTGCTACAATAGATAACGGAAACTTAGTATTTGCTCGTGAAGTAGAGCCAAATGTAATTGCAAATAATGGCACTATAAATTTTAAAGGTGAAATGTTTGCTGATGGTATCACTGACGCGTTTACACTATATAATATTGAATTTGAAGGCACGGGAAATGATACAGCGATACCAGGCACAATATATCCTTTAATCGAAATGCGGGAAGATTATGTTGCTACAGAAAAAGTGATAATATCAAGTGTAAGTATGACAGATTACTACAAACATTTTAATGCATATAATTTGTACTTGTTGAGATTTATAAATATAGATGTTGACATAGATAATTTAAAAATATTTAGTAATAAAATGGATCCACACGGTTCATATGAGGATGGTCGTGATGTTGCTTTTATTAACTATTTTATGTCATCAGCAAGTGGTAATAGATTAGCTATAACTAATTCAGAGTTTTATGACAATGAAACATTTAGTCTTTTAAGCATACCTAATACAGCAACTGCGACACTTGATAATGTAGAGATAACAAACAATAAATTTTCAAAAAACATATTTGAAGTGACACCAGAACCTGCAATTGGTATAAATGGAAAAGTAGTTATTTCTAATAATAAAATTATTAGAAAGACTGATGCTCAATGCATTATCAATACAAAACACGTTTCATTTAATAATGTTGGCGCACTTGAAATAATTGAAAATATGTTTGATTGTGCTGATCTCACTTCTACCCCTACTGGTAAAGTTTCTGCTGTCTATGTACCGGCAGGTTCTACTTATAAGATAGGTAATTCATATATGGTGATAAAAGGCAATGACTCGATAAATGTTTCTTATATGTATGAGTATAATAATCATGTCTTTGGTATTTATTCAGAAACAGGTAGAAATGATGGATTTATAGAGCAGTTACCAAATACAAAAATTAAGTATGATAAATGTTACGTTGACACTATGGCTATAGGCACATCTGATGGAAGAGGAGTTGTCTACAAAAATTGGGATGCTGACCATGTTGAAAACTATTCTGATTATTGTTATGAGGGCATATTTATAGCTGACCCTTACTCACATGGTTATGCAGGAGTTAATAGAAACGGATCTACAACACACCTTGAAATATCTGTAGCTCTCCAACATCACAAAATCTGTGGTTGCAGTCCGAATAAGGAATGTAATCATAGAGGCATAGCCCCTCACACTGAGATATTGGAGTATAAGCCAATCATAATTAATTCTGAGACTAGAACATTTGAGGCAAATGTAAAAAATGGCGGCAAGTTCTTCTTATATAAGGATTATACTTCATTTTCTGATCAAGAAATCAATTTGAATGGTGATTTGTATTTGTGCCTAAATGGTCACAGCATGACATTTAATAGTACTGCATTTCGTCTGACATCAAAAGAACACGGTGTCTATATATGTAACTGTAGTGAAAATGAAGCAAGCTTCAACATGCCTGCTACTCGGTATTACTCAAATCAAGTTAAAGAATATAGTATGATGTCATCTGGAGGAAAAATAAATGCTACTCAAAGAGATGCAGTAATTAGAGTATCATCAGATTCAAGTGCTCTATTGGGTGATTTATTATTCTATAATATAGAGTTTAGACAATATTCTGATCAAACAACAAGTGGATTTATAAGTGATAAAATAGGCAGCGGTCTACCTACATCAAATATTATAATTTCAAGTGTAAGTTTTGTAGGCATAAAAGGATCAAATGAATATTTGTATGATGGTATAATTTCTACACAATATAATAAGTGTTTGAAAATCTATGATACTAAATTTATAGATAACGTTATGTACAGTAATATGATAAAAGGGTATGAATATCAAAACTCAGATGCTGAAAATGTATTTGATAATGTAGAATTTATAAATAATACAATGAATCCTTTTGGCACAAATACTTATAGACCAAATATGTATTGGTTCAGCCCAATTAGTGATTCTGACGATGTGAAGCACACTATAACTAATGTTAAGGACTATAATAATACTTATGGTAGATTCTTTGATTTAGTTAAAGGCGATAGTTTTAGTATTGAGAACTTTATATCAAGAAGTAGTAATCTTGATACATTTATGCATCTACAGCATAAAAATACAGCAACACTTAGCAATATAACTATTGATAATTCTACAATGAATTGTTTTATTTACTCTAATAGCAATGAAAAAGTTAATATTACTGGTTTGGATTTTCACGATAATATAGTAAATAATACTTTTATGAATCTTGGACTAAGTACAGATGTTTTATTATATGGTGACAATAGTATATATGATAATACTTTTGGAACAACTAATACTGATGCAAATTCCGGAGTATTTAATACTAGAACAACAGGCACTGTTAGCGGAGATATCAATCTTACTCTTGATGGACAATTTAGATTTAAAAATAATAGTGTAGAAAAAGGTTCGATTTTCTATATTAATGGCAATGGTCTATTAGACTTTGCGGGTGAAAGTATTTTTGAAGATGATGGCAATCATTATATAAACAATGGGTTTATAAATGTGACTGATACTAGTCCGGGGCATGGCACATCGAAAAATATTAGAATTAAAGGTAATACCACAGTTAAAAACTTAAGAACTAAAGTGGATACAAATTCAGTTGACTTTATTTATGGTGGTAGACTAAATAGTTTCATAATAGAGGGTGGAAGCCTTAATATAGAGAACTGTGATTTGACTTATACTACCAATGCAAATGGCTATCTTGACTACAGTACTCTATTTAACCTCTTTGGATATCGTGGTTATTATTGGGAAGCAGGTGTTATATTTGAGATACGAAATGGTGAATTAAATGTCAAGAATAATAAATTTGCTGGAAATATGTCTGAAGATAAAAATATTGGCATGATTCAATTTAATGGTTACAAGGGATTGACATTTGTTGGAAATTCTAAATTTGATTTGAGCGAGAATAATTTTAGTTTCTATGGTAGAGACAATTTATCTACTGCGAGAACAAGTGTTTATTTAGTAGAAAAAAATGACAATGCTATTACTCTTTCAAATACAATTATTCGTATAGCAAGTAATAGTGCTATAGATGTAGGTGCAAGTTTTGGCATTTCAAAGCACGTATTTGGATTATATGCTATTGCGACAGGCTCTACTGTAGATTATATGTTGAAACAAACTGACGGCACCAAGATAAATGCAAATGACAGTATAATAGATAGCATAATTTTCGATGATAGTAAGGCTACAAAAAAACTTTATGGTGAAGGGTATGTAATTAAGAATTGGACTAGTGAGACAGTAGAAGGATATACTCCTGACATCCACAAAGAAGTATTTAGACCTGATACAGTTAGATATAGCTTTGTAGAAACATTTATGTATGGAAATGATGTAAAGATCGGAGTTCTGCCGCATGTTCATAAGCTCTGTGGGACAAGCGAACACGATACTTGTACACATAGAGGAATAGCTGTTCATACAGCAACTATGAATTATATCCCTAGTTCGGATGTAGATCTTAGCATAAATCCACCACAAAATGGCTGCTATGTGTTAGAACAGGATTTGGTTGGCATCCGAATGACTATTACGGGAGATTTATATCTATGTTTAGCAGGTCATAAAATGGTAAATTGTGAAATTTATCCTAATAGTTATGATGTAAAATATAATGTCTATATAACTGACTGTGTGGGTGGAGGATCAATAGAAGTGGCAGAAGATCGTACATTCTATTTTAATGTGTCAGGAGGCATAATTTCTAATAATACTATAGAAGTAAAAACTGACAAATTATTCTTCTATGGTGATTCTTATTCATTAGATTATTATGAAGCAGAGTATTATAACGTAAAGTTTGGTCAAAGAAAATCAGGCGAAATAACTACAAATAATTATGGCTTTATGAAGAGCAGTGTACTAGGAAATGTAGTGCTTTCAAGTATAAGTGTAGCAGGATATAGTATAAAAACAGAGTCTCCTTATCGTAGAAGTATTTTGAATTTGGATAAGGGTGATGTAGAGATTATAGATTCTAAATTTAATAATAATAATCTTGACATGCTTGTAAAGACTAGTTTTGCTAATATTTCATTTGTAGATACGACTATAGCTGATAATAATTTTGGACAAGAGACTGTGTATATTCCATATGATTCATCTACTACACCACCAGCGGCTACTGTGACATTTGATGGAAATACATTAGTGCAAAATAACAATCATGCACGAGGAAAGAGTATTATATTCGCAGAAAGGTGGTTTAGTGACCCTAATAAATCCACTATAAGTATAGTAGGCAACACGACATTTAAGCAGGAAAAACTTGGATATCATGCATTTAAAATTGCAGGCAATATGCAGATTGGTGGAAATGTAAATATATCTGATTTTGAATTTGGCGATTGTTCTGAGGATTCGTCTATATTCTATTTCCCTCTTGGAAAATTATCGATGGATGATGCAATATTAAATATTTCTAATACTACATATGACGTAGATAGTACAACATTTAGTTATGTACTTAGAGCTGTAGAATTTGAGATGAATAATAGTTTGCTAAGTGTAACTGGCAATAAAGTTAAGCACTCGCAAGGTGGATTGCTATCTGTGGATGGCGGATATAATTTAAAGGGAACTTCAAGTATAGTAATTAAAGATAATAATATACATAATAAGTACAATATTGATGGTGGAATAGTAGAGATAAAAGACGGCAAATATATCAACATTGAAAATGGATATATTTATATTAAAGATAACAATACTATATTAGAGGAGTCAGATGCTCTAGTTGTTTCAGGTATTAAATCTATTGCAACCAATGGATTTATAGTACAAGCTCCTGGCACAAAACTTGATGGTGAGAATACTTATATAGAAAATATTCGTATCTGCCCATCACTCAATTCAATTGAGGGTAAAGTTTATGAAAACTTCAATGCTACAAATGTAAGTGGATACACAGACACTATGTATAAGACTCACTTTACACCTTATAAATTTGATGACCCATATCTCACTATAAGAATGGTAGAAGGAGACCTTTGGGTAGCATATGGAGGACACGAGCATACTGCCTGTGGAGTTGCTACAAGTAGTTTGTGCCATCATGAAGGAATAGCTCCTCATGAAGAGTTGCTAAATTATAAACCTTGCTATAGAGCAGAAACTTTGGCGGCAGGAGGTAAGTTCTTCCTTGCTAAAAATATAGATAATCCGGCTGGTAATCAATTTACTTTGAGCGGAGACTTATATCTATGTCTAAATGGTTATTCTCTAAATAGACTTAGAATAACTAATGGAAATGGATATAAAGTGTATATAACTAACTGTAGAGGAAATGATGTCACAATTAGTAAAGATTATGGTGATGCCCCTATGTTCAACGATACATATCCAAATATCTTATCTACAAGTTCTATCACTATAAAGACAAAGAAATTTGTAAATGTGACAAGAGACACAGTAAGTACGAATAGCATGACATTTTATAATGTTGACTTTAGAGAAGATGCAATTACTGGTGCTAAGGGAAGTTTCATAACAGCAAATAAAACTGATATCATACTTTCAAGTAGCAGCATAGCTAACTTTGATATACAATCGTCTGATGATAAGTTTATAGATTTGCAATCTGGAGATTTAACTATATTAAATTCAAATATGGATGCTTTACTTGGCGGGTATCAAAAAGCATTTATTAATGTGCAAAATGGTGATATTTCGATAAAAAATTCTAATTTGCTTCGCCTTCAAAGTAGTCTTGCAGAGTTGATATGGTTAGAATCAGGCAATTTGTCGATTGTTAAATCAACACTCAGTGATATTTTTGGTGGTAATGGATCATTTATTACTGTACGCAGTGGAGAAATACTTATATATGAATCTACATTAGAAAAAATTGAAAGTATTTTTAGTAACAGATTAATAGTATTACAAGATTGCGACATGACTATAATTAATTCTAAGTTAATAAATATCTCCAATGATCAAGCGAATAATCTTATAGATATTTTATCTGGTGATGTGACTATAGATAATTCATATATATATGATATTGATAGTTCAGCTGGTTGCTTTTTAAATTTACGATCAGGCAGTCTATATATGAATGATACTGATGTAGAATTAGTAAAGTGCAACAAACTCATTAATGCAAATAGCATCACATACAGAGGTGAAATATCTATAGAAAATGTGGAATATAAAGATGCAAACTATGGATTGATGCAAACTGCAAATAATAGTTTACTTTTAGAGGATGCAAATGTTTCAATAAAGAATTGTAATACAACCACTTCTACTAAGTTCTTGAGTTTCACTAATGAGATAAGATTAGTAGATTCTAAACTTACTATAGATTCAAATACTATAAAGAGAAATGCTACTAGTTTGCAAGAATTTATAGAAACTAATAATTTATCACTTGAAGGAGACTCAAGTCTATATGTAGAGAACAATAAAATTGATTGCACCGGTGTAGTAGGTGCTACAAGGTCTACTATAATATACTTAAAAGAGTCAGAGACATTTAAGATAGCAAGTAGCGCTGTCGTTATAAGAAATAATACTCCTATAAATGATACTGCGTCAGATTCAAGCAACCATTTGTTTGCTATATATTCTAAGAATATAAATGGAATTATAGAGCAGACAGCAGGAACCAAGTTTGATGCTGTAAACTCTGTGATAAGTGATATAGCATTTGACAATGATGAAGAAAATGGTAGTGGAACTGTGTATGTAGACTGGTCTGCCGCAAAAGTCAAGGATATAGATAAGGCATCTGCTAGTCAGATATTTGTGGCAAGCACATTCCTTAGACCAAGCATTAAAACTGTAGTTTTGGCTGGAAATGTATATATAGGACCTGAACTTATGGCTCATACTCTTTGTGGAGTAGAAGATACTAGCATTTGCTCTACTCATAAAGGCATAGCACCACACGCATCTTCTATACTATATTTTATTTATGAAAATAGCATTTCGGGATTAAAGACGAAAGGTAGATATTACTTAGATGAAGATTTAGATATTGGCGGTGAGTGTCAACTTACTGGCGACTTAAGTCTCTGCTTAAATGGTCATAAGATAACTAATGCTAAGTTCACAGCGCCTGCCGGTACTAACTATAAACTTAATATAACAGATTGTGTAGGCAATGGTGAGATATCCGGAAGAGAAAATGATGTTTTATTTGAAAATATAAATGTAAACATAGTGTCTTGCAAACGCACTATTAGAATTAGTGCTGATAAGATGTTTAATGCTAATGCAAGTACAAAGAATGACTTGGAGTTATTCAATGTGTTTATAATGCCTAAGACTGCTGGGGCGGTAAGCGGCGAACATAAGTTGATTAATATGACTTATGCAACTGACAAAGATGCACGACTATTATTATCAAGTGCAAGTATAACTAAGTTTAATAACAGAGATTTAGATTTGATAAATGTTGATAAAGTTGATACAGAACTTTATGATTTAACTATTGAAAACAATACTTTGATTAGAGAAATCTTGAAAGCAAATGGCGGAGATGACTTCAAGTTGAGTGCCGAAAATTTAAGCATCGTAAATAATAATACAAATAGATCAATATATACTATGCTTGATCTTGGTGTAGTGGCTACTATAAGTAACTTTAGAATGGAAAACAATGTGGCCAACGTATCAAATAAGTTTATAAATGTATCTAACAAAACTTATTTATCTGGTGATATAAGTATACAAAATAATGCCAACCAAGAATATTCATTAATATTCATAACAGACACAGGAAAACTTGTATTTGATGGGGATGCTACTATAAAAGACAATTTAAGGTCTGGTAAGGTATTAAACGCAGTAATTGAAAATGAAGGCGAACTTGTATTCAGTGGTGATACTAAGTTTATAAATACTACTGAGGCAAAGCTTGATTATGGTGTAATTAAATCTGTGTCAGGAAAGGTTATATTTGAGGGTGACACTACTATAGATGGATTTAAGTTTGGTAGAGCATGGGTTCATAGTTGGACTGACCCAAGTATGAGATTAACTACAGCACTTATCTATAGTGGAAATAATGACCTGGTATTTAATGGCGGAGAGACAAAGATAATTAATAATGAAACTGCAGAAGCTTGCATGCTCATAAACATAGGTGCAAATGAATTTATCTTGAATAATGATGCTGTAGTTAAGATTAACAACAATACCATCTTAAAAGAAAATACTGCAAATCATGATAGATTCATAACAACTTCTAAGATAAGTCTTAATGATGATTCATCTTTAGAGATGCAAGATAATAAGATGGATTACAAGAACTTTAGTAAACAGACTTACAAAAATGCAACAGGAGCTGTGATTTATATCGGCAATGATATTGATACTTTGGATATCGGTAATGGTCACATAGTAGTTGACGGTGCTAAGGCATTATACAATGGTGCTGAAGCTGATAACTACGTACTATATGGTATCTTATCTAAAAACACGTCAGGATTTATCAATCAATTAACTGGCACAAAGATAGATGCAGTAAATTCTAAAATGACTGGAATAGGATTTGACAGTGATGATGCTACAGGTACTATATACACTAATTGGGATGCTTCACATGTAGAAGGATACACTACTAATATTTATAAACAAGTATTTAGTGCTGATAAGAGCAGAGGCAGAGCATTGACTGTAGATCGTAGAGAAAATGATGTTGTTATAGACTATGTTGCTTCTTACAGCGTAATCTATAATAGAGGTGTGGCAAGAGATATAAATGGAGTAGAGCATATCATAACTGGCAACATACCAAGTTCTAGAGCTACAAGAAATACTATAACTACCATACCTGAAAATGACTTTAGAGTTAGAGGATTTAAGTTCTTAGGATTTAAGGCAAGCTGCTTAGATAGATTACTCCAAGAGGGAGAGCAAATAAATCTCTATAATCATCTCACTACAAATGACGAAGCTATACTCACAGCTATGTGGGAAGAAATAAATTATTCTATAATAATAGAACAAAGCGAAAGCGAGAGTAGTAGAGCTGAGTATAATGATCTCGCATATTTTGAAGTTGCTACTATGCCAGAGGCATTTGTAAGACAGAGATATAAGTTTAGAAACTTTACATACTCTACAACTTCTATATTGCATGTAGCTACTACAGCAAAACCTGATAGATTAGTATTACAAGCAAATGAAAGTGTAGTAAGTCTCATAGAGGTTGACGATGCGGTTGTGACTTATTTGCCTACATTTGATGAGATAACTTATACTATATCATTTGATGGAAATGGTGCGACTAGTGGCTCTATGTCAGTTCAGAGAGCTACACTAAGTACTGACACTTATATAAATGAGAATAAGTTTGCTAAAACTGGATATCACTTCCTTGGCTGGGCAACGAGTTCTACAGCAACTAATATATGGATTTCTAATAAAGGGGCTTTTGTGTACCCTACAATGGTTGATGAGACTATAGATGGCAAGGAGATAAAACTCTATGCTGTATGGGAAGTAAACAAGTATTCACTCGTATTTAATAAGGGCACAGGCACACAAGGTGCTGATAAGAGGATAGACACTGAATATGCTAAAACTGCTACGGTGCCTAATGCCGATGGATTTAAGAAAGAAAAATATAAGTTTGGTCGATATAAGTGGGTAAACACTATTTATCATGGCGAAGCAACTACTTCAATAATGCCAAAAAATGAATATAAGACTTTGAATCCAGATGACTTGATAACTAATCTCACTGAAGAAGATGATGCGATATTTAACTATATTGTTGAATACGATGAAGTAAGATACACTATAGCATATCATAGTAATGGTGCAGATGGTGGAACGCCTATGTCACCACAACATGCAACATTAAGTGTGACTACTCGTGTAAATGCAAATACATTTACAAGGACAGGACACAAGTTTGTAGGTTGGGCACTAAGTTCTACATCAACTACTGCTTGGTTATCAGATGGAGGAGAACTTACTTACCCAACGAAGGTCAAGGAAGATATAGACGGAAAAGAGATAAAACTCTATGCTATTTGGGATGAGATAAAGTACAATGTCATATTTAAGAATGGAAGTACAGTATTAAAACGAGTTAATAATGTAAAGTACAATGATGTGGTAACTGTACCATCGTCACCATCTGATGCATGGAGGAGATTTGATAAGTTCGTTGCAGTGACTGCTGCTTCAGTTTCTGAGATTAATGCAAATGCTAATGTAAGTAGACTGTCAGCGATAGATGGCTACACAGTTGAGTACAATTCTAAATTCAATGAAATATTCTTCACTATTACATTTGACAATAATGGTGGCTCTGGTTCTATGAGCATGACTGCAACACTAAGTGAACCTATACACTTAATTTCAAATACTGGTGCGATAAGCCGTACTGATATGAGATACGAAGGTTGGAGTAAAACTAGTGGAGAGGCTAACCCTATAGACTTTAATGATGCTGCAACTTTACCTAGAGGCACATTTACAAGAGCTCAAGCTGAAAGTGGAAATGTAACTATTTATGCATGTTGGTCTTATGACAACTATACATTGGTAATGAATCCAAATGGACACGGCGGAACGGCAACTCGATTAGTAGCACTAGCGAGAGGTGAAGAGTATTTGTTAGTTGCGACATTTAGTGAAGCTAATTATACTTTATTGAGATATAATTCTAATCCAAATGGAAGTGGCACGAATTATGCTCTTAATAGTAATTATAAAAATGATAGTCCTAGAACTTCTGAAATAAACATCTACGCTATTTGGCAGTATAATGGTGGTGGCGGCGGAGGTGGCGGCGGCGGAGGTGGTGGCGGCGGAGGCGGTGGTGGCGGAGGCGGCGGAGGAGGTGCCAGAGGAGGAACACTTCCTGGTGGCGCTATGTCAAGTGGATATGTTGGAATGATTGAAAATAAACCTGGTGTATACAATATTCCACCAAAGGGTGCTTGGATTTATGATCCTAATATTAATTATTGGATATATGGACTTAATGTAAGACCTGAAGACGCATATGAAAACTTAACTATTCCACATCAGTCAGTGAGAGTGAATGGATTAGATTGTCTTGCAAACGGAATATATAGAATGAGTAGCGGAAGATATTACTACTTCAATTCAAATGGTGTAATGCTTGTAGGACTCATAAAATTTAACGGCACTATGTACTATGGAGAGACAAGCGGAGGATATGTTGGAGCACTATGTTCTGGAGCAAAGACAATAGATGGCATAGTATATGAATTTGATGCTAATGGTGAATATATACAACCAGTTAATGGCGTGAAGAAAATTGATGCAGGTGTATGGATATACGACCCTATAGGAAATTCGTGGAGCTTTGTAATATTTACAGATGCAGGTGCTCCAGTGATTGTCACTAATGGAATGTATGCTATAAAGAACACTGGAAGCTCATATGACAATTTCTTCTTCGATGCAAAGGGAATTATGCAGGTGGGTGTGATAACTTACAACGGCAAACTTCACTACATGTCTGAAGATGCAGCCGACCGAGGACGCGAGAATGTCGCCTTAACCAATGCCCTCAACGCTCAGTAGGGGACTAAGTACGGGTGAGTTTCACGAGCTCTATGTAGAGGTTGAGCCTGTGCGTTTATTTGGTTGGAAAATCCCCAAAACCTATAGCATTTTTGGTATCATTTGTATAAGTTGAATCAGATAAAATTGAATATTTATCATAGTGATGAAGATTTCAAAAGGAAGATTGCTAAAACAGTTGGTGTGAGTGTTGCCGACATTGATTGGTCTACGCTTATTATATTACATAAATCAATTGACGCCCGCGACCAAAAAAATATCTTATTTGTCTACAACATCGCCTTTGACTTTGTAGGCACTCGTAGGGGCGAGTTTCACGAGCCCGCAGTAGGGCATCGTACGTGCGAGTTTTACGAGCCAGTTTCTTTTAACCCAATTGCGAGATCTCGTACAGGCGAGTTTCACGATCCCACTATCCGCCCTGTTGTCGTAGGTTTCGGACCAGCTGGAATTTTTGCTTCATACATATTTGCACTCAACGGTCTTAAACCAATAATAATTGAACGTGGGAAATCTCTTGACGATAGAACTAAAGACGTAGATAAATTTTTCAAAACTATGGAGCTTGATGAAGAGTCAAATGTCTGCTTTGGTGAAGGCGGTGCAGGAGCATTTTCAGATGGTAAACTAAATACAAATAATAAAGATAAAACAGGAATTTATCATTTTATACTTGAGACCTTTGTGAAATTCGGCGCGGATGCGAGAATACTTTATGAAAATATGCCACATATCGGGACAGATAAGTTGGTAGATGTAATTAAAAGTATTCGCGATGAGATAATAAAGTTAGGTGGAGAAGTACATTATAATACGAAGTTGGTTTTTGAAAATGGGCTCGCAAAGCTCGCCCCTACAAATGCTCCAATTATTTTGGCAATTGGGAATAGTAGCCGCGACACATTTAGAGAGCTGATTGAGAATGGTTTTGATTTGAAACCTAAGCCATTTGCAATTGGATATAGAATTGCACATAGACAAGAGATGATTAATGAGTCGCAGTATGGTGGGGCTTGTAAAACTCGCCCATACGTAGATAAATTGGGGCCTGCGACTTATAAACTTACTTACGATGTAGGCAACGGTCATTCTGTTTATAGTTTTTGTATGTGTCCAGGAGGGTATATTATCAATTCTTCAAATTATAATGGTATGCTTTCTATAAATGGTATGAGCTATAATGATAGAAGTGGGAAATATGCGAATTCGGCGATAGTTGAGACTATAACGCCAGAAGATGTATTGGGCTCGTATAACTCGCCCGTACGAGAGTGCTCGTATAACTCGCCCGTACGAATGATTGAGTTTCAAGAGATGATTGAGAAGAAGGCATTTGAGCTTGAAAAAGGTTTTATTCCATATGTGTCGAGTAAGGGTAGTGACATTTGCCCTGAAGATGTTTTTAAAGGGCAGGCGAAGTATAGCGAAAAACTTAAGACTGTGTTTGATGATTTGGGACTTAAGTTTAATATTAACGAAGACATAGAGAAGGCACTAAAACATTTCAATAAGATTATTCCAGGGTTCTATAAGGGCTCGCAAAGCTCGCCAATACAAGAAGGTGCTCAATTTATAATTGCTGGGGTAGAGACAAGGACAAGTAGCCCTGTGAAACTTGATAGAGATGAAAACTATATGTGTAATGTCAAAAATTACTATCCATGCGGTGAAGGATTGGGCCATGGCGGTGGAATTATTTCATGTGCGGCAGATGGAGTAAAGGTTGCTATGAAAATAATTGAAACTAGATACATTTAACGGCCACTATATGTAGTGGTTAAAAAATATCAAAAAAATGCCGATTTTACTTGACTTTTTGCAATTTTATATTAAAATATATGTCTAAGGGCTTTAAAAGTCCAATAAAATCAATAGGCAATAGCCTATATATAGGAGGAATTATGAATAAAGGTGATTTAGTTGAGAAAATTGCTGAGGCTACTGGATTAACAAAGAAGGACAGTGAGGCATCTGTAAATGCATTTGTTGATACTATCCAAGCAGCTCTTAAGAGTGGTGAGAAAGTAGCTATAGCTGGATTTGGTACATTTGATGTATCTAATAGAAAGGCTAGAACTGGTAGAAACCCACAAACTGGCGAGGAAATTAAGATTGCAGCTTCTAAGACTCCAAAGTTCAAAGCTGGCAAGTCTTTCAAGGATATGATGAACTAATCAATGCGATTAGATAAATATCTTAAAGAAGCGAGAATTATTAAAAGAAGAACAATAGCAAATGCCTTATGTGACAGCGAAAAGGTGTCCGTGAACGGCGTTGTTAAGAAGTCCTCATACGAGGTTTGTCTTGGGGATAAGATTTCTATAAAGTATGGAGATAGTGAGATATCTCACGAGGTTGTGACATTGCCATATGAACGAAGAGATAAAAAGAAGTAGAGGCGGGGCAGTTGTAAACTCCCCAGTGAAAAGGGTTTTCATGCTATTTGTCTTATTGGTGCTTGCGGCTCTCATTGGTTTTTCATATAAGGTCTTCAATGAGAAAAATGATGAATATGCTAAAAAACTTGATAGAATTGAAGATTTGGAAGAGCAGATAGCAGCAGAAGACGATAGGCTCAAGCAACTAAAAAAGCAAGAAAAACGCGTGACAACAGATGAAGATATCGAAGCGATAGCCAGACAGGAATTAGGACTTATCAAAAGAGACGAAATCGTTATAAGGCCAAATTAATATAAAGGATGCAGCAGCATCCTTTTTATTTTGTAGTAATGAGTCATTTGTGATATAATTAAAATATGCATCATATATTTGTAAATGAAAATATAGTCGACTTAGAAGCTAAAGTTATTAGACTTTCAAAAGATGATGAGGCATTTAATCATTTAGTTAAGTCGCTTAGGATAAATGAGAAAGAAAAGGTACTTTGCTCGCTTGTGCCGTTTAAATCGTCATTTGACTACCTTTGTGAGGTTAAAAATGTCGATAGTGAATATGTCATGCTCACAATATTAGAAGAGACTGCCGCAAGAGAACTGCCTGTAATGATAAATCTATATCAAGGAATAAGCAAGTCGGATAAGTTGGAGTTTATAATAGAAAAGGCAGTGGAACTTGGAGTGAGCAGCATAACACCTCTTTCGACAGAATACTGCATCGCTAAGATAGATGAAAAGAAAAGTGAGAAAAAAATTGACAGGTTTAACAAAATTGCAAAATCTGCCGCAGAGCAAAGTAAGAGACATATAATACCAGAAGTTAAAGAACCAGTGAAGTTTGATGAGTTAATAAAAGAAACTGGAAAAAATACGTCTAAAGGAGAAGAATCATATACCTTACTGTTTTATGAAAATGCTTCAAGAATTAATGAGACGAAAAGAGTCATACAAAATATAAGGCAAAAAGTGGATGCTAGCAATGAGCCGATTATAAATGTGATAATAGGTCCAGAGGGGGGATTTTCCGAAAAAGAAATTGAAATAGCGAAAAGTTCGGGAATTTACATTTTGTCACTTGGAGAAAGGATACTTAGGACAGAAACCGCAGCAGTGACGGCATTATCAATACTCATGTATGAAATGTCATAAGACAATTATAAAATTGAAAAAATTATTAAGTTATGATAAAATAAGGTTGCGAAAATAAGTATATTAAAAGGAGATATATATGGTAATTGGATTTAAAGGTGATAGCTCAAGATTAAAAAATTTATATAAGGAACTTGGACTTAAAGAGGTTAAGCCAAGTACTTTTGAAGAATTGTCAGAGGCTATACAGGGAATAGATGGAGACACAGTAGTTTCAAATTATAACGAAATAATGGTGTTTGATAATCCTACTGCGGATTTAGTAGAGAAGAGAAGCAAGGTGTTGTCTGCTGTGGAAAAGTGTAAGAAAAATATTTATTTAACTTTGTCTAAGGTTGACTTAAGTCTTGATAAGATCCATCTAGATATTTCAATTTGTACAAAGGTCAATACAAATGATATGAAAGTAATAGAAGAGCTTTTCAACTTCTGCAATACCGATCTTCCATATAGTGGAAAACTTGGCGATGACGAGTATGCGGTAAGAGTGCACGGCGAAAATAGGGCTGAGGCAAAGTCGGCATCTGACATAAAAAAGTTAATAAAATAGTTCCTAAGTGGAACTATTTTTTTAATTTCTTTAATTCTTCAATTATCGCCAAATCTGATTCAGTAATCTTCAAATTGCTATTTACGACATTCCCATCAGGATATGTAAGTTTAATATCAATTACAGTGTCTGGCTTAAATCCATTTTTTTGAACAGCTTTTATGAATTGTGGAAACTTTGGGTGATTTTTTGTAAACTTCGCCCAGAGGCCACCTAATTTTAGCATCATTCCTATATCCATATTTTTCCTCCTTGGTACAATCAATTATATCACAAATTGTAATTAAATAATAGATTGTATTGGTATTTTATCTATGATATAATTTCATCAAATTTAGTAAAAAGTATATTTTGGGAGGAGAAAATTTATGGATAAGAAAATAATTATTGAAAAAACTAAGGAATTGGTAGCAGCACCAAGTTGCTTTGCCGAACTTAAAAATCTAGCAAATGATTGGCTTAATTCTGTGGACAAGGCAGATGAAACAGAAAAGTTTAATAAGTATATTGAATATTTAAAAGGAAGCGTTTCTTCTATTGATTCTTGTATTGGATTTTTGAAGTCTGATATGGGAAAACAAATATATGGAGACAAGATAGATGCTGTTTTGAAAGCTGCAGAAGATGCAAAGTCAAATGGCGAGGATACTTGTATCTGCCCTGCATGCCAGGCTGGGAAAGTAGTATTAAAGAACATATAGAATGCACTTTGATAAATGAAAGATAGAACTAAAAATAGAATAGCGGCTTTAGTTTTGTTGCTGTATTCGGTGGCGACGAGGTTTTTTTCGTCAATACACTCTATAAGATTTGATAAATATGTGATGCATGGTGATGGGGCCTGTTTTTATGTGATTGGAAAAGCTATTATGCAGGGGAAAGTCCTATATAAGGACATATTTGACCACAAGACCCCATACATTTATTTTATAAATGGTCTTGCCTCGCTACTCGAATATAACCATATAGGTCTTTTTTTAGTTGAAGTTCTAATTTTATTTGTAACATTGTATTTTATATTTAAAATATTAATATTATTCTTTGAAAATGAAAAGTTTAAAAATGGCGAATCACTAACAGAAAAGCAATTATATGTAATTTCGTTAATTGGAACTTTTATTATGGGGATAATATTAAGTGATTTTGCTATAACAGAAGGTTACTATAGGACGGAAGCATTTGCTGTAGCACTAGTTATGCCAGCGATTTACATAATGGCTAAGTATTATTATGGAAAAATAAACATTTTGAATATACCTAAACAAATGTTTTTTATAGGTTTGTTAGCTGGTTTAACATTTATGATTAATCTAAAGGGAATAGTGCTATTTGTGCCTTTGGTTATTCCTCTTGCATTTGATTTTATAAAGCAGAAACAATGGTTGGGTTTGCTGAAGACATTTTGCCTTGGGCTATTTGGAGTAATTATTGTTATCTTGCCATATGTAATTTATATGATAGTTACTGACAGTGTAAAAGACATGATATTTGCGGTGTGGGATACCAATTTGGCGTATGCAAATGATTATATAAATTATAAATTTGAGTCGGCAGCAGGTGTAATAAGCACCAGTGGTGGATTAAAGAACTTACTTTTATTGTTTTTCGTTAAATCTCCGATTGCCACATCTTTTATAATTTTATCCATACCAATTCTTTTTTTACTAAAGTATAATTTAAAATTTAAAATAGGCTTATGTTTTGAATTTTTAGTTGCACTCATAATTACTTTATCAATTGGAAGGCCACATATATATTATTTATACACTTTATTACCTTATATAGTAGTTATTTTTGCTTTTGTTATAAAATTATTTATAAATGTTGTATTTAATATAGGACACATTAATTTTAAGTACTCAAGTGTAATAAGCATTGTCTTAAGTTTTATTTTGCTATTGGCTATTATTTTTGGTTTAAATGATAAAAAAATTTGCAAAGTGGCAGAAAAGAGTTTGAAAGATGCTAAAGAATTACAAGATGTTGCAAAGCAGTATGATTCTAATTATAGTAAATTAAAAATACTTGGATTCGCATATATACCAGACATTTATTTATGGTTAGATGCAGATATTAATTATAAGTATTTTGTGAGACCATTTATAACTTATAATAGTTTCAAAGTTGCATTTAATGAACAAACAAATTATATCAACAATATAAATCCAGATATAATAGTTGTTCGAAATTTTGAGTTTGTGCCTAAACAATTAGAAATGCAGATTAAGTTTATCTTGAATTATTATTATGATCTCATTGGAGAGACTAATGAGTATTATTTATATGGAAAAATCAGGAAATAATTGTTTAGCAAACATGATTTTAGGAAGTAAAAATTTACTGATTATGAATAATAAAAATGAAAATAGAATGATTGCATTGATAATTTTAATATATTCTATATTAACAAGATTCTTAACATCAACTTATTCATTGATATATAATAAAGATGTGATAAGTGGCGATGGGGCGTGTTATATTGCAATTGGTAGAGAAATCTTAAAAGGAAAGGTGCTTTATAAGGACATATTTGATCACAAGATGCCATATATTTATTTCACAAACGGTTTGGCTTCACTTGTGAATTATAATACTGGATTATTTTTAATGGAAGTTACAATATTGTTTGTGACTTTATTATTTATATATAAGATATTAATATTAGTATTTGATAATGAGATATTTAAAAATGGAGTAATGCCTAGTAAAAAGTTACGTTTTACTATTATATTAATTGGAATTATCATAATGGGAGTTGTATTAAGTAATTATACTATCGTAGGTGGCTATTACAATACAGAACCTTATGTTGTAGCATTAGTTATGCCGTCAATATATATAATGTGCAAGTATTATTATGGTAAAATTTCCATCATAGATATACCAAAGCACATGTTTATTATAGGCGTACTCGCTGGATTTGTATTTATGATTAACCTAAAAGGCATAATATTATTCGTCCCATTAGTTCTTCCTCTTTTATATGATTTTATAAAGCAGAAATGTTGGACTGGAGTACTCAAGACTTTTTGCCTAGGACTTTTAGGAGTGGCTGTGGCAATTATTCCATATGTAGTTTATATGATAGTTACTGACAGTGTCAGAGATATGATATTTGCTGTGTGGGATACTAATTTAGCTTATGCTCATGATGATATGATTTACATACCTAATCTCAGTGAATTATCAAATTCAATATCATCAAAAACAGGATTCGCAACCTTAATGCTTGATTTGATGACTAAGTGCACTAAAATTATGGTATCAATAGGTTTATCAATTGTTTTGTTGTTTATTTTGAATTATAATAGACATTGTAAAATTGCGTTGTGCTTACAGATCTTGTTGACTTGTATGACAATATTTGTAGTAGGAAGACCACATACATATTATTTATATAGTTTGTTGCCATACTTGATAGTGATATATATTTTTGTTGTAAAAGTTATTTTGAATTATCATTTTGTTTTTTATACAAAATTAAAGTTCAGATTATTATGTAATATCGTTATAATTTTACTGCTATTATTTTTTGTAACTGCTAATTTTTATTATAATTATCAAAGAACCAATAAAGATGCAGTATCACATCAATATAATGCCGAACGTTTAAGAAATGTAATAAGGGAATATGAACCTGACTTCAGTAACTTGAATGTTTTTGCTCTGGGATTACATCCAGAGGTGTATTTATGGTTAGATGCAGATATAAAATATAAATATTTTATACGACCATTTATAACTTATAATACTTATCAAGTAGCTATAGACGAGCAGGTAAAGTATATTATTAGTCATGAACCTGATATTTTTTGCATTCAGAATTTTGACTTAGTTACAGAAGGACAGAGAAAGCAAATTTTATATGCGTTGCATCTTTATTATGACCAAATTGGCGAAACTGATAGATTTTATGTTTTCGGCAAAAAACGCCAATAATAGCATATATTGACTAGCAAAAAGTGGCAATTTTTGTTGAAAAATTGCTACTTTTTTTATTGACAAAAGGCTTATTTTGTTATAAAATATGAAAACTTGCCGATATTCTTCGGCGGTTTGTTTTTTTGACTTTACTTTATATGTAAGTGTCACATGGACAGGTATCGAAGTGGTCATAACGAGGCGGTCTTGAAAACCGTTGGGCAGCAATGCCACCAGGGTTCGAATCCCTGCCTGTCCGCTCTGTACAATGAAAATAGAATAAACACACAAACCCGAAAAATTCGTTTGAAT
>CAMYZE010000009.1 GCA_947303805.1 uncultured Clostridia bacterium | reverse complement strand
CTCGTGTAACTCGCCCCTACGATTTGTATCGCCCCTACAACTCTACTATGTCCCCTATGGTTTAGGGGGGCTCCCCAGCACCACCCCCTACAAAATGAAAAAGATAGGGGGTCAAATCCCCCTATGATAGGGGGGTCATAGGAGGTCGCAATTTTGACAAAATTTAGACACACTTATAGGCAATAAAAAATCGGGTACTGTGATACCCAATTTTGTTATTTCTATATTTATTATATATAACAATAAATCTATTTCTAAATAAACATCATATAATATATTGGTAAATAATAAATGTTGTTATTAAATTCGATCATTCTATTATTACTTAGCACATATCCTATTTTTGAATTGTACCTGCCAGAATTAAGGTATGCATTAAGCGCACTGTGTATTTTATAATCTTTTCCTGATTTAACTTCAATTGGAATTACTACACTATTTTCATAATCATCAACCAAAAAATCAATCTCACCGTTTTTCTTGTTATCATAATAAAATAATCTATGCGCGTGATTTGTAAGCTCCATTGCTACAACATTTTCATACAAAGCACCTAAATTAATACTAAGTGAGTCATCTAATATTGGTCTAATATTTTCCTTATAATAAATATTTGATAGTAATCCAACATCATTCAAATATAGTTTTAAAAGATTTTTATCGTCAGATTGTGTTAATGGAAACACTGGATTCGACACAGCGTCCACTCCCAATGCGATTCCACTAAATAACAGATAGTCAAACTCATTTTGATAATTACTCTTTGTTTTACCTTTTATATTTTCTATATTTTTAATAACTATTCTTTTCTTTTTGTTACTAAGTTGTGATGGTATTGAGTCGTAAATCCTCATAATTTTTAATTTGTTTTGTTTATCATATTTAGTTGCATCATCTTTATAAAAATTTGTAATTTCAGTATGTATATCTCTTACAAATTGTATATTATTGTTTTCTAAAAATGTATTTACTGCATCTGGCATACCGCCAACCAATAAATATTTTCTAAACAAATTCATTATTCTAATGTGTAATGCTTCAGATATACTTTCCTTTTTATTAAAACTATCTTTTAAATTTGTGACTACATCATCTCCTACGCCATTTGCATATAAAAATTCTTCAAAATCAAGCGGATACATTTTCAAAATATCAATATATCCCATTGGTATTGATGTTGTCTTATTAAGTGTAATGCCAAGTTCTGAACCACTACAAATATAAGAAAACCTATCATCATCTTTTAAAAACTTAAGCATTGTCAAAATATGAGGGTAGATTTGTATTTCATCAAGAAAAATCATTGTATCATCTTTATTTCCTAATTCTCTCCCAAAATAACTGCTTAGTTGCAAATAAAAATCTTGTATAGTTCTAATTTTTTCAAATACCCTATAACTATTAAAATCATCAAGCAAATTAATCTCGTGAAAGTTCTTATACAAATTTTTACCAACAACCCTTACGAGAAATGTTTTGCCCACTTGTCTTGCGCCATCAACAACTATTATCTTATTGCCGTTTTTTAGCTTATTTTCAATTTTTTCCTTTATTTTCCTGTATAACATATAATTACATTATCTAGAATAAGTCAACATAATTATATCTAATTTAACAGAATAAGTCAATGAAAAATAGCTAAAATCCGGGTAAAAGTCAATAAGAATAGGGCGCACGGCAGGTAGCTGCCGTCTTCATTTAACCTATGATTTAGTCATCAGTAGTAGTGACTGCGAATTCAGAAATTTTGTCAAGAACCGCCTGATCATTTTTACCCATCTTATTAATGAGCATCCACAACTGATCGTTTTCTTTATAATTCTTTATTGTGAAATTATATGTGTATTTTCCATTATCATCAGGTTTTATTATATGAGATGTAGATGCTATCTTATTATAGTAAGTAGACAGCAAATCGTTTTTATCGGGCACATAACTTTTGAACGGCTTTTTAGAAAAAAATACTTCAATACCCTTTGTTTTTAAATATTTTGATTGCGATTCGCTCCATTCGCCCAACATGTCGACATCAATTATAATTGATAATTCTCCTTTCTTAGTAGAATAACCTATAGGTAATCCTGATGTAAGTGGTACTGTAGACTCTTGTTTTGCAATTCCATCAAATATTGTATAATTAATATATTCTGGTTTTATAATCGCACTCTCTGTATCATTTCTAAAACTTGTGTAACTTGTATAATTTGATTTACACATTGGCCACACATCAGGTATTGAAGCATTCACTAATTTAAAATATTCGCTAGATCCGGTAGTAACCATAGCACTCTTACTAGTTTCATAGTCTCTAGAGTCAAACGTACTTGTAATCGCTTCTGTATTCCATCCAATTCTAAAATATGGGTAAGCTGTATCTATGCATAGTACATAATTATCCCAATAATCTCCAACATAGTTAAACTTAGTACTTAAATTATTCATTGCATTAATCTTATTTATACTACTAGATTGACCTTGCCATGAAAAAGTACCAGAAAGTCCTGAGCTGCCTTTCGAATCGTATGAATGCCCAATACTATTAGTCACCACACTCCAATGATGCCTACCGTACATACACATATCTATAACAAAGCCTCTATTATCTAAATACACTTTATCGTCAGAATAAGAATCAGTCCATCTTTTAAAATAATTTCCAGCCAAGTTTTCCATAGCCAGTCCATACTGGTTCCAAGCGCCATATGCATCGGATGAAGCTGTCATTTTTACTTGTCCACTATCATCAGCATTCGACCAGTTGGCATTTGAAACCGCTGACTCTAATGATATTTTATCATAATATATTCCTTGAATAATTCCCTTGCTATTCTTCAATTGTGTTACATATATTGGTACTCTTCCTCTTTCATCAGAGACTACTTTCCAAAAGTTGCCGCGAGTATAGTTTGGTTTATCATAATTAGTACTACCACTTTTATAAGTATTACGTAGTATATGTGCATAATAATTTTTTAATTCAAAACTATGTCTGTTACCTGGTGTCCATAAAGCATCAGGCTGTCCTATAGTCAGTGGAAAATTAAATTTCTTAAGTGCTTCTATCGGCAAATCAATTTTATTTGAAATTTTAATTCCAGCGAGATATGCGGCTATTGCAAGATCAATTTTATTATCAATGCTTATGTTATATTGATTAATTTGTGTTTGAAAATTATTTTTTAAACTATCAAACTCTGCCTTTGTTATGAAAGCAGAACCATCATTGTCACTCACTACAGCAGCAAAACTATTCACAATCATAGAAACTATCAATATGCATGCAATTTTTTGTAATGATAAAATTTTCTTATTTATACACACTTCACACCTCTTTCCAATTAATCAGTCGTTGTAACTGCAAAGCTATTAATATTATCAATTATAATTGAGTCCATCGCTGTTTTTCTATTTATAAGTAACCAAATCTCATCTTTCTTATTTATATCTTCAATTGTAAAATAGTAACTACCTTTAACATTAGACTCAGGAACAATGGTGTGTACTTTTGCTTCTCTGCCCTTGTACTTTGATTTTAACAAGTCTTTTTCATCAGGATTGTAATCTTTAAATGGTTTTTTTGAAAATTGTACCTCTATACCTTGAGTCTTTTCGTACTTGCCTGTAGATTTATTATATGGTCCTTTCATATCTATTTCTAAATCAACTGATATAGTTCCATCGTTACTTGAAAATCCAAGTGGTAAACCCGATGTCAGCTGAACATATTTTTTTAGTTCAGGTTTATCTGTATATACTTCATAATATAAAAATTCTGGTCTGACAAAAGCCGACTCAACATCATTTTTAAAATCCGCATAGTTTTCATAATTATTTTTACACATTGGCCATATATCAGGTATTGAAGGGTTGTTGATAATCGCCTGTGTCCGTCCAGTGTAGTTTACAGAGCTTAAATCAGTCTCATACTCTTTAGTATTAGTTGTTTCAGTAGTACCTTCGCAATACCACCCCACTCGACATCTAGGATTTTCTTTATCTAGGCAAAAAACTAGTCTATCAAATTTATCACCAACATAATCAAATTTTTTGTCTATATGTTCATCCGCATTTAACTTGTTGCTTGCAGTTGACTTACCTTGCCAGCTAAAAGTTCTTGTTAGTTTGGCTGACTTTGCACTTCCAGTATGACCTACATCTTCACTTATTAAAGAATATTCATGTCTCCCAGCCATTACCATGTCAATGCAAAATGAGGTGCCATCAAAATACACATACTGGTTTGGATAATTTGTTTTATCCCAACTTCTCCAATAGCTACCAGATATATTTGTCTCTTCATAGCAATTATTGGCAACCATCGATCTTGCTGCATCAACGGAACACGTTGTTTGCATTGTTACACCATGATTAGATGCACGACCCCAGCTACCATTTGCCACTAAGCTTTCTAATTCAACTTTTTGGTTATATATACCAATTATATGTGGTGTATCAATGTTTGTACTATTTACAAAATAAATTGGTATACGGTTATTTTCTTCTTTAACGACTTTCCAGCTTGCAAGACCTGCATCAGTGCCATCAATAGTGTCACCACTAGTATTTGAAAATACACGCATTGCATAAAAATTTACTAGTTGAAAACTATGCCTATTTGATGGGTCCCATTGTGCATCAGGTTGACCTATAGCCAGCGGGAAATTATACATATTTAATGCTTCTATTTGTAGGTCCTTTTTCTTTGCTAACTGTAAACCAGCAAGATATGCTGCTATTGCACCGTCGATCTTACCATCTATACTATCCTCATAATTTTTAATTTGCTGAGCAAAATCATTCTTTAGTACTTCAAATTCACTTTTTGTAACAAAAGTTGAACCATCGTTGTCAGAGACTATTGCGGCCATATTATTTATACTCAAAACAAAAATAAGTAAAATTGCTAACTTTTTACTTAATTTTCTCAATCTATTCACTGACATTAATTTACTACGACCTACCGACATTAATAGTTATTGAGCCGCAGCATTAGCATAAGAAAATGCTTCGGTTCTATCCATAGGTTACCCACCGGCATTTTCGTTGCTAATAGCTGCGGCGGGATTGCAATTAATGTTTACCATCTCCCCAGTACCACCCTCTATAAATTGAAAAAGATAGAGGGTCAAAACCCCCTATGATAGGGGGTCAGTGGGGGAATTTTTCCAATAAAAAAACCTTGAAGTATTTTCAAGGTTTTTATCACTATGTAAATTTTTTTACTTAACTATCTTAGTCCCACTCTTACTATAATATTAATTTTCCATTCGCATCAACCTTAAGTCCTTCTGGAGTTGTTCCATTTCGCAACATTTTTCCGTCTGCACCAAAAAAGTAAAAATCTCCATCTATGAGTTTCCAGCCTATAACCATTTTGCCTTGATTCTCATTTGCTTCAGTTTCAAAATAATAATAATCACCCTTATCATCTTTTACAATCCCTGTAACCATTTTACCCGCATCATCAAAGTAGTATACATCCACAATTGTAGAACCATTTGCGCTTCTAATCACATCTTCAATCCACAAGCCCACAATCTTAGCATTTGGCACCAATAATAAAAGACTATATGTTCCGTCTTGATTTTTAATCCACTGCTTAGCTCCAACATTAACATAGCGATACTGTTCTTTATTCTTAACTATTTTAGCTTTTGAAATCAAACTTGTTAGATCTCCAAGTGGTCCAACTTTGGCATCCGCACTTCTTCCGCCTCCTCCGCCACCTCCTCCGCCGCCACCACCACTGCTACCACTACTTCCTCCACCATTCCATCTCGGAACAGCATTTTGTGCCCAAGTTGCTTTCAATGTCACATCACTTGTCATTCTAATCTTACTTCCGACTATTCTTGCTATTCCATTTTGGTCAACCCAGTTTACAAAACTATATCCAGTTTTTGTAAACCCATTAACTGGCACCTCTGCCTCATCATAGAAAGTATATGGAATATCAGCCATTGTTCCGTCGCCACCATTTGAATCAAACATCAACTTAACTTGAGTTCCAGCATATGCAGGGTCTATTTCCCATTTTGCGAAATAAGTTTTATCACCAACTAACGAATTAGCAGCTATTGTTGTAACTGGACTACCCGAAAAACTATCATTGTCATACCAACCAGTTAGAACAAAATATTCCTTACTTATATTTGCTGAAGTAGGTAATGTAACTGTCTCATCATATGATCTGTTTCTTACCGGGCTATAACCTCCGACATATATGCCACCATTTTCATTATAAGAAATAGAGTACTGATTTGCTGCCCACTCGGCATATACTGAAATGTCATCTGTAGCGTTTGCTGGTATAGATGAAATTACCTCTCCAGTAATGGAACTTTTGTGCCAATTTTTAAAAGTATATCCAGTTTTAGTAGGTGTTGGCAAATTATATGAGTCAGTATATTTTCTACTTGTTGGATTTGAAACACCACCTGGCAATGTTCCGCCGTCAAGATTGAAACTTACATTATAAGATTTTTCATTCCATTTAGGATATAAATCTATAATAGCATTTGTATTATTTGAAATACTAGTAATGCTTGTCCCAGTTAGCCCACTATTATCATACCAACCTTCAAAATCATATCCAGTTTTTGTCGGTGTTGGTATCGTGAATGTTTGTGTATAATATCTTTTATATGGGTTATCTACTGAAATGCTTTCACCACTGCCCATATGAAAATTAACAGTATTATATTTTTCTTCCCACTTAGCAAATATTGTGACACTTGTTTGACCAGCTTGGATAGTCTCAGTATCAAAATTCCATTCGTTTTCACAAGTACTCTCCTTGTACCACCCAGCAAAAGTGAAATTAGCATCTGTTGGGTCTGCTGGTTTTATAACTTTATCTCCAGTGTTAACTACTTGACTATCTATTGGGCTTCCATGACCTTGTAAATTAAACGAAACGCTTGTTCCAACCATTTTTGCTTTTATATAATAAGTGACATTACTGTTTCTATCCCAACTTAAAGGATCTACCTCGGCACCACTTGAATTAACTATTTTGTCATAGCCATAGCCTGCACTAAACCCTAAATTGTTTATTATATCATTAAGCCAGTCTTGAGTAATTCTTGATTTTCTTATAGCCTTATTATCACTAATCACCCACCCATTTATCTCACTACCAGATGGATTGTTTATATTAATATTTGAAATATCACTTGAATGTGGTGCAAGTGTTAAAGACTTTCTGTTATCTGTAAACCATGTAACAAAATTGTATCCACTACTATCATTATCAATCAAAGTATAATTTGCTCCCGAATTAATTGTATGACCAAATCCAAGATGATACCAATATGCAAACGAAAGCCCCTTGCTTCTTTCTACGCTATTTGAAATAGTTACAGTAGGTGCTGTAATTTGATCACCAACATTTTTATTTCTAAATGAAGTTTCTCCTTCAATTTGAATATCATCGTTAATGACATATGCTTTACCACCATAGCTACTATCAGTTAAAAATTTCAAACGAAAAGTAGCTCCCAGCAACTTATTATTAAAATCTATAACAAGCTCTTCTTCTTCTTCATCAATTTCTGATAGTGATGCTATTGTAATATCGTCTTGATCTTCTTTTACTTCTTCAGTAGTTTCTTCACTTATTTTGTTTATTACATCCTCTATAGCATCTTTTGTTGCTTCTTCAATTACATCTTCCGTTGTTTCTTCGGCCGTTTTTTCAGTTGAGCTTTTCTCTTCAGTGGACTCGTCACTATCAGTCTTACTATCCTCTACTGCTTCCTTATCATCTTCCACCGTTTCAATTTCTTCATCAGAATTTTCATCTTCTATAACCGATTCATCTTCATCGATCAACAATTCTTCTTTCCCCTCTAAAAATTCACTTTCACTTGTTTCTTGCACACTGGAATTATTAGCATACACAAAATTATATGTACTGATATTTGTAATTAACATACATATAACTATTAACACAGATAAAACTTTCTAAATTGACATTTTTGTATACCTCAGCATAAAAATCCCCTCAAAAAATGAGGGGTTAAAAAATTATTTAACTATCTTTGTCCCGCTCTTGCCTTGGAGTGCAAGCTTAGCATTCTTTAAGTCTGCTATAATCGCTTCTCCACCTGTTTTAGCAAAACTCATACAAGCTTGAACTTTTGGAAGCATAGAACCTGGTGCGAATTGATTCTCTCCAATATATTTATCACAATCAGCAAGATTCATAACTTCAAGCTGTTTTTGATCCGGCTTACCAAAGTTGATACATACTCTCTCAACAGCAGTGAGTATAAATAATGCGTCAGCCTTTACTATCTCAGCAAGTTTTGCTGAAGCGAAATCTTTATCTATAACAGCTGGAACTCCCACTAATTTCCCACTCTTATCTATAACAGGAATTCCGCCACCACCTACAGTGATAACTACATGACCTGCATTTACAAGATCATTTACAATATTTTTTTCTGCAACATCAACTGGCTTTGGACTTGCAACGACTCTTCTATAACCACGACCTGCATCTTCTACAAATGTCCATCCCTTTTCTGCTGCCATCTTATCAGCAGTTTCTTTGTCATAAAATGCACCTACAGGTTTAGTTGGCTTCTTAAATGCCTCATCGTTTTCATCAACTACAACTTGAGTAACTACACAAGCAACATCTTTTTTAATTCCTCTCTTTTTTAATTCATTGCCAATCGCATTTTGAAGATGATAGCCAATGTAACCTTGGCTCATCGCTCCACACTCTGGGAATGGCATTTCTCCTTTTACCTTTCCCTCTTCAAATGCAAAGTTCATGCCAAGATTTATCATACCTACTTGTGGACCATTGCCATGAGCTATGATAACCTGATTGCCATCTTCGATTAGATCTACTATTGGTTTAGCTGTCTCCTCAACGAGTTTAAGTTGTTCAAGAGCAGTATCGCCAAGTGCATTACCGCCAAGTGCAATAACAATTTTTTTCATGTTATTCCCTCCACTTTTATATTTTATTTAAATTAGTTCTTCTTTATGCATAAATTATACATTAAATGTTACTCAAAATATAGTAATAAATATGAGTATATCTATAACATTTTTGTTATGAATTGCATTTCATCACATCAGATATTTTGTCATAACCAAAGCCCTTTCTAAATAAATAAGCAAGCAGCTTCTGTCTCTCCTTTGGGTCCATTTCCCTTTCCCTCTCATAATAATCTGGACATTTCTTTAGCAAAAGTTTTTTGATAATTGCTTCTTCATCAATTTCCAGTTCTTCATCTTCAAATGTATCATCTATAATATTTTTCTTTATGCCTTTTTGATAAAGTTTTTGTCTTAGCACCTTTACAGAATATATGTGTTTATGTGTCTCAACAAATCTTTTAGCAAAATCAACGTCATTTATAAAATTGTGTTTTTTTAAAAACTTTATTGTCTCGTCAATAATTTCGTCAGTATATTTTCCACCTTTTTTTAATTTATCTCTTAATTGTTTTTCTGACTTACTATAATTAGTAATAATATAAATTGCCCGCTCCTTACAATTGGCAAGCGACCAATCTTCTTTGCTCATCTTTTTTACATCTAAATTATATGCCATCTTATATTCCTACATAAAAATATAGAGGAGGAAACCCTCCCCTATAATATTTATTCATCGTCCTCTTCAAAATCTTCGTCTTCATCTGGAACTTCAGGAGTATTTTTTGTATAAGTCGCATTTTTCTCTTCCATATCTTTCTTAAATGCTTCTCTTACCTTATTCTCAATTTCCTCAAAGATTTTTGGATTGTCCTTTAAAAACTGCTTTGCATTTTCTCTGCCTTGACCTATTTTCTCTTTATTGTAAGTGATCCACGCACCTGCCTTATCAACTATCTCATAGTTAATAGCCGTATCAAGCACATCACCTACTCTTGAGATTCCTTCACCGAACATTATATCAAATTCTGCTTCCTTAAATGGTGGTGCGACTTTATTTTTTACAACCTTAACTCTTACGTGGTTTCCTACTATCTCTCCTCCCGACTTAAGCGATTCAACTCTTCTAACCTCAAGTCTAACTGAAGAGTAAAACTTAAGTGCTCGACCACCTGTAGTTGTCTCAGGATTTCCAAACATAACACCTATTTTTTCACGAAGTTGGTTTATAAATACAACTGTACAATTTGATTTTGAAATAACCGCTGTAAGTTTTCTTAAAGCCTGTGACATAAGTCTTGCCTGCATACCCATCACTGAGTCACCCATATCGCCATCAATTTCTGCCTGAGGCACAAGTGCTGCAACTGAATCTACAACAACCAAATCAATAGCACCAGATCTAACCATAGTCTCACATATTTCAAGTGCCTGTTCTCCTGAGTCAGGTTGTGAAATATAAAGATGGTCTATATCAACACCGATATTTTTAGCATACACTGGATCAAGAGCATGCTCAGCATCAATGAATGCTGCTATGCCTCCCCTTTTTTGAACTTCTGCTACCATATGAAGTGTAACAGTAGTTTTACCTGATGACTCTGGTCCATAGACTTCAATCACTCTTCCTCTTGGTATACCACCTATTCCAAGAGCTATATCAAGAGATATAGAACCTGTAGGTATTGCCTCTACATTTAAATCAACTAATGACTCGCCAAGCTTCATTATAGAACCCTTGCCGAATTTCTTCTCAATCTGTGTAAGGGCAGAATCAAGTGTTTTTAATTTTTCCTCCTTGTCTCCCGTCACACGAGTTACTGGCTCTTTAGATACTGTTTTTGCCATATTTTTTCTCCTTATGAATACTATTGCTTCAATAGTACTACACCAACAAATATTATAATAAAATATATAATATTTTTCAACCTGCGAAAAAGCTTGCAAATGCATAAATATTGGTACATTTTATTATAATTATAATACACGAGTCTATGGGACATAGATGTCACATACTTTGCAATTTGTTCTCTACTAACGCTATTTTAAACCTTAAATAATCGTATGTAAAAATCTATATTGATATGTTATAATGAAGGCAGGTTCCATAAACTATTTATAAAAAGGAGGCTACAAGAAATTGTAGAAAGTATATGGTTAAATTATTTAAAAAGGTCTTAGCCATACTAGTTGTTCTTACTTTATCATTAACAACATTGTTTGCTTGTACTAAAGACGTAACCATTAGCAAAAATGCTCCAGAAAATGACAAAGACATTGTTTTGTTATTTACAAATGATGTTCACTGTGCAGTTGATGACAACATTGGTTATGCTGCTCTAGCTGAATACAAAAAACGTCTTGCTAATGATAACTATGTTATTCTCGCAGATGCAGGAGATTTCTCTCAAGGGGCTCCAATAGGAACTCTTTCAAAAGGACTATTTTTAGTAGACATTATGAAAAAAGTTGGCTATGACTTCTGCATTCCTGGTAACCACGAGTTCGATTACAACATGGCGAACTTCTTACAGAACTGTCTTGAATTAAATAACTTAATTTTTTCATCAAATTTTATTGATTTGAGAAATAATAAATCTGTTTTACCACCATATAAGATCTTTTCTCTTGGAAATAAAAAAGTTGCTCTAGTAGGCGCCACAACTCCTGAATCATTTACAAAATCAACTCCTACTTATTTCCAAGATAGTATGGGGAAATATATATACACTCTTTCAGAAGACAATAATGGAAGAAAACTATATAGAAGTATTCAAAAAGCTGTAAATGATGCAAGAAAAGAAGGAGCTGACTATGTAATACTGATTGGACATCTTGGAATTGACGGCACAACTGAAAGATGGAAATCTACTACTGTTATTGCAAATACTACTGGTATTGATGCGGTTATAGATGGTCATTCACACGAAGTCTACAACCAAATGGTTAAAAATAAAAGTGGTAGAGAAATACCTCTCGTTCAAACCGGCACAAAACTTAAAAATATCGGTCAACTAACAATTAATAAAGCAGGTGAGATATCTATTCAAATGGTTGACCATGTCGTACCTATAGATGGTTCTCCTGTAGAAAATGAAAGAGGACAAAAGATTCATGCAAAAGACCCTGAAGTTGATAGATTTATAAAAGACATTCAAGCAAAATATCAAGATTCAATTAAAGAAGTAATTATTCCTACCAATAAAGTTAATCTCATAACTACTTTCCCTTTCTCAAAAGATAGAGCTGTAAGAAAGGCAGAGACAAACCTTGGAGATTTATGTGCAGATGCTTATAGAACTGTATTAGGTGCAGATATCGGATTTATGAACGGTGGTGGTATAAGAAATGAAATCCCACTCGGAAATGTAACTTATGAAGATTGCTTAAAAGTTATGCCATTCAATAATTTAGCAACACTTATTAAATGTAAAGGACAAGTAATTAAAGATGCTCTTGAGATGGGTGCACATTTATTCCCAGAAGAAAATGGTGGATTCATTCATGTGTCTGGACTAACTTACACCATCGATGGTACTATCCCAAGTTCAGTAAAACTTGATGACAAAAATAATTTCGTATCTGTTGATGGCGAATACAGAGTTCGCGATATAAAAGTAGATGGCAAAGATTTAGACTTAAATAAAGAATACACTGTAGCTTGCCACGACTATATGCTAATAAATGGCGGTGATGGTTATACTATGTTTAAAGGTAGTGAAGTTCTCAAAGATAGAATAATGCCTGATGTAGATGCATTGGTAGAATACTTAAAGGCTGAGGGAACGAGCAACTACACTAATCTTGCCGGTGCTGGCAGAATCACAATTATTCAATAAGTAATTTCTAGTTATATGAAAAAAAATGGATGAGAAATCATCCATTTTTTTTGCCATTCATAATACTCTTTATGTTAATTCTAAACATTAACTAGATAACTATATAAATATGTTTTTATCATACCATTATATAATTTTCTATTTTTAGTTTCTTTCCCCAAAAGTTTTGTTGCATCTTCAAATGATGTAATTATATGCATATCAAAGTTTTTCATTTTTTCATAAGATGTTTTTAAATCTTTATATATTGGAACTATCGATTCTTTGTCTTCAAGTCTCTCACCATATGGAGGGTTGCATAAAATTATTCCGCTTTCAATATTTTTTAAACATTCTAAATTCCAAAAATCTCTAACTGCACAAGTTTCAAAATGAATTATATCTGCGACATCTGCCCTATCTGCATTTTCCTTGGCTATTCGTATCATATTAGAATCAATATCAAATCCAAATATTTTTATTTCATTCATAGAAAGTCTTTCTTGATTAATATTTTCAAGAGCCTCAGCCCTTGCTTTTTTCCATGACTCTCTTGATATGGCATCCCAAGTTTCGCTAACAAATGCTCTGTCAACTGATGGCGGAATGTTACTAGCTATCATAGCCGCTTCTATCGGTATAGTCCCAGAACCACAAAATGGATCTACCAAAACTTTGTCCTTACTAAACTCAGTTAGTTTTATAAGCGCCGCTGCAAGTGTTTCTTCTATCGGGGCAAGTCCTGATTTAATCCTATAACCTCTCTTATGAAGTGAATCTCCAGTCGTGTCAAGCCTTATACTGCAAATATTTTTATTGAACTTAACTCTAAATGGATACTTGCCTCTTGTCTCAGTCAATACATTTGTATTATAAACATTTTTTAATCTATCTACAAATGCTTTCTTTACAGTTTTTTGATTTGCTTGCGAAGATTTTAAAACTGAATTCTTATCTTGATTGGCTTTAGTGACAAGAAACTCTCCATCAACTGGCACAAATTTTTCTATCTCAACTTTCCTTGCATTTTCAAGTAACTCATCTGGTTCTACTGCTTTAAAAATAGACATTTCAATCATTACTCTTTCTGCAGTTCTCAAATTAAAATTAAGTCTTGGTATGTCTGAAAGATTTCCGATAGCTTTTACTTCACCATCAGTAACCTCAGATATCTCAAGACCTAGTTTCCTTATTTCAGACTTAAGCACTTTCTCAAGCCCGAAATGACATATTAAAATAAATGTAAGTTTATCCATTTAGTTATCTTCTTCCGCCTCTACCAAACAATAAATATAGTAATCCAAAAACAAACAAAAATCCAATTGGTCCGCTAAACGCAAGATCGCCAAGCCCATAAACCACATAACCAAACATTCTAAGGATCAACGAAATAATAATGAATACTACTAACCCAGCTATCACGCAACCTATTCCTGATGTGTCGACATAAGTTGAATACTTTCTATTGTTATTTGATTGAGAATTATTATAAGCTCCGCTATAACCATTGCTGTTCTCATCGTTCTTTTTTACGTCATTGGAATTGCTAACTGTCTTTATAGTCTTCGCTATAAGTCTTGGGTCGCCAAGTTCTTCTAAAACTTCCTTTTCAGTTTTACCTTTTTTCATCTCATCAGAAATATACTTGTCATAGTAGTCAAGCTGCGCATTTATCGCATCTTTCTCTAATGACATCTCCAATGACTCTCTTAAAATTCTCAAAAATTCGTTTCTATTCATATTTATTCTAAAAATTTAATTTATGTTCTGTACTGGCGAGTTCTACGATCCCCCCAACTCGTACGGGCGAGTTTTACGAGCCCTATTTCTGTATATCAACTTTGATTGATAATTCTTTAAGTTGCTTTTCATCCACCGCACTTGGCGTCTTAACCATCAAGCAGCTCGCATCCTTAGTCTTAGGGAATGCTATAACCTCTCTTATAGATTTTGCATGAGCCATAAGCATAACAACTCTGTCAAGTCCATATGCAAGTCCGCCATGTGGTGGCACACCATATTTAAATGCATCAAGTAAGAATCCAAATTGCTCATGTGCTTTTTCTTTTGTAAATCCTAAAACTTCAAACATTCTCTCTTGTATCTCAGGTTGATGTATTCTTATAGAACCTCCTCCTATTTCATTTCCATTTAACACTATATCATATGCTTTCGCACGGCAGTTCTCAGGATTTTTGAAAAATTCATCAACGTCTTCATCCATAACCATAGTAAATGGGTGGTGCATTGCTACAAGTCTATTCTCTTCTTCACTAAATTCGAAAAGTGGGAACTCAGTTACCCATAAGAAATTAAATTTCTTCTCATCTATAAGTCCTAACTCTTCTCCAAGTTTTAGACGAAGTGCACCAAGAACTGCCCACACAACTTTTTTCTTATCAGCGGCAAATAAAAGCAAATCTCCCTTCTCTCCACCCATAGCATTTACAAGATTTTTTAACTCATCTTCAGTCATAAATTTGCTAAATGAAGATTTGAAACTTCCATCTTCTTCTATAGATAAATAAGCAAGTCCTTTTGCCCCATAATCTTTTGCATAATCTACAAGTGCATCTATTTTCTTTCTTGGCATAGCGGCTTGACCTTTTACACAAAGACCTTTTACCACTCCGCCATCTTGGACTGCATTTGCAAATACTCCGAAGCCACAATCTTTAACTACATCAGTTACATCTTTAAGCTTCATATCAAATCTTGTATCAGGTTTATCAGAACCATAGTCATTCATGGCATCTATCCACTTCATTCTCTGAATAGGAAGCTGCAAGTCATAATTTAAAACTTCTTTAAATAAATATTTTAAAAATCTTGAATTAACATCTATTACATCTTCTATATCTACAAAAGACAACTCCATATCTATCTGAGTAAATTCTGGCTGTCTATCCGCTCTCAAATCTTCATCCCTATAACATCTTGCAAGCTGGAAATATCTATCCATTCCTGATACCATTAAAAGCTGCTTATAGAGCTGCGGACTTTGTGGAAGTGCATAAAAGCATCCTAGGTTTACACGAGAAGGCACTAAGTAGTCACGAGCACCCTCTGGTGTTGATTTACAAAATGTCGGAGTCTCAATTTCTATAAAACCTTCATCAGATAAAAATTTTCTTGTAAGCACAGTAACTTTAGACCTAAGCATAAGATTTTCTTGAAGTGGTCTTCTTCTCAAATCTAGATATCTATATTCAAGCCTAAGTTCCTCTCTAGTTGGTATCTCATCTTCTATAGGAAATGGCAAAACATCTGATGTCGAAAGTATTCTAAGTTCACTTGGTATAACTTCTATAGTTCCAGTTTTAAGTTTCTCATTTATGTCAGATCTCTTTTGCACTACTCCTTTAACTGCTACAACATACTCAAACTTAAGTTCTTTCGCTTTTTCAAACACTGCCTTATCAGTAGTTGCCTCATCAAATACAACTTGTATAAGTCCAGACCTATCTCTGACATCAGTAAATACAAGAGATCCTTTGTTTCTTGACCTCTCAACCCATCCCATCACAACAACTTCTTTACCTATGTCACCTTCTGTGAACTCTGCACATCTTTTTGTTCTTTTTAATCCTTTGATACTTTCTGCCATTTTAATTGCTCCTCAAATAATTTTCTATTCTCTTATAATTCTTCAGTCTTGTATTCCTTGTATCCCTCGTAAAAATAACTATGGTCAATTCCTTTCATATATATTTCTCTATCACTAATTTTATCAGTTAATGCACTTTTAAGTAATTCTTTTATTTTATTATCATCAACTGGGCTATCGACCATTGCATTTAAATATCTATCTTTATCAACCTTACTCCAATCTACTGTTTTTTTCAATTGTTTTTTTAGAATTACATCTAGCCAAATTCTAGTGCTTCTACCATTTCCTTCTCTGAATGGATGAGCAACATTCATTTCGACATATTTTTCTATAATTTCATCAAATGTTGTTTGGGGCATTTTTTCTATTTTCTTTATTGAATCTTCCAAATATAGAACTGGTGCAAATCTAAAATTGCCTTTTGCGATATTTTCTTTCCTAATTTTGCCCGCAAAATTATAAACTTTATCAAATAAAGTCTTATGTATTATTTTTAAACTTTCAAATGTCCCAGGCTCTAACTCATCAAGTTTTCCACTGTCAAATAATTCTTTTGCCCCAATCTTACTAAGTCTCTCTTCATCTTTTGATAATTCAATTTGATCAGTTATGCCAAGCTTATTTTCTAAAATCATATTTTCCCTGCTATACATTAAATGTCTTAAATTCGGTGTAGCCAAGTGTTTCTAATTTTTCACACTGGAATTTTTTGTTCTTTGCAAGTTCTGCTATATAAACAATATTGCCATTTTTTCTTTCTTGTAATGCCTGCTTAATCACATCTGCTTTTTTTTCTATAGGCATTCCTTTCTCAATTAAGTAGGCAATCTTTTTTACACTACTTGGTATCTTGAAACCATCATCAAGATATATTCCTATAATTCTCTCAAATCCAATTGAAATTCCAAGTGCTGGCACATCTTGGCCAATAAACTTACTTACCATCTTGTCATATCGGCCGCCGCCTCCTACAGAACCTGAAAACTTTTCTGACTTGATCTCAAATATTGGTCCTGTGTAGTAGCCCATGCCGCGGACGAGAGTTGGGTTAAATTGAATTTTTACATCGACATTTTTTGTAACTGTCTCAATAATCTCAATCAAGTTATCACATATATTTATTAACTCAGCATCTATATCAGATGCGGGCTCGCCTACAATTTTGTTTTGCAAATTTCTTATGGCTGCCACAGGCTCGTTCGCCCCTACATTATCAAATAACGAATTGAATTTGTCAATTTTTGATTCATCATAACCTTTTGCGAGTAACTCTTTTTTTACTCCATCAAAACCAACTTTATCAAGTTTATCAAGAGTTATGCACACTGACTCAAAATCATCATCTGAAAATCCAGCATACATAACCATTGCCCTTAGTATCCTTCTATCATTTATGTCAAATGAAAAATTATATTTGTCAAACTGAATTTCTTTAAGGAGTGTTGATGTAGCAAGAAGTGTCTCTATCTCTCCAAGATTAGTTACCTCTCCCAAAATATCTATATCACATTGACAAAATTGTCTAAATCTTCCTTTCTGTGGTCTATCGGCTCTAAAAACATTTCCTATCTGCATCGCCTTAAATGGCATAGTAAGTTTATCTTTATTGTTAGAATAAAATCTGCAAAGTGGCACAGTCAAATCATAGCGAAGACCTGAGTCGACTAAATCATTTACATTTCCTGATTCAGCTGCCTTATCAAGTTTCTCGCCACGCTTCAATATTTTAAATATTAACTTCTCATTATCCCAGCCTTGGTCTGATAAAAGATTTTCTATATGTTCAATATTTGGAGTCTCTATCTCAGTAAATCCAAATCTTCCATACACCTCTCTTATCTTTGATAGAATGAATTGGCGAATCTCCATCTCACGAGGTTCAATATCTTTCATTCCATTTACTGGTGTTTTAACCATCTGCATTTCTATATCCTTTCGGGCTCGTAAAACTCGCCCCTACAAAGGGCTCCATAAACGTTCGCCCCTACGAATAATCACTTAATAGTTTTATTTTAGTATCATATAATTTCTGTGACAAATCCACATATATTTCTTTTGGATTCGTAAGTCTTTTATTATCATCATATAAAGTCTCAAGTTCTTTTTCAAAATACTTTTTAGACTCCATAACGGTTTTTCTTTTATAAACCAATTTCCCATCTATAAAAATTGGACTTAACATTTTCTTCATCTTATATTCCCCAGGTTTCAAATCTCTCTTCTTCCAAGTATGAACTGGGTCAAAAATAGTAAGCTCTTCACTATCATCAAACTCTTCATCGTGGAAAGAAATCAAATCAGCAATTATCTTATTACTATTATCATATATGCGATAAACTTCTTTGTTGCCAGGATTCGTAACCTTCTCGACATTTGAAGAAATTTTTAGTTTAGGGATAAATTCTTTTTTATCCTCATCATATACACTTGAAAGTTTATACACCCCACCTAAAGTTGATCCATTTCCAGTTATTAGTTTCGTCCCAACTCCATAGAGTCCTATCTTTGCGCCCTGCATATTAAGAGACATTATGAGATCTTCATCCAAATCATTTGACGCACAGATAACTGCATCTTTATAGCCTGCATCATCAAGCATCTTTCTTGCTTCCTTTGAAAGATATGCAAGGTCCCCACTATCAAGTCTTATTCCAAACTTTTTACTCTTTATCCCTTTTTCCTTCATATAGTCAAATGTCTTAATCGCATTTGGCACACCAGACTTTAAAGTGTCATATGTATCTACAAGCAGTATTGCCATATCAGGATACTTGGTAGCAAATTCCTTAAATGCTGATAACTCATCATCAAACGACATAATCCAAGAATGAGCCATAGTTCCAAGTGCAGGTAAGTCATACATTTTTGCTGTTAAAACATTTGAAGTTCCTATGCATCCAGCTATACATGCTGCTTTTGCTCCATATATTCCAGCATCAAATGACATAGCACGCCTAAGTCCAAACTCCATTACACCACAAGGTTTTGCTGCTTCACATACTCTATATGCCTTAGTTGCAATGAGTGTCTCGTGATTAAAAAGGCATAGCATAGCCGACTCAATTAATTGTGCCTCGCTTATCGGTGCCACTATTTTTATTATCGGCTCTTTTCTATTTATCACACTTCCTTCTTCAAATGCATACAAACTTCCTGTAAACTTAAAGCCTTTCAAATAATTTAAAAAATCATCACTAAATGTTCCATTGTCTTTTAAATATTTTATATCATCATCAGTAAATTTTAAATTAGCAATATAATCTATTATTTCATTTAACCCGCAGAAAACTGCAAAGCCATTTGAGAATGGATTGTTTCTATAAAATACATCAAATGTAACTAATTGTTCTTTTTGCTCATTATTTTTGGTGTAATTAAAATATCCCTCCATCATAAGAAGCTCGTAAAAATCAGTAAGTAGTGCAATATCTCTTTTTGCGATTTCGCTAAACATATTTCTCCTAATCATCATCACAAATTATCTCAGTTACATCAAGTCTTTTAGAAACTTTAATCAGTGGAAGTTTTTCCTTACCTTTATAATTATCACATAAGAATCTGGTTACAAATTCATATGCATTATCTTCTGAATTAGAATCTTCACTAATATGTGACAGATAAACTTCTTTGATTCTTTTTCCTGCAAGTCGCATAATAATATTTGCCGTATCTCTATTTGACAGATGCCCACCATTTCCCATTATTCTTGTTTTTAACCAAGCCGGGTAACTATTATCAAGTATCATCTGCTCATCATAATTACTTTCAAGCATAAGATAATCTACATCTTCAAGTGTTCTAATGGTATATTCATTGTAGGCTCCCATATCAGTTAAGATTGCTATGATTGTATTACCCAATTCAAATTTATAATAAAGTGAACTCACATCATGACAGCCTTTTAGTGGATAGAATTTTATATCACCAACAGCAATCGATGAATTATCATTTAAAATATTTACCGGCGTAACTATTTTAAAATTATCAGTATTGACATCGACATTTTTACTCTCACAATAATTTATTATAGCGGCAAGTGTATCTCTCTGGGATACAATCTTTATATCATTGTCTTTCAAAATTGAAGGCAATCCAGCAATATGATCTGAATGTTCATGAGTGACTAATATACAATCTATATTATTAAGTGATAAATTGTACTTATCAAGTGCAGAAACAATTCTTTTTTTAGATATACCACAATCAACCAAGATATTAGTATCTTTATATGATATAAGTGCACAATTGCCCTTGCTGCTACTTGCAAGTGATATAAATCTCATTTATAACCTCTTTAACTTTTTCTTCTAATTCTTTTTTAGTTCCATCATTATTTATAGTATAATCTGCTCTATCATAAAATTTTTCATAAAACTTCTGTGAATCGTATATTAGTTTTGTCTTCGACTCAGAATAATCTCTTTCCTCTTTTAGTCTCTTTACTCTATTTTCATACGGAGTATCAATATACATTACTTTGTCACACATTTTGTACATTTCATCATTAGGCAATGCGGATTCTATAATTATTAATTCTTTATACGAATTATTTAAATTATGTTTATTATTAGAATTATTTTTATTCTCAACATCCATAATATTCTGTTTTATTCTATTAAACACTAAAGGATGTAAAATTATTCTGCATTCTTCTTGTTTGTTCTCGTTAGTGAATATCTCTCCCAAAGAGCCAGGTTTATACTCAGTTTCGCCTTTTTCCATGATTTCTTTTGCTATATCATCACAAGAAAATACAATTGAGTCATAATTCGTTTCAAGATACTTTATCACTGTACTTTTGCCAGAACCAACTTTGCCAACTATTCCAAGTACCATTATATTTTTGCTCCTTCCACAAAGTCAACTCCTAGTTCTATTCCATCTTTTGTATAATCAAAATCTTTTACATTCATTTCCTTTTCATCAGTATTTTCAAAACTATATAAATCTTTCCAAAGATACACTCTTAGTCTAACTTTTTCTGAATTGGTATCTTTTATAAACATAAACCTTTTACCATTATAGGATCCTTTAAATGGTAATTTATCAAGATAGTTTATACTAAGCATTGTGAGCGGTATTTTTAGATCTTCTCTCATTCCCATACTAATGTGCGTCATCCCAGTTAGATCCTTCTTTTATATCTATCTCAAGTTCAACCGGAAAGTCAAAACTATCAGTCATTTTATCTTTCAAAATCTTTTTTACTTTTGACTCTTCACCCTTTTTACACTCGATAAGAATCTCATCATGTACTTGTAAGACAATCCTCGATTCAAGTTTTTGCTTCTCAAGTTCACTATCAACACCTATCATAGCAAGTTTCATAATATCGGCTGCAGTTCCCTGTATAGGAGAATTCATCGCAACTCTTTTAGCAAATGCTTTCTGCATGGCATTTCCAACTTTAAACTCAGGAATTGGTCTAATTCGTCCATAGTAGGTCTTCACAAATCCATTATTTTTTGCCTCTTCAACAGTTTTATCTAAATACTCTTTGACCTTATTATACTTTGTGAAATACTTTTCAATGTACTCTTTCGCCTCTTTTGTATCTATGTGTAGATCTTCACCAAGTCCATATGAAGACATTCCATAAACTATTCCAAAGTTTATTGCCTTAGCTTTTCTTCTAAGTTCTGGTGTTACTTTGTCAATATCTACTCCAAAAACTTCACTCGCTGTAGCACTATGAACATCTGCAGCACCCTTGTACGCATTTATTAAATTCTTATCTCCAGATAGTATAGCAAGAACTCTAAGTTCTATTTGAGAATAGTCGGCATCTATAAACACATATCCCCTTCTTGGCACGAAAGCCTTTCTCAGCTCTCTACCAAGTGCAGTTCTTATAGGAATGTTTTGTAAATTTGGATTGTCACTTGATAATCTTCCCGTAGCAGTTTCAGTTTGATTAAAGTTTGTATGTATTCGGCCATCCACTATATACTTAGGCAATGCCTCCGCATATGTAGTTAGAAGCTTATTATATGTTCTGTAATCCATTATAGGTTTTATTATCTCATGCTTATCAACAAGTTTTTGCAGCACTTCCACTCCTGTCGACTGTTTTTCACCCTTTTTTCTCTCATAATCTAATCCGAGTTTATTAAATAATATATCCCCGAGTTGTTTTGGCGAATTAATATTAAATCTATCATCTCCTGCAAGTTTATGAATCTTTTCATCTAATTTTTTAATCTCTTTACTTAGATTCTTTGCAAAACTATTGATAGCATCTTCATCTACAGCTACACCTATTTTTTCCATATTATATAAAACATTTACAAGCGGATGCTCAATAGTTTCATACACCACATTAAGTCCGATCTTATTAATCTTATCTGATAATTCTTTATAAAGCTTTTCTTGATTAATAAACTCAATATCAGAATAATCTTTTTTGATTGGATTTAATAAATAAGACATTAATGTCAAATCTTCAATCCTACCCTTAGGCTTAAACTTATCATATATTTCACTTTTATCAAGTTCCTTGTATCTATTTTTTAAATTATAGGCATATTTCTCATTGTCATCACTATTTCTTGTATCATTTTTTTCTATATCGTCTACACTATTATCAATACTGCTAAATCCCTCTAGCATGGCATTCGCAACTTTACTTGTTTTTGAACTAGTTTTTGCCTTTCCAAATTTTTTATAAATAGACTTTAACTCGTACTTTTCCGCAACCTTAAATGAATCTTTGTTGAAAATATCATTTATTTTCAAGTCTTGAAGTTTTACATCTAAATCAACATCTTTCACGATAGTAACCAGCACCTTAAATAGAGCAGCATCTTCTCTACTCTCAGTAAATGCCTTTACTATACTAGGCTTCTTAATTTCATCAATATGTTTATAAATATTATCAATGCTTTTATATTTTGTAATAAGATCATTTGCAGTAATTTTGCCTACACCTTTGATGCCAGGAATATTGTCAGAAGGATCTCCCATTATTGCCTTAAGATCTATGAATTCATCAGGAGTCATATTGTATTCTTTTTCGACATCCTTAGCGTAGTATGGATATATATCTGAGTTACTCTTAACTGTCTTAACAAGTCTAATTTTTATATTATCAGTTGCAAGTTGCAGCATATCCTTATCACCAGAAAGTATTACAGCCTCAAGTTTACTACTTGAAAGCTTAGTCGCAAGACTTCCAAGTATGTCATCAGCTTCATAGCCTACTTTAGAAAAAATACTTATTCCCATTGCAGTGAGCATTTCTTTTACAAAAGGAACTTGTTCTTTAAGTTCTATTGGCATTGGTTTTCTTTGACCTTTATACTCTTTATAGAGTTTGTGCCTAAATGTAGGTGCATTCTCATCAAATGCTACAGCAATATAATCTGGCTTCTCTTCATCTAAAGTTCTAAATAATATATTTAAAAAGCCTAGCATAGCATTGGTATGATAACCTTTACTTGTAGACAACAAAGGTAAGGCATAAAAGCCTCGGCATATTATGCTATATGCATCAATTAGCAATAATTTTTCTTTATTTCCACTCATCTATACATTAACCTCAAAGCAATAACTAAAATCAGCAAGAACAAAAAACAAATGGCTACGCTTGCAATAATATATTTACTTATCATTACTGAATCTCGACTCTTTATTTTCTCCTCAATTGAGTTCATGTACTTCTCAAGATTTTTTTTGTAGTTGAAATCCAAATCCTTATCAAGATCATTAAATGTTGTATAAAAAGAAAACTCATCAAGTAGAACTTCCTTACACTTAGAACATTTCTTTAAATGATAGTAGGTCTTACGGAGTTCATTTCCTTTGAGAGTTTTTCTTAAAAAACTATTTATATTTTTCTGCGCTTCATCACACTGCATGTATGTGCCGCTAGTGGGACTCGAACCCACAAGGTTTCCCGCACGATTTTGAGTCGTGTGCGTTTACCAATTTCGCCATAGCGGCAATTTATGTAAAATTATTTTGTGCCGAATATTCTATCACCTGCGTCGCCTAATCCAGGAACTATATAACCTTTTTCGTTAAGTTTCTCATCTAATGTTCCACAATATATTTGTACATCAGGATGCGTCTCATGAACTTTTTTAAGACCTTCAGGGCAACCTATTATAGATACAAACTTTATTTTTTTACCACCACGTTTCTTAACTAAAGTAATTGCATCAGTTGCAGAACCACCTGTGGCAAGCATAGGATCAAGTACAAGTATTACTCTTTGTTCTATAGGATTAGGTAATTTACAAAAATATTCATGTGGTTGCAAAGTTTCTTCGTCCCTATACATACCTATATGTCCAACCTTTGCAGATGGCACAAGTGCGAGCATCCCCGATACCATACCAAGACCTGCACGTAGTATAGGCACAATTGCAAGTTTCCTACCATCAAGAACTGGAGATTTACATTTTTGAATCGGTGTTTCAATTTCCTCAAGCCTAGTAGGCAAATCCGAAAGTGCTTCATAACCCATTAGCATCGCAAGCTCTTCAACTATACTTCTAAACTCATTAGTTCCTGTGTTCTTATCTCTCAAGATACTTATTTTATGCTTAATTAAAGGATGATCAAATATGTAAACATTTTCATCAAACTTTATCATTTTGCCCTCCAAATATTTTACTTTTTATATTTTACAATTGCGAAATTTCCAAGTTTACTGCTAAGCTTAACACTAAAATGTACAACTCCGTCTGTGTCTCTATAACTGAATATCTTTGGCCAAGTTGTCATGCCAACATTCTTAAAATCAGCTTCTTTCATTTGTTCAACATATTTTGACTGCACGGTCTTATTTACATATTCCCTTACAGCTTTTCGATCACTGTCATCTATATTTTCAAATTCAACTTTGCTTGATCTTAAATATTTTGCAAGTGCATCAAAATCCGATACGAAATCTCCTAGTTTCATATCCTGTCCAGTTTTTAAATTTATCGTATTGGTATAATATATTCTCTGGTCTATATCGCTTGCATTTGTATTTACAAATCCAGACACTGGCAAGCTATATGTAGTTGAATTTGCACTGCTAGTCTCTGTAGGTGCAATTTGAGTACCTGACTGAGAATAGTAAACTCCACTTGATGAATAATTATTACTATTTATAATTGGAGAAGAATACCCAGTAGGATTATTTGTAGCTGAATTTTCAACAGCAATAGAACTATTTCTACTTGCAGGTGCTGTAGGTGATTTGATATCAACTGGAGTTGGTCCCTTATCCGCAGTTCCAGTATTATTTGGATTCGGTCCCATAATATTATTTGAATTTGTATTATGTGTGACTTCTACACTTTCAGTTGAAGGCTGAGTAGTATAACTAATAGGTGCACTAGTTGTAGGCATAATGTTCATCTGAGGAATATTTTGACCAAAAATCGCAAGAGGGTCTACAAAGCCATCAAGATATGGGTCGTTATAAGAAGCTCCTCTATTAGAACTAGACCCGCTGCCAGAACTAGAAGAAGTTCCACTTCCTGCCTTAATTCCCACTACCTTTCCCTCGTATATTATAGTTATGTAATCTTCATCTAAATTTTTAACTTCACAAGAAATATTTAAGTTCTGCACTGCTGTAGAAATTGGATAAAGTGGAACAATTGATAAGGCATTTGTCCTAATTTTATTATTAATTATTTCTTGCAAACTTACATCATCTAGTCCTACTATTTGTGGATAATCAATATTTACACGATTTTTGAATGCGGAATAATTTTCTACCTTTGTTGTAACCCTTGGCAATGTCTCAGTGGTCTCTTGAGTATCAATATTTTTCTTTTCTGTAGTCTCTATAGTAGATACTATTGTTGATTCACTTTTGTTATTATTAAATATCTTTCCAGCCAAACCATCAGTTGTCAAAATTGTAGGCATCTGCATGAGAACCAGTACTGCTACAAGCGTAATTATCACGGCTATCAAAACTACTATTGTTGCTATTAATCCTTTATTCTTCATAATTCACCACCTACTTCTTTTCAACAATCAAATCTTGAGTTTTGCAAATTGAATTCTTATCTACAACACCGCGAACGTTAGTTAGCGGATATACAAAAGTATTCTTTCCAAGAATTGTTCCTGGATTCAAAACTGCATTACATCCTACTTGTACATTATCTCCAATAATTGCACCAAACTTTCTAAGCTTCGTGTCTATTAACTCATCGCCAATTTTAATAACTACTGTGGATTCATCTAACTTTAAATTAGACACTTTTACTCCAGCTCCAATATGAGAATTATATCCCATTACAGTATCTCCTACATAGTTAAAATGTGGTGCTTTCGCTTTATTAAACATCAAAACATTTTTTAGTTCACAAGAATTTCCAACAACACAACCATCACCAATTATTACATTCTCTCTTAAAAATGCTGCATTCCTTAAATCAACATCTTTTCCAATGATAATATTGCGCCCTAGATATACACTTTTTAAAACGGTTACACTCTTATGAACATATACCCCATCTTTAATTCTATTATATTCATAAGTGTTTAATGAACGGACACACTCATCAAATCTTTGTTTGATCAGCGGTAAAACTTCATATGGGTATGTCAATCCTTTAAATAAAAAACTAAACTCCGTCTCAGATAAATCTAAAACTTCATTTACCTTAATGCTATCTTTATTCATGCTCCACCTCCAAAACAAATACAATCTAATACTTTTTAATATTACTAGTTTTACTCATAAATACTATAGAGAGAATGACAATAATTATTCCAAAATAGTTAACAAAGTTTAATGGTTCTTTATAAATCATTATTCCTACAAATGTTGCCACTACAACTTCTATAGATGCAATTACTGGTACTACACTTAATTCTGTCATTTTTTTAACTCCGTCATAATAAAACATATAAGCAAGTCCAGTAATAATTACCCCATACATTATACCATAAATCCACATTTTTGTTGAAATAATTTGAATACTATGAAAAGGCTTTAAAAATAGAAGTACAAATAGGCTAGCAAATAACTCATTATAGGCTATAACTACGAATAAATTGGGGTTTTTATTAGCATATTTGCCAAGAACTGGCGATGCCCCATAAGTAAGTCCTGACAAAAGCCCCATAAAAATACCTATTAATGATATGGTTTTAAAACTAAAATCTAGTGCAGTTGCTGCTATAATACAACCTATCATATTTAATACCAAAATTAAGTTTCTTTTAATACCTATTCTTTCCCTAAAAACTATATGTGATATAATTGCATTAAATACAGGAGAAGTATATAAGAGAACTGCCGCTATTGCCACTCCAGATTTTTCTACACACATAGAATAACAATAGTTAAAAATACCTTGTGTAAGTAGACCATCGAGAAAACACCAAAGCAGCTGTTCCTTTGTTAAGACAAAAGATTTTGGTCCATATAATACAAGTGCAACAATTACTGCAAATATAAATGCGAAAAATACTCTAAAAAAAGTAATTAACTCTGAACTCGCACCCATCAATGACAGTTCTTTAACAAAATACCCTATAAATCCCCAAATTATTCCAGTAATTAATATTTCTATACTGCCAATAAAATTGTTTTTCTTTAAATCCATTAACTAATCTTACTACCTTTTGTTGATCTTGAACCTCTTTTCAGTTGATTCAGATTTTTATTTTTTCCATCTACGTTTACAACTGTATCATCATCAAGGACATATGCATCGGCAACATAATCACCTTTGCCAAGCTTTATTCCCTTTACACCTTTAGTGGCACGTCCAAGAAGCGGAATCTCATCAGGTTTAAGTCTTAAAAATAAATTTTCATTTGTTCTTATGACTAAATCTTTATCAGCATAACATACAAGTACTTTCACAACCTCGTCATCACCATTAATTTTTGTAGCAACTACCTTTGCATTTGCAGTCACATACTCAGATGTATCTGCAAATTTTATGAGTCCATCCTTCGTAACGAAAAATAAATATGCATTTTCGATAGATTTTGAAGTCTCAACTCCTACTATCGACTCATCATCAGTTTTAAACTTTGAAAGATTATCAATAGGTTTCCCTTTTTCATTTGTCTTAAGCATAGGTACCTTGTCAAGTCGTATTTGATGCATAAAGCCCTTACTTCCGAAAATGATTGCCCTTTCATCAGTTCTAGCCTTAAATATATATTGATTATTTGTATCTACTGTCTCTTTATTTTTCTCATATAGATTTGGATCCATTACTTTGCAGTATCCAAATTTATCTTGACAATATACTACATCTATAACTTCTGCCTTCGGCTCTTCTATCACGATATCTTCTGCATCTTCAAATGAAGTCTTTCTCTCAACTCCAAACTCTTTTTTAATCTTCTTCATGTCATCTATTATTAATTCATCTACTTTACTCTTTTCCTTTAAAATAGATTTATAGAGCTTGATTTTCGCAAGAGTTTCCTTATACTCATTATTCAAATCAGTAATTTCAAGTCCAATTAACTTGTATAATCTCATATCTAAAATTGCGTCTGCCTGCAGAGATGTAAAGCTAAACTTACTTGCAACTTTTGCAAGTTTCTTATCTTTAATTTTTACATTTTTACATTTGCCAGTAGTAAGGTGCATTTTTGCATCTTCACGGGTCTTTGATGCGCGAAGAGTTGCAATAATTGCGTCTATTAGGTCAGTTGCTTTTATAAGACCTTCTTGTATCTCTTTTCTCTCATTTTCTTTATCAAGCAAGTTCTTATACTTTCTAGCAATTAGCTCTCTTTGAAATTTTACAAAGTTTTCCATGATTGACTTGAGCGTCATTGTCTCTGGTCGCCCATCAACTATTGCAATCATATTTACTCCATAAGTATCCTCAAGTCTTGTTTTCTTATACAATATGTTTTTGATATTTTCAATCTTCTTCTTGTCTATATCTTTTTTAAGTTCCATTACTATTCTCATTCCATCTTTACTTGAATGATTGTAAATATCAGTTATATCAGTTATCTTTTTTTGTTCTACAAGTGCACCGACATCAGACATAAATTTGCCAATGCCATCTCCTATCATAGTATAAGGTATCTCTGTGACAACTAACTTATCTTTATCTTTAGCCTTCTTTCCAAGTTCAAATACAATTTTTCCACGAAGTTTTAATTTTCCTACACCCGTCTTATATATCTCTGGAAGTTCAGACATATTTGCAATTATTCCACCTGTAGGAAAATCAGGGCCTTTTAAAATCTTAAGCATACTCTTAAGTGTTATATTAGGATTCTTTACAAATTCTATTACTAAATCACAAATCTCTGAAAGATTATGAGATGGGGAACTTGTAGCCATACCTACAGCTATTCCTTCAGAACCATTTAAAAGAAAATTAGGAAAACGGCAAGGAAGTATAGTAGGCTCTTTCAACTTCTCATCATAATTAGGCATGAAATCAACTGTCTTATCAAGGTCAGCTAACATGACATCATCAGTAAACTTTGAAAGTCTTGCCTCTGTATAACGTTGTGCTGCAGGACTATCACCTTCTATAGAACCAAAATTACCTTGCCCTACAGCAAGTGGAACCATCCTCTTAAAATCCTGAGCCATTACAACAAGTGTCTCATAAATAGATGAGTCACCATGAGGATGATATTTACCCATGACATCGCCCACAATTCTAGCTGACTTAAGCGTTGGTTTATTTGCATGAACTCCAAGTTCATTCATGCCGTAAAGTACACGTCGTTGAACTGGTTTTAAACCATCCCTAATATCTGGAATCGCACGAGCTGTAATTACTGACATAGAGTAATTAATATAACTCGTCTTCATCTCCTCACTAAACTCTGTTTTCAAAATCTTCTCAGCCATTTCAAACCTCTTAAACACAATTTATATTAATTTCTTTTTTCAAAAGTTCCTTTTCTCTACATAGATTTATATATTATTGTTGCTTTTTAAAGACATTTGCTAAATTCTCTTTAAACATGAATATAAAAAATGCTGACTTTGATCCTCTAACTCTTATCTCCCTCGCAACTCGCTGCTTTAAATCTTCAAATGCAACTGTAACACCATTTGCCACTGCATAATCTCTTACTTTTGATATTACATTTCCACTATATATTACATCTATTATGAAAGTTGCAAAGAATGAGCCTACAAAGAAACTGAAAATTAGATTCTTAGATAACCACACAACTGAATCATAAACAAGTGGATGGATTACAAAATAATAACCCGCGCCAAGTAGCATCCAAAAAAGTGAAAATTTTAGGCAAATAAAGCCTTTAAAGTTAAGTACCTCATCCGTATAGTCCCATAATCGCATATTGAAAAATTTTAGTAATAATATTCCAGCTACAAGCTCTATCAAAGTGAGACATACGGCAATTAGCAAAAATAAAATCAGCCTTCTCAATACAATATTTTCAATAAATGCAAGATCATTTAAGTATGTAATTGAAAATACAGTAACTAGACCAAATCCATAAATTGGAAGATATGGTCCTACACAAAAGCCTGGGTTAAACCATCTCTTCTCCTTATCAGCAAGATGTCTATAAAAAACTTCTAAAACCCAGCCGAACATAGCCCCAATGCCAAATATGAAAACCAACATTACAAATACATTCATATTTCACCTTTTCCTCTATAATATTATACCCATTATAAACTTTTATTTCCTTATCTAAAATGTCTTAAATGTAGCATTCAATATAACTACTGTTTTTTTTGTTGTCTCAACATACTAATTTAATAGTAATAGTATAAACAATTAACTTCTTTCTAAAATGTGTAAATATTCTGTAGTTGAATCAAATTTATTAATTCTATTTGAATCAGCTTTAAACCTTTGATACTTTGTTTTTTCCAAATCATAATGACCATACTTTGACATAACTTTTTTAATTATATTGCTTGGCATTAGTCCTTCATTGTTATATGACAAGAATATATATTTAAATTTTGCATTTTTTATTAATTCTTCAAACTCTTCAACAACTGTATTCGTTGAACAATATAATGATTTGTTATAATCTCGAAGCCCAGTTTTTCCTTTAGGCACAAATTTTTTATACTCCGCTATTGTGTTTAGTAAATGATAGTTAGCACCATACTGTCTTGCATTATACGGAGGATCCAAATATAAAATATCACCTTCAATTCTATTAATTAAGACATTTGCATCTTCATTATATACTTCATGGTTGTTGTCATTCAATTGATATTCTGCTCCAACCAACACTAATTCTTTATTTGCAGAAGCTTTTAAATGCTTTAAGTATGCTCCATATACGCTAGCTGTGTTTGCAACCTTATCTGCACATTCTAGCAAACTACATAACAAATAATAGTACAAATTAGATGTAATATGCTTTTCTTTAAACCATTTTTCTATTTTTGATCTTATCGTATCGATTTTTTTTCCATTATAATCAGAAAAAAACTGTCTCTCTCCATTACCACCAACACAATAATTTTTATATATGAATCCGTTTTCTATCAATTTTGCATTATTTAGCTCATTAATATAGTCATTCTTTTGGGGAATTTCGGTATGATTTTCTATGTAATTTTTATTTATAACATAACTATAATACTCAATATCATTAGAAATGACTTTTTTTACCAAAGTCTTAAAAGTTCTACCTACAATACCAGTTCCTGCAAACAAATCACAAAACACCTTGTTAGACAAATCTTCACCACAAACAGATTTAATAGTTTTTGGTATAAACTCTTGACATAATTTCAATTTTGAACCAATGTAATTCATTCTTATTAACTCACCTTAATTAATTTCATTTATTACCTATTCTTCATCATATAACTTTTTCATAACAAAATCGACTGTATGCTGAACTGCTTCCGTAGCAATCCTTTTGGCAGATGTTTTACGATATTCTACAGGATCATATTGATAACAACCTTCACAACCTAGCTTCTCATCATAATTCTCATCGCCTTTATAATACGAATAAGGGTTGCCAAGCAGATTTTTAGCATTCCAACGTTTATTAGTTTTTTTACAATTTTTGCAAATCTGCCTTTTGGCATCATTTGCTGCTTTACTTAATGGTTGAAAATCTTCTAACTTCTGAGTAGAGATATCTGACACTCTTTCATTATTTTTTCTTCCATCCTTATGATCTATTTCAATTTTAGTATTTTCTGATTTTCCATTTATTCCAAGCATTACACAATTTTTATTCTTATAGAAATTCTTAATGTCTGCTCTAATAGTTTGATTAAAAGATTTTGCTTTGTTGAATCCATTAGTTCTTATAGCATCTATAGAATTACCAGGGGTTTTACTCTTGTCAAATTCTAACACATACTTTTTAGCTAATGTCGAACTACTGCGGCACCAACTTCCGCCATTTCCTAACTGCAATTCTTTATATTTCCCTACAAATCTATCAACTGAAACCCATTCTGATACACCATTTTTATCAGGTTTAGCCAATTCTAAAAATAATTCTATTTTCGACATTTAATTCTCCTTTTTAAAAACATATATGTATTCGTGTTTAAAAATAAAATAATCACTTTTTAAGGCTCTATATCTCCATATTCCTTGACTTCCAAGTTTTCCCTTATTCCCTTCTATGTTTTTTACTATAATTCCTTTTAATTTTACATTAAATGTATTTTTAATTGCATTCATAGTATAAAATCCAAGCGGGATAACTTCACTATTTTTGTATATATCACCCATCACAATTGCAAAATATTTTCCCTTATCCAAATATGCTAAGGCATTATCAAATGCAATCATCAGTTTTTCTATAAAAACATTAATATTTGAAACATTTGATAAATCTTCTTTCAAACTTGTGAATTTGATTATATCTAAATAAGGTGGATGTGCAATCAAAAAATCTACTTTTTTTCTTTTAAACTTTGTAAGACTACTAATCATGCATTTTTCAAACTTGTTTATATCAACTACATCACAATTATTCATTATATAAGGGACTTTAGTGCCTTGCATTTTTCTTTTTATTTCTAACATAATTTCTTTATTAATATCAAATCCAATATAATACCGTTTTAATTTTTCACATTCAAATAGTGTTGTCCCTCCACCAGTGAATAATTCTAATACAATATCTTTAGGTTTTGTATATCTGCTTACAAGTTGATATGGAATTTGAGGAATAAAATTTCCATGATAAGTATTAGAATGTTTTCCAGAAGAATCTCTTTTATCGATAAGCCACAAGCTATCTACATTTATATCTGACTCCTTCCAATTATTTAAGTCTACCATTTTTCTACTCCTTGCATTCCTATATATATTATTAAAAATGTTATTCTCTTAGTTAAAAGTCTTCCCATCCACTAAAAACTTCACCATTAGTCCTAACTGCAATTCTCTTTTCAACTAAATCTCCTGGTTCATTCACAAACTCGCAGTTATCGTATTTTTCTTTTGCAAGTCCAAGCGCTTCTTCTTTTGAGTTTGCCTAAACTTCAAAATTGCCAACAACAGTTTCTTCTATGCTTATGCAATATTTCATAATATTCCCCTCATGTTATATGGATTTTCACCTTTTTCAATTACTGCGTTTTTAATATAACGCCTAATATATGCCATTTTTCATACCTCTTAACAAATATAAAGTTGCACTTCATATTTGTTAATTATGTCATCACATCAGTTTTTGTCAAATATAAGGCTTTCTCTACTTCTCTTTTAGTGCCTCTTTAATCGCCACAATCCCACTTGTAAGGCTGGCTATATCAGATGGCACTACAATTTTAGTTGCTTGGCCTTTAGCAAGTTTTTCAACACTCTTAATAGCTTCAAGTTTTATATATGCGTCTGATGGTTTTTGTTCATTTATAAGGCGGACTGCTTCTGCCTCTGCTTTTGCCACAAGTTCAATTGATTTTGCTTTAGCTTCTGCTTCCATGAGCATAGCATCTCTTTTTCCCTCTGCAACTGTTATATCTTTTTGCTTAATAGCCTCCGCCTCAAGGATAGTTGCTCTTTTTTCTCTCTCTGCTTTCATCTGTCTATCCATTGCTTCTTTTATTTCAGCAGGTGGCATAATATCTTTAATCTCTATACGGGTAATTTTTATTCCCCACACATCAGTTGCCTCATCAACTTCTTTAAGAAGATGACCATTTATTTTATCTCTAGCAGTTAAAAGTTCATCAAGTTCCATTGTTCCTACAATATTTCTAAGTGTAGTAGCAGTAATTTTTTCAATTGCATCCACACCATTTTGAATCATATATGTATTTTTATAACTATCAAAAACTTTACAATAAACAACTGTATCAATCTTCATAGTTACATTATCTTTTGTGATAACTGATTGAGGTGGAAAGTCATGAATATGTTCTTTGAGGCTCACACGATTTCTTATAGTTTGAATAAATGGCAATTTAAAATTCACGCCCGCTCTCATAGTTTTGTGATACTTTCCAAGCATTTCAACTATAACTTCTTGTTTCTCTGGCACAATTACAAGCCATGACAAAATTACCATTATGACAAATACTACAACTATAATTGATAAAATACTTCCATACATAACTGGTACCTCCTATTATTTATTCGGACTCGTAAAACTCGCCCCTACAGTGTTAACTCGTGAAACTCGCCCCCACAACTACCAATCTAATACAGCCTCATTTGCATGCTCATATATAAACTCGCGTCGGTCACCAACCTCAGACCCCATAAGCATCTCCGTAACCTTTGATGCCTCTCTTGCATCTTCAATTTCTACTTGCTTTAAAACTCTATTATCAGGGTTAAGTGTTGTCTCCCAAAGTTCTGATGGATCCATTTCACCCAAACCTTTAAATCTCTTTATCTCATAAGTTCCATCTTTATGTTTTTTCTTATAATCATTTAATGCCTTCTCATCATAGAGATATTCTTTCTCATTTGGCTTTCCCTTTGGTATTGCAGCATAAAGTGGTGGCATAGACACATACACGTGACCTTCATTAATAAGGTCAGGCATAAATCTATATAAGAAAGTAAGAAGTAAAGTATCGATATGTGAGCCGTCTACATCGGCATCAGTCATAAGAATAATCTTATCATATCTTAATTTACTTATATCAAAATCATTTCCATAACCTTCACTAAAGCCACAGCCAAAAGTGTTAATCATAGTTTTAATTTCTGCATTTGAAAGCACCTTATCCATTGATGCCTTTTCGACATTTAATATTTTTCCTCTAAGCGGAAGAATAGCTTGAGTATTTCTGTTTCTACAGTTTTTCGCAGAGCCACCTGCACTATCTCCCTCAACTATAAATATCTCGCACTCACTTGCATCTTTACTTATGCAATTTGCAAGTTTGCCATTTGAATCAAAAGAAAACTTAGACTTTGAAAGAAGATTGGTTTTTGCTTTTTCTTCTGCCTTTCTAATCTTTGCTGACTTCTCAGCTTGAGCAATCATAGCTTTTACATCTTCCACGTTTCTATCAAAATATCTTTCAAGTTGTTCTCCTACCACTTGAGCTACTTGCTTTGTCACATCTTGAGATGCAAGTTTAGTTTTGGTCTGTCCTTCAAATAGTGGATCAGGATACTTGATAGCCACAATGGCAGTCATACCATTTCTTGTATCAGGTCCTGTGAAGTTTTCATCCTTTTCTTTTAAATTTCCAAGTTGTCTTGCATAAGTATTTAGAAGTTGAGTAAATTTAGTTTTAAATCCAACAAGATGGGTTCCGCCCTCCTGTGTGTAAATGTTATTACAGAAACCTAAAATATTCTCTTCAAATGCATCTATAAATTGAATAGCAACTTTAACTTCAGTCTTATCTACTGTTCCCTTAAACATAATCTCTTTAGTAACAGTCTTCTTTCCTTTGTTAAGTTCCTTTATAAATGCCAATATTCCCTCTGGCTCATGGTAATCTATTATCTCAGGCTTTGAAGCAGTTAAATTTTCAAAATGTATTTTAAGATTTGGATTCAAATAACAAGTCTCATGAAGTCTTGACTTAATCCAATCGACTTTAAACTTTGTATGAGTAAATATCTCAGGGTCCGGAGAAAAATTAATTTTGGTTCCTGTATGCTTACTCTTCCCAACTACAGGAAGTTTCCCTTTGACGAGCTTTGTAGTTGGTTTGCCTCGCTCGTAAGTATCCTTATATACATTCCCATCTCTACTTACCTCTACAGTCATATGAGATGAAAGAGCATTGACAACCGATGAACCAACACCATGAAGTCCTCCTGATGTCTTGTATGTCTCATTGTCAAATTTACCACCTGCATGAAGTGTAGTTAATACAACTCTAACTGCAGGAAGTCCAGACTTATGCAAATCAACTGGTATTCCTCTACCATCATCTATTACAGTACATGAACCATCTTTTTCAAGAATTACCGAAATGTTATTACAGTAACCCGCCAAATGTTCATCAACTGAATTATCTAAAATTTCATACACCAAGTGATTAAGACCTTTTAGTCCTACATCTCCTACATACATACCAGGTCTTTTTCTTACTGGCTCTAGACCTTCAAGAACTGTAATGTTTTCTGCACCATAATTCTTATTTGCCATTTTATACCTCACAAAAACAAATGCGTGTTAATTTTGCACACAATTTAAAACAAATTATACAATATATTGTGCTAATTTTCAAGTAAATATGCTATATATCGTCTTTACACATTTAAATACAATAAAATAGGGGCTTATTAACCGCCCCTAAAATTTGTCATTTTAACTTACTTTATAGTTACTTGTATTTATCTTCACGTACTTAACTTCAGACCTATCATACTTATCAAGCATCTCAGTAAGTTTTTTACTATGTTGCTTGGTAAATGCATAGATATCAAATTCATGGTACTTTGTCTCGCCTTTCTCATCACTTTTATCATTTTCAAAATAATACCAAAATCTTTTATATGGCACATTGTTATCCTTGAACCAATTCTCTAATTCGTCTTTTTTATCATCAAACTTTGTAGATATCTCAAACTTGTATATAAACTCTTTCAAATTCTTCTCGTTGTATGTCATAGCAATCCACATTGATATCATATTGGTTACTGTTATAACAGGTATACTTATTTGCATAGGTTGATCTGCTATAAGCTTAGTGGTCATAGTGTTAAAGATGACATACACACCACATATAATTACTGCCTTCACACGATTGTTACTATTTAAGAAAAACAAATACTTAAAGTCGTGAAGTAAAATCCCAATAAAACTTATGACTATATATACAAGAACTATATAAACAACATTATTCATGTTTTTCCTCCTTTCAAAAATCCAAAATATTATAACATAGTTTTTCAAAAATGTTTTTACATATTTTTTACATTTTATTGACAATTTAGAATCAAAAAGGGATGGTTTACACCATCCCTATGTTTATGCAAGTACCGCTTTTCTAAGCGTTTTATATGTTCTTGCCCCTTCTTTATATGTATCAAATATACCTACCACTGTCACTTCATCTTTTTCTTTTGGGTAATCATCTGGGAACTTATAGTCATCTAAAAGTTCAAACTCAATTCCTAGTGTACAGCACGCAGTCTCATCGTTAATTTCACAAGTGAAAAAGTAAATATCTCTTTTTTTATCATGAAATATAGAGCATATGCCATTCATCTTGACTATCTGCCCAATATATTGTTCTGAAACTAAGTTCATTCTATTTGCAGTTGTATAAGCAAGTTTCTGTGGCATCTCTGTCAGGTCTACATCTATCTTATCATAAGGATTTTTGACTTCTGTCTTAACTTCCTCTGTGGGTTCACTTATAATTTCTGCGCTTCCATTTATTCCTGATTCCAATACACTTTTTACAGAATTATTTTGTACTCCTATCCCCTCAGAACAAGCCACTAAAGCTGCTGCAAATACAATAATAGTATTAAGTTTTACAATTCTTTTTATTTGCATCAATAGCCCCTCTTATTTCATTGTAGCAATTATATCATCCAACTCACTTACATATATAACATTTATGTATGTGCCATTTGCCTTATATACACCGCTAGTAACTTCTTCCAATTTATATCTTTTTGACAGAAGTTCCTTTACATTATATTCACCGTATTTCAGATCTTCAAACTTTGTATCAAACTTCATCTCTTCAGGAGTAGTTTTCTTGTAATCCTCAAAGCAATACATTCTTCCATCCCAATCTGCACCATGGCACTCACCCTTAGAGAATATTGTCATATAGCATCCTTTAGAACCTGAAGAAGCACCAACTTTATATCCAAAGTTTGCAGAACGATTAGGACTATTATTACTAATTATCTGAGTATTTGGAGCTACATATATCCACGCTATAGGCGTTCTACCATATTCCCAAGCCTTTAGGTCAACTACATTCTTCTCACTAAATGGCAGTTCTGCACTCTGGTGTTTTTCTTTTGCTATATTTGAATAAACTGCATTGCTTGATACTACAGTTGTTTTAACCTCGTCTTCTCCACCATCAGTTGAGATTACAGTCTCTTCCCTCACAATATTTTGTTCAGTCTCAAATAGCTCTTTCTTCACAGCTATAACAGGTCTAACTCCATCACCATGCTCAAGTTTCACAGCTTGTCCCTCTCTATATATATGACCAAACTGTCCTACCCATACTGCCTTTCTATCAGTGGTTCCATTGTCAGTCAAGTAAAATGAACCACAATCATAATAATCTGAGTTCTTTACTTCTACTACTTCTTCCCAATTTGATTTTGCCCAGGTAGTTGCTTTGGCAGAAAGTTTATAATTCTTCTTTTCTACATCCTCTCTTCCAAAGTACTTATCGCAAGCTGCTATATTTAGAAGTGACACTTTAGCATCTCCAGCTATACCAAATTCCTTGACATAATTCATATAAGCTATCTCATCACTTGAAAATGCCCCATTTAAGAAATAATTGTTTAGCCACTCATTAAGAGTTGCATTTTCCCAAGTGACTTCTTTATCTGAATTATTATAATTCTTACAGTCAATTATATATCTACTTACAAGCAGATAAGAGTCTACATTTCTATCTACCACAAGCCACTCAATAGGACCCGCATGACCTATATCTAAATCATATTTACCAAACTCAACCACATTGTAAGATGTCTTTTTATCGACTTCTTTTGTTTTAACCTTAATATCAGGATTGAGTTTCCTCTCTGCTGTCTCTTTTTGTATAGTAATTGCCTCAGAAGCTTTCTCTGTAGTTTCAATAATTACACTTGTCTCTTGCTTTGATTCTTTTTTGCCACAAGACACTATGCAAAATGCACTTATAGACAACACCAATAAAAAACTTATAATTCTTTTCATATTTCCCTCCAAATCTATTAAATGTCCTCATAGTTATAATATGAGGAATATTTTTGCATTTCCGCATCTATATCTTTATCGACTTTTATATCATCGGCAGCATCTTCATCATGATTATCAACTTCCTCAACACTTTCGTAAGTCTCATCTGTAACCTTTTCTTTGTTTTCTGATCTCTTGACTGCATTTTTCTTCAATATTCTTTTAGTGGGTTTCACATTCGTGCCCTTATTCATTCTAAACAAAGTCACAATTATCAATAATATAATAATATATACCCAAGTATCTGTCAAACTAAAATATGTTTGAAAAAATGAGAATAACATAAAATAACAATAAAGCGATAATAATATCAGGATATAATTATTCTTAAATGAAAAATCATCATTAAATATTGAATATGCCTTATCTTCTAATTTCTTTCCGATATATCCGATTAAAAAGCAAAAAACCACAACCCCGACCAACCCAAAGTCATAGTAGAAATCATAAATCATAGTTACTGTAGATAATTCTTCTTTGATTATATAGTATGGGGCATCTACAACTATAGGAAAAAACTTTTTTACAAATGTGAGTGTAAAAAATGGATATAGTATTCTCCTCCCGAACGAAAACCTAAAAATATTATCTATCATATAATTCAAGTTTTCAAAATTATGCGCAATATACATATATGGCTGAGTTATAAATATCGGTGTCTTTTCATTTTTCATTTCGAATATGCCATTTAAATACTCTATATCATGAGCTCTATTCACACTTATTACTAGATATAAAACCAAAAACAACAATACTAACAAAACCGTTATCATCACATTTTTTTTATTGAAACTAAATTTTTTAACACTTTGAGTTTTATAAGTTATCACTATAAAAAGCGACAACACAATACTTAATATAAGTTGAGAGCGCGATACCATGAGAAGTGCCATAATTATGACGTATATAAATGATAATACTATAAATACTTTGCTCTGTTTTCGTTCTGGCTCAACAAAATAATTACATATAGCAAAACATGGTATAAATGAATAAAATGTGGTTATGTAGTGAATCATAAAAACGTGAAAAGACGAATAAGCATGTGGAGTATTAAGTGTAAATAATGGTATAAATCTAAGCAATACCACTTCTACCACAAATGATACAAATGTGACAATAAATAATACTAACAACAAAATCTCTTGTGAAATAAACACTGAATTACTTTTCTCAAGTTTTACTTTTTTAGATTTTTGAACATTACAACTCTTGTTTTCAAAAAATACACCAAGATATAATGTAAAGTACGATATAAATACTGCCAAAAAAGTCGTCATGCTATATTCTTGTGAAAGTTTGCTAAGTTTTAATAGAGATATACCAAATCCTCCTATAAATCCTAAAGCAAATAACCCTCTCACATTTATTGCGCGTTTACTAATTCTAACTTCAGCAACATATAAAAATATAGCAAGTGATACCATAATTACACTTGCTATAATTCCTTGTTTTATGTAATACAACATCATGCTAATAAAATATAGAATTGTATATATAAACAACATCTTACTTATTTATTCTTCTATAGATTCTTCAGTCTCAGTCTCTTCTGTCTCGGACTCACTGGTTTCATCTACATGTGGTCCCACATCTGTCCTGATTGCATTTGGTCTATTTAATACATTGTCATTTACAGTTATATTTACAGTAACGTCACTTGTGTTACTTGTAAGTCCTATTGGTAAAATATCAGATATTTGATAATTATATTCTTGATTACTAGTTAAACCATCTATATTTATAGTTGGTAAATCTAAAGTATAAATATTTTGAATTACACTTCTTGGACCATCTATCATTATGTTGCTTGGGTAAACCTGCGCGCCTGCATAGGTATATCCATTAGCCACATTTCCTTCGACTATAGCATTTAACGATACACTTGACCTTGAGTACACTACAACTGAATACCCTACATCCTCTGAACTAAACTTAAGATCTTCATTTGGTATTATACTTCCATCTTTTGCATATGCTTTTATTTTTGCAACACCAGAGAAAGTCTCTTCATTATTCTTAATCGGAATATCTATAGACACATAATCTATACTATCTACGAGAGCATTGCTTCCTGCTACATACACAATGTTAGGACTTAATATTACACTTCCTATGCTATGACCTGGACCTATGTTTCCCTTAATGTCATATTTGAGTCTAAATTCATTTCTTGATACATTGTCTAATACAACATGGACAGTTGAAGGCTCTACTTGAACATTGCTTATATTTGCGTCCACATCACTATTTAACACTTCATATCTAAGAGGTATGTTTTCGGTAAAAGCCAAATCATTTAGATCTATATATACTTTAAAATCACTCTGTTTAATATTTGTCTGCATATTGGAATTAACTTTGTATGTCACTCTAGCTGTCTTTGAGTCCAAAAAAGTATAGGTCTTATCCTGTTCTAATGCATATGCTTCATTCTCAACTTGAATTTGCACATTTACAAATCCATTAACAAGTGGATTTATTATATTCATAATCAGCACCCAAAGAATTCCAGCAAGTGCTAAACTAAGAATTTTCATAGAAAGGTTGGTTTTAATATTTTTCATTTATTTAAACCATCCTTTCATGGTATTTAATACATTTTTATCCTCAGTTTTATTTTCATCATGTCCATATACTAAATCCATCAATTCTTTTTGCAATTCTCTCTCATCTTTCATTATATTTAATTTGCCAGTATGACATATTGATACATTTCCAGTTTCTTCTGAAACTACAATAGTAATAGAGTCGGACACTTCTGATATTCCAAGTGCCGCTCTATGTCTAGTTCCTAAATCTTTTGATATACTATGATTATGAGAAAGTGGCAAGTAACAAGTGGCTGCCTTTACTACATCTCCAACAATGAGAACAGCTCCATCATGAAGCGGTGTGTTTTTTTCAAATATATTTATAAGCAACTGTCTTGATATTTCACCATTTACAATTATTCCAGTTCTCTCGCACTCTTCTAATGTGACATTTTGTTCAATTACTATAAGTGCCCCAGTCCGAACCTTTCCCATGCTAAAAGCAGCTTCTACAATTTCTTGTAAACTTTCTTTACTTATAACTTTGGTAAGTTTTATATCTGGAAGTAATTTAGAAAATACTTTTTGACGACCAAGATGTTCAAGACCTGACCTCATGTCATCTTGAAAGACTATGATAATTGCTAGGATTGCTATGTATGACAAAGATTGTAAGATAAAAAGAATTACTTTAAAATTAAAAATATATGCAAGTAATGCAAATATGCTTATGACTATTAAGCCCCTAAGAAGTGCCCACGCTCTAGTATTTTTTAACCACATTAATACTTTAAAAATTATAAATGCAATTATAAGTATTTCTATTATAGCTGATATCCACTCAAAAAAACTTAATGTTGTAAATACATTAATAGCATTTCGCATATTTTCTATTATATTTATTTCCAAATACATCTTTTAGTAGTATAAAGTATTTTAGTCCAAAATACAAGCAAAAATGCACATTTTACAACTTTATATGGCCTTTCTGATTATTGAAAAAATGACTCAATTAGAGTATAATTTAAATATGTGTAATTTCAATAAAAAACTAGTGGTTTTTGCTTGCTCTTTTGCAAGCTTTGGACTTTTCGCTTGCCAAAAAGGAGCTTTTTATTCCGACGTACAAAAAGATATAGTTAAAATACCTATAGTGTCCATAGATAAAACCAATGTACTTGATATAGATAACATTTCAAAAATGGATTCAAATTCTTTGATTCCTGCCCCAATAAAGAAGGGTTCCGAACACCAAATAGTAACTACTATTCAAGCAAGGCTTATGGAACTTGGTTTCATGGAGGAAGATAAGGCAACATCATATTTTGGCGATTCTACAGAAGATGCCATTAAAAAATTCGAGCGACAACTAGGTTTCCCAATAGATGGCATTTGCAGCCTTGAGGTCTACTCAGCACTTATGGCAAAAAATGCACCCACCTATGAAGTTAAACGAGGCTATCAGGGTGATGACATAAAAATACTACAACAACAATTATATGAACTTAGCTACCTATTATACGAAGACGATGTAAATGGATTTTTTGGAAAAAAGACTGAGATAGCTGTAAAGGAAATGCAGAAAAGTAATAATCTTGCTCAGACAGGTGCCATAGATATTGAAACACTAAATTTCTTATATAGTGAAAATGTTAAAGCTTATACTATTACCAACAAATCTGATCCAAGCATAATAAAAACTTACCAAATAAAGCTTAGGGATTTAGGTTATTATTTTGGCGAATGCAACGGGTTTTATGGTGATGACTTCAGAATGGCTGTAAGAGTTTACCAATTAAACAACTCTCAACTTTCTGATGGCTTCATAGGTCCCTCTACCAAATTCTCTCTTGATTCAAAATATGCTAGGCCTTTTTCATTGTTTCTTGGACAAAGGAATAGAAATGTAAAACTTATACAAGATAAACTGGTTGCACTAAACTACCTCGAAGAATCACAAGCAAAAGGATATTATGGAGAGTTCACAGCTCAAGCGGTAGCACTTTTCCAACAAAACAATGGTCTTGAAGTAACTGGTGCAGTAAATGGCGAAACAAATAGAGTTCTCAACAGTGAAGAAGCTCTGCCATCTACAGAAGGACCTATAAAATATGTAAAACAATTTGTAATTAATACTATTGAAATGCAAAAGAAACTAGATCAGACTCAAAACATAGGTAACGTCGAGGATCTTTTGAAAGTTTCAATGCTCAAACTAGGAAGTAAATATGTATGGGGAAGTCGAGGTCCAAATACTTTTGACTGTTCTGGATTTGTTTTTTGGTGTTTAAATCAAGTTGGGGTAAACATCAATTATATGACTACTTATAACTGGAGATTTTGTACTCAATTTGAAAGAGTTGAAAAGTTTGAAGACCTAATACCAGGCGATCTACTAGTTATAAATGGTCACATGGGCATTGTATCTGAAAACGAGACTATCGTTGATGCATCTTCTTCCAACGGAAAGGTAGTACATAGAGATTTAGATGAATGGTGGCGTGAAAGATTCATAATTGGATTTAGAATCTTCTCTGGCGACGGCCAAACAACGGAGGGTTAATATATGAAAAGTAAACAAGTAATTATTTGCGATGACGAAGAGGCAATAAGAGAATCAATTGCTATTTCTCTTAATAAGGACGGATATAAAACTTTTACTTGTAAAAATGGCAAAGAAGCAATTACTACACTCAATAAAAACCACATTGACTTAATTATAATGGATGTAATGATGCCTGGCGAAGATGGTTTAAAAACTGTAGCTAGGATAAGAGAAACAAGTGATGTGCCAATCATTTTTTTAAGTGCCAAAACGGAACTAAATGACAAACTTTCAGGATTAAGCATAGGTGGAGACGACTACATGACTAAACCATTCGAAATGCTTGAACTAAAGGCAAGGATAAGTTCAATTATAAAAAGAAGTGTTTCAACTGATGAAAAAAAACAAAAGAAAATATACAAAAGCGGCAATTTAAAAGTCAATCTAGACACAAAAATTGTAACGCTTAGAAATAAACCTATTAAACTAACACCCATAGAGTATAAAATACTACTCTTTTTCATAAAGAATCCTGGTAAAGTTTTATCTTCAAATGACATCTATAAAGAGGTGTGGAACGAAAGCGAGGCATACAATATTGAAAACACCATCGCCGTTCACATTAGACATATAAGAGAAAAAATAGAAAAAGATTCCCGCGAACCAAAATACATTAGAGTGGTCTGGGGAATCGGTTATAAGATGGAGGCTTTGTAGTTTTATGAGACGATTTGTAGCTGCAATACTAAATATAATATCAGCAATTGTAGTTGTAGGAGCATTGTCACTCCTTTATTTAAATTATCCAAATGAGAGCCTTACTACTATTTTGAATTCCCCTTCATTTGAAAAAACTACTGAATTTAATGAAATGCTGCAAGATAGAATTGACAATATTTTTACTTTAATATCACTAAGAAACTGCTTTGAAACTAATGGCGAGTTAAACTATAACTTAACCATAGCTGAATCAATCGATAAAAATAATGGAATTAAAAAATGGACAATTCAAAACTGTCTTGATGAATCAATAGAACACGGTCTATATATTGATAAGAATTTTAATGTCGATATACTTAATGAACCAAATGTAAAACCATTTTCTAAAAATGTGGTATATAACTTCATGTTTAAAACCTATCCTTCTTCATCAAAGACAGGTGCATCCAATGAAGAGAATTTTCTAACTGAGTTTATGTATACACTTTCAAAGTACTATAGAAGTAAATTTATACTAGCTGACAATAGTAGCAACTTTGGATATAGAATTACCTACTATGATAAGTATGACAATATAACTAGCGAATATAGCAATACTAATCTCAAATCCAAAGATATGCTAGATAGTAAATGTTTTGTATATATGTCAAGCAAGGACAATATGATAAGCTCTAATATTGATTCTATTGACTCTACTACTCTAAAAAATGCAAAAGCAAATAATCCTCAAATTGATCATTCATTCATACTATATTGCTATGTGGATACAAAATATCCTATTAACGATGATTTTAAAGATACTTATACAAATTACATTACAGTTAAAAATCAATGCGCCATACTCATGACCACAATTATATATTCTTCAATTATATTTTTAGTAACTTTATTTCTTACATTCACGTTCATACTTTCAACAAAAAAATCAGTTGATGAATCTAAAAAATTATTCTTCGTAATCCCAACTGAATTTTATGTATTAATGTATATACTGCTAATTGTCTCTCTATTCTTTGTTGCAAATAGATATCTCAACTCCGATAGATTTGTTGATTTTAATATGGATCTTATTAAACTTTATGTCTATATTTTAATCATTTATATAACTAGCATTTTATTGCTTACTATTTTGGCAGCAAAATTTGCTAATGACACACTGACCCCAGTATCATTAATTGCGATTAAGGAAAATACCGAACAAGGAAATTCATTCTTTAATCCAAAAGCATTGTTTTCATTTATATTTGTCCCTATAATATTATTTGCAGTATTATCGGTTTATTTAATATATTTATACTCTATGACCAATGACTTAAGAGTACTCACCATAGGTGTAATAATCCTTATATCAACTATAGGCTTTGTAATATACCTTTTAGCTCTTCACAATGCTTTCAACAAAGCTATACAAGTTCAGATAAAGGCAAATGAAATGAGGACCTCTCTTATCGCGAATGTATCTCACGATATAAGAACTCCTCTTACAGCCATACTCAATTATACCAATTTAATTTCAGAAGAAATAAGCAACCCATCAAAGCAGATGATGAAACATCTTGAAAGTTATTCTGAAACTATTGTAAATAAATCTCATAGATTAAACGATTTAATCAGCGACTTAATTTTTGATAGTAAAGTTACATCAGGCAATGTTGAACTCAATATGGTCAAGCTTGACCTAAATGCATTTATCACTCAAGTAATTACAGAATTTGAAGATAAGTTAAAAGAGGTTGATATAAAAACCGTCTACAACAATACTGCTTCTAATACTTTTATACTTGCAGATAGTTCGCAACTCTATAGAGTATTCCAAAACTTGTTCTCAAATATATATAAATACGCTCTAGAAAAATCAAGAGTTTACATAGATCTTGAATCTATAAAGAGCAAAATTATTGTTACAATTAAAAATATTCAAAAAGAAAAAATAGAAGTAGATGCAGATACTCTCAAAGATAGGTTTGTAAGAGGCAGCAAGTCAAGAACTACCGAAGGCTTCGGACTAGGCCTATCAATATCAGAAAATCTCATCAATTCAATGAACGGCAAACTTGAAATTTCAAGCAATCGTGATTTATTCATAACTAAGCTTCTATTTGTAGCATATGAAGAGTAAAAACGTACTAATTAAAACTTTATCATTGCTTTTTGTCATCATCTATATAGTTCCAGTTTTAGGGTCTGCAACACCAAGTAATGTTACAAATTGGCCCTACTATGACAAAGAAGTTGATGCGAAAGCAGCATTTGTAATGGATGCGGACTCATCAAAAGTATTATACTCCCTAAATCCAGATCAAAAACTCTATCCTGCGTCTCTTACAAAAATAATGACCGCAATAATAGTTCTTGATAATGTCAATGGAAATTATGATGATCTCGTAACATTTTCTTATAATTCGGTTACAAAAGACATAGACAAGAATTCAGTCACAATAGGCGCTAGTGCTGGCGATCAACTTTCAATTAAAGATTGTCTTTACTCACTCCTATTGCCATCGGCAAATGATGCTGCAAATGCACTAGCTGAACATATAGCCGGCTCAATAAATGATTTTGCTTTGTTGATGAATGAAAAAGCAAATAACTTAGGACTCAAAAACACACACTTTGTAAATCCATCCGGTTTGCATGATGATAATCAATACACTACAGCTTCAGACATGGCAAAAATACTTCAATATGCATTAAGCTATCCTATATTTGCACAAATATCGTCTTCAGTGTCATATAGGCATGCCCCAATACGAAGATATAAAAATCCTGAAAATTCAAACAATCAAGTCTTAAATACAACTAGCATTTTAGTACCGGGCAGCGGATACTACTACAATGGCATAATAGCTGGAAAAACCGGTCATACATCAAATGCGGGATACAATCTAGCTGCCGCAGCAAAAAAAAATAATATGACTTTAATTAGTATAGTGCTAGGCTGTACAAAAGACAGGATAAGATATCAAGAAGCTAAATCACTCTTTGATTTTCACTTTAGCAATTACAAATCACTAAGTATAAAACACACCGACCCTCGATTCACCGACTCAATCAGCACTATAACAATCAATGATGTTAATTTAATAGACTCATTAAATATTACTTGCGATGAAAAGTATCATATCACTATGCCAATATATGCCGACCAAAAAGATATAACATCAAAAATATCTTTTCAAGTTGATGATATATACAATAAATATGCTATAGGTTCTGTAAGTTATTATCTCAAAGATGAATTTATCGGCAAATGCACAATTGAAGGAAAAAATATAGAGGAAGTAGAATCTATATATACTAGCCACTTAAACCTCAGCAGCCCTCTAAGTGATGATAATGAAAATATTGGCTCAAATAGTTTAAACCATAATCCCGACCAAAATAATGCTCTTGTCTATAGAAATAGCAATGGAAATCTCGTGCTATCAACGACACTCACTACTATGATAATTGTAATCACTATACTTTTATCAATTATTATTTTGGTATTTCTATTATATGTATTTGTCTTAAGTAACACTAATGTGCCATTTAACAAAATAAAATTCAGATTTAAAAGAAGACTCAAATAGATTATGTCCTTGTACCTCAGTAGGATAGAGGGTCCGCCTCCTAAGCGGAATGCCGGCGGTTCGACTCCGCCCAAGGACGATAAAAAAACACTACCATCGGTAGTGTTTTTAATTATTTCTAAGTCCCTTTGGATAATGATTTTTAAGTATGCCATTCGTATATTTAGCTAGCCCTATGCCTAAACCCTTATATGTAATCTTGCAATATCCTTTAAACTGCAAATCAATTCTAATTGACTCCCCTTTTAAGAATCTTTCTATATTCTCATCCCCAAGTTCAACTACATTGTCAAATACAATATCTTCAACATGGGTAGATGCATGAGTAGGAACTTTTATCTTATTTTCATATGTAAACTCTTCAATTCCCACCCTTATAACATTTATTCCATTTAAATATCTATTGTCAAATCTTATTCTGGTATTATTCTCGCTTTCTACCCCCTTCTTCAATATTGCGAAAAATTGACCCTCTCCAATTGAATTAAAAGGATAATTTTTTTCTTTTTTTATTAGCATTAAATCATTATGTTGGCTCAAAATATAATCTACTACTTCTTCATCTTCCTCTTTTGAAAATGTACAAGTACTATATACCAATATGCCACCGACTTTTAACATATTATATGCATCATCAACCAATCGTCTCTGTATCTTAGATAGAGATATTACCAGCTTTTCGTTCCACTGCATTCTTGCTTCTTCACTTTTGCGAAACATACCCTCCCCACTACATGGTGCATCAACAATAACTTTATCAAAAAAATTGGAAAAGTTCTTCGACAATTTTTCGGAATCACTACAAGTTATCGCTACATTGTCAAACCCAAGTCTTTCTATATTTGAAGACAAAGTTTTCGATCTTAAAAAATCTATTTCATTTGATACGAGAAATCCGCCACTCGCTTTTTTAATTGAAAATAGAATTGCCGCTGTTTTACCCCCAGGACTAGCACACATATCAAGTACCAAATCATCATCTTTTATATCTACATCATATAGAACTTTTGAAGCACTTGGCTCTTGTATATAGTATAATCCGGCATGATATAGTGGATCCTTACCTGGGAAAATACCATTTCTAGCAAGTTGTTCTTTGTCATATGTTATATAAGCATAATTTTCGTTTTTATATATTAGTTTTCCATTAAATCTATTGATTACATAGTCCAAATCTATTGTTGACACTTTTAGTTTATGCAAATTAATTGTGAATCCATGCGTTTCATCTTGATTCATGCTTCTTAAATATGATTCAAAATCAGAATCAGACAATTCTAATTTCATTTTATCAATGTATTCTTTTTTTAACATAAAGTTCATATCATTAAAATATCAAAATAGCACAAAAAAAGCAAGACCGAAGTCTTGCTTATTTTACGCAGCAATTATTTCTTCTTTGCTACTTTTTTCTTTGCTGGCTTCTTAGCTGCCTTCTTAGTTGTCTTCTTAGTTACTTTCTTAGTTGTCTTCTTAGCAACTTTCTTAGCTGGCTTCTTAGCTACTTTCTTCTTTGTAGCTTTCTTAGCTGTTTTCTTAACTACCATTTTCTTTACCTTCTTTTCTTTTTTATTGGTTGTAGCTTTTTTCTTAGCTACAGATTTCTTAGCAGCTTTCGCTGCGGGTTTCTTTGTTGATGATTTGCTCGCAGGAGCTTTCTCCTTACCTTCTGCAGAAATACCTGCAAATATCATTTCAAAAGCTTTCTGTAATTCTGTCATGTTATATCCACTATCCATAATTTCCTCCTACGATATCTTATATTAAGATTATAGCAAAAATTTATTATTTGTCAATAAAAATGACCAAAAAAAATATTATTTTTTTCTTACAATTTTGCCACTAAAAAACATTTTTATACATAAAAATAATTTTAAAATGAAGTAAAAATTTTTTTATTAAATTAATTTCGTTCAAATTTTTTAATTACAAATTAATCCATTTAATATTTTTTTGTGCTCGAAACCAAGTCAACTGTCTTTTAGCATAATTTCTACTATGTTGCTTTATAGTATCAACTATAATATCCAATTTTTCCCTTGATGTTTTATCGAGTTCAGTAATATCTTCTATCAATTCTCTTTCTTTACAAAATTCATACAATTCATTATATCCTATACTCTTCATTGAATTATTGTTCTTATCTACCCCCATGTCTATGAGTTTCTTGACTTCCTTCAACAATCCAGCATTAATCATATTATCTACTCGGCTGTTTATCCTACTATATAAAATATCACGATTCATATTTAATACATAGAACTCATAGTCATATTTACTATCCTTTTCATTTTCGAGTCTATTATGTTTTGATATAGGTATGCCATGTAGCATATAAAATTCAATTGCTCTTATTACTCTTCTTTCATTTTCTTTAGGTATTTTAATGACTGACTCTGGGTCTATCTTCTCAAGTTCTCTATATAAACTATCTATGCCTTCTTTTTTTAACCTACTATATAATTCTTCTCTTAATTTTTGTACTTTCAAATCATCTTCATACAAAAATTCTGTATCAAATAACACGGCCTTTATATAAAATCCTGTCCCACCTACAAGTATAGGCAATTTGTTTTTTTCATAAATCTTGTATATATAATTATTTGCACGCTCTTTGAACTCTTTTACATTTAAATTTATATTTGGTTCCACCTCGTCAATCATATAATGTGGTACTTCTGCAAGTTCAATTTTTGTTGGTTTTGCAGACCCAATATTTAAATGTTTATACACTTGCACTGAATCAAGAGAAACAATTTCTCCATTATGCTTTTTTGCATAATCTATAGCATATTTTGTTTTTCCTACTGCAGTTGGTCCTGCTATTACTACAAGTTTTTTCTTCACATCAAATCCTTCTCAATTTCTTTTAAAAGAACTTTTGTTATGTTTTTCTCATCTACCTTTTTTACTATTTTTCCTTTTTTAAACAGGACTGCTTCCTTTATCCCTCCTGCTATACCGATGTCAGCTTCTTTAGCCTCGCCAGGTCCATTCACGGCGCAACCCATTACTGCAACCTTATACTTTTTTCTTTTTGATTTCTTTATTAATATTTCAAATTTTTCCTCATTTAAGGTTTTCTCTATTTTGTCAGCAATATCAATTATATTTATATTAGTCCTTGCGCAAGTTGGGCAAGACACTATCTCTATACCACCACTTCTAAGATCAAGCGATTCAAGAATTTTTTTTGCAGAATAAATCTCTTCCACAGGGTCACCAGTAAGACTCACTCTCATAGTATCACCCAATCCTTCATATAGCAATATACCCAAACCTACGCTTGATTTTATATTTCCAGATTTAACTGTACCAGCTTCTGTAATTCCAATATGAAGTGGATAATCAAACTTCTTGGCAAAAAGTTTATATGCATCAATAGCAGTTAAAACATTAGATGACTTTATTGAAACTATAGTATCATAAAAATTATATTTCTCAAGCAAACTTATATTTTCCTTGGCAGATTCAACAAGCCCTTTAGAAGTTACTTTTCCATTATATTTTTCTAGTATTTTTTTGCTAAGCGATCCGCTGTTAACCCCTACTCTTATTGGCACTTTCTTTTTCTTACATATATCTACTACTTTTTTAATATTTTCTTTATCTCCTATATTTCCTGGATTAATCCTAATCTTATCAATACCTCTTTCAGCTGCCATTATAGCAAGCCTATAATCGAAATGTATATCAGCAACAAGAGGTATATGTATCTCTTTCTTAATAGCTTCTATAGCAAATGCACTTTTTTCATCTGGCACACTAACTCTTACGACTTCACAGCCGGCTTTCTCCAAACTAATTATCTGTGAAATAGTCTTTTTTACGTCATAGGTTTTAGTGTTACACATTGACTGAATTACAACATTTTTACTATGTCCAATACTAATTTTTCCTACTTTGACTTTTTTTGTTTCTTCTCTTTTTCGCATGACAACATTTCCTTACTTCTTAATGACCTATGATATTCAATTGCAAATCTATGAGTTTCATCCTGTATCTTTGTTATAAGCCTAAATAGTTCTTTGTATTCATGTAAATCAATCTCAACTCCATTATACACCAATCCTCTAGTTCTATGATTATCATCTTTAATCATCCCCACTACTGGAATATCTATTTGATATTTCTTTAATGTATCTTCAACTACAGTTACCTGTCCCAATCCTCCATCAATTAAAAACACTGAAGGAAGCTTGTTAAACTTTGAATCTTCTTTCACAAACCTCTCTATACGTCTTGAAATTACTTCTACCATAGAAGCATAGTCATCTGGCCCCTGCACGGTCTTGATTCTAAACTTCCTATAATCATTTTTCTTGAAACCATTACCTTCCCACACCACCATAGATGCTACATTTAGAACACCTGATGTATTTGAAATGTCATAGGACTCTAATCGATTCACTTCTTCTATTCCTGTAATTTTAATTAAATCATCATATGCAATAGCAAGTTCTTTTTCCTCACGAACATATTTTGATACTTTTTGATCATACTGAATCTTAGCATTTAATGATGCAAGTTTTACCAATTTATCTTTTGATCCTTTTTTAGGTGTTATAATCTTGCACTTCTTTTTATCTCTAGATAGCCACTCATCAAATAACTCTTTTTCGCAAATTTCTACTGGAATCCATATCTCTTTTGGCAAGAAAAAAGTCTCATTATAATACTGTTTTATAAAACTTGAAATTACTTCTTCATCTGTATCTTTTTCATCAATATTTAATATATTTGTATTTCTATCTATAATATTTCCATCTCTAACCTCAAAAATTTGAATCATAGCTATATCTTTTTCACGATACATTCCCACTATATCCTTGTCAAACTCTTCCTTGCTATCAATCTTTTGTTTTTCAGTAATTTCATTTATAGTTATAATCTTATCACGATAAATGGCAGCCTCTTCAAACTTATTTTCTTCAGAACACTCATTCATCTTTCTCTCTAGCTCTTTAATTATCCCCTTAGTATTTCCACTCAGAAAGTCCTTAACCTCACTTACTTCCTTCATATACTCAGTTTCATCTCTATTTATACAAGGTGCACTACACATTTTCAAATGGAAATATAAACAAGTCTTATACTTATTTTTTTTTGGATTTGATAAATCAAGCTTGCAAAGTCTAAGTTTATAATTGTCCTTTATATAGTCAAGTGCTTCTTTTACTATACCGCCTGACATATATGGTCCAAAATAAGTTGCCTTATCCTTAGATTTTCTATGAACCTTAAACACCCTAGGAAATGCTTCATCGGTAGTAAGTTTTATATATGGGTAATTTTTATCATCTTTAAGCAAAGTATTGTATCTTGGCCTATATTCTTTTATGAAATTTGATTCTAGTATAAGACTCTCTAGTTCATTATCAACAACTATATACTCAAAATAATCAATATTAGAAACCATTTGATCTATTTTTGATGTTTTTTGATACGAATCAGAAAAGTATTGTTTTACTCTATTCTTTAGATTTTTTGCTTTCCCCACATAAATAACTTCTCCGTCATATTTATGCATTAAATACACGCCTGGAGAAGTTGGTAGTTTCTTTAATTCATTTTCTATATTAAAGTCGGACATCACTCTGCAAAAGCATCCCACTTATAAGTTCCACCAGGATGCCAAAAAAGCCATTCATCTATACCAGAGTCTTCTACTGCTTTTATTTGTTCTCTATATGCATCCACATCATAAGTCTTATACTCAACCAAATAATTTGCTGTAAATCCTTGTAACCATGGTCTAATTTTGCCATAGTGTACCGAATCATCTTTAGTCTTATTTATAGTGCTCTCTGATGTATCAAGTGCACCTTTAACCGCCTCATATGGATTTAAATCTGGTACATCTAAACCAAAGGTTTTATTTGCATAATGTGATGGATAAACCATTGGGCAAAGATAATCCACATTTTTAAGTAGAGTGGTATACTCTTGTCCAATAGAGTTTTGATCTTTATAAGAATTCATTATTGCTCCAAAAACATCTATTGACACAAAAATATTCTCTGGAATTAATTCTTGGTATATATCTTGAGCTAATTCGGTAATAATTTCGATTTTAGATTTACCTTTTGTCTCCTCATCAGAAAATGTAACGTGTCTCATACCTGCATCTGCAGAAAATCTAAAATAATCATATTGAACTTCATCAAATCCAGCCTTGGCACATCCGCGGCCAATCTCTATCAAATACTTTTTGACTTCTTCATTATAAGGATTGAGCCAATAATATCCAGTGTTGTCCCTATAGTATTTACCATCTTTTCTATGGACAGCTAAACTTGAATCTAATTTAGTTATATAGTTATCTAAAAATGAAGATACCCTAGCTATGAGATAGATGTCATTCTCTTTACATAGTTTTACTAGTGCATCAATATCTTTTATTTGTGCTTCTACCGTTTTTTTGCTCTTTACATAGTCACTATCCATATTAAATGTAATTCTGCCTATCTCATCCTTCACATCAACCACTATTGCATTTATACAAGATTTCTTTATATTTTCAAAAATAGGGGTGAATCTTTCCTCTTTTCCAACTATATAAGCAGGTAAATATATACCTTTAATTTTCTTTGCTTCTTTATTTCTATTAAGAATTAATTCTTCAATATTTTCAGAAATCTTGTAATCTCTGTCCTTTTTCGTGACAACTGTGGATTTTGGTTTAGTATCAATATTTTTTTCAAATGAAAACTCTACAGCTTCGTTTTCTTCAGTCTCAACAACTTCCACACCATAGTTTATGATTTGTTGATTTGAACATGAAGTCACAAAGAAACAAAGTATAATTAAAAAAATATTTATAGTTTTTTTTCTACGACTAATCATTTATACATCTTTGCCTATTGATTTCATATAATAATATTCCAGTAGCAACTGAAACATTTAAGGAATCAATGTGTCCTTTCATAGGTATCTTTACAACAAAATCGCATTTTTCCTTTACAAGTCTTGACACGCCGCTCCCTTCATTGCCTACTACAAGTCCAATACTACCTTTTAAATTTGTTGTGCACATATCGGTTCCATCCATATCAGCACAAGCAAACCAAAGCCCATTTTTCTTTAACTCTTCTATAGTTTTGCTAATATTAGTTACTCTTGCTATTCTCATATATTCAGTAGCACCTGCTGATGTTGAAACTACTGTAGCCGTAACCATAGCCTGATTTCTATTCTTAATTATAATTCCATGCGCACCTACGCATTCTGCCGACCTAATAATAGCACCAAGATTATGAGGGTCCTCAATCTCATCCAAGATAACTATAAACGGCTCTTCATTTTTACTTTTTGCAAAATCTAAAATATCCGATACTTCTACATATCTATAATCTTCAACTTCGGCTATTATGCCTTGATGAGATTTTGTTTCTGCAATATCGTCAAATTCATCTCTCTCCATAAATTTAACTATGGTGCCAGTCTTTTTTAGTTCATCAACGATGGCATTTATCTTATTATCTTTATTTGATTTCAAAATAAAAAGTTTTTTTATGCCTCTTTTAGCATTGAGACACTCCAAAACTGCATTTTTACCTTCTACTCTGTTTTCAAATTTTTTATCGCTCATAATGCACTCTAGGGGACTTGAACCCCTACGATTTCTCATATGTACCTGAAACATACGCGTCTGCCAATTCCGCCAAGAGTGCCAATTAAAATTCTAGAACCTCACTTATCTTATTGAGCACCTCTATCAGTCTGTTTTCATCCCTATATAGCAAAAGCCCTAACACCGCTTCAAGTCCAGTTGCTTTTCTGTATTCAGCTATCGTTGAGTTCTTTGATTTAGAATGGGAATGTGCATTCCTAGCACGTTTAAAGAAATAGATTTCATCCTCATTAAATACACTGTTAATCAAATATTCAGAAATCTTAGATTGGCTTCTTGCACAAACAAGATCCGAGTTTTTTTTGTGCAATTCGCTTATTTTAATTTTATCAGTATATTTTCTGTTTAAATAATCTCTAGTAAATAAATCAAAAATCGTATCCCCCACAAAAGCAAGTTTTAACATATTCTCATTTTGCGGTTCGGTTAATTTTTCATTTTCATTTATACTTTTTATATCAAGTAATAATTTTTTTAAACTTTCTTCCATTTAACACCCTGTCTTGTGTCTTCAAGTTCTATTCCCATATCAAGTAATTTATTTCTTATTTCATCAGCTCTTGCATAGTCTTTTGCCTTTTTTGCTTCAGTTCTCTCTTCTATCATATTATTAATTAGTTGTTCATCAACATCTGCAACTTTAGTAGTATTGTTGTTTAGGTCTATTCCCAATATATCAAGCAAAGTATCTAATATAAGTAAAATGGCATTTAAAAATGCGACAGAACTATTTTCGTTTACATTTAGATTAGCTATTTTAACTATTTCATAAATTTGTGTCTCAGCATCTGCTGTATTAAAATCATCATCTAATTTATCGAAATATTCTTTTATATATTCACAAACCTTATCAAATGCAGTTAATTCATTATCAGAAAACTCTGAATTTGTTTTTAAATCAACAACCAACTCATTAAAGTCATCAATATTATCTAGCTTTGAGTTTTCGGCCACGTTTATACCTTTATTCTTTAATGTAAATTTTATATTGTTAACACAGTTTTCTATCCTTTCAAGGCTAGATTTACTTGACTCCATTAATTCAAATGAGAAATTAAGCATAGCTCGATACTGAGTTGATAGCATAAAAAGTCTTAATACTTTCCCATCAAATTTAGTTAATACATCTCTGACAGTAAAGAAGTTTCCAAGTGATTTACTCATCTTTTGGTTATTTATATTTAAAAATGCATTATGCATCCAGTACCTTGCGTATGGAGCACCGTGAAGTGGTTCATACTGTGCAATCTCATTTTCATGATGAGGAAAAACTAAATCTTCACCACCAGCATGAATATCTAAAGAACCATTACAATACTTTGGTGCCATCACACAACACTCTGTATGCCAACCAGGTCTTCCATCACACCATGGGCTCTTCCAATATGGCTCTCCCTCTTTTTTAGGTTTCCATAGTACAAAGTCAGTTGACGTCTTCTTATCTTCTTCACCAGTCACTTTTATATCTCTAAAGCCAGATTGCAAATCATCTAAGTTCTTGTGAGAAAGCTTACCATATTCTTTAAACTTAGTAGTATCATAATAAACTGTGCCATCTTTCCCAACATAAGCATAACCTTTTTCTACGAGTCCCTCTATAAGTTTAATCATCCCCTCGATCTCTTTTGTCGCAAGTGGATGTGTAGTGGCAGGCATTATATTCATACCCTTCATATCTTTTTTGCACTCATCTATAAACTTATTTGCAAGTTCTTCAGCAGTAATTCCGAGTTCATTTGCACGATTTATAATCTTATCGTCTATATCAGTAAAATTAGACACATAATTAACATCATACCCAAGAAATAATAAATATCTTCTAAAAGAATCAAAAACAATCATTGGTCTTGCGTTTCCAATATGTATAAAATCATATACAGTTGGGCCGCAGACATACATTTTAACCTTCATTGGTTCTATAGTCTTAAACTCTTCTTTTTTCTTAGTTAATGTATTATATATTTTCATATTCATTTCCTCATTATTGGTTAACTTCTATCAATACTATAGCTCTTGATGCAATACCATCTCCTCTGCCAGTGAATCCCAATCCTTCCTCAGTAGTGGCCTTTATACTTACTATATCCACGTTGATGTCTAAAGCCTCTGCGATATTTTTTCTCATATCATCAATATATGGTCTAAGCTTTGGTTCCTGACAAATGATTGTGGTATCTATATTACATATATTAAATTCCTTATATGATTTTAAGATTATTTGTTTAACTAATTTTAATAATTCGATAGAACTTATACCCTTATATTTTCCATCTGTGTCTGGAAAATGCTTGCCTATGTCACCAAGCGCTACAGCACCAAATAGCGCATCTATCAAAGCATGCACCAAAACATCTGCATCGCTATGCCCTAGCAAGCCCTTTTCATGTCTGATTCTCACCCCTCCTAGAATCAATTCTCTATCATAAACTAATTTGTGTACATCATATCCTTCACCTATTCTATACATACACTCTCCACTACTCACATTTCTTACTAATTACTTTTATATAGTACTTGTTTAAAATAGTGCAAGGATGGTATTGAAGTTTAGAATTCTCAAGTCCTTTATCGCCTGCATTCTCTTCTCTATTAATATATTTCATTTCTGACCCAAATCTTCTCGCAAATTCATTCATTATCATCGGATATGACCCTCTTTTGGTTTTATCTGCTTTTTCTATATGAACAATTAAAGTATGATTTACTATTTCCCCCATACTAAATGCACAAATATTCCCGTCCACTTTTAACAACAATCCAAAAAACTTATACTTGTCATTATTGTCCAGAACTTCTAATACTTTCTTCAATTCTTCTTCAAATATTATAGATTCCTTTGACTCAGTTTTTGCAAATTCTATGACAAAATCTTTAACGTCTTTTATATTACTCTCATTTATCTCTTCATAAGTATAGTTTGTAAAAGTTTTTTTAAAATAATTCATATGATTCTTTTGGCCGTGGTATTTTCTTCCGCTCAAATTAATCATATCCTGAGCCTCATATATATAGTCTGCCCAGTCAGGTAGTAGTGTTTTTTCTACCTCAAATTTTTTCTCTACACAAGCTAGGTCTCTATCAGTAGCAGCTACAAATTGCAATGGCAAATTATTCTCATTACAATGCTGACAAATTAAACATAACGCGTGGCTTACAGATTCTCCTATTGGGACGGTAAAACATTCACCATAATCAAAATAAGTTACTGCAAATATTAAAGTCTTATCAACTATAGTATACCTTGTATTAAAAAAATCGGCCCACATTACAGACCCGCCCACTGAATTATCACAATTATTACTTCTTGTATACTTAAAGTAAGGTCGTATAATCTCAATATCTTCCATTGTTAATTTTTTTAAGTTTAACATCTAAACCTCTTGGCACACATAAATTTTTTTGTTTTTAAAAAAATCAATATCATAGTTAATCTTGTCTAAAACATTAATCATAACTAACTTATTACTCAGCTCTTCAATATACTCTTTAGTTTCATATTTGAGAAAATAATCTTCGTTTTTCATTAACTTTAGATATTCATCACTTTTAAATGGAAATATGTCATATTTATCATTAGAAAATTTATCTAAAACAAATTTACTAACTGTCACAAATCCAAATTTTTGATAAGCCTTCTCGAGCTCATTATTATCTGGAACTAAATAACAAAATGGTTCATTTAAGCTATTCAAATATTCTAAAGCTTTAGTAATACATAGTCTCATCAAACCCTTACCTCGATAATTTTTGTCAGTTGCTATACCAACTAAATAATGAACAGGTTTAATACTACCACAAATATCATAGGTGTATGGATTCAAATGTACCATAGATACAATATCATCGCCGTTTTTTACAACGACTATCTCATTTCTCTTTATAATTTCATCATAGTAATAATTAATAAAGTCATCTTTTCCTATATCAAAACAATTCTCGTATAAATATCGAGTTTTTAATTTCGGCTCTATATCATTCCTTTTAAGTATTTCTACTTGCAAAGTTCCTCAACAATTTCATTTATAAGTTTACCATCAGCCTTCCCTCTAAGCTCTGGCATGATAGTCTTCATTATAAGTCCTTTATTCTTACCTGCAACTATATCTGAGAATTTGTCATTTATAAGTTTCATTATCTCATCTTTACTCATGAGTTTTGGTGCATATGCCTCTACATAGGAATATCTATTTTTGAATTCAGTTAGCAAATCTTGTCTATCTGCAGGGCAAGAGTCAATTTGTTCTTTTATAGTTTTAAGTTCTTTTAAAACAACTTGAGTAACTATTTCATCAGGAATATTTACTCTATCCCCACCCTTGTCAATTACAATTTTTTTAGCCGCATCAATAAGCGATGATATTGCGAGCTTCTTTTCATTGTTTTTCTCTTTCATTGCTGATATTTGATCAGCTCTAATTTTTTCAATTAATAGCATAATATCCTCCTATAGACTTTTAAGTCTTATTATTTCCAATATGTGATAAAAATAATTCCGTATAATATAAACATATGTAATGGATAAAATATATAATGAAATCTTTTTAAATCAAGATAACCCTTCTGTCCATCATAAAAATAGATAAAAAATACCGACAAAACACCGAAGCCGTAGTAACGTTGAATACTCATCATAAATGTAACTATGAGTGCTATTAAACATTTTACATTTAAATCGTGCCTAAACATATAAAAAGTATATATGAGTATTATTCCCTCTAGCCAATAATCTGTCTTTAGTAAGTAGCAAGCTACAATTGCAACTATAGCAGGGACAACTGAAAGAATTTCTGAAATTGAATTTAAGGCTTTAACTGCTACCAGCATAAGCAAACCTATAAAATATGTAAAAACAACATTCTGAAGCATAAGGCAATCAGCATTAAAGCATTTATTAAAAACTATTAAATCAAATGGTAGTTCTGAAACAATTGCCAAAATAAAAATTCTAAGTACATATTTAAATATATTACTAGTCTTTCTAAATCCTTCCACTATCAGAAATGCATATATCGGAAAAGATATTCTACCTACCATCCTAAATATAGTATAAAGCAATATCCATGGTTTAGCTTCTGGCAACGAAATCGCATTTTCATATAGTGCTGTATCATAACCATATAGTTTGCCATTTTTTATAAGCACAAAAGCAACATGGTCCACAAGCATAGCAAACATCGCTACAATTATTAATGCATTGTGTGATAAACCGATTTCTCTTTTTTTTGATTCTAGCCACCTTAATATGTTCAAGCTATTACTCCGTCATCTTTGCTTCTACATCTTTTAATTCTAGTCTCACAAATAGGTTTTCTTTCTCATTTGTAACTACCGTTTTATCTTTAATAACAAAATCTTTTAAACCATTTAAAGATATTTCATCTATTGCAAACATTTTTAATATTTTTTCTGATGTGCTTGGCATAAAACTATAAATAAGTTTCGCACCTTTACATATATTTACAGATAAATTATATAGTACAGTTTTTAATCTATCAAATTTAGTTTCATCTTTAGCTAAAGCCCATGGTTCTGTCTCGTCTATGTATTTGTTGCATCTTCTAAATATGTCAAATGCATACTCAACAGCATCTTGCAGTTTTAGTTTATCCATTGAGTTATTTACTATATCGATGCTCTTATTAACTACACTATATAAATCATCATCCACTGGTTCTTTTACCTTTTTATCTTCTAGTTCACCTTTGAAATACTTATTTATCATAGCTATAGTTCTACTAACGAGATTTCCAAGCACATTTGCCAAATCAGTATTATAACGTTCTGTTATTAGTTTCAAACTAACTACTCCATCATTATCATATGGCATTTCATGAAGTAAATAAAATCGAACTGCATCTACGCCGAATACCTCACAAAGTTTATCAGGGTACAACACATTGCCTCTAGACTTTGACATCTTTGTGCCATCATCTGACTCTTCACTTGCAGAAAGAAGCCATGGATGTCCAAATACTTTTTTAGGAAGAGGTAGTCCAAGTGCCATAAGAAATATAGGCCAGTAAATTGTGTGGAATCGCACTATATCCTTTCCTATGACATGTAAATCAGCTGGCCAAAACTTTTCAAATAGCTCAGTTTTATTATCTAAGTCATAGCCTACACCAGTAATATAATTGCTAAGCGCATCAAGCCACACATATACCACGTGTTTTTCGTCAAAAGTAACTGGGATGCCCCATGTAAAAGATGTTCTAGACACGCATAAGTCTTTGAGTCCTGGAAGTAGAAAGTTGTTAAGCATCTCATTCTTTCTACTCTCTGGAACAATAAAATCGTTGTTTTTTATATACTCAATAAGTCTATCAGCATATTTAGACATTTTAAAAAAATATGCTTCTTCTTTTGCTTTATATACTTCTCTCCCGCAGTCTGGGCACTTTCCATCTACAAGTTGAGAATCTGTAAAAAACGATTCGCAAGGAGTACAATACCATCCTTCATACTCTCCCTTATATATATCGCCTTGCTTATACATCTTTTCAAAAATTCGTTGTATTAATTTTACATGATCTTCATCAGTGGTTCTTATAAATCTATTGTAACTTACACCAATTTGATCATATATTTCTTTTACATTTCCGGCAATATTATCTACATATTCCTTTGGAGTTAAGTGAGCCTCAGCAGCTTTCTTCTCAATCTTTTCTCCATGTTCATCTGTACCAGTCAAATAGAATACATCGTAACCCTGTTCTCTTTTATATCGTGCAATACTATCTGCAAGTACTACATCATACACATTACCAATATGCGGTTTTCCAGAAGTATAGACTATGGCCGTTGTAATATAATACTTATTACTCATAAAAACTTTATCTCCTTAATAAATAAAAGAGAACTATAGAGTTCTCTTTTAATATCATTTGTGATTAAATTAATTATTTTTTTCCGTGAATTTCTTTATATACGCTATAGTCAACTGGCACAATATCACAGGATACTAATTGAAAATTCTCTTGGAATGTTGCTGTGATACAATACTCTACATCATGTTGATCAATCATACCAGCAAGGTCTTTCGCTACATACTTACCTTCATACTTATCACTATTGTCTATTGGTGATGCTAAATCAACATATCGTACCGTACCCTTCTTCGTCAGCTTAGAATCAGCTGCACCAGGACCAGCATCTACAATTACATCAGACTCTGAAATAACCAAATCGCAAAACAATGACGATTCATCTATAAGCCCTATTTCTTTAAGTGCTTGATCTACACTTTCAGGCGTCAGTTCTAGTAGCTCATATAAATATTTCTTGTACTGAGCCACTCCATCTTTATCTCGACCTGTTGGATAATAAACAGGTATCAATATAATAGGAATCGCATTGCTATCGGAACCTCTCTCTGGATGAACTCCAGGGTTTATCTTCACAGGTGTAGTATCTGCTCCAACCTCTAACCACTTATGTTTAACCTTCTTTCCACAAGAAAAACAAGATACAACCATTGCAACTATCAAAACTACATATAATATTTTCTTTATTTTACTAAACATCATAATCTCCTAAACTAAACTTAACCTGTTAATTTTATCAATTTTTATCAATTTTTGCAAGCATATTACGATATTTCACATATTTTTCACGATTTAACTGCCCTAATTCAACATCTATATCCTTATATGCAGATAAAAAGACTATCTTTGTCTTCGTGAACTCCGGTAAGAGCCTAGATAGTGTTCCTACCATACCCATTGCTATATAAATTGACTCTTTTTTATTCTTTTTCATAATTTTTTCACATTTTCGAGCCGTAATCATAAAAGAGAATAAATCTTCTTTAGTAAATGTCTTTATGGCAAATTTCACTATATTTCCACTTGATTCAGCCATCTCAGTAAATAATTTCACATACTCATTCTCAAAAAATATTCGATCAAATATATGCATTGAAATTATTATTTTTTTCTTTTTCTTTTTAAAAAGCGAATCGTAATATATCTTGTCAATTTTATAGAACTTATACTCTACATCAATATAGTGTACTTTTGATTTAAGATATAACTCTTTAATAAAAAGAAAATATTTTTCTTTAGTTAAATCAACCTTGCCACCCTCACTCACCGTTCTAATAGTAGCAATCAACTTTTTATTTGTATATTTTGCTTTAATCAAGCTAATAATTTTTATAATCTCAGCAATATTCATTCCTGCGTTAAGCAAATAATCAAGCCTGAGCTCGATTATGCACTTTTTCTGTTCGTCCACCTCAGTAACTTTCTTAAGCATTGCACTCTTACTTTCTTCTAAAATAGGATAACAGAAAACGAAATTATTTTTTAATTTAATGCCTCTTGCCTTTTTCATTGCTAAATATATTATAGCCAATTTTTTAACTTAATGCAAACCATACACATCTAAAGCATTGTTATATAAAATTTCTGCAGTTTTTTCTGCATCCATTCCCTTCAAGTTTGCTATTTCTTCTATCACATATTTAATATATGATGAGTTGTTTCTTTCTCCCCTATGTGGCGTAGGGGATAACCAAGGTGCGTCTGTTTCCGTCACTATTTTTTCTATTGGAATACTTTCTACCACCTCTTTAAGTTTTCGCCCATTCTTGAATGTCACAACCCCTCCGACGCCAATATAAAATCCAAGCTTCACATACTCAATAGCTATTTCTTTTTCATAAGAAAAACAGTGAATTATACCATTCATACCTTTCATATATTCTTTGACAATACTAAATGTATCTTCGCATGCATCCCTTGAATGAACAACTATAGGAAGATTAAGATTCTTAGCTAAACTAATTTCGCACTTAAACCATTCTTTTTGATTCTTATAGTCTTCTTCAGTCTTAAAATCACCATGGTAGTCTAGTCCTATCTCCCCAATAGCAATAGCGTCTACTTTGCCGTTAGTCTTACACAAATTCTCAAGTACTTCTAAGTAATCAGTGCCTTCTTGACTCTCGGGACTGAATTTGGGTATCTCGTCAGGGTGGTCCCCAATTGTATAATAAAATTTTGGCACACCTTTAGCATTTGCACATTTTAGTGCTAATTCCTTTTCTTTTTTTGACTCTTCTAGGCTAGCACCTATAAGCGTTATGGATGCCACTCCATCTTCATACATTTTTTTGAACAATGTTTCTCTATCATTATCATAAACATTGTCACTATAATGTGCATGAGTATCAAATATTTTTATCATGGTTCTGCTCTCTTTCGAAGTTCTTTTTCATACAGAAAGAAACCGTAAAAGCCAAAACTGCTTGCACATTTGTCGCAGACGAATCTATAATACTCATCATGAGGTATAGTGTCTTTATTCAAAAGATCCCATGCAACTTTTATGAACTCCTCTATCTTGTTACCATACTTACTATAGTCTTCACTTACATCGCTTTTATATTTTGCATACAATAAATCAGCATAATTTAGATACGAAATAGCCTCATCGAGTTCACCACCATCAATATTTTTCATAATACATATTGCTTTTTTATAAAAATTCTCTGCAGCATCATACTGCTTCATGTCAACTGCAGCTAGTGCCATATTATTATATAATCCTGCAAAAAGTTTGTCATCATCTTTCAAATTTTGGTCGTATACCTCTTTTGTCTTGTTAAAATATGACATTGCAGCATTTGCATTGCCAAATGCTTTATATACAGTTGCTACATTTAAAAATACGGTTGCGCCACCTACGGTTCTATCAAGTTTTAGTTCTCTAACCAAAGTTGCTGCCCTCTCAGCATGGGAAATAGCGTCTGTTCGCCTATTCATCTTTCTTAAAAAACCCATGTATTCATTTTGAAGTTCTAGCTCTGCCCTTAAATTATTTCCATTCTTAGCCTCAACTATCCAGTAGTTAATAAGCCTCTCAGCTTGATCGAACTCTTTTTTGTCAAAGTGAACGTCAAGTTTCCTTTTAATTCTATCCATATCAATAGTAACCGGATTAGAACATGATTTACAAGGTTTAATTACAAAATCCTCTTTTTTTATCTCGTCCATACTCACCTCAAATTGCTGCTAATATATTCATATTTCTTATTTCGTTATCTTTTATTTTATTATTTACTTCATAGGCATGTCTTTCTAAGTAAATTTCTTGTCGATTAGACAGACCATCTTTATTCAATCGATCTATAAACAGTTTCGCTAATAAATTTACATCTATACTAACTTTATTACTTAAAATTTTATCGTCAGTTACTGACAATAGCGCCTCAAGTTTCTTTTCTAATGGAACTTCAACTAAACTATCATCCTCTACTCCTGAAATATTATTTAACTCGCTTTTAACCTTAAAGCTCTTGGGCCAAGACAAATCCCTCATCGCTCTAAATTTCCATTTATAAAATGGCATATAAACTTCATTGAATAAAAACACCACATGCATACTGGCATTTACAAATTCATATAGTGCAAGTTTTGCTGCTCCAAACTCATTATGCGATACACATCTCTCATAATTATATTGCCCAGATTGAGCCATAATCAAAAGTTCACCAGCTATTTTTTTCAATTTTATATCCTCTGGAAATGTCGATAACTTTAATCTTATGTTTGAAATTATGTTACTATCATCTTTCCAAATCTCTCCATTAGTGATTTCTGCAAGCGACTCTTCAGGTATGTTGAACCAGTCATATATAGACAACTTCCCATCTACCGTACCAGTCTTCTCTTTCAAAAAGTCAGATACTCTTTTTACTCCTCTCCTATTACCACCCACAGGTGACATTATCTCTCTCTTTATGCCCTTATACTCTCTCGGAAGCTTAGCGTATGCTCTTTCCAGCCTAAACTTTATATCATCATCTATATCATCAGGAATAAAAATCAAAAAACCAGGGTCAAAATCATGGTCCATTGATACTTCATCGTCATATTTAAAACATTCTGACCCAGCACCCACAAGACCAAAAGCAAGCCTATGTTCAAGTTCTGGAAACTCATTTCGTATCATAGGGATGCCATATTCTTCGTAGAATTCTTTGGAAATTTCTATTCCTTTCATAGACTAATTATATCATATATTTATCAACTTACAAGAAAATAAAAAGCACGCGATTGCGTGCTTTTTACTATATATAATTTTAATATTATTTCATTGAAAACACTGCCATTGCCTCATCTATATCTTTTGCAACTGCGTTAACCACAATATTTGTCATTGAAGCAAATGAGAACACCTTAGTAGTTGCAATATAGTCTTGTATTTCTTTGATGCCTGCATTTGAGAAATAATTAATCTTTCTAACTCCACACTCTATAGCCTTTCTTATAGCATCTTTTGGTAAGTTTCCTGCACCATGAAGTACTAATGGGAGATTAGTTTTTTCAGAAATTTCTTTAAGCAAATTATAATTTAATTCTTTTTGCTCTGTAGCACTATGTGAATTTCCTACTGATGGTGCAAGTGCATCAATATCTACTTCATTCAAATATTTCATAAGTTGCTCTACATCCGTTATGGTTGATTTCTCACTCTTGTGTCCCCCTACAAATCCGAAACTTGCTTCGATATTTGCATCTGCTGACTTTGCAAGGTCTACAATTTCTTTTCCCTTCTTAACGTTCTCCTCAAATGGTAAATCTGCTCCATCATACATTACAGCAGTAAATCCCATTTTTAAACCTTGTTTTATATAATCAGCATCTTTACAGTGATCAAGCATTGGGCATACATCAATTTTTGCCTTCTTAGCTAATTCAACTATCACTGGTCCCATATACTTGAGAGGAACCTCATCTTCAAAAGTTGCAGAATGTTTAATTATTACTGGTTCTCCTCTTTTTTCAGCTACTTCAATAATCGCCCTTAAAATTTCGAAACTTGTAGCTGTAAATGCTCCTACTGCGCGATTTTTTCTTGCAGCCTCTTCAAGTATTGGATTTAATTTCTGAATCATAATAAATACCTCCCATGTATTTAATATTTATATTATTTTAATAATTTTCTTACTGCCTCTGCAGATTCATCTGTCACAGATGGATCTCCATCATGTGGTGTCCATAAGCCTATTTCGCCTTTAGTATATCTTGGTATTATATGTAAATGATAATGATTTACGGTTTGCCCAGCAAGTTCGCCATTGTTTTGTATAATATTATAATCAGTAAATCCATGAACTTTCTTCATGGCTGCAACTATCTTCTTTGCAAGCACAAGTATCTTTGATGCCTTATCATCACTTAAATCAGATAATGTAGCTGCATGCTCCTTTGGTACTATGAGCACATGACCTTTGGTCCCAGGTGCTATATCAAGGAATGCCAAAAAATCATTATCTTCATAAACCGCTTTTGATGGTATTTCTTTATTCAATATTTTGCAAAAAATACAATTGCTATCCATATTATTCCTTCCGGACTTGTAAAACTTGCCCCTACGATTTCTTATTAATGTTCGAACTAGTCGCTGGTTTATACTCTTCTGCTATATATACATTTCCATATGCTCTACCATAATGGGTAACTAGCGATGCGAGTTCGTGCGTTGGTCTATAAATATCTAGATGATTATTCTTAACCCCGCCACCTCTGTCTTCTACTACATATACTCCATCATAGACCTGGCCATCTTTACCTATGGCATCTTCAAGTATTATAACAGTTCCTTTTGGTAAAACTTTCCAATCTGAAGCTATGGTATGCTCTTCTCTCACCGGCTTCCCACTTGCTGTAATTCCTGTGCCAGTTCCACATTTATTGCAAGCACAATAGCCAGATAGAGAAAACTTCCCCTTATCTTCACCCTTCACATATGCAATTCCATCATGAATGTATATTTTACTTTCAGTTGCTACTTCTATAACCTGTGTACCTATTAATGGTACAGTCTCTTTAGTCTCTTCTACCACTCCTGGCCCTGAGATACCATTATACATAATGTTGGTGCCTG
>CAMYZE010000008.1 GCA_947303805.1 uncultured Clostridia bacterium | reverse complement strand
TGCACAGGTACAAAATACACTAGTAATTAATAAACAAGCAATAAGTAAAATTGAAATTTTTACCCTTTTAAACATACTTTCATTATATCATAATATATTTAATATTACTATACCTAAAAATCAATTATTTTGCTAATTCTGACATATATTCAAGTGCTTTTTCTCCAAATCCTCCAAATAATATGCCAAAAATCGCTCCTAATATAATGATTAATATAGCAGACATTTTTTTCTTAAAAACTTTCTTATATATGATTATTGATACAAATATAAGTATAGTTATAACAATTAACTTAAAAATATAGAAAAAATATAGAAGATCTTCATATGCCAATGCATTAATATTCACATCTACTGGTATATCTACTGCTATCTTCTCTGATATTGATTTTATATATTTCTCCAAATCAATATATTTAATAAGATTAGGAACTATCTGCTTATAATATAAACTTATACCTACAGCCATTATAAGTCCTACTATACATGGCCTAATAATTGATAAAGCGTACTCCACTCTTTTGTTCTTCAACAAATCACTAAAGCAAATAGTGAATACAAGTATTATCGCAAATGCAGGTAAAATTTCAGCAAATGTAGCAACAATTGCACCAGGTATTCCAGCAACTTCGGCTCCGACAAATGTAGCAAGATTTACAGCTACAGATCCAGGTGTACTTTCCGAAATCGCAATAAAATCTACTAACAATTCATCGGTGATTACATCATAATGAGTTGCTACATCTTTTATAAGTGGTATGGCAGCGTATGCTCCACCAAAACTTAAAATGCCAACTATGAAAAAATCAATTATGAGTTTAATGTATATCATTTCTATACCTCACTATGCTCATAATGATTCCAAGTCCAATTGCTGAGAATATCAAGACTACTGAACTTATATTAATATCATATATTTCAATAATAAAGAATATAATTGTGAAAAATACAAATAAAATAGTAATGAGTGCTTTTTTGTCCGAATTATTAATCTCATTCTTTATAAGATTGCATGCAGTACGCATAATTATAATTGCCACAGCAATTCGTATTCCAAAAAATGCATTGGCAACAATTTTGTATTTTAGAAAATCTTTTAAATATATCGCTATAATATATATGATAATTATAGATGGCAATACAACTCCTATCGTTGCAGCAATTGATCCTATTAGCTTTGCCTGTTTATATCCAATATAAGTTGCCATATTCACTGCTATTGGTCCAGGTGTACTTTCTGCCACTGCAATAAGATTTACAAATTCATCATTTGTAATCCAATTTTTCTTATCAATGCACTCATCTTTAACAATAGATATCATTCCATATCCACCGCCAAAAGTGAAAAGACCGATTTTAAAAAAAGTTGTAAAAAGTGTTAAAATCATATTTATTACTAATATAGTGATTTGTAATCATTTTCATCATAATTCTCATATAATATTATAGTATTCTCGTTTAAATCACTCTGTGGGATCTCTGAAACATCATTAATAAGTATAATCTTATTGCCAACATTGTCTTTGTCATAAATCTTAAAAAAATACTCAGCATAAAAATCTGTCATGCCATAAAACTTTTCAATAATATAAATTTTCTTTTTATGGAGTACATCATCAACCCCATATCTACCAATCGTGTTGTCATAAATAGAATTAACCCTATTTAAGTCCACGTAACAGTGAATTTTCGGGAAGTATGTTCTATATCTAAACTCTATAGGTACCCTTGTGATAAATACCAAAATCAACAAAGCAATAGGTATTAACTTAAACTTTTCAATTGAAAAACTATTACGAATATGTCCGCACATATATGCAAGATAAATAACTGCTCCAGTAAAACTTACATATACAAATCTCATTTCAACCCTTATAGTAACGCTAGATGCACCTATACACATTGCTATGAAAGATAAAAATATCAAGTCCCCTGCTATGCTATTTTTTTGTGACTTATTTTTAATTCTACAATAAATATAAGTTACTATCGTAGCAGCAATAATTATAATAGATACTAAAGCTAGTAATTTGACTTTTGGTCCTGCAAGACTAAAAAAGTCTACACCATATAAATAATCCGGCCCAATATTTATCCCAAATATACATGCCACCTGTGCAAAACAGTATCCTATACATTCAAGTATATTAAATGTTTCTTCAACATAAGTTCCACCTGTTCCCGCAGGCATAACTTTACCAATTGCTAAAAACCTTATAAAACATATAAGCAATATTTCAAAAACAAATACTATTAGAGACACTATTTTTCTTTTTGAAATACTTATGTCATTATCATCTCTAGACATTAATACTGCAATCGCAATCGGCACAGCCATTCCCATAAATCTTTCATGTGTAAACGAAATCACAAAGAACATAACAAAAAGTATAACTGTGTTCCACATATTATCTTTTGCTTTAGGAAATAATTTGATTGCTCCAGATAGTTTTAGTGAAAAAAATAAAATCACTAAGGCAAAAAATTGTGCATCAGTTTCTAGAGATCCTATTCCCTGTCCTATTTGATAATAAGCAAAATGTGCTATGAGATACAATGAAGAAAACAAAAATGCTACCACCCTACCTGCATCTACCCTCTTTATAAAATGATAAATAAATAGAGCCACTATACAGTTGTAAACTTTATTAATGATCACATATCTAAAAGGATCAGTATCTATTATTATATAAAAAATATACTGTATTGCATCAAAAACAGGTCTATATCTACTAACTCCATAAAATTTAAAAGCAAATTCAAAAATGTTTAATCCTCTAAACCAAGCCCAGTGATACAAGTCATCCATATACAAAGCCTTTATCACTATATCCCTATTTACATAAAAACAAATAGCCAATAACAGCGTGAAAACAATAACATATTCAATTATACTTTTAATTCTCTTCATTAATAATTTTTCCTTATGTTAAGTAGATAATACTCCCATGCCCCAATCACTATCGCATACTCTGAATCCTCTACAAATACAATTTTATTTCCAGTATATTCTGAAATTTTTAATAAACATTTTCTTATATATTCGTCAGAAACCATTGTACCTATATAGACTACTGTTTCATCATTTGAAACGGCCTTCACAAGTAATGCAATATTCTCTAAAATCATATTGAGCACTGCTGCCACATAGTCATATTTATTTGCTTTCTTATTGATGGCTGCAAAATTGGCCGCAGTAATATCAACTGTCAGATTTCCTATGTCGCCTTTATTGATATCGCCTATCATTAAATCGACATTGGTCTTGTCACCATTTTTTGCCATATCTATCAAAGTCTTAAAATTGACAACCTTAGCTTCTTCATTTGAAACATCAGATAAAACTGCATTTCCAAGTCCTACTAAAGTACCCCCACCAAGTCCAGTACCACCTATTCTATCTACTCTTTTTAAATCACTATATACTATTGTAGTTCCTGTACCAATTGATACTACATTGGCCTTATCAAGTTTAGATAGCACAAGACCTCCATAGGCAATAGCATTAAACTCATCTACTTTTATTATCTCTATCCCATCAAAGTCATTACCAAGAAAAGAACTTCCTGTACCAGTAGCAACTATTTTCTCTACATTTTTTTTATCTATATTATAACTATTTAATACCTCTAAAATAAATGTGGCAAAGTCAGTTACTGCGTTCCTTCCTTTGCCAACTAAATCAATATTTGTTTCTTTCTCGTTTTCGCTAATACTTAAAACCAAGTATTTAAAATTTGTACTTCCAAAATCAAGTGACAAAATATACATTAGTCAACCTCATTTCTATTTGATACAAAATTAGTAACTAATAATATAATCAGTACTATCAAAAACATAACCGTAGATAATGCATATAATGATGGGTTTAATCCTCTCTTTACCTGTGCATATACTAAAGTTGATATTGTGTTTATTCCTGCGCCACGCGTAAAATGAGTTATAATGAAATCATCTAAACTCATAGTGACAGCAAGCATAAATCCACTCACAACGCCCGGCATAATCTCAGGCAAAACTACTTTAAAAAACGCCTGTGAACTTGTAGCACCTAAATCTCTAGCCGCTTGGTACTCAAGTTGAGACGCTCCCTTCATTTTAGGGAGCACAGATAATATCACATAAGGTATATTAAATGTAATATGCGCAATTAACACAGTCCAAAATGAAAGCGATGAAAAGAATGGTATGATCTTACCGAATATAATAAAACAAAGCATAAGAGAAATACCTGTTGCTACATCGGCATTTAACATAGGTATGTTTGTTATACTCATATATATAGTTCTCTTTCTTCTCGACATATTACTAATTGCAACTGCTGCCATAGTACCTATGACAACAGCAATTATTGATGATAAAAGTGCAATCAAAATAGTATTTTTGAACGCCAGCATTATATTTCGATCTGAAAACATCTGTTGGTACCATTTTAAAGAGAATCCGCCAAAACTAACTCTAGATTTTGATGAATTAAATGATAGTACCACCATCACAAGTATCGGCACATAGGTAAATAATAATATGAATGCTAAATATGAACCTTTTAATATTTTTCTTATCATTATATTAGATTTGACTCCTCATCTTTATCAGTAAACTTATTTGTAATACCCATAACTATAAATATAAATATTATGAGAACTAAAGATAGTCCTGAACCGAGGTGCCAGTTTGATGTCGTCAAAAACTCTTGCTCAATAACATTTCCAATAAGTAAAAATAATCCTCCACCAAGCATATAAGATATTGCAACAGTTGTGAGTGATGGTATGAACACCATTGTTATTCCTGATACCATGCCTGGAATGCTTAATGGGAATATTACTCGAGTGAACACCTGAAGCTCGTTTGCGCCCAAATCCCTAGCACCATTTAATGTATCATCATTGATTTTAATAAGTGCATTATAGAGTGGTAGTATCATAAATGGTAAAAAGTCATAAACCATGCCAAGAATTATTGCAGTCTCTGTATTTACTATATTTATATTAGGTAACCTAAGGGCAGTTAATATTATGTTGATTACTCCTCTCTTCTCTATCAGTGTAAGCCAAGCATAAATTCTGAGTAGGCCGTTCATCCACATAGGGAGTATAAATATATAAACAACAAAGGATGTCTTCTTTGTCTTACTATTTCTAAATATAAGAGCAATTGGATAAGCAAGTATTATACATATAAGTGTACTGATAAATGCCAGTTTAAATGCCTGTACGAAACTCTTTAGATGTATGGGGTTAAAAAAACTAATAACATTATCAAGAGTAAATAAATTGGCATCATTCGTCAAACCATAGTACACAACAAAAAGCAAGGGGATGATTATAAATCCGATCATCCAGATAGTATATGGTGTTGCTACAAGTTGATTTCTAAGTTTGCTATTCATTAATCCTCTGCCTCATCCTCTATAGGGTCTATAGCAGCCTCATCATCAGATGTAGGCTTATTCATTATCTGAATATTGAATGGCTCTACATATACTCCAACTTCTTTTCCAGGCTCATGTAATATAGTAGAATGAACTAACCACTCTTTACCATCATCAGTAACGCAAAGCATCTCGTACATCTCTCCTTTAAATATTACATGTGTCATTCTACCGTGGAGAATAGCCTTATCGCTATTTGGCGGAACTATCTCGACATCTTCTGGTCTTATAACTATATCAACTGCTTTATTGCTTCCAAATCCTGCATCTATACACTTAAACTTCTTACCTGAAATCTCGACTACATAGTCCTCTATCATTTTTCCATCTACAATATTACTATCACCAATAAAAGTTGCAACAAAAGCATTTTCAGGTTCATTATAAATCTGTTCTGGCGTACCCATCTGTTGTATGTAACCTTGGTTCATCACAATAATAGTATCAGACATTGTAAGTGCCTCTTCCTGATCATGGGTAACATATATAAATGTAATTCCAAGCTCATTTTTTAATCTTATGAGTTCGTACTGCATTTCTTGACGAAGTTTTAAATCAAGTGCACCAAGCGGTTCATCAAGCAACAAAAGTTTTGGTTCATTAACTATTGCTCTTGCTATTGCTATTCTTTGTTGTTGCCCACCAGAAAGCGCATCAATGTCTCTTTTTTCATATCCTTCTAGGTTTACAAGTTTAAGTGCATACTTAATCTTATCATCGATATATTCTTTACTCTTTTTCTTAATTTTAAGGCCAAAAGCAATATTGTCTGCAACATTCATATGTGGAAATAATGCATATTTTTGGAAAACAGTGTTTAACTGCCTCTTCTCTGGTGGTAAATTAGTAATATCTTTTCCATCAAAAAAAACTTGCCCCTTATCAGGAGTTAAAAAACCACCAAGAATTCTAAGAGTGGTAGTCTTTCCACAGCCCGAAGGTCCAAGTAATGTAACAAAAGAGTTCTCTTTAATTGAAAGATTTAGATCGTCAAGTATTAATTCATTATCAAAGTACTTTGTGATATGTACTAAATCAACTAGCTTATTTTCCAACTCATATTTACCTCTCAGGGAACATAAGTTCCTTCCTTCATAAAAATTAGTGAGAATATATTATATAGTAAAATGGCACATTTATCAAGCATTAAATATTTCCGTCTTTTTAGCTACTGAAACTAAGATAAGGCTAATTATAATATTAAAAAGTATATATGCCACAAATATTAAACCATTATTCAAAAAATAGTTCATATAATAAATATTAAGCAATGTAAGAACAAGACCTGAAAAATATGATATAACAGTGGAAACATTTTCATCCACAAAACTAGCGGATATATATAGACATATTGATGAAAATAGCGTGGCATAGCTTAACATTATACCAAGCAGTCGCAAAATCTTAACAACTCCAAATCCACCAAAGTAAAACGATATGACTATAATAGGGAATGCAGAGATAAGCACTATTATAAGTGTTGTAAATCCTCTAAAATAAACAGCATATACAATTTCACTTATATCTATTCTAGCAGATAAAAGATGCTCAATAATGTTCTTTTTATAAAGGTCATTTAGTGAACGTGATAAAAGTATAGGTGCAAATATTAATACAATAAGAAATAACATTATTATCGCAGTATTATAAAATAATCTAATTTGACTATAATCAAGTTCCCCATTTATTTGACCATTTGTTATTATTACATTTGCAAATATGAGCATAATGAGCGACAATATAGTGTTTTGAGCAATCAAAATAACAAGCAAAAGCCTTTGTTTCACATAAACTTCATTTAACCTTGATAAAATTTTTAAAATATTATACATTTTATCCTTTTAACCTTCCAAATAATTGCTCAAATCTAACTCGCTGTTTTTTAAATGAATATACTTCCACGCCACAATCAACAAGTTTTTTTAATATTTCTGCTTCAACTTGATTACGTTCATCTGAATGAGTTATATTAGATAACAAAGAAAAAGATATAATTCTTTCATTGTAGACAATATTTGCTATATTAGCATCACTATATAACACATTTATAGCATCTTGTATATTGCTGAGCACTTCGATTTCTATTTTATTACTAAGTTCAGCTTTTTTATACACTTCTTCTTTTTTACCACATGCCACTAAATTTCCCGCATCTAAAACCAGTATATGAGATACTATTTCTTCTACATGGCTCAAACTTCTTGAAGCAAATACAAGTGTCTTATGCCCTATCAAGTCCTTGATATACTCAAGTAACTTTTCATTGAAATCAACATTCTCACTTGAAAATAAATTATCAAATAATATAACTTGTGGATCATTAATAGATATACGTATTAATTCTACTAACTTATAATTTTCATTATCTATTGAATCCAAACTAGTATACTTATATGACATAAGTGAAAATTTCTTTAACATGTTGTCTATATATGTTTCCAAATCGTTCACTTCTTGCTTTCTATAAATACTTGCATAAAACTTAAGATATTCATTAACTGTTATATCCGGATCTTTTTCTCTAGTATCATGTAAAATATCAATTTTACATTCTTTAAAATCATTCAAATCCTTACCGTTATATAGAACTTCACCATAATAGTTTCTATATACACCTGTTAGTATTTTTAATATAGAGCTCTTACCTGATTTTTTGTTACCTAAAATACATGCTACTGAATTATCTGGTATTTCAAATGATAATTCATTTAGTATATCAATATTGTTTACATTTAGTTTTACGTTTTTAAACTCAATCATTTTTCTGCGATTGCTCTCATGATAGGTACACTAATTTTCCTATAAAGAGGGTCCCTGCTTAGAGGATTAAATTTAACAATTATTCTATTATTTGGCATAAGATAGTTATCCAATGTATCAATATCTATAGTATTATTAACTATTTCTTCATAAGTATTATTATGGTAATTATACGCCAATATCTCACCATAAAATGGAACGTATGATTCAAGCGATCCATGATCATAGCTATCTATACCCTCAAAATATATTTTGCTAATTTTACCCACTGTTTCAAATGTATATTCATTTACAACATCTGTGTCGCCATTTATGGTATTTGTCTCGTGACTATAATACCCTTCAACATTATTGACAGGATACTTAAGTGAACAATAATCATCAAAAATTAGATTTTGATCTCTATTAATCTTGGTTACAATTAATGTTCTACCATATACATCGCCTACGTCTTTTGAATTTATATCTATAGTTCCATTATTGTCAATAAAACCAAATAAAAGTCCATAATCATAGTATCCAAATACATTCTCATCCAAATAATATTTCACTATATTGCGATTACTCTCATCAGAGATAATATCTGAAAGCATTATGTTGTTTCCTATAGGTGCACCAATATTTGTTGCTCTTGAAAGTGATATGCTGTGACTTGGCTCTATATCCCCAATTTTTATTATTTTCCCAAATAATAATATGTGTGCATCTTTAATTGTAAGATTCATCTTGTTAGTTATTCTTCCAGATACTGTACCATCAAAGCGCTGATACGAACAATCTAAATTGTATATATCATTTAAATAATTACTATTCTCATATATAAATACATTTGAATCAAAATCTTTAGCATTTTCTACATTGATGTACTTTCTCTCATCATCTTCTGTAAAAATAGTTGACTTTATCTCACTTGAATTCATAAAGTTTAAACTCATAATCGGCTCTTTATTATTCATAAGTATTGGATTTATCTTTATATTTTTTCCTGTATCAAAAGAGTAGTTGCCGCCTTCACTTGTTCTAAAGCTTAAAAATGCGGTTTCTTTGGTATTAGCATCATTGATATTTACTATACTGAGATAAGTCAAAAAGGTATTTTTTTTCATTACGGAATAACCGAATACCACCATCACAATAGTATATATTATGGAAAAAAAGGCAGCATACCTACCATACTGCTCTCTCTTATTAATATTTCTCAAAAATACATATATTATAATCGTCAAAAAAGAGACATAGAATAGAAGTAAAACTGAAATAATAAATATATCAGGCAACTTCATCTTGTCAATAATATTAAGTAAATTACTAATGTTGTAATAATCATTATTTAAATATGAACTATTGCCATTATTAAGTTTTAAAATCCACGACTCATCAACATTCTCTTCTAAAAGTTCTATAAACTTATTTCCAGCATCCTTAGTCTTTCCAAAATCAATAAAACTAAATGGGGTAATTACAACTATTCCTCCATCAATGTTAAATTTCCGTTCCCCCATATTGCCACCAGTTTCATCATTATATTCAAATCGTAGTGATGCTGGCAATTTATTAAGACTATCATTTTTGCTAAGCCCAATAAACACTGGTTTCCCACTTCCGACTAAATTATTAATTGCATCATCAATATATTGAGGTCCACTAAAATCATAATCCGATATAAGCAACATATCAACAGTATCTAGGTATCGACTGTTGCTTTGTATTTTATCTATACTGATTGGGACTATCTTTGTTTGCACAGAACTATTTGTTAATATTATATTATCTAAATACGATAGTGAATTGTAATCAGACGAAATTACCCCTATTATTAATCTATCATTATAAAAAGTTAAATCTATATTTGTTCGTTCATTCGCAACCAATTCTTCTTTCCAATTATATAGATTTATTCCCACAGTGTTAAATAAATTGGTAATCGATATGGTTCTATAATATGTACTTGAAGAACGAGCACCTATATTCACATCTATTCTATACACAAAAACAGATCTATTACTCTCATACACATTTAAAGTGACATATCCTCTGAATTCTTGCGTATCTTTATTTTCTATCGTAAGTTCAATTGGTAACTCCATGCCACTCTTTGCCACTTTATTTATACCATAATTTAAAGAGATACCAACATTTTCAGCAAATGCAGGAAAAACCAAAAACGTGCTAGTGAATGTAATTACTAACATCAATATAACAAATATTTTAATTTTCAAAAATAATCTAATCATTATTAAGTAGTCTTAAAACTTACTTTAAACTCAGTGCCATCAGTATCTGATTTAACTGTTATCTCTCCTCCATGTAATTCAACTATACTCTTTGCGATAGCAAGTCCTAGCCCTGTGCCCCCAGTTGTACTTGTTCTTGAATTGTCCACTCTATAGAACTTCTCAAATATCTTTTTGAGCGCATCTTCTGGGATCATTTGTCCAAAATTAATTATACTAATTTCAACTACTTCTAGATCCTTATTATACTTAACTTTAATTATAATATGTTTACCATCTTTACCATATTTAATGGCATTGTTTATAAGATTTTCAAAAAGTCTAACTATGAGTTTTGGGTCCAAATTAAGTACAAGTGAGTTGACATTGGTTTGCATACTACACTCAAGATTGTTGTTTTCAAAAAGTGGATATAGCTCAGAAACCAACTGATTTAGGAGTTCGATTATATCTATCCTCTCTTTATTGACAGCTAGTTCATCACCGTAATTAAGTTTGGTAAATGAAAACAAATCTTCGATCAAAACTTCGAGTTTTTTAGACTTTTCAAAAGCTATACCAAGATAATCTTGCTTTTTATTCTCACTTAGATTTTTATTGTTTACCAAAATGTCAAGATATCCTATTATGGATGTGAGAGGAGTCCTAAGATCATGAGCTATATTGGTAATGAGTTCGTTTTTAGTTTTCTCGCTTTCCTTCTCACTAACAATAAGTTTGTTAATAGTATCCTGCATGACATTTATATTAAATGCCATCATAGATAACTCATCATCACCTTTTGACTCTATTTTACTATTCAAATCACCTTGTGACATTTTTTCAATGCCTATATATATCTCTTCTATATACTTAGTTCTCTTTCTCTCTAAAAATATAAAAGTTATTGCGAATGCAATTATACCTAGAAGCAAAAACAATATCAATGAATATAGATTAATATTATCTTTATTATCTTCTAAAATTATCGTGTTATATACTAAAAATGATGTAAATGCAAAAAGAATTATACTAGCACTCACAACATTTAAAATAAATCTACTATAGTAATTTTTTAAAAGTCTATTTCTCAATCTTGTATCCTACACCCCATACAGTAGTTATAATTTTTTCTTCTCGAGTTTCTTCCTTTAATTTGTTTCTAAGTCTTCTTATGTGTACCATTACATTATTAGTCGCGTCGAAATTTTTTTCTTTCCACACATTTTCAAATATTTCTTCAGTAGAGAAAACCTTGTTTGGGTTTTTGGCAAGTAAATACAATATGTCAAACTCAATTTTAGTTAACTTAATAAGCTCATCATCGACCTTTACATCATGCGTCACCTTGTTGATATAAAGATTTCTAATTGTAATTTCATCAGGTTCTTCAATCTCTACCTTATTTGGATTCAACACTGTAAATCGTCTAAGTTGTGCCTTTACCCTTGCTATAAGCTCAAGTGGTTTTATAGGTTTAGTCACATAATCATCCGCTCCAAGAGTTAGCCCTTCAACCTTATCTTTTTCACTAGTCTTTGCAGTAACCATTATTACTGGCACATTATTCTTTTCACGAATTTTTTTAAGTGTTTCCTTTCCATCCATTTTAGGCATCATAACATCTAGAAGCACCAAATCAAAATGATTCTCATCAAGCATCTTCAAAGCTTCTACTCCATTCTTAGCCTTTGTAACATTGTAATCCTGACTCATCAAATGAATCTCAATTAACTCCGCAATTTCTTTCTCGTCATCGACTACAAGAATATTCTTTTTTTCTATAGCATCTGCCATGTTTTCTCCTCCGCCAACAAGTTTCTGATTACTTCTTGGCTATATGTAGCAATATTACTTCTGTTTTCATCTAAAAGTTCACTCATTTTATAAGGAACTCCAATGTTTATATATATATCAGTTGCCTTAACCCGTGGTATTTGTTTTTCAAAAACCTTTTCGGTATTTCTAAAAGAAATTGGCAAGATATAACAATTAGTTTTTTCTGGAATTTTAAATGCACCCTGTTTAAACTCAAGTAGTTCAAGAGGATTTTCATTCTTACACCTAGTCCCCTCTGGAAATACCCACATTGAAATTCCATTATTTATATTATTTATAGCATCAATAACCATCTTAACACCATCTCTTAAATCATTTCTATTTAAGAACAGACAGTTAATCCTTTTCATCCAATAATGGACTATCGGTAACTTCTTTAAACTATCTTTTGAAACTATTCCAGTCAGATTTGTAAATAGTGTGTATCCAGTTATTATGTCAAAAAAACCTCTATGATTTGAGATTACAAAAAATGATTTTTCATTACTTAGTGATTTGAGATTTGCCAAGCCTGCCACATGTACTTTCACGCCTGCAATAACATTAACAGCTCTAAATATTGTTTGAACTACTTTCATACTGTGCTTCTCAACAAAAGTTCTATCATATCTATTTATAAAAAAGCAAATAACTGCATCAAAAACAGTATAAACTCCGAATAGCAATATTAAAATTATAATCAATATAAACTTAATCATATAACTTATAATACATCTGCAAAATGTACTTTAAATCTATTAAACACATTGCTTCCTATAATAAAAACAATAATAGTCACAATCCAAAAATATATTGTTAGTATTCCGAAATCTTTAAAACTATCTCCTATCATAGCAAATCTATATCCTTTTACTATGTAATATATTGGATTTAATTTTATCAAATCACAAACAATAGGCGCCCTATTTATGAATAAACTCTCATCATACATAATTGGAGCCATCCAAATGCCAAACTGCATAAGTATCGTTACTATTTGACCCATATCTTTGAAAAATACATTTATAGAACTAGTAAAATATATTAAACCAAGAGAGAATATTGATAAAGCAAATGAAAAATAAATTATCATAAGACATTTTATGCTTATTGGAACTCTTGCTACAATAAAAACAATAAACATAATTACTATAAAACAAATATGACTTAAAAACACCGATACCAATTTTACTGCTGGGAGCATAGAAACATTAAACACAACTTTTTTTACAAGGAAATTATATTCGTATAGAACTCCTGTCCCTTGTAGCAGTGAGTCTTGAAAATAAAACCAAGGTATGATACCTGGTATAAGCCAAAGCACATATGGAATACCAGGCACAGGTGGTACAGATTTAAATCCAACTTGAAATATAAGTGTATATACAAGCACTGTAGCGAGTGGCTGTATAAACATCCAAAGCACCCCAAAATATGATCCTACGAATCTTTTCTTAAAATCCGACTTCGCAAGGCTTAATATCATTTTCAAATTTTTAATTAGTTCTATTAACATATTATTTTTTATTTATAAAATAGTTTTTATTTGCTGAATATTTTATGCATTCATCTATTGTTAATTTTTCAAAATTTTTGCCTTTTTTAAAACCCATATATCTATATAAACATTCTATAGCAAAGTCAACAAACATAATTATATGAAATCTTGATAACAATTTAAGTGAAACATTTAAAAGCAGCTTTTTGCCCTCTTTTGTTGAAGGAATCTTATTAAAAATCTCTTTCCTTTCAAACTGCGAAACACCTATGTCAAAATTTCTACTAAACTGTTCACGATAACTAAGATTATGTGAGTGAAACACTTTGGCATCAGCATAATATATGACGCTGTAACCTTTATTTATTGCGAGATACACATAAAAAGTGTCCTCATTTAAAATTATGCCTTCTTCAAACTTACCAAGTTCATTAAAGATTTTTCTATCGTACATGGCACAGACATTTGAACAATAGTAATTTTTTATGCCTAATTCATCTTCTCTTGACTTCATTTTTATTATATCATGTGTCGGATAATTAAACTCTCTTACATATCTCTCTTTTAATTTCGCATCACTTTTGGCAATCTGCTGTGCATAACTTACAGCCACATTAAATCCTTTTTTGTCATACTCTTCAAATGCCTTCATTAGCTTCTCGCCTAAGTAACTATCATATGGTACTGCATCATCAGTTAAAAATAGTATATAATCTGATTCACATAAGTTTGCAGCATCATTTCTCGCCTTGCCATGATCAAAATTAGCCTCATCAATATTAACAATCTTTATTAAACCATCATTGTCTGACAAAAGTTTTTCAAACTCATTAATATCATTAATATTCTTATAAAAAATTTTTTCATTAGTATTATAAATAATGATTTTTTCAGGCATGATGGACTGTGTGATCAATTTTTCAATCGAATGCACAAGATCATCTTTTGGTGCATGTGTCAATATAACTACATCATATTTTTTACTACCACTCATCTTGTAACACCTTTCACTATCAACACACCTACAAATAGCAAAAACATGCTAAGCAAAAATGATATAGCTGCGCCTATTATTCCGGCTATTGATACAAACATCCTTGATATAAAAAATGAAAGAACAGCAATAACTCCATATGATATAAGCAAATATCTTTGCTTGTTTTCTATTATAATCGCAAAATACATAGGGGTACAAACTGTGTAAAAGCATCCTCCTAATATGGCTATTATAAGTACAACAAACTCCATAGTAAAATTGTAAATAACTATTTCTTTTGCTACATTATTGTATGCTCCTGCTGTCATGACTTTAACTATACCTAAGTATATATTGCCAAAAATAAAAGTGCCTATAATAAATACTATGGCAATAAAAAGTGATAAGAAAAATGTATTTCTAAGTATTTTATTGTATTCATCTTTATCATTATAATATGCATTAGAAAGCGGTGTCAAAATTGGTTTCATAAAAAGAGTCATAACTAGATATATTACATTTGTAGGCATGAATATAAGATTATAAAATCCACTATACACATCACCCAAATTATAATCTATAGCAAATTTAGCCACCGAAAATATATACATATCAAGAAAGGTTACTAAAAATAAAGGTAATGCCTCTGCAAAAATATTATTATTTTTACTATTTAATTTTGCTTCCTTAAAAATGCCTCTACTTCTTTTTACATTAAGAAAGTAAAACATAATAAGTTCTGCTACAATTGCAACTATCTCAGCAAATAATAAACTTTTGCTTAAATAAACAGTAATAATAAGAGCAGCGGTAAATACAAAAATCCTAAAAAACACGCTTTGCCCACACATATAAAGCTTATTTACTCGTTGATACTCACACTCATAATAGTCAGCAAATCCATCAATTACAGCATGGAGTATTAGCAAAATGAGTAATGTGGATTTTACTAAAGTATAGTTACCTGACAAATATCTCACAAGTACGAACGCGAGTCCAGCAAGCAATGATATGGTCGCAGCTTTTATGCCAAAAAAGAAATAATCATGAAATGAATATCTGTACTTAATGTCTACAATATGCATGGGTCTTATACCGAAGTATGCAACTATATATATTAACCTACCCAAAGTAGAAAATCCAAAACTAAATATTCCACCTTCTATACTTCCGGAAATATTTATTATCACAATAGATACCAAAAGAGACACTGCCGAATATGTAATCATTCCCAATGTATTCCAAAAAATATCTCTAGGTTTTAAATTATCACTTCTCATTTTATTGCTTTAGGAAAGTATTTATAATAAATATCTTCAAATTTATCTATAGTGCAATCATACCCCTCTTGAAGATCTATTTCTCGCCAATAATTTGAATTTGATCTAATTTTGTAGGTCTCTTCATATTTTTTGAACTTCTCACTAAACTCGCTATTTTTCATTGATCTTAACACTTCTAATCTTCTATTTTCAGTTTCATCAACTAAATAGTCTTCTATACATTTAAATAAATAATACTTGTTTTTAAATTGAATGACCTCACTAACTTGTCCATCACTCATATAGAACAATTCAGGAAATCTCGTAGATGCCTCATCACCTCTTTTAATTACCATCTCAATTTCCGTCTCCTTGCTTCTTGTCTTCGCAAAATAAGCAAAGTTTGCTCCTTTATTTTTAACCTCTACTGCAGTTTTTTCTGCAGTTTCTTTGTCATCGAAAACGATATATTGAACTCTTATAACCTTTGCCTCAGAAATACTCAATTCTGTACTTGCATTTTTAGACAAATTATCAACAACGAGTCTTGCCACATGATAATCAGTAAATGCATTGAGTACATCGCCTTCATTACAGCCAATATAGCTCTTATCACCAAATGAAAGCAAATTATAATATTCTTCGCTTGCCTTAACAATCTTTTCATTGTCGGCACTGCTTATTACGATATTTAAATCATCAGCTGTTAGTTTTAATACCATAAGTTTTTCGACAAATGCTTTAGTAATAGAGACAATATAATCTTTAAAATATAAGTTTCCATCTCCACTCTTCAAGTTCCAAAGAGCACTTCCAAACTTATTCTCATAGCGATTCTTTTCTTCTGCAACAAAAATCATAGACTCGGCTCTTGACAATTCTTCTGCTTTAGCTATTTTTTTGTTTTCAAACTCTATCCCTTTACAAGAAAAAAAGGAAATAGCTACAAAAATCAATATGATGTTTTGAAAAAATCTCTTCATTATTTATAAACAATAAATATCATAAATATAGAAACTATAATACCTACAATTGCTCCGGCAAGAGCCTGTAAAGGTGTGTGTCCAACATATTCTTTTAATTGTTTTTCAAAATCTAAATCTTTAAACGCATCTGATTCGAACATCATTGTATTTAAAACTTTAGCCTGTTTACCTGTCTCAAGTCTTACACCTACAGCATCATGAATTACAATAATTGCAAAAATCACAGCAAGTGCAAATTCACCACTAGTTAATCCTTGATAATAGGCAATAGCTATCACAAGTGACACAACTGTAGCAGTGTGAGATGATGGCATTCCACCAGCCCCCACTACTCTAGAAATTGCTAATTTTTTATTTACTCTTAATTCTACAAACACTTTAAGAATCCCAGCCATGAACCAAGATATTGCAGCAATTATAAGTGGTTTATTTTGTAATAATTCTTTTAAAATTGACATCTCTATTTCTCCTTAAGTGCAGCCTCTTTTAGTTCTTCGGCATTTGCTAAAACATTTTTTGTCAACTCTCCACCAGAACTTATAAGTCTGCCTATCTCTTCTATCATACCTTTGTCATTAAGTTGATCAATTGTAGTCATCGTTCTATCTCCTGCAACTTCCTTCTTAATCACAAAGTGATTGTCTGCCATTGCTGCTATCTGCGGTAGGTGAGTTATAAGTATAACTTGATGATTTTTTGCTATACGGTTTAGTTTTGATGCAACCTTTGTAGCAGTTATTCCGCTGATTCCTGCATCTATTTCATCAAATATCAAAGTCTCTGTGCCATAGCTCTCTGATAATATAGTTTTAATTGAAAGCATTATTCTCGATAATTCACCACCAGATGCCACGTCACTAAGTGCTCTCATTTTCTCTCCAGTATTGAGCGAAATCATGAATGTAACGTCATCAAATCCATCTCTTGCAATTTCTTGTTTTCTCTCTATATTGATATCAAACTTTACATCTAAGAAACCTAAATCTTTTAACTCTTCAACTATTTTTGCTATAAAGTCTTTTGCATGTTTTTTTCTTAATTCACTGAGTTCCGATGCAGCTTTTTCAAGTTTTGCTTCGGCCTTTTCCACTTCGTCCTTTGCCTTATTTTTTTCATTGTCATAGTCATCAAGTTCTAAAAGTCTCTTTTTCTTAACTACTAGTTCCGATAGTGCTTTATCTACAGAATTATTATATTTTGCAAGAATTCCCCTAATGAGGTCAAGTCGGCTTTCCATATTGGCATACTCTTTTTCATCTATATCATATTGTTCTATCTTTTTATCCAGTTCCTTTATGCTATCACTAATTAAAGACTCACAATCCATGAGTGATGAACAAATATCATTTAATGATTCATCATACTTTGTAGCAGACTTAACTTCTTTTACCGCCGCTGAAATATTAAGTTCTTGCAGGCTGTTAAATGCATTGGTTAATGACTCAATAATATTCTTAGAGTTAGAGATGAGTTTGAATCTATCAGCCAACTCCTCTTCCTCACCGCTCTTTAAATTTGCCTTTTCCAGTTCGTCCACTTCATATTTTAAAATATCTATTTCTCTAAGTCTCATTCTTTCATCAAGATTAAAACTGTCTAATCTTTCCTTTTTCTCTTTCAATTCATTATATAGTTTACTTATTACACTCTTTTTTTCCGCAGACTCTTTGCCAATAAAATCATCCAAGAACTCTATGTGTTTTGCATTCTTTCTTAAACTTTCACCATCATGCTGACCATATATATCAATTAGCTTGTCAGTTAATTCTCTAATCTTATTGAGTGTGCTTGACTCATCATTTATTTTTGCTATATTTTTATCCTTTGTAATCTTTCTATAAATGATAACCTTTCCATCTTCATCTACGGGTATATCCATATCCTTAATCATCTTTATAAGTTCTTCATCTTTTATAGAAAAAGCAATGGACACAGTAGTGTCTTCATTTTCGTCCCTCATATATTCTTTACTCGCTCTCATACCAAGAGCAAGATTAATTGAGCCTATCAGGATAGATTTACCGCTTCCAGTTTCTCCTGTAAGGACATTTAAGTTATTTTTAAAATCAATATGAGCCTCTTTAATAAGAGCAAAGTTTCTAACCGACAAACTCTCTAACATTAGTTTTCCTTTCTCATTAAAACTTCGATTTTATTCATAAGTAGCATTGCTTTGTCATCACTTTTTGTTGCCACAAAAATGGCATCATCTCCAGCAAGTGAGCCCACTATCTCATCCAGTTGTAGACCATCAAGTGCAGCTGCAGTTGCCATTGCCATACCTGACTGAGTTTTAACTATTACAAAGTTTTTAGCTACATCCATAGACTTAATAGTTTCTCTTATAATTCTCACATATTTTTCTGAAAAGTTATCAGCAGTTTCTACTACAGCATATTTAAACTTACCATTGCTTTTAACCTTGATAAGATTTAACTTCTGTATGTCTCTTGACACAGTAGCCTGAGTAATGTCATAACCCAACTCCGAAAGTTTATATGCAAGCTCACTCTGATTTTCAATTTCATTGTTTCTCACTAAATCAATTATTGCTTCATGTCTTCCTTTTTTCATTTCCTCACCTACTACAATGCTTTAATTTTTTCTTTGATATTTTCCAAATAATTGTTATTATTAAATACTATGTATTTTATTGTTTTTTTTAGTTTTTTTATTATAACTATATCGTCCTTCAACAATTCACAATTCACTCTGCCATCGACATCCACAATTTGCTTATTTGATAAAATTTCAACATTTAATTCTTTGTTGTCACCAATCACAAAACTCCTTTGATTGAGTGTATGCGGATAAAGTGGTGTAATTATCAAACAGTTTACATTCGGCGACACTATGGGACCACCAGCCGATAGAGAATGCGCTGTAGATCCTGTTGGAGTTGCCACTATAAGACCATCTGCATTTATCCTCGTAAATAAGTTTTTCTCTTCTCCGATAAGTATTTTATACTTGCCCATCTTGCTAAGACTGCTTGTCATAAATGTCGCTTCGTTTACTGCATAAGCTTTAAATACTTCCTTACCATCTCTTAAAACCTCCACATCTATCATGCTTCGTTCTTCATAGAGATAATTTTTTTTCTTTATTTTATCAATAGCACTAGGTAAATCATCAAAATCGCTTATTGTGGTTAAAAAGCCGACGGTGCCTACATTTACTCCCAAAATTGGTATATCAAGTTTTCTTGCAACTCTTGCAGATTTAAGTATTGTCCCATCTCCACCAAAAGATAGTAAAATATCAAAGGTATTTTTAAACTTCTTGTCATGGATTTCATTATAGAACTCATCCACATCATCAAAGCCCACTACTTGATAATTAACATTTTTCTTATCAAGTAAGTTGGTAAGAGATTTAATAGTTGCCTTTCCTTTGCTGATATTCTTTTTTGCCACCACTAATACTTGCATTTATTCCTCTTTATTAAGTGACTCGTGCGATTTTTCTACTATACTTTTTACATAGAAATCTATATCATCAGTTCCTATCGCTAATAATTTGTCAGAAATATCGACATTAGAAATATATAATAAATACTCTATATTGCCAGCAGGTCCTTTTATTGGAGAAAAATCAAGCCCTTTAATGCAGAAATTACTTTTCATACAATAATCTATAATATACTTGACAACTTTCTCATGGATTTCTTTATCCCTAACAACACCATTTTTCTCAACTAACTTTTTTCCCGCCTCAAACTGGGGCTTTATAAGTAAAACTGCCTCGCCACTTATCTTCAATAATTCTTTAATAACAGGCAATATTTTTGTGAGCGATATAAAACTTACGTCCACCGATACAAAATCTATTATATCATCGCCTATATCGTCTCTTGTCAAATATCTCGCATTGGTGTTCTCCATAACTACTACTCTATCATTAGTTCTCAATCTATAGTCAAGTTGATTAGTGCCACAGTCTACAGCAAATACTTTTTTAGCACCATTTTGAAGCATAAGATCTGTAAACCCACCTGTTGATGCTCCTATATCAATACATATCAAATCTTTAAATTCTATATTAAAAACTTCTGACGCCTTTTCTAATTTCAGTCCGCCGCGACTTACATACTTTAGTTTTTCACCTCTATATTCAACCACAGCATTTTCTTTAATCATAGTGCCAGGCTTATCTTCTTTTTGATTGTTGACAAATACATTTCCCTCCATAATGGCAACTCTCGCCTTTTCTCTAGTAGGGAAAAATCCTTTATCTAAAAGGTATAAGTCCAGTCTTACTTTTTTTATTTTTTGTTCCAAATAAATTCCTTTATAATATTTTTTCTAATATACTATCACTATTAATGCCAAGCGCTTCACGAAGTTTACTTACATTTCCATGTTCTACATAAGCATCAGGTATAGTGATAAGCGAGACTTTTACAGCATAGCCTTTATCGTGCACATAGTCCTCAATCTCCTGTCCAATGCCACCATTTCGAACTCCTTCTTCCATCACCACAAGTTCATTAATGCCTTTTTCACAAACTTCATCAATAATACTAAAATCAATAGGCTTAGCAAAGCGAGCATTAACTATTATTGGATCAATATTTCTACTTTTTAATTTTTCTTTTATATGAATCGCGGTGGAAACCATAGAACCTAACGCAATTATAGCAAGATCCTTTCCCTCATATAATAATTCTGATTTACCATATTCTATAGATTGATTCTTATCTTCAAGTTCACAATATGCTATACCTCGTGGATATCTAATGGCCACAGGCCCTTTTAAATTGTAGATGGCATACTCTATCATTTGCTCAAATTCCTTATCATTCTTAGGTGCAAGTATAGTCATATTTGGAATAAGCCTTAGATATGATATATCAAATATTCCTTGATGAGTTTCTCCGTCCGCACCAACAAGACCTGCTCTATCTATGGCAAACACAACATGTTGATTCTGTAGACACACATCATGAATTATTTGATCAAAGGCTCTCTGTAAAAACGATGAATAGATACAAACAATTGGAACCACTCCAGATAATGCAATTCCAGCCGCAAATGTCACTGCATGCTGCTCACAGATACCTACATCAAAAAATCTATCTGGATATTTTTTACCAAACTCTGCGAGTCCAGTACCATCTGCCATAGCTGCAGTAATTGCAACTATATTTTTATCTTTTTCCGCAAGAGACATAATCTTATCCGAAAAAACTTGAGTATAGGTTTTGCCTGTTGCATTATTAATTATTTTACCAGTTTCTTTTTCAAACGGTCCTACACCATGAAAAAGGGTAGGGTCTTTCTCTGCAGGTTCATAACCTTTTCCCTTTATAGTCTTAACATGTAGAACAATAGGTTCGTTTGAATTCTTTGCAATATTTATCGCATCAATTAGTTCTTTGATGTTATGGCCATCTATAGGTCCTACATAGTTAATATTAAGATTTTCAAAGAACATACCTTCTGAGGCAATAATTTGCTTCACAATATTAATAATAGTGATCAGTACTTTTTTTAAGAACTTACCTATACCAGATTTTTCAAGTTCCTTTTTTAATGTTCTTTTTATTTCACTATAACCGTGTGATGATCGAACACCGATAAGAGCTTTATTTAGTCCTCCTCCGCTTTTTGATATGGACATTTCATTATCATTTAAAATGACTATGTAATTACTGTTGAGATTACTTAAATTATTAAGTGCCTCAAATGCCATACCTCCAGTTAAAGCCCCGTCACCAATTACAGTCACTACTTTATAATCTTCACGTTTTAAGTCTCTAGCCACACACATTCCAAGTCCTGCTGATATTGATGTGGAACTGTGGCCTGTGTCAAATGAATCAAATGGGCTCTCCTTCCTCTTTGGGAATCCACTTATACCACCGAAACTCCTAAGCTCATTGAATGCGTCTTTTCTATCAGTAAGTATCTTATAAGCATATGATTGATGACCTACATCCCAAATTATTTTATCATGTGGAAAATCAAACGCAGTTATAAGTGCTATTGTGAGTTCAACCACACCAAGACTTGAAGCAAGATGTCCGCCGTTTTTACTTGTTCTATCAATAATTAGTTCTCTTACTTCTTTAGCAAGCTTTTCTAACTCTTCATATGATAATTTTTTTATATCACTAATAGAACTTATTCTATTTAATACTTCACTATTTTCTATCATTACTTTTCTCTTGACATAAGATACTTAATTAATTCCTTAAATACAAGTGACTCCTTTTTATTCTTTTCTGTAGTCATCTTGTCAATTATGTCTAAACTAGTTGCAAACAAATTATCAAGTCTATTCTTTGCAGCCTTTACTCCTACTTTACTTACATAAGTAATTTTATTGTTATTTTTATCTGAATCAACTGACTTACCTATCTTTTCAGTTGTCTGTTCTATCTCAAGTAGGTCATCTTTTATCTGATAAGATTCTCCAAGGCATACACCAAGCTTCTCAATATAGTTGGCTTTACCATTATATAATGAAGACATATTTGCCCCTACAATCATACTCGCTGTAAGTAATGCTGTGGTTTTTTTATCATACATAAAACTTAAATCTTCAACGGTCAACTTATTATTTGTGGTGTTCATTACATCAAACACTTGGCCTGTAATCATACCATCAAGTCCTGCTAGTTTAAGCATAATAGCAGCTGATGTCGCTACATAACTTCCGATCTCTGTATATAAGAATTCAAGCACCATATCCATAAGAAGGTTTGTCGCTTCCATATACAATGCATCTCCAACTAATACAGCTATATCTTCACCATATTTTTTCCAAACTGTAGGTTTTCCTCGTCTAAGTTCATCATTATCCATACAAGGCAAGTCATCGTGAACTAGAGAAAATGTATGTATAAGTTCTATAGCAACCATCATCGGCGCTATCAATAAAAAATCTTCACCTTCGCAAAAGTTGTAAGTTACTAGCATTAAAAACGGTCTTAATCTTTTCCCATTTGATAGCATTGCATAGTCCATAGCTTCTTTAAACTTAGGTATTTTCTGATCATCAAATTTAGTAAGTTCCTTATAAATCGCATCAAAAAACCTATTATAATACACTAATACTTCTTCAAGCTTGATTTCCTTATTATTTTCTTTGTCAAGCAAATACTCTTGGTAGTCAAAGAGAATGGTTTGAAACTTATCGAGTGCTTTGTTGCTCTCTAAATAATATGGCTGTTTCCCCTCAGGTATTATTGGACTTATATTGGGAAACTTTTTATTCATTAATTTTTCCTTAGACTTTTGAAAATCTATAACTTTGCTGTTCATTATTTATTTAATACCTTTAAGTCCTTGTCAATTTTTTCAATTCTCTTCGAAAGGTCATTTACGAGTTTTACTCCTTTTTCATAAAGTTCTATACCTTTTTCGATACTACATTTATCATCATCCATTTGCTCTATAATCTTGTCTAGAGTCTTAAAAGAATCTTCTATATTAATCTCTTTCTTATCAACTTTTTTCATAATTCCTCCATCACTTCTTAATCTTTGTTACTTTTGATTCTATAATTCCATCTTTCAATCTTGATAAAATAACATTTCCAACTTTTGTATCTTTAATGCTTTTAATCTTTCTACCTTTTGCATCTGTTATATAGGCTAGCCCTTTGCCAAGTTTATTAAGCACATCTCTACTTTTCAACATTTCTATATACTTTTCTAAGTTATGTCTAAGATCAATTATTTTACTATCCATAACAGTTTTTAGTCTATCACTAACATGCTTTAAATTATCTTTATATCTTTCCACCTTTGCCTTTGGTGCTAATGCCATAATTTGTCTTTTCCGATTTTCTAAACCTTCGTTTAGCCTCTCAAGTTTACCAGCAATTATTTCATCTAAGTTTAGTCTATAATTCTCTAAATCACTTTCGAATTCACTATACGAAAATGTCGCAAGTTCTCCTGCTGCAGTTGGTGTCGCAACTCTTCTATCAGCTACCAAATCCGATATTGAGTCATTTATCTCATGTCCCACTGCTGAAATTATCGGTGTGCTCGCATTAAATATTGCATATGCGACTCTTTCGTCGTTAAAGCAGTATAAATCTTCTATAGAACCGCCACCACGACCAACTATTATTACATCTAGTCCCAACTTGTCTAATTCCATTATGCCATCCACTATCGTCTTATATGCATTGTCCCCTTGGACAAGTGATGGATAAAGTATCACATTTGCATATGGGTTTTTATCTTTTATGGTTTTATATATATCCCTTATTGCTGCTCCGTTTTCAGCTGTAACCACTCCGATATTCATTGAATACTTTGGGATCTCTTTCTTGTATGACTCATCAAACATTCCAAGTTCTAAAAGTTTCTTCTTAAGTTTCTCAAGTTTTATGAAATATTCGCCTAAGCCAGAGTTCTCTATCTTATTTACATAGATGGCATAACTGCCACCTCTTTCATACACGGCTACTTTACCATATACAGTGATTTGTGCCCCATCACTTACATTTGTAAGATCAACACATGCACCACTATAGTTTGTAAATATTATGCACTGTATATTTGATTGATCATCTTTAAGGGAAAAATAATAATTTTCTCTTGATTCTTTAAAATTAGAAACTTCTCCTTTGACAATAACATTCTTCAATATATTGTCATAAGCAAACATTTCCTTTATATATTTATTAAGTTGTGAAACAGATACCGCTTCTCTCATTTACTTCTCATTTTTCTTTTTGTAAATCGTAGATAATACACCATTTACAAACTTATCTGCCTTATCATCACCATAAACTTTTGCGAGTTCCACCGCTTCATTTATTGCAACCGGTATATCCATGGAAGCATCATAATACATCTCATAAATTGCAAGTCTTATAATAGTAATCTCTGCTTTTGCAACTCTATTAATATCCCACGATTCAAGATTGTCAGCTATTAGTTTATCTATCTCTTCAGTCTTCTCTATCACTTCTTTAACTTTATTCTTTATATCTCTTATGTTGTCATCTTGAGTGAATGTCACAGTCACCGCTGCATCGCTGACATTCTCACTTTCTTTTTCATCTTCCTTTATTCTTAGTCTTGCTACATTTTGGTGATATTTAGAACTGCTCTTAGTGTACTCATTTTCGTCATCTTCTTCCTCATAAGGAAAATTTGAAAAATAATTCAATAAAAGCTGATCAATATCAGTCTTCATACAGTAGTACATAAAAAGAACCTTAAATTTATGATCTCTTATTTCTCTAAATGTCATTTACCTTTGCAACCCTTACAATAACTTCTTTGACATTCAAGTCGAGCATAGATTCAATTGACTCTTTTACCTTTTCTTGAATATTGGTGCAGGTCTTTTTGATGTCTTTGCCTTGATCAATAACTATAGTAAGTTTCGCTATAATGTTATTGCCCTTCTCATCCTTCTCAATTACTACACCTTTTTTAAGACTATTTGAACCTATAAAAGGTAAAGCTTTGAAAGTCATTCCTTCTCCGAGAGATGCAACTCCAGGTACGCTTGTAGCTGCAATCCCTGCTATCATAGCAATAGTATCATCAGCAACCTTAACATCTGTTTTGATATTCAATTCAGCCATGTTACTCCTTTCTCAATACAAAACTACTTAACTCCACATCAAAATTTAACAAGTTTCCTTGCTCTGCTTTGTTAAGTTATAATTTAACCTATTATACCAAAAATCTAGTTTTTATGCAATGTGGGAATATTCGTAATATTGTGTTATAATTAACCCATGAAATCAATATATGAAATACTTGAAATGAATAAAGTGCTAACACAACTTTCTGACTTTGCCGACTCAAGTGACGGCAAGTCAGTTTGTATGGCACTAAAAAAAATTGATGATAAAAATGAACTTTATAAAGCAATAAATGAAACAGATGCTGCTGTATCTTGTCTCAAAAGTTCAACTGCACCTACATTTACTAAATTAAATGACATTAGTGAAGCTATGGTTAGACTGTCAAAAGAAGCTACACTTAGCATATCCGAACTACTAAATATTTCCAACTGTCTCAACATAGCAGATAAACTTATCGCATATAGAAATACCAAAGAATTCAACTCTTGTCTTGACCTATATTTTAATTCTCTTAACTCACTTAGATATGAAAATGATGAAATTAAAAGAGTAATTGTTTCTGAAAATATGATTGCAGACAATGCATCTTCTGTCCTTCTAGCCATAAGAAGAAAAAAAATGCTTTTAAAAGAAAAAATTCATACCACTGCAAATAGGCTTTTGAATACCTATGGTCAATATCTTCAAGAACCAGTTATTGCCAATAAAGATGGTGCAATCTGCCTTCCCGTTAAGTCAGAATTCAAAAACAAAGTTGATGGTACTGTCCACTCAGTATCTGGAAGTCAATTCACTATATTTATAGAACCGAAAGAAATTATTGGATTAAATAATGAAGTTGCCGAAAACGAATCTCTTGAGCAAGTCGAGATAAACAAGATTTTATATGAACTATCAAAAAGATTGGTGCCACACATAGATACAATTAAAACTAACTATAAGAGTTTAGTTGCTCTTGATTTCGCATTTGCTAAAGCGAAATATGCAAATGACATAAACGCAACTCTCCCAATAATAAATAGCGATGGAAAAATTAAATTACTTGATGCGAGGCACCCTTTAATTAAAAAGGACAATATTGTTCCACTAAACATTAATGTAGGATTTGATTTTACATCCTTAATAATAACTGGTCCTAACACTGGTGGTAAGACAGTATCTCTTAAAACGGTTGGACTTATGGAACTTATGGCTTTATCTGGTCTCTTTATCCCTTGTGCTGAGAACTCGCAAATTGCAATCTTTGACAATATCTTTGCTGATATCGGAGATGAACAAAGCATTGAACAAAGTCTTTCGACTTTTTCATCACATATGACGAATATTGTTAACATTCTAAAAAACGTAACAAGCAAATCTCTTGTTTTGCTTGATGAAATATGTACTGGTACAGACCCTATTGAAGGAGCAAATCTTGCAATATCCATATTGAACGAGCTTTTATCAAAAAATGTTCGAGTTATCGCCACTACTCATTATCCCGAATTAAAGCGATATGCATTAACGAAACATGGAGTCAAAAATGGTGCCTTCGAATTCAATGTAGATACACTTAAACCTACATATAAACTCTTGATTGGTATTCCAGGTAAGTCAAATGCATTTGCAATATCAGAAAAACTAGGATTGAACAAAAATATAATTTCAAATGCAAAAGAACTCTTAGACACTGAAGATATAAGATTTGAGGATATAGTTGCAAATCTTGAAGAAAGCAAAAAGACGATAGATAAAGAGCGAATCGAGATCGAACAATATAAAACTGAAATTGAAGAATTAAAAAATAAAGTTAAACGACAAGAAAAAGGCTTAAATGATAGAGCCGATTCTATAATTAGGCAAGCTAAAGAAAAAGCACACGACATACTTTTCGATGCCAAGACTCTTGCCGATGAGACAATAAAAAGCATAAAAGCAAATGGTGCTGACCTCAATGCTTCGATAAATGAAAGGAGTAAACTTAATAGAGGACTAGCGCAATCTGCTGAATCACTGATTGAAAAAGTTAAAGGGCCATCTCAACCTCTTTCGGCTAAAAAAATAAAAATTGGAGCCACTGTAAAGGTTTTATCATTTAATTCTGAAGGTATAGTTGAAACTCTCCCAGACAAAGATTATAACTTATTTGTCCGCATTGGCATCATGAGAACACTAGTAAATTTGCGAGACCTAGAACTTGTAAATACTGACAGTATCAAAATTGATGGTACAAAAATAAAAAGAACCACCAATAAAGATGGCTCTTCAAAAATCAAACTTGAAAAATCATATAATGTCAGCACCGAAATAAATCTAATTGGTAAAACTACCGATGAGGCATTACTTGAACTTGATAAGTATATAGATGATGCATACATAGCTCATATACCTATTGTTAGAATCATACATGGCAGAGGTACTGGTGCGCTTAAAAAAGCTGTTAACGAATTTTGTAGAAAGTCTACGGTAATTAAGAATTATAGACCAGGAGACTTCAACGAAGGTGGCGATGGCGTCACAGTTGCTTCGTTTTCATAAATAATTATTAATAAAACCTAATGCACTCTACTCCATCTATAAGCCCAAGTAAGAGTTCTGTGAAAATCAGACTCTTTTTCTTTGCAACATATTGCACTTCAATATCCATTTCTTTGTCAAAAATCATTCTTCCTCGTGAATCATAAATCATAACTCTATTGCCATATAAGAATATGGCATAATCTTCACTTATATAAAAGTTTTCATAGTCAAAATCAATTTGTTTATCTGCCAAAAGTGTTCCATCCTTATTTAGCATAACCATTCTATTATCTTCAAACACCATAGCTAGATACTTTTTATTATATGAAATTGAACGAATCTTTATATCGAAATCTCTCTTCTGTATAATAGTAGGATTCGCAGGGTCTTTTGTAGATACAAAAAATACTCCTCCATCATACAACAAAAACGAATTATCCTTATCAAAAAAATAAACCCTTCCTAGAAAATTACCTTCTAATTCATCAATAAACTCTTTTACTATTCTTTTGGAATTTGCATTCTGTCCAGTCTCTCCAAAATTATAATATGTTGCTTTAGTGTATAGTTTATCATTTGAAAGGCATACATAAGCTACTGCAAGTTCTATCCCATCATTTGATGTAGCTAAATCTATGGCAGTGCCATCGCCCGTAAGTGTAGTCTTTATACTTAAATCTATAGTCTCTCCTCTATTTCTAAATACATTTACATAACTATTATTTTCATCACTTTGCAAAACATATAAGATACCATCAAAAGAAAGCGATATCTTTTGTATTGGGTTGGTTACAGTGTTACTTCCACGCAATCCGTTCTCATCAAATATATAAAACTCATATCCATTTCTATCAGCTATAGCAAAATAATTATCATTGCCTTCATATATTGGATCTTTCATATTATAAGAAATTGTCCACTTCACCTGTCCATCATCATTTATATAAGTAATTCCATCATTTGAAACTCTCATAAGTCCATTCCTAAAACTATCGTACTTGATACTTTTATTATTTATGTTGTCAGAACCTTTTGTAACATTTGTTTTCCAAAGCATCTCTGTTACATTAAAATTAACAAATCTTATAACAAAAACTGCTGTCGCAAGTAATAAAAATATAAATGCAAACACAGCTATAAGTTTTATGTTCAATCTATACTTTGATTTAACCGTCTTATCTTTATTGTTTAACCCTAAATCTTTTATAACTAACTCATCATTATTAAATTTATCAACATTAAAACTAGGGAGAGCTTTTTGCTCCCCCTCACTATTTAATATAACTTTTTTTCTTGATTTTCCTAACATCTAACTAAATTTTAATATTGGCAAGTGCTTTTCTCACATACTCTTTGTCGGATGCATAAGTCACACCGTACCATTTGTCACTTACCGGAAGCACATGAACTGTACCCTTTCCCTCTTTAATTACATCATTTACAACAGTAGGAAGTAAAAACTCCGATTTTATATTGTCATTGTTCATCTCTAAAAACTTAATAAGTCTTGATTCTAACTCAAATATGAACTCAAAAGGAAATCCAAACATATTCATTGAAACTAAATCATTCTCGCCTATTACAACTTCTTTTTTGTCATCATCTTCTCCGGTAATTCTTCCATCTGGCTTCTTACTTATCTCATAAGTCTCTATTACATCAGTCAAGAAACCGTTTGAGTCTTGCTTACAAATACCGCGAGTGACTGTACCATTTTCTGACAAGGTGTTTCCAATTATATATCCAGCCATGCACATTCTATATCTATGATCACATGCTGGGCATTGACCTGTACATCCTTCAGCATGAGTTACCAAGTGCTCATGAACTTTTTTAAAACCTTCAGTTCCATAATAGTCATCTGCGTTTATAACTATAAATGGAGAATCTATCACATCCTTAGCACAGTAAATTGCATGAGCTGTTCCATAAGGTTTTTTTCTTCCAACTGGGCATTTATATCCACTAGGTAACATATCCAACTCTTGGAAAGCATAACGGCATTTTACCTTCTTTTCGAGGCGATTCCCTATTATTTCTCTAAAATCATTTTCAATCTCTTTTCTAATTATAATTACTACTTCGTCAAATCCTGCATCAATTGCTGCCTTTATACTATAATCCATTATTATCTCGCCATTAGGACCTAGCGGTGTTAATTGCTTTATGCCCTCTCCGAATCTCGAGCCAATACCTGCTGCCATAATTACCAATTGAGTTTTCATATAGATTTCCTCCTACTTTTTATAATTATAACATATTAAAATATTAGCCGCAATAAAAAACCTAATGTACGGCACATTAGGTCTTTTTGATTATTCTATAACATATGGAAGTATACCCACATGTCTTGCTCTATTGATAGCGTTTACGATTTCTCTCTGATGCTTAGCACAAGCTCCTGTAACTCTCCTTGGAAGAATCTTTCCTCTCTCTGAAATATACTTTCTAAGAGTCTTCTCATCCTTATAACTTATAGCTTGAGCGCCTTTAGTACAGAATTGGCAAGTTCTCTTCTTTCTTGGTTTAAAACCAGCCTTTCTATCTTTTCTATCTTCTTTATCATAAACTTTTTGTTTCTTTTCAGTTGGCATCTTTTTATCCTCCTTTTAATTTCTAAAATGGGATATCTTCATCTGTAGATCCTTCAATTTCCATGAAACCATCTGTCACAGAAGCACTGCTCTCCTTAGAAGCAGTTGGTACTGACTGACCATTCTTTGGTGCATCAGCAAACTCTTGGTTTTCAATTACAATATCTGCAGTTGGAACTTTCTGACCATCTTTATTAGTAAACTCCCCTATTTGGAGTCTTCCTTCTACTAACACTCTCTGACCTTTATGGAAATATTTAGAGGCGAACTCTGCTGCCTTTCCAAATGAAACGCATCTTATAAAATCTGTTGCCTTATTTCCATCTTCCTTCTTTGCAAATCTTCTATCAACTGCCAAAGTATATCTAGCAATTGCCATTGAAGTGTCCTTTGATGAATATTTTAGATCTGGTTCTGCGGTAAGTCTACCCATTAAAATAACTTTGTTCATAATTTTCTCTCTTTCTTAATTTATTTAAGCATCTTGCTTTACAATTAAGAATCTTACAACGTTTTCCATAATACGCACTGAGTTTTCCAGTTCACCAGGTGTTGAATTCTTGCCTTCAAACTTAATGAAGTAATAATAACCTTCATTCATATGATCGATGACGTAAGCAAACTTTCTCTTACCCCACTCCTCAACAGGCTCTTCAACACTGCCACCGAAACGACTTACATAACCTTTGATCTTATCAATCTCAGAATTTCTTTGTTCGTCTTCGAGTTTCGCATTAAGTACTACACATAATTCATACTTGTTCATGTCTTTTACCTCCTTTTGGACTAATGGCCAGCGACGGTATCGCTAGCAAGGGCCTAAACAAACAAGCTATAGTAAAACAAGGCTCATCTGCTTATTCCTTTGGCAACGAAAATTGTAGCATAAATGGGTGAATTTTACAAGGGAAATTAGGGAAATTAGACAGAAAGTAGGCAGAAATTAGATAGAAAATAGACGAAAATCAAAAACATATAATAAAAAAACCAGATTACCGTCAAAACTTTATTGACACCTAGCCATTGCTAGGTGGGTCACCTCATCGATGCTTTTAGTATCCTGAATAAGGCTTACGCCCCAGGCCCGCTAGCCACACCAATATATGGATGCCCTTTTATCATAATGTAGGTTCAATAAAATGTATCAACGAATAATCCAGTTAAGCAGATAACGGGAATCGAACCCGCGTCCTAAGCTTGGGAAGCTCATGTTCTACCATTGAACTACATCTGCATTACTCATCGTATACCACAGCATGAGTAATTAGAAAGTTATATAATCTATCATAATGTCTCAAATATATATGTGCATTATCATAAGATAGCTCTATATCCATATTGCCGAACTCATCATCATAGACAACATTTGGATCTAAGTAAAAAACTTGTTTCTTATCTTCAAACTCACTTATAAACTCATTGATGTTGTTAATTCTATCATTATTTAAACTAATATTATCATTTATCAATTGAGAAGTAACATGTAAGTTAGCAAGTAAATATATTATAGCATTTGGCTGCAAATTCTTGATTGTATCAAGTAGGTGTTTGTAATGATTCTTATGATTTGCAAGGCCTGCAGCAACATTGTTAATGCCGAGTGATATGTATATTTTATCAAATCTTTTTATACTTAGCAAGTTATAGAGAGTTATCCTACCATATGGCTGTAAATCATATTCTTTATCAAGTATTGTAAATGCATCCGCTGACTGGTAACAATAGTAAGTAGCACCAGGTATTTGTTTAAAAATAGAAAAGCCAAGCATTCTAGAGTCTCCGACAAATAACGTATTGTCAAAATAAGTTTCTGATACTGTAGATATTTTATAGTTGCCATCAAAATTAATTTTTTTATAATCTAAGTATTTATCATCATTCATCAAGTTATCATTGTCGTCATTTTCTATTGCATTGTTTTCTTGAAGTGCAATTTCACTGTCACTTGCTGTTACTCTATGAGAGATAATACCTATAATGTTTTTATAACTATCATTGAAAAAATTATTTGGAATTATTTTCAAATACAATAATTCTAAAACTATAAATATAACTAGCACAAATATTGCCAGAATATTTCTAAGTATGTATTCACCTTTAAATATTTTTCCACTCATATTAAAATGCAAAATATTTGAATGTATCGCCGCTTGAAACATTGATCATATAAAGTGAAAGGAGTATTAAAACGATCGTAACAATTATCATTAGAGCCATACTTTTTTTAATTTTATCCATAACTTCTTTAGGATACTTAGTCATAAATACTATTCCTATAATAAATATTTTCCAATATAGTCCGAAAATTATTTGGAAATCTCGTAAATTACTTATAGATGATATATCAAATAGTCTTGACATATATGTGCGAAGTTCAGGCAAGCCCTCTATAGAAAAAATCAAAAATGCAAATGGCATAAATAAATTGACCACTATACGTCCTAAAATATGACATTTGTTATAAGCTTTGTTTAAGTAAACCTTTTCTAATATTATAAAAATACATATGGCTATTGACCAAATTATATAGTTAAGCTTAAATCCATGCCAAAGTCCTGTCACAATCCATACTACCATAAGATTGAATGACTGCCTTAACAAATTCTCATTTTTACAATTCCCTCCGAGTGGTATATATATATAATCCCTAAAAAAATGTCCAAGTGTAATATGCCATCTTCTCCAAAACTCAGATATAGACTTTGAGCAGAATGGTAAATCAAAATTATTTGGGAGGTCCATTCCCATAGCCTTTGCTATCCCTATTGCCATAAGCGAGTATCCAGCAAAATCAAAATAAAGTTTCATAGTGTAACTATACATGCCTAGCCATGCAGTTAATATGCTTATACTTTCAAATCCGTATACATTTATCTGATTAATTATATAGTTTATATTATCAGCCAATAAGCATTTTAATGATAATCCAATGGCAAAATAGAATAGACCCTTAAAGAAGCAATCTCTTTGACTCTCTTTATCGTTAATCTTTGATATGAAATAATCATATCTGGTAATAGGGCCTGATAACATTTTCGGGAAATATAGAATATAGTTTAAATAATTAAAAACTGCCACATTTTTATCTTCTATTTTACTATTAAATGTGTCAATCGTTAATGAAATAAAATGAAAAATATAAAAACTTAATCCTAGTGGCATGGCTACATTAATGATATGTGATTTAAAAATGAATAATGTGCCTATATTAAAAGCTAACGAGAATAAGAATAACAATCTTTTATACTTGCTATTTACTTGTTTGTACTTATAAATTAATCTTAAGAATAAATAATTAATAATAATGATTGTCACAATTATCAATATATTTTGTGACGAATGATAGTTTCCTATCGCATAAAACAATATGCTATAAATAAGAATTACTATGTTGCGATTTTTTTCACTTGCAAGATAGTAAGACAAAAAGAAAGCAGGCAAAAACAAAAATATGAAGTTTTGTGTATTAAATGGCATTTGCACTCATCCCCGCTACAAAACCTGTAGAACAAGCTAATTGTATATTAAAACCTCCGGTCATAGCATCTATATCTATAACTTCTCCTGCAAAATATAAACCTTTTATTTTCTTGCTTTCCATTGTTTTAGGATTAAGTTCTTTCACATCAATACCGCCACTAGTAACTACTGCTTCGTCGTAACCTCTCTTACTAGTAATAGTAAATCTAAAATCTTTTAATAGTTTTACTATATTCTTTCGCATCTCTTTATCTACATTGGCGACCTTAAATTCATCAATTTTATAGTTACTTAAATTTTCTGTTCTATTATTATTCAAAATTGCACATTTATAAAGTCTACCTAAAAATACATCTATCATAGAACTCGGCAAAAGAGTCTCTATCACAGTTTTCAACTTCTTGTTACCATTTTCTTCAAACTCTCGTATAAGTCTTGCATCTAGTTGTTCAGGACTTAACGCTGGCTTTAAATCTATAGATAGAATTTTGTCACAATCATTACTTAAATAGCAACTTGCGGATAAAATCACTGGACCGCTAACACCGAAATGTGTAAATAATAATTCGCCAAAATCCTCATATATTATATTTTTAGGTTTATTAACATCAAAAATTTTAATAGCTATGTTCTTTAATGTAAGTCCTTGCATAGATTTACACTCATCTACTTCCCTTATGTTCAGCGGTACAAGTGATGGCTGTTGTGGTATAACATTAATTGAAAATTTGTTTGCAAACCTATATCCATCGCCAGTTGAACCAGTTGATGGATATGATAGACCTCCGGTAGCTATTATTACTTTGTCTGCGGAAATTTTTTCGTTGTCACTTGTTAATATAGTAAAAGAAACTTGCTCACACAATTCATTCTTACTAACAATCTCTATACTTTTTACTTCTATATTAAGTTTAACTTTAACGCCTGAAGATTTTAATGCTCTTTTTAATGAATCTATTACATCATAAGATTTATCACTCACTGGGAATACTCTATTTCCTCTTTCCACTTTCAGCTTACAACCATTGTCTTCTACTAGTCTTTTCAAATCCTCATTTGAAAATTCAGAAAAAGCAGAATAGAAAAACTTTGGGTTTCTCACTATGTTACTAAAAAACTCTTCTCTATTGCAATTATTTGTTAGATTACATCGCCCCTTCCCGGAAATAAATAGTTTCTTTCCTAACTTTTCATTTTTTTCCAACAATATAACTTGAGAAGGTTCTTTGACCTTCTCTGAATTATTTACATTAGTTTTAGATGCAGCAATGGCAGCAAGCATTCCAGCTGGACCACCACCTACAATTACTATTATCATACTATCGTTTCTTCTGTTGGCTCTTCTGTTGGTTCATCAGTTGGCTCTTCATCTTTAATTGGTACATGTAAAGTGCAAGCCATAAGAATGATTTTATTGTACTCTTCTTCTGGATTTAATTTTTTCTCTGCAAGTTTTTGCTTATAGTCTTTCCAATAGAGTTTTCTCTCACTCTCAATAACTTCAGTTGCCTTTGAAAAATTAATATCTAATCGAAAATCAATTGGGAGTCGATAATGCAATACGCATTTTCCAAATACATCTAGTTCATTAGCTAAATTGGCGAGTTCCTCTATGCCAAGTTTCTTTGCTTCCTTCACTAATTCTTCTGTTATATTGGTCTCCGCATTTACACTTGTTGTATTATATAGTCTATCAATATATTTCTTTATATTCTCTTTTCGCTCATTTATTTTTTGTAATTCTCTATCTTCCATATCACACCTTAATCAGACACATCAACATCAGGGGTTATAAAGAATTCATAATCAGGAAATTCTTTTTTCAAATCATCTGTTATCTTCTTGACTCCTTCTCGTGCCTCTATTTCAAAACTCAATACGACATCAAACCGTATATTTTTATTTTCTAAATCAGCATAAAAACCATGAATTTGAATGACAAACTCATTTTCAAATACAATTTTCTGTATCTTTCGCCTCAAAGCAGATATTTTTTCATCTTTTGTATTATATGAATAAATGCCTATACCTGTCATTATAACACCAGTCTTATGGTATACGTCTTGCTCTATTTCGCGAGTCAATATGTCTAACTCTTCAGCGGTCATAGTATCTGGTATTTCGATATGAACTGACGCATAGTGCTTATTTGGTCCGTAATTATACACGAATAAATCATATGCACCACTTACATCCTTATGTCCTGCAACTATTTTCTTAATTTTTTGAGTTAACTCCCTATCAGCTCTTTGTCCAAGTATCTCATTTAATGTTTCTATGAGCATACCAATACCTGACTTTATAATAAATAATGAAATAGCTGCACCTACATATGCTTCAAGTGATATTTTAGAAAAAATAAATATAAGTGCTGAAACCAAAACTGAAAAAGATAGTATTGCATCAAATGTCGCATCTGAACCTGAAGCAACTAATGCACTAGAATTTACCTTTTCGCCTTGGCTCTTTACAAATCTTCCGAGTAATATCTTAGCGACGACAGCAACGGCTAAGATTACAATTGTTGTGGTAGAATAGTCAGGAGCTTCAGGATGAATAATTTTCTTTATAGATTCAATTAATGATGTAATACCAGCATATAACACAAGCCCTGCAACTATCATTGCTGTAAGATATTCAATCCTTCCGTATCCCATAGGATGTTTCTTGTCAGGTTTTTTATTCGCAAGTTTTGTACCAACGATAGTAATTATAGATGACATAGCATCAGACAAGTTATTCACGGCATCTAAAATTATAGCAATAGAATTAGATAATAATCCAACGAACATCTTAAAAGCTACTAGCAAAAAATTGGTAATTATGCCAATGATGCTCGTTCTAATGATAATATTATCTCTACTCATTTCTTTCTTTTGTTCTACTATTTGCATATTTTTTTTACAATATTCCTTTCAACTTAATTATATCTGATTCTGTTGTTGACCAACTTGTCACAAATCGAGTAATTGTATGCGTTGCATCATACTTTCTCCTTTAAGGATCTTAGTACTTTTTTATGTTGTTCACTAATTCTATAACTTTCAATAGCTTTCTGAATTGTTTTATTGTGTGTCCATGGATTTAATTTTTTCCTTTTAATATATGGTAAAGTAAGCTTGTATTGTTTAGCGAGTGCTGTAGCGAAATACCAAGCAATCATCATCTCAACATAATATTTATCAGAATCTAATTTTATGTCCACAGCTTTATATTTAGATTTAAATTTAAGATTAGAAACCAGATCATTATACTTTTTATCAAAATCTTCATCAAGATAATAACTCATAAGCATTTCTATGGCAAATCTCACCACATATGCTTTTTTAGACTTAATCCATTTATTTATATATTTTAGTAATTTATCTTTATTTTTTTTAAAGCACTTGGGGCTAAGCTGATCGCACGTTGCCCAATTGTCGATATATGGTAAGAACTTTTCAATATATAATATGCAAGTATTAAAATCCTTTTCTTCAGATATAATAAAGGCATGCAATTGATTCTCATCAAAATACTTATGAGGTAAGTCGTTTAAAAACTTTTCAATGTCTTTATCTTTATAATATTCTTTTGCAAATTTTTTAAGTTCAGGTGTTCTCACCCCTATTACACTATTTGATGCAACTGTAGGAATTAGAGTTTTTTGAAAATCTCTATATTTTTTATCTTGTAAGCTAAATAATTTTTTTTGAATACTTGTCATATATAAGTTAATCCTTATGCATTATCAGTATGTTCTTGTAAATAATCATTAAATACAAAACCTACCATAGTAATATCATCAAACTGAGCTTCTCCATTAGCAAAATCCGCCACATCTTGTCTAACCTTTGGCAAAAGCTTCTCAAAAGGATCTGATTTGTTTTCATTTAAAACGTTAACCAACCTCTCAGCTCCATATTGTTCTTTTTCAGTATTTATAGCTTCAGGCACACCATCAGTATATACAAATATTCTATCTCCTGGATTTAATGTGATTTTATATTCTTTGGCCTTCACATCTTCTATAACAGCAAGTGGCAATGAGTGAACATCTTCAAACGACTCATATTTACCATCCTTTCTATATATGACAGGGAATTCGTGTCCTGCATTTGCACAGAGCATTTCACCATTTTTAAGATCTATAATTCCAATCCACACAGTCACAAACATATCTGTATCATTACCGTCGCACAAAGCGTTATTTACTTTATCAAGTATCTCAGTAGGTGATGAACTATTTTCGGCGAAACTTCTTATGGCAGTCTTACTTCTCATCATAAAGAGTGCTGCAGGGATTCCCTTTCCTGAGACATCTGCTATAACAAGTACAAATTTACTTTCATCGATGAAGAAGAAGTCATAAAAGTCTCCACCTACTTCCTTTGCAGCATTCATCAATGCATAAATCTCAAATTCATATCTACTTGGAAATTTAAAATTTCTTGGAAGAGCAGACATCTGTATGCTGCTAGCAAACTCCAATTCTTGCGATATTCGTTGTTCTGCATCTTTAATATATCCTTTTAATGCCATCACAGTATCATTTATATCATCCGAAAGGGAATTAAACTCTACGGAACTCCTTACATTCACAACTTCATCTAAATTACCATCGGCAATTTTTGTTAAAGAATCATTTACATCGTCAATTTTGTCAACAACTATTTGTTTTACGATAAAAGATACTAAAAAGAAAACTACAGTAAATAATAATATATTTGCTAGAGCGTTTTCATATGCCTGCGCATCTCTATATCTAAACACATCTTCTTCTGGAAGTATAACTACTAAAAAATTGCCATCACCGAGCACATTAATCTTACATAAAGATATTTTATTGAAAAAAGTATGAGTAAAAAATTCATCTTTAGACTTATCTATTAATAATTGTAATTCATTTTCACTTAGTGTATAACCTTGATTATTTCCTTTAACTATATATCCATTAGGATCTATGATATCAAACATACCGTTGGTGCCTATGCTAACATTATCAAGCAAAACATTGTTATCATATCTATCTTTAACGTCTTCTATCGTGTCATCTATTTCAAGTTTTGAGTATTGATATGCGGTCTGTGTCTGTAACCAATATGAAGTTGCAAAATTAATTCCTATAACTATAAACATTACAACAAATAAAGCCTTCTGGAAAGTATTAGTAATTGGAATGTCTTTACTTTTTTTTCTACTCAAAGGGCTACGCCAAGTTCCTTCTAAAACAGATATCGCAACCGCAGATAATGAAAATCCAATAGCTGTATATATTATCATGTGTGTAGCACAATTCTTAACTACATGAAATGCCATTTCCATATCTTCTCTATGGGTTATAAAAACCACATACATATGAAATACTTCCGTCGTAGCACCAATAAAAAAAGTGTAGACTACATTTGGACGATGACCCTTAAATATATATTTCTTCATCACAAGTGGCAAAAAACCAGCCAGACAAGTTGACACACTACAGGCAATTCTTGTGTATGAACCAATCCCAAAATAAGTGCCTACTATATATCTCTCTATTCCACCTATGAGTCCGGCAATAACACCTGACAACGGATGGAAAAAGAATCCTGCCGCTAGAGGTCCAATATCGCGGACATTTAAAAGCATTTGCCTATAGTCTATCCCAAAATGTGTGGACAGAATTGATCCTATGCCATAGAGTACTCCAATAGTAACTATAGATAATGCATTATATTTAGTATTCTGCATTTTATACCAAACAAAAATAGTGAATAAAACATATAACAAAGTTATGCCTGTCATTTTTAAAATTATAGTCAATTTAATGTTCTCCTATTTTATTTGATATGTTAATTAGACTCTTTTCAATAGTGCTACCGTCTCTATATGCATAGTATGAGGAAACATATCAACATTTACAAATTTATCTAAACTATATTGCTTACTTGAAAAACTTTTTATATCTCTCGCAAGTGTAGCTGGGTCGCAGCTAACATATATTATTTTTTTTGGTTTCATACTTGCGATGCAATTAATTACTTTTTCGTCAAGGCCTTTTCGGGGCGGGTCAACTATCACAACATCATAACTATCAACAAGCTCATTTCCGCAATATCGTTCTGAAATATCTCCACAGGCAAAATCGGCATTTTTAATATTATTAATTTTAGCATTTTCTTCTGCATTTTCAATTGCTTTCTCAACTATTTCAATTCCTAAAATGCTTTTCACATATTTTGCCACATACAATGAAATAGTACCTATTCCACAATAAAGATCAATAACTTTTTCACTACCTGAGAAATTGCCATAATCAAGAACCCTATCGTATAACAATTTTGTCATATACATATTGACTTGATAAAAACTTTCAGGTGAAATATGATATTTTATATCTCCGATATAATCTTCTATACATCCAGATCCTCGAAGAATTACATTTTTATTTCCGAAAAGAACATTGGTATTACTTGTGTTAATATTTAAAGTTGACGTTAGTATATTGTAAGAATCCTGCAAACCTTCATATTTATAAAATCTATCAACTACATACTCATCAAACACTTTATATTTATCTAAGTTTTTTTTATAATTATTATCGTTGATAATATATGTAAGGCTAACTTCTTTAGAAACATTTCCACAGCGGATAAGGACTTCTCTAAACACACCTTCGTTCTTGTTTTCATCATATACACTTATATTGAATCTGATAATTGCATCTCTAATTATATTTAAAATAATATCGGAGTCTTTAAACCCTGCAAGGCAATAATCAAATTCAACTATATGATGAGTTCTGCCAGCATAAAATCCGTAGATGACTTTGTCATTTCTAATCGCAAACGGCACCTGCATTTTGTTTCTGAATCTATGCGGCGTTTCCATTGACAATATACCATCGTAACGCTGTCTTAAAAATTCTAAATCTATCTTACCTATCTTATTAAGAGTGTTGATTACACTATTTTTTTTAAGTTCTAGTTGTTTTTTATAATCTAGATTTAGTAATTGACATCCACCACAGCTATTTGCAACTTTACATTTTGATTCTACTCTATCTTTAGACTTTTTAATTATTTCTAATGCCTTGGCATATATTACACTTGAGTTAACCCTTGTAATAACTGCATTTACTTTATCTCCCACTATAGCATCTTTTACAAAAAACACTTGCGAATCTTGCTTCGCTATGCCTAGTCCTTCTTTTGTTATATCAATAATTTCTAATTCTATTTTTTGATTTTTACTAAACGCCATTTATTAAATATTTAAATAACTTTAAACTCAAAACCAAGCATAGTTATATCGTCAAATTGTGGTGCACTACCAACAAACTTATCAATGTCCGCTTTTATTGCTGGCAACAACTCACTCACTTTCTTATCAGAGTTCGCATCAAGAGCAGCTTTAAGTCTATCCATACCATATAACTCGTTATTTATATTTGTTGCCTCTGTCACGCCATCAGTATATTGGAATATTTTATCACCGGGCTCAAGGTAGAAATCTCCAGTTGCAAATTTCATATTTTCCATACCAGCAAGAACAAATCCAGGCTTCATCGGATATGCAGTCCATTCTTTGCCTCTCTTATATATAAATGGCATCTCGTGTCCTGCATTTACATATGTAAAGTGGCCTGTCTCAATATTAATAACTGCTTCAAATGCAGTGATGAATAAATTTTCACTATTTGATTCACATAATAAATTATTTACTTCATAAAATACATTTGATAAATCTTTTTTGATTCCTGTATGGTCTTTGATAAGCGTCTTTCCTATAACCATAAATAATGCCGCAGGTATTCCCTTTCCAGACACATCAGCAACTACTACAGCAATATGTTTATCGTCAATCATAAAGAAATCATAGAAATCACCACCTACTTCTTTTGCAGGATCCATGGTTGCGTAAATATCAAACCTTTTGTCATTTGGAAATGCAGGGAATATTGATGGGAGCATAGATGATTGTATGTGAGTCGCAACATTTAACTCTGCACCTATTCTTTCCTTTTCAGCAGTAATTGAAGTTAAATCCTTAATATAATTCTTAAGAGACAGTGTCATATCGTTAAATGCATTTGCTAGGTCACTTATTTCATCATTGCCTTCCACTCTTGCCATGTAGTCAAGGTTGCCACTACTTATTTCTTCAACGTCATACTTAAGATCTGAAATAGGCTTTGTTAACTTGTTTGTGAATAATCTAACATTAATTAATGAGAATATCGCCACTAATACAAATACTATTGCAAAAATAATTATCATTCGCCTAATTATGTTTTCAATAGCCCTTACTGGTGCTAATATCAAGGTTTGAGGTATACGAATGCAAAGAACCCAGTTTGCAACATTTATTGGTTCATATGCTAAATAAAAATCATTGGAAGATATGATTCCACTTCTGTACGATAAAATCCTTGAACTAATTTGTAAATATTCGCTCTGCAAACCACCGATATTTTCAAACTTTGTTGCGCTTTTATCCATAAAAGGAGATGCTATTATATCTCCCATCTCATTTACTAGAAATGCATATGTGCCCTCACCCAAATTTATATCAATAATTTCTGACTGTAAATCATTGATTAATATATCCATTCCAACAACTCCGGCAAATTCGCCATTGTTGTAAAAAGGTGCTGCGCAAGTGAGTGTCAATCCTCTTCCAAAATAATCCTGCGATAAGTCTGTGAACACAACCTTTTTTGCAGCTTTTGCCTTTTTATACCAAGGCCTGCTAAGATGGTTAAAGTATACTTCACCATCTTCATCTACATCTGCCATAGACACATATTTGTCATAGCTAAGTAAAAATCCCGATTCAGTTCCTGCATATATAGTTGTTATGGTTTTACCCTCTAGCTCCATCATGTTGCTCCACAAAGTTTCAATATTGGCGAGTAAAGATAATTCATTCTTTATATTTTCCACACGATAACTCTTGTCGACAAGGTTTCTTTGCATGCAGTAAACGTCTTTCAAAGATGTATCTGGTTTGTCAACATAGTTAGGAACAAATTTTTCAGGATTCTTATAGAGCGATTCAATGTATAAAACGTCTTCCTTTATATAATCTGCATATGATTCAAGGTCGCGTTCAGCTATAGCTACTTTGTCTTTAACTATCATTGAAGTCGTTTTTTCCATTTCATCTACTATAGTACTTTTACTTCCATCTCTAATTTTAATTAAAAAGAATATTGCAACTGCACTAACTATAATTACTGCAGCCAAGACAATATATATAACTATTCTCCTTATCCTACTATTAATTGATGTCCTTGGAAATCTATTCATATGCATCTCCTATATTACGACATGAACATTGTTCTCGCCATATGTGTAACTATATGAGGCAAGAAGTGCTCTGTGCTTTATTAATTTTAACCCAGCATTTGACATCTCGTCTTCATTTCTAATATTTAAAAATGGATTATGTTTTTTTCCAATGTATATAAACTCAACAGAAAAAGTTATATCATAGTTTGCCTTTACATCTATAACAGCTTCTGGATACAAGTCAATTATTCTTAAATATATCTCTTCAACAAGCCCTTGCATCTCAAAACTTCTCTTCATGTCAACTTTTTCTCTTTCACTCAATTGCTCTAATTTTTCACTAAAACTCGCAAAGCTTTGTGGGTCATTAGTCAGCGCCTCTCTAATATCATCGACTATATGTATCATTTTCCCATCTTCAACTAATGGAGGCAAAATTGGGTTTAACGACATAAGACCACTATAAATTATCATTATCGGTATCCCAAATAACATGCTTAGAGAAGTATTCCAAGCTACGACTTCAGGAAATAGGTATGCTCTAGTGAAACTTTGACTGAGCATCCCAGCTAGTGATGTAAAAAGCATTAGTAAGGTAAAAAATTTAAAATAATTTCTCAAATATCTAAAGTGGACTTTATGTGTTAAAGAATTTATATGCCATGTAAACCATAGACCTATTCCTATAATGAGAATGATTACGAATTCGTATTGCAATAGATTAGTAGCTCTAGGCCAAAGTAACGATGAAACAAAACAACCAATTATTTGTCCAATAATTCCATAAATGCCAAAAAGCAGTCCAAATGTTGCGGGCATAAAACTTTTTAAACCCACGCATGAAGTAAATTGTAAAAAACCTGTGATGCGAATAAAATAATCAGCACAAAAATATGCTACTGCAGTAATTAAAACTATCTTTATTCGATTGAAAACAACATACCTAAACATTAGTACTTATGTTCCTCTTTTTAAATGTAAATTGTTTTAATATTGATGGATCTGATATGATAATACCAGTGAGCATTACAACTACACCAATACATTTTGTAACACTTAACACACTGTCGCTAGATTGCATATGAAATACTCTACTAATTAATGGTGTCAACAATAAAGTTATGATGACCTCAGTTGAAAAAATTAAAGAAGTGTTTAACGGTGTGACAAATCTCTGAGCATAGGTCTGTATAACAGTGTATAATCCTCTAATGAATATACTCATATAGATTACACTTCCCCAAAATGCTGGTTCCGGTGGTAAAGCAATCATATATCCTTTAATTCTAGAATCTGCGAACCAGAAAATAAATGATATAATTGCAGTGAAAAATAACTGTCCCATAGCTAGTATGGCTGGGTTAGATCCAGAAGCAAATGCTCCCGTGCTCACAATATAAATTGCTATAAATATGTCAGTAACTATTAAGAATAAAATATTAATATTAAGTAATCTTTCGAGTTTTAAATCCATTATTAAAAATATTCCAACCATAACAAATAATATAGCAGCAATGACACTTTTCTTAGGTTTAGTTTTAAAGGCGATAAGTTCTACAACGGGAATAAATATAAAGTAAGATGATACAACACTTGAAATTGTTGTAGAATCAAGTTTGTGAGAGCCTAAAAGTAAGAATATACTATAAGTAAAAGTCAAAACTGAAAGAACCGCACTTTGGATAATATGTCTCTTATCTATTCTAAATAGTTCATTTATAAAAACTAAAAAGATTAAAATAAATCCAATTGTACTAGTTATACAGAGAAATGCAAAATGAGTAACAGTGCTCGGAACTGTACTCAAAAATATATACTGTATAGCGGAAAAAAAAGTCACTACTATCAATGAATAATTTGCTTCTAACTTATTAATAGCTACGCCTCCATAACTTTATATTTTTTTAATAGGTATATGGGATTATACATAAGTTTTGATTTTCTCAATCCCTCTACACCTAAGTCTTCTTCAAAATTTACGTATTTTGTATCCATGGTACAGCATAATCTAATCAATTCTTTGTTTAGAACTTTATATATTTCCTTAAAGTTGATATCACCCTTTTCTATCATTCCATCAAAATAATCTTCTGATACTTTAGAACCAAAAGCAAAACCAGCTAGCACATCATCAACATAAACAACTATTCCTCTAAGCTTTAAGGCTTCAAAGTTATCTAATGCTAGATGTAAAGCCTCTATCTCTAAACTCAACTGTTTATCTTTAAGTCTTTCCTCGTCAACATTAAGCCATTTTACATGGAGTTCCTTAACACTTGGAATGTCCCTCTCTTCTATAGTTCTTATTGTCAACCTATCTGCATATTCTCTAAAAAACTTATTTATATTTTTACGTTTTGATAGAAAAGTTGAACCTGGCAAGTCCATGAGAGTCTGTGCTTCATATATATATTCATATAAATCTCTGCAATCCTCTATTATGAAATTATTTGGATATAATTCATTTACAATGTCTTTGCACTTTTCTGTAATAGTTTCAAACTTAACTTTTTTGTTGTCATTTTTTGCATCTTCAATTATATTGTCAATTGCACTTTTTATCTTTAATCTATCATCTCTATCACACATTGGGAATAAATATGTTTTATATTTTTCATCCGATAGCCCTTCTCTATTTATATATAACACATCATCTTTAACACAAAATTTATCTATATATTTAGATTGTAAACAAAAACTCGCAGCAAAAGAATGCTGACACGAGCCCTCGCCATATAAATAATAGTATTTATCAATAGTAGGCTTTAGGTCTAGTGATATATTTTGAAAATCTAACATAATATTACATTTTACCACATTTTTAACTACAAAAAAAGGGCGAAAACAGCCCTTTTATTTACTTTATTTAAGTTTTACATTAAATCTCATCAAATTCATCCCTAATCTCGCCCACCACCTCTTCTAATATATCTTCAAGACTTACTATGCCTATAGTTTTACAATTATCACTTCTCACTATGACCATATTGGTGTAAACTTTCTGCATTCTTCTAAAGGCAGAAGAAATCTTGACATTTTCATTTAAGAAAAAAGGTTCTCTCATCAATTCACCAATATCAAAATCCCCTATTGCACTAGAATCATCGTCTCTCACAATTCCCTGATTAGCACCTATAGCTTTAATCAAATCTTTTACATTGAGTATACCTACTATGTTGTCAAGGCTTCCATCAACTACAGGGTATCTCGTATATTCATTATTAATAACTGTTGCCATGACCTGTTCATAAGTAGAGTCAATGCTTATAAACTTAACCTTATCATTTGGAACCATTACTTGAGCTAAAGTCTTTTCTCCATACTCCATTGCATTTTGTATAATCTCTTTTTCTTCCGTCTCAAGCACTCCTTGTTCGTGAGAAATGTCAACGAGCGTTTTCAATTCATCCTCTGAATAACTATCAATCTCTTCTTCCAAATCAACTTTTAAAAGTTTTGCAAATCCGTCTGATATAGCGCTAAGTAATGCCACTATAGGGAAAAATATTGTAAGTGAAACGCTTATAAAATTCACAGAAAATAATAGTATATTCTCCGAATTTTTATTTGCAATTCTCTTTGGTGTGATTTCACAAAAAATTAAAATTACAAAGGTTAAAACTGCAGTTGCTACGGCAAGAGGTACATTCTTTATATAAATAGTCACTAAAAGAGTAGTGATTGTCGTGGCAACTATATTTACGACATTATTCAAAAATAACATTGTCGAAATTATTCTTTGCTGTTTTTCTTGAAGCGCAAGTGCTTTTTCAGCTCTTAGATTCCCTTTATCAGCAAGAGTTTCTATCTTTACAAAATCAGTGCCGGTTATAGCTGTCTCTATGGCAGAAACTATCGCAGATATTATAAGCATCAAAATAAGTAATAAAAACATTATTAACATTATAATACTATCGTCCATTAAATTTTAGTGCTCCTTTCGAGCAAATATTTATGCATTCTCCGCAGCGGATACATTCCATGCTATTTGGATTATGAGCTGGGTCAACTTGCATCTTGCAAATCTTTGCACAGTCTCCACAATTTATGCATGCATCTTTGTCAACACTGATTTTCAAAAAACTAACTTTTTGGAAGAGTGAATAAAATGCTCCAAGCGGACAAATATATTTGCAAAACGGTCTATTGATAATCATAGATAAAACTATAATGACTATAAGAAGTATAAATTTCCAAACATATAAAAATCCTGCTGCCGCTCTCATTGCCTTATTTAGCATAAGAAGAGGTATCCCTCCTTCAAGCATTCCTATAGGGCATATATATTTACAAAAATATGGAGCACTCAGTCCAAACTTATCTCGTATAAAAACTACTGCAAATATACAAATGCCAAATAAGAAAAAGTATTTTGCCAATCGTAAAATTTTATCTATTTTTTCTTTTACTGTCACTTTTGGCACTGGTACCATATACAAAAGTTCTTGTATAAGTCCAAAAAGGCAAAGCCAACCACAAATAAATCGTCCCACCATGATGCCTACAAATGATAAAAAACCTAACACATAAAATGCAAACCTTGGTTTCTTTTGGCCTAAAACTGCCTGTAATGCACCAATTGGGCAAGACATTATAGCCGCTGGACAGGCATAGCAGTTCATACCAGGTACGCAAAATCTTTTTAGAGGTCCTTGGTAAATCTTGCCTGTCAGAAAACCTATCAAGTGAGCATTCGTCACAAGTCCCCAAAGTGCCTGGACAGTTTTTCTTATTGCATTTTGCTTTTTTACACTATTCATACTAACCTATACCGCAACATTCAAGGCAAATCACAACTGCCTTTTTTAATACTACCTCCATCTCACCTGCATGAATACCTATAAAACATGAGATGATGGCTAAAAGTAGAATAACATATTTTAACTTTTCATTTAAAAAAATTTTCATATGGTTTAAATTATATCATTTTAAGTATCTTATATCAACAATTGTAAATATAACAAAAAGGAGCGACCGAAGTCGCTCCTATATATGTGGGCTCGTAAAACTCGCCCATACAAAAGGCTAATAAAACTTGCCTTTACAAATTACTCAAGAATCTTAACAACTCTTCCTGAACCTACAGTATGTCCACCTTCACGGATAGCGAATCTTAATCCTTCTTCCATTGCAACTGGGTGGATAAGTTCTACTGTCATCTCTACGTTGTCACCAGGCATACACATCTCAGTACCTTGTGGTAATTGACATACACCTGTAATATCAGTAGTTCTGAAATAGAATTGTGGTCTATAGTTGTTCATGAATGGAGTGTGTCTTCCACCCTCATCCTTAGTTAATACGTAAACTTGTGCAGTAAATTTCTTGTGACATTTTACTGAACCTGGCTTACAGATAACTTGTCCTCTCTCGATATCTGTCTTGTCGATACCTCTAAGAAGAAGTCCTACGTTGTCTCCTGCTTGACCTTGATCAAGAAGCTTTCTGAACATCTCGATACCAGTGATAACAGTTTTCTTTGTCTCTTCGCTGATACCAACGATTTCCATTTCGTCGTTGAGCTTTACAGTTCCTCTCTCTACTCTACCTGTAGCAACAGTACCACGACCTGTAATTGTGAATACATCTTCTACTGGCATTAAGAATGGCTTATCAACATCACGAACTGGATCTGGAATGTAGCTATCAACTGCATCCATTAATTCCATTATCTTATCTCCCCACTCACTTGATGTATCTTCAAGTGCCTTAAGAGCTGATCCCTTGATAACTGGAATCTTGTCTCCTGGGAATTCATACTCTGTAAGAAGATCTCTAACTTCCATCTCAACTAAGTCAAGAAGTTCTGGATCATCAACCATATCACACTTATTTAAGAATACACAAATAGCTGGAACACCAACTTGTCTTGCAAGAAGGATGTGCTCTCTAGTTTGTGCCATAACACCGTCTGTTGCTGCAACAACGAGGATTGCTCCGTCCATTTGTGCTGCACCAGTAATCATGTTCTTAACATAATCTGCGTGTCCTGGACAGTCAACGTGTGCATAGTGTCTCTTAGCAGTCTCATACTCTACGTGAGAGGTATTGATTGTGATACCTCTTTCTCTCTCTTCTGGTGCCTTATCGATATTTGCATAATCGATGAATTCACCTGTACCATTTCTATCATGTAAAGTTTTAGTAATAGCTGCTGTTAAAGTTGTTTTACCATGGTCAACGTGACCGATAGTACCAATATTACAATGGGGTTTGTTTCTTTCAAATTTAGCCTTTGCCATTTTATTTTCCTCCTAGGATAATTTATTTTTTCTTTATTATTTTATTTTTTTGATTGGGCTCGTATAACTCGCCCGTACATATGTGAATTTATATTATATCATAAATTCGGGTTTTTATCAAGAAATATTACTTTTTCTCTTCCTTGCTGCTCTTGTCTGAAAGAATCTTCTCTTGAACATTCTTTGGACATTGCTCATATTTGTGGAAGAACATTGAGTAGTTTCCACGACCTTGAGTACGAGAACGAAGATCTGTTGAATATCCAAACATCTCAGAAAGTGGTACATATGCTTTAACCATCTTACCAGATGCGATATCTTCCATACCTTCTACTCTCCCTCTACGAGAGTTAATGTCTCCGATTACATCACCCATGTATTCTTCAGGCATTGTAACCTCTACTCTCATTATCGGCTCAAGTAGAACAGGTGCTCCCTTTTGCATAGCATCTTTAAATGCCATAGAACCTGCAATGTGAAATGCCATTTCAGAAGAGTCGACCTCGTGATATGAACCATCCCATACATTTGCATGAACTCCGAGAACTGGGAATCCTCCTAAAATACCACACTTAGTTGCTTCTTCTATACCTTCACCGATAGCTGGTATATATTCTTTTGGTATGGCTCCACCGACTACTGATGATTCAAATTTGAATGTCTCTTCACCATTTGGATCCATAGGTTCAAATTTAACTTTACAGTGTCCGTATTGTCCTCTACCACCTGACTGTCTTATATACTTGCCTTCAGCGTCAACTGGTTTTGTAAATGTCTCCTTGTATGCAACTTGAGGTGCACCGACATTTGCCTCTACCTTAAATTCACGAAGAAGTCTATCAACGATGATTTCAAGATGGAGTTCACCCATACCAGAGATGATAGTCTGACCTGTCTCTTGATTAGTTGAAGTTCTAAATGTTGGGTCTTCCTCTGCAAGTTTTGCAAGAGCCTCGCCCATCTTTCCTTGGTCATTTTTAGTCTTAGGCTCAATTGCAATATCTATAACTGGCTCTGGGAATACCATTGACTCTAAGATAACAGGATGTTTCTCGTCGCAAATTGTATCTCCAGTTGTTGTAGACTTAAATCCAACTGCTGCTGCAATATCACCAGAGTAAACCTTGTCTATCTCTTGACGCTTATTTGCGTGCATTTGAAGAAGTCTTCCAACTCTTTCATTTTTATTTTTTGTAGAGTTTAATACATATGAACCTGAATTAAGTGTTCCTGAATAAACTCTGAAGTATGCAAGCTTACCTACGAATGGATCTGTCATAATCTTAAATGCTAGTGCTGCAAATGGCTCATCATCAGATGACTTCTTAGTCACTGGGTTGCCATCCATATCCACACCTTCGATATCTGGTACATCTATTGGTGCAGGCATATACTCTATGATACCATCAAGTAATTTTTGCACACCTTTATTTTTATAAGATGAACCACAGAATACTGGAACTGCAGTTGATGCTATAGTTCCTTTACGAAGAGCCGCTTTTAACTCTTCAACTGTTGGTTCTTCACCTTCAAGAAACTTCTCAGTGAGTGCATCGTCAAGCTCACAAATTTGTTCTACCATCTTATCATGGTATTCTTTTGCTTTTGCTTGCATATCAGCAGGAATCTCTCCTACTGCTACATCCTCACCTTTGTCATCATTATATATGTATGACTTCATTTCAAAAAGGTCTATAATACCTTTGAAAGTATCCTCTTTACCTATAGGTATTTGTACACATATAGGATTCTTCTTAAGTCTTGTCTTTATTTGGTCAACTGCACCATAGAAGTTTGCACCAAGTATGTCCATCTTATTAATATATGCCATACGAGGAACTCCATAAGTGTCAGCCTGTCTCCAAACATTTTCTGATTGTGGTTCAACTCCACCCTTTGCACAGAACACACCTACTGCTCCATCAAGTACACGAAGTGATCTTTCAACTTCAACTGTAAAGTCAACGTGTCCAGGAGTATCGATGATATTGATTCTATACTCTGGTGCACCAGGTACTGGCTTATGTTCTTTTTGAAGTGTCCAGTGACAAGTAGTCGCTGCAGAAGTGATTGTAATTCCTCTCTCCTTCTCTTGCTCCATCCAGTCCATAGTAGCCGAACCTTCGTGAGTCTCACCTATCTTATGATTAACTCCAGTATAATATAGGATTCTTTCAGTGGTAGTCGTCTTACCAGCATCAATGTGCGCCATGATACCAATATTACGTGTTCTTTCAAGCGGATATTCTCTTGCTTCTCCCATTGTATCCTCCTAATTAAATCTGAAACTTGCAAATGCTTTATTTGCTTCTGCCATACGATGAACTTCTTCTTTCTTCTTTACTGCACCACCTGTATTATTTGATGCATCTATAAGTTCTTTCGCAAGACGTTCTATCTGAGTTTTCTCTCCTCTATTTCTTGAACTTTGTGTTATCCATCTAAGTCCAAGTGCCTCACGTCTATCAGGCTTTACTTCGAGTGGAACTTGATAAGTAGCTCCACCAACTCTTTTTGCCTTTACTTCTAAAGTAGGCATTACATTGTTCATAGCATCTTTAAATACATCAAGTGCATCTTTGCCTGTCTCTGTATTTACTTGTTCAAATGCTCCATAAACAATTTTTTGTGCTACACCCTTCTTACCATCAAGCATTATTGAGTTGATAAGTTTTGTAACTACCTTTGAATTGTAGATTGGGTCTACGAGCACATCTCTTTTCGCTGTATGTCCTTTACGTGGCACGTTCCTTCCCTCCTTAAAAATAATCTCTTTAAATCATCAGTACTGCATATGGTTCATTAAGAGCCAATTGCTACTGTGTCACATAGCTTTATATATTTACTTGGGCTCGTGTAACTCGCCCTTACATTAGATAAAGTATGCAACATTTTTAATTTAGTCAGCTAATTTTATTTCTTAGCTTTTGGTCTCTTAGCACCATACTTTGAACGTGCTTGTTTTCTGTCAGCAACTCCGGCGGTATCAAGTGTACCACGGATAATGTGATAACGAGTACCTGGCAAGTCTTTAACTCTTCCGCCACGAATCATTACAACACTGTGCTCTTGAAGATTGTGACCCTCGCCTGGTATGTATGAAGTAACTTCCATTCCATTTGAAAGACGAACTCTGGCAATTTTTCTTAAAGCTGAATTCGGTTTCTTTGGAGTTGCAGTTTTAACTGCAGTACATACACCACGCTTTTGAGGTGAACTTGTGTCAGTCGCACGCTTAGTAAGCGAATTAAAACCTCTGTTTAATGCTGGAGCAGTAGATTTGAATGTTGGTTTCTTTCTGCCCTTGCGCACTAATTGGTTAAATGTAGGCATCCTTTATCCTCCTTTCTCTAAAAATTTTATGCCGCACACAACAAAAGTTTTGTCGTGTATATGCGACAAAAACGGCTCTCCCCTTTTGAGAGAGAGCCTATTTATAATATCAAAAACTGGGTTTTTTGTCAATGTAATCAAAATAAGTTATTAACTCTTATCTACATAGCTAATCTTATTACTATCTGGCCCTACCAAAGTTATGCTCCATTTATCAGCTGCTTTTGCTGTATCGCTTGTAAGTGCAGCTGGAAACCATTTTGCATATATCCAGCCATCTTCTGCCATTAACCAAGTTATCCTGCATGTTTTCTTATTTGTAGTAAATGCATATTCAGCATCACCTTTTGATCCATCACTTTGAACATAACCTCCAGCTGATTGAGATTCATCTCCAAACTCTCCATACGATAGTATCACTTTAACCTCTCCATTATTTTTAACAGCAGTAGATCCTTCTATATCTTTAAAACTACACTCCCATGTCAATTTCGAATCTTTAGTTGCATATATAAGGGGGAATCCATCACTCATTTTAGTAGTGGTTTTTTTATAATCTTTATTTTTAAATGAATATTTAAAATCATCCTTCTGTATAAATATCTTACTTGATTTTATAGGGCCAAGACCTCCTATAGTTGGCACATCATATTTTCCACCTGATGTCGCACCTCTTGTCCAGTCGTATACAGAAGCGCTAAGACCAGTAGGTCTATAATGCGATTCCACATATGTTTTCATCCAGGCGCTACCTTGACTGCCACTCCACTGACCTCTAGAATTCCAATTTGAATAGCTAGGTAAAGCACCATTTTCACCTGTAAGTTTTAACCATGTTCCTGATTTCTTAAGACTCATGCTGCTTACTATTTTATCAGATTTTATGGTGTTGTCCGTAAATTTATAGAAACATTTCATCCAAGAAGGGTTGATAATATTTTCATCAAGATCATGCCAAGTTAATTCATGTAAATATTTTTTATTTGCGGTATCATATGTCGTTCCCCATGTAAAAAATCCACCAGAATAAGTCGGGTTCCAATTAGCAGTCATCGCACTTGAACCTGTCCAACTTCCTTGTGGTAATGGTTTCCACTTAGTACTCCAAAAATCTTTTGTAGATGAAAAATAACTATTATCTATAGTATTAAGTTTTACAACATCATATAATTTTAATTGAATACCAGACCATGCACGATTAACATCTTGGTTATTATTATATCCAAGTTTAGCCATAGTTATTTTTTCTTCGTAATCAGTTATGAAACCATCCCAATAAAACTCATTTTTTGAAGTATCATTATAATAATCTTCTTTGCCTTCTTTGTTTCTAAGTGCCACTGCCTTAATCTGTGCCTTGCCACCTGTTCCTTGTCCCACGCAAGCAAGACCATAGGAACTTGGAAATTGATTCCAGTAAGTAGTGCTATGTCCAGAGGCATAATATGTAAAATTAATATTTGTTTCTGGTATTGCATAGACATTTTTTATTTCATAATTTCTCATCGTTATATCTTCCCAGTCCGGCAATATGGTTTTTAATGTCTGTGCAACTTCTAGATTTATACCTGCGAGATATGCTGCTATCGCTCCGTCTATTTTCCCATCAATACTTTCATTGTAATTTTCTATTTGTGACTGAAAATTTTTCTTCAATGCTTCAAATTCAGTTTTAGTTGTAAATGCAGATCCATCATTGTCACTTACAATCGCTGCTGTGGCATTGGTGCACAAAAAAAGTACCATAAGAAGCGACATTATTTTATTTGGTAATAATGATTTTTTATACATTATGTAGACCTCCCGAACTTTTAGTTTTTTAAAATATAGGAAACCTTATTACTTTGTTGTCCATCCATAGTCACACTCCAGTTATCTGCAGTTTTCGAAGCACTACTAGTGAGTGCAGCCGGGAACCATTTTGCATATATCCAACCATCATCTTGCATAGTCCAAGTCATCTTGCGTTTTTTGTCTTTTGTTGTAAATGCATACTCATCTGTACCTTTTGTACCATCTTCTTGCACATAGCCACCCTTTGATGTTGACTCATCACCAAACTCGCCATATGACAAAATAATTTTCACTTCACCATTTTCTTTAACTGCATCTGTTCCGTCTATTTCATTAAATACACATTCCCAGGTCACCTTAGTATCTTTTGTGGCATACAATATTGGGTAACCTTGACTCATAGTTGTAGCTGTTTTTTCATATTCCTTTTTATTAAAATTAAATGTAAAATCTTTCTTTTGCAAAAATATCTTACTTGATTTTATAGGTCCAAGACCTCCGAGTGTCGGTATATCATATTTTCCACCAGACGATGCCCCTCTTGTCCAGTCATTAACTTTGGCATTTATACCTGTTGGGTTATAGTGTGCTTCCAAAAAAGCCTTCTGCCAACCTCTCCCTTGAGAACTATTCCAGCCATAATTTGCGTTAGCAGATTGACCAGGAATCGTACCTTCTCCAGATACCTTTAAGAATGTCCCTGACTTATTGATTGTCATACTGCTTACGGCAGCATCTGACTTTATTGTATTATCACTAAATTTATAAAAACATTTGCTCCATGCTGGGTTAATTATATTCTCATCTAAATCATGCCAAGTCAATTCATATAAGTTTTCTTTTTTTGAGTTGTCATAATTTGAACCCCAATAAAAATAACCACCACTATTAGTCGGACTTGGGTCGGCAGATCTAAAACCCCCGTCAATTGCATTCCAAGAAAATCTCGCCAATGGCTTCCACTTTGTGTCCCAAAATTCCTTAGTACTTGAAAAGTATGCATTTTCAATTGTACTTAGTTTTGCTGCATCATATATATTTAATTGTAAATTACTATTAACTGAAGCTAAGTCTCTACTATTGTCATATACTAGTTTTGCTATAGATATTTTTTCTTCATAATCGGTAATATAGCCATCCCAATAAAATTCATTCTTGGTTGTATCATTATAATAATCCTGCTTACCAGTTTTATTCCTTAATGACACAGCTTTAATTTTTGTTTTTCCTCCCGAACCTTGACCTACAAAGGCAAGACCATAGGCGCTTGGATACTGATTAAATAAGCTATCACTATGCCCTGCACCATAATATGTCCATATTAAGTTAGTTTCAGGTACAGCATACTCATTCTTTAATTCATAATTCCTCATAGTTATATTTTTCCAATCTGATAAAACCGTGTAGACCGTTTGAGATAATTCTATTTTTATACCAGAAAGATATGAGGCAATCGCTTCATCTATTTTATTATCTATACTTGTATTAAATTCATTTAGTTGAGATTGGAAGTTATTTTTTAAACTGTCAAATTCTGCCTTTGTAATAAAGGCCGAGCCATCGTTATCACTTACAGCGGCTGCAAAACTATTTATACTCAATAATAATACAAAAATAAGGCTAAATGCCTTCTTTACCATTCTCAATCTTTTCCCTGACATTATTGTTGCTACGACCTGGGCTCGTGTAACTCGCCCCTACGATTTGTATCGCCCCTACAACCCTACTATGTCCCCCTATGATTTAGGGGGTCTCCCCAGCACCACCCCCTACAAAATGAAAAAGATAGGGGGTCAAAACCCCCTATGATAGGGGGGCGTAGGGGGACTTATATTGCAATAAAAAATCGGGCCTCACTGCCCGATTCTATGGTTTAGTTATGATTATTTTACAGGTATATACCCTGCCTTTTTAATATCTTCCTTACCCTTATCAGACAAGATATAATTATAGAGCTTCATTGTCTCTGAGTCAGCAGGTGTATCTTCTCTTATAACAAGGTAATACTCATTTAAAAATGGATATTTCCCATCTCCTATAGTCTCGTCACTTGGCATTATGCCATCAATGGATATGAGTTCAAGACCCGGAACTGTGTACATTTTCTTAGCATAGTAGAATACACTATAACCTATCGCATTTCCACTATTATTGTATGATGCAAGAGTCTCTATGAGACCGTCCATACCTTCGATACGATATTTTTTAGGCGCGTCAACTGGTTTCACATCTTTCATAACAAGATTTAAGAAAAGTGTCTGACTTCCACTATTTAAAACTCTTTGATATGCTTCTATCTTTTGGTCATCACCACCAAGCTCTTTCCAATTAGTAATCTTCTCTGTGTAAATATCTTTAAGTTGCTCAGTAGTTAAATTCTTTACTTTGTTTTGTGCATTCACTATAAATACAAGCGCATCCACTCCGATAGGAGTCACTTTTAATTTTACAGGGCTCTTATCAATAATTTCTTTTGTCTCTGATGATGGCTCATAAACTAAAAGTAAATCTGCCTTGCCATCTAAAAGATTTCTCCATGCATAATCTGTGGTTGTAACTTCTGTATTATTCTCAGCCTCTGTCAAAGTTTCACCCAAGTAGCTTGATCTAATTTGTGCCATCATAGGCATGTTGGCTGTGGAGCCATCCACTCTTGGATAACTTTTTTTCTCAGTAGTAACCTGTATAGCCTCTTTAGTTGTATCAGAAACTGTCTCTGATACTTTTACCATATTGTTGCAGGCAAATGTTGCAAATAATAATATTGCAACAACAGTTAATTTAAAACATTTCATTTCTAATTCCTTCCGGGCTCGTAAAACTCGCCCCTACAAATGGCGGGCTCGCAAAGCTTCGCCCCTACATATATAATTAATATTCAGTGACAAATTCTCCAGCGAAGTCTTTCTCGACTGCATCTTCACGCATAGTATCAAATATAGAGAAACTTAAAATTGGTATACCTTCATAGTCCATAAAACCATACTTGAAACCATTTTGATAAGTAAAGTATTTTTCATTTAATGTCTCTATATACTTTATGTTGTCAATAACTATATTAAAATCTTTGTCTATTATTCCCATTCTATCATTTGCCAAATCATTAAAAACTTTGTAGTCTGTTGCGTCACTATACCATCCTCTTATGTCAAGTTTTCTTCCATCAATAGCTTTTGCAGGGTTTAGATCCTTGTCTAAAAATACTGTATTATTTTCAAAAGTCAAAACAATATAATCATCATAACTATAAGCCTCTATGCAGTTAATATGTTCAAATAAAACATTAAAATTCACATCATAAAGTTCAAAATCTCTTCTTGTAGAGTAGTCATCACCTATGCTATTTGCAAAAAATACTTTATCAAATTGTTTAATTCTCTCTATCATGCACTTTTTGTCAAACTTTTTTACCACTTCCAATTTTTCATTGTAGACTGTATCTTTGTTTACAAAAATATATCCTTCCTCATTGTATTGATTGTCTACACTATTAAATGTGGCGATTAATTCTAATTTTTCATTATAGATGTCACATGTATCATCATCAAACATCCCGAGATTTATTTCTTTATGCGCCATATATAAAACTGTCCCATCATGATAAAAGACACTCACATATTGATATTTTTCTCCATCGCCTCTTATTTTATTTGCAGTCTCTTCGTACTTTGCGGTTTCTTCTTGATATAGTTGAATATCGTTTTTTTCTTTTACATATGGACGTTCTTCGCCAACTATCTGCTTTTTGTCAAAGTCAAAATCAAATACTTTGTCTCCCCTTCTCACGGTCAAAATAGGAAATGTATCACTCCACATTCTCTCATCTATATCTTCGTCAAATATAAATTGGTAATTTTCATCAAGATAATTATACTTTCTCTCACAGTCACCATTATCCTTGTCACTTTTAACTCTTTTAGAAAGATTAACCAAATTAACACCTTTTCTAGTTTCAATACCATTTAAAGAATATCCATCTATTCGTTTAATCTCTTTGAAGTCTTCATCGCAAATTAAAGTTACTTCACTTGCAGAATTGTCATCACCATATTCATCAGTCGACATTAAAAAGTTTCCATTAAATGCATATAAATTGCTATATTGAGGCACAGTTGTTTCTTTTGTTTTGACATTAAATACTCTTAGACTGTTTTCGCCATACGGAACATCATTGTCCGAATAGATTATTTTATCTTTAGTAGTATATTTTCCCCCATAAGTATTTGCTGTAAGTCCGACTTCTTTTCCATCTCTATCATAAAACACTGTTCGTAAAGTAAGTTCTCTACTTTCATATTCAGTATCACCACTACCATAGGTTTTAGTTTCTAGCCCTTCTCCATTGAAAGATTTATAGACATAATTAACTGTATTCTTATCTATATCTTCAATAGTTCCGATTTGCTCTATGTCTGGCTCCATAGTCTTCAAAACCACCGTCCCATCACCCTTTACTAACATATGCGTGTTGGTTTTTGGATTTCGTATTTCATGGATGCCATTTAAAAACTCTGGGTCGCTTGCAACTTTAGATGTTGATGCTTTCTCCACAACATTTTCATTACTAGAACTCAAATCACTTTGATTTGTAAAAGTATTGTATATAGAGCAAGAACTCAAAAATATTAGACATGCACAAAACACAATTATACTCTTTTTTCTTTGATTTATATTTTTCATATGTGAACCTCTAGTTTTTCTTTCCTAGATATGCTTCTTTAATCTTTGGATTATCGAGTAATTCTTTTCCTGTACCTTGCATAGCTATGGTTCCTGTCTCAAGTACATAAGCTTTATCGGCAAGTCGTAAAGCCATATTTGCATTTTGCTCTATAAGAAGAATAGTAACTCCCTCTTCATTTATCTCTTTTAATATATTAAATATATCTTTGACTATAAGTGGCGCAAGACCAAGTGATGGTTCATCGAGCATCATAATCTTAGGTCTACTCATAAGTGATCTCGCAACTGCAAGCATCTGTTGCTCTCCACCAGAAAGAGTTCCAGCAAGTTGGTTTTCCCTTTCTTTTAATATTGGAAATAATCTGTGACATTTTTCTATGTCATTTGTAAGATCATCATTTCTAAGATATGCACCTATCTTGATATTTTCAAGAACAGTCATGTCAGGAAAAATTCTCCTTCCCTCAGGGCAAAGGGTGATACCTTTACTAACAATTTCTGAAGATCCAATTTTTGTTATATCTTCACCTTCAAAAATTATTTTTCCATCAGATGGCTTCACTAATCCAGAAATTGCTCGAAGTGTAGTGCTCTTACCTGCACCATTACTGCCTATGAGAGTAACTATCTCTCCCTCATTAACTTCAAAACTAATGTCCTTTACGGCTTCTATACCACCAAAATTAACTTTTAAATTTTCAACTTTAAGCATCTTCTTCTACCCCCAAATAAGCTTCTATAACCTTTGGGTTATTTTGTATTTCGCTTGGACTACCCTTTGCAATAAGTTTTCCAAAATCTATAACATATATTCTTTCAGAAATGTCCATAACCAAATCCATATGATGTTCTATAAGTAATATAGTAAGTCCAAACTCATCTCTAATCTTTTTAATATACGAAGTAAGTTCTTTTGTCTCTTGTGGATTCATACCAGCAGCAGGCTCATCGAGAAGTAAAAGTGTTGGCTTCGTAGCAAGAGCCCTTGCTATCTCAAGTCGTCTCTGTATACCATAAGGAAGACTACTTGCTATATCATATCTATACTTATACAAATCTTGAGATTCAAGAAGTCTCTTAACTTCCTCTCTCATATCATTTTCTTGTCTATGATTTATTCTTAGCGCGCTAGTAAAAATATTATCATTATATCTTAAATGTACTGCAATCAAAACATTCTCAAATACTGAAAGATTTTTGAAAAGTCTTATATTTTGAAAAGTTCTTGCAATTCCTCGCTTAGTTATATCTTCTGGCTCTTCTTTTATAATAGACTTTCCAAGATATTCTATGTTTCCACTTGTTGGTCTATAGATACCTGTTATGCAGTTAAATGCTGTTGTTTTTCCTGCACCATTTGGACCGATGATGGCAACTATTTCACCCTTATTCACTTCTAGTCCCAAAGAATCTATAGCCTTAAGTCCACCAAACTGAATAGACATATCAGTGAGTTTTAATACATTTGACATCATTCTTTCCCTCCTTCACTGACATTATCTTCATTCTTTTTTCTGCTATGCTTTTTAAATACTTTTACTGATAGTTCTTTTCCGCCAAGTAGCCCCTTTCTAAAGAAAAGTACAACTACCATGAGAAGAATTGAGAATATAACCATTCTAAATCCTGGTTTAAATAGTGGTACTTCAGTGCCTGCTATGACAAGTGGCTCATCAAAAAATCTCAAAATCTCTTTACCCGCAGTAACGAAAAATGCTCCAACTATAGAACCTGTTATTGAACCAATACCACCTAAAACAACTATGAGTAATATGTCATAAGTTAGTGTTATCTGGAAAGTCTTACTATCTATAGACCTCATAAACATAGCAAGTAGTCCACCACCAACTCCTGTAAAGAAAGATGATACTATAAATGATAATTGTTTAGTTTTAAAAATATTAATACCAACTGACCTTGCAGCAATCTCATCTTCTCTAACTGCTTTAAAATCTCTACCTGTAGATGAATTGATTATCAAAATCATAAGGACTATGCATACTAAAGAAAATACAAAACATTCTATAGAGCTCTTAAAACCTGGTATTGACTTTAGTCCGTAAGAACCATTTGTAATTTTATCCATCATAGGTGAAGCTATGACTGCTCTTATAATTTCTGAAAAGCCAAGAGTTGCTATAGCAAGATAATCACTTTTTAATTTTAATACTGGTATGCCTATGAGGGCTGCAAATAGTGCTGCTACAAGTCCACCTAAAATTAGAGCTACTGGGATAGGAACTACTACATTTTCAAGTGCAGGTAAAATACCATTCATATAGTAAACATTTGGTCTTGCCGCTACTGGTATAGTGAGAATAGCTGTGGTATATGCACCCAACGCCATAAATCCTGCCTGACCAAGTGAAAATAATCCAGTAAAGCCCGTGACTATATTCATAGAAAGTGCTACCACTGCATACACAAGTGACTTCTCTATAATTGAAATTGCATAATTGTATTCAAATTTATTCATGTCCAAATACATAAGCACTATCACACTAACTACAATTATTGCAATATATATAAGAAGGTCAATATTAATTTTATCTTTAAATTTCATTTTATTCATCATTAACCTCCTTACACCTTATCAATATTTTTTTCGCCGAAGAGCCCAGTCGGTTTTATAAGAAGCATCACGATTAAAACTATAAATGTAAATGCATCTGAAAATGTAGAAAGTCCTACGGCTTTAATTATAGTTTCACATATGCCTATAAAGAACCCACCAAGTAGTGCTCCTGGTATAGAACCTATGCCACCAAAGACTGCAGCAACGAAACATTTGAGTCCAGGAAGTGAACCTGAAAATGGAAATACTGTCATACGATCAGTAAAGTAAAGTATAGAACCAATCGCTGCTAGCAAACTTCCAATAGCAAATGTGAATGATATTGTCTTATTGAGTTTTATACCCATAAGACTTGCGGCTTCATAATCTCTTGACACTGCTCGCATCGCCATACCTATTTTTGTTTTATTCACAAGCCAAAGTAAAAGTACTACAAGTAAAATTGTAATAACAGGAGTAAGTATTGTGACAAGTGAAGTAGAAATGTCTCCTATCTTTATCACTTGCTTAAGTCCAGGAATAGCTGGATAAGCCTTTGGAAGTGCTGTAAAAAGATATGTGGCAAGATTTTGTAAAAGATATGAAACACCTATTGCAGAAATCATTACTGACATTCTTGGCGCTTGACGAAGCGGACTATAGGCGAATTTTTCTATGAGTATGCCTAGGACTGTAGTTGCAACAAGTGTAACTAAAATTGCAATAGGAAATGGCATAACTGCAAAAGAGAATATCATAAAATATCCTGCTATCATAAATATGTCGCCGTGAGCAAAATTAATAAGTCTAAGTATGCCATACACTAAGGTGTAACCGATAGCAATTAGCGCATAGCATCCTCCCACTGATATTCCAGTAAGAGCATGTTGTAAAAATTGATTTATATTCATTCTGTAACCTCTACAATTTTAGTAGGGGCGGATAGTATCCGCCCCTACTAAAGTAATTTTATGCTACTTAACACAATAAAAAGTTAATCTATTAATTCTTAGTTGATTTTTACTACTTCCTTAAATACGAATTTACCATTTTCAACTTCTTTTACATATGCTGCATTTTTATTTGCATCACCATCAGCGTTGAAGCTGATATCGCCAGTAACACCAGTGAATGAAAGTTTAGTAAGTGCTTCTCTTATTGCATTTCCATCTGTACTTCCTGCTGCTTCTATAGCCTTAAATACTGCAAGGTATGCATCATATCCAAGTGCAGAAACTGCTGGTATATCTTTTGGCTGACCCATAGATACAAGATAGTTTGAGAAACCATTTACTGTGCCATTGCCATTTAAGAATATAGCCTCTTCACCGGTAGCCTTATCTGGATCTGCCTCATAGAATGTAGTTACTACAGCACCTTCAGCGGCACCATGAGCATTTTCAATTATAGTTCCATTTTCCCAAGTGTCTCCTGCACCAATTTGGCAATCAATACCAAGTTCTCTTGCTTGAGAAAGGATAAGTGGTGCAGTAGCTATAGATGATGGAGCAAAAATAAATTGTGGATTTGCTACTTTGATATTAGTAAGGATTGCTTTGAAATCTTGTTCATTTGTCTGGAACTTTTCTTGAGCAACTACATCTATTCCATTCTTTTCACATGCTTTTACAAAGAAGTTGCCAAGTCCCTCTGAATAGTCATCACCAAGTTGTGTGATAACAGCAACTCTGCTATATCCGTGGTTCTTGCAGTATGATGACATAACTGTTCCTTGGAATGGATCTAAGAAACAAGTTCTGAAATAATACTCATTGCCATTTGTAACCTGTGGGTTTGTGCAAGAGCAACCCATAGCAGGAATCTTTGCCTCTTTAAAATACTCACCAGCAGCAATAGATACACCTGAACCATAAGATCCACATACAGCTACTACTTTTTCTGCAATGAGTTTTTGTGCAGCATTAACTGCCTCAGTCTTATCTGACTTATTATCAACTTCAAATAGTTCTACTTTGTATTCTTCTCCGCCTATATTAACTTTGTTGTAAATCATATTTGCGTAACGAATACCATAAACCTCTTGGATACCACCACCACCATTTTCTCCAGTCTGTGGTTCGAATACTCCAATCTTAATTACCTTCTCTCCACTTGCAGATGTTGTAGATTGAGATTTGCCCCCACCACAAGCAACAAGTGATAATGCAAGAATTCCTGCAAGTAAAACTGATAAAAATTTTTTCATATTATTTCCCTCCGAATATATCTGCCATCTAAAATGCTGTTCGCCACAGATGGACAAATGTTAGTTTAAAACTTACATACTATTTTATCATATCTATAAGTTTTTGCAACCTATTTTTTGGAAAAAAATACGGTCAGGAATTGCTCCCGACCGTTTATTTTTATTAATTTGCTTTAAAATCAACCTTTACTGTCTTTACGTCTCTTACTTTCTTGCCATCTACTAATATTTCTTTTGCAAGTTCCGAAGCCTTTTCTCCTACTAGCCTATAATCTCTTTCAACTGCCACATGTGCGCCAGCATTTTTATGAGTTGTGCCCATGCCAAATGCTTCTTTTTTCTTAGCCCTTGCGGCATCTACTACATCTTTTGCTTTGTTATCAACTATGTTATCCGGTATGAGAGTAATGGCATCTACTTTTGGTAATATATTATTTAATGCTGCTTCCACATCTTCCGTTTTCTTTATGGCTACAGTGTAAATGTCTATCCCATAACTTGTGGCATAAAATTTAAAATAATCTATAAAAAATTCTGAAAGACTATTTCCTGATGTATAGATAATCCCAAGTCTTTTTACATCGGTATAATTCTTCTGTATAAAATCAAGTTGCTCTTCAAATAACTGAGAATCAATTACACCTGTTAGATTTCCTTTTGGATTTCCTTCGGTATCACAGTATCCAAGTCTCTCTGCATTTGAAACTGCGAGATAGACTATTGGTGTCTTATCAAACTTTTCTTTCATCGCTTCAGTCGCAGTAGTTCCAATAGTTACTAGCAGATCAGGATTTTTTTCTTTAAACGCATCTGCAATCTGTCTCGCATAACTTTCGTTACCTTTTGCATTTTCATAGTGATATGTGACATTTATATCCTCGACAAGACCTAAATCTTTAAGTCCAACCACGAAGCCTTTTCTCATCGTATCAAACTCCGCATTGTCAACACTTGAACTAATACAGATGTTGTAATTTTTACTTACATCAAAAGTTTTTGTCCCAACTGATGTTTCTTTTTTGCCACAGCTAAATGTAAAGACAACTATCGACGCAGCTATTATAATTGAAAATATTTTTTTCATAATTTGTACTCCTTCGGGCTCGTAAAACTCGCCCCTACAAAATAGGGCGGATTATATCCGCCCCTACATTACTTCGCTAGTTCTTGTGCACGAGTTTCACGAATTACATTTACTTTTATAGTTCCTGGATACTTAACCTGCTCTTCGATTTGCTTTGCTATCGCATGAGCCATGATAACCATATCATCTTCGGAAACTTTTTCAGGTATAACCATGATACGAACTTCTCTTCCAGCTTGCACTGCATAAGCTTTTTCAACACCTTCGTAACTATTAGTTATATCTTCAAGTTGCTTAATTCTCTGAGTGTAAGTCTCAAGAACCTCTCTTCTTGCGCCAGGTCTTCCAGCTGATATAGCATCTGCTGCTGCAACTATAAATGCTATAGGACATTTTGGTTCTGTGTCACCATGATGTGACTCTACTGCATTTAATACTTCAAAAGATTCTTTATACTTCTTACATATGTCAAGACCAATCTGCACATGAGTTCCCTCTACTTCATGGTCTATTGATTTTCCTATGTCATGGAGAAGTCCCGCACGCTTTGCAAGTTGAACATTCTCTCCAAGTTCTGATGCCATAATTCCAGAAAGTGTGGCAACCTCTATACTGTGAACTAAAGCATTTTGTCCATATGAAGTTCTATAATGCATTCTACCAAGTAACTTTATAATCTCTGGATTAAGTCCATGAATACCAAGCTTCAAAACTGCCTCTTCACCTTTTTGCTTTATGACTTGCTCTACTTCCTTTGTAGATTTTTCAACAAGTTCCTCTATACGAGTTGGATGAATTCTACCATCAAGGACTAATTTTTCAAGTGATAGTCTTGCTATCTCTCTACGAACCGGGTCAAAGCAAGTAAGTACTACTGTGTCTGGAGTATCATCTATTACTACTTCCACTCCTGTAAGTTGCTCTATAGCTCTTATATTTCTACCCTCACGACCAATGATACGACCTTTCATTTCATCATTTGGAAGTGATACTGTAGATACTGTCGCATAAGAGACTGTTTCCATAGCACACTTCTGTATGGTCTCAAGAACTAAATTAGTTGCATTCTTTTCCGCCTCGTCTTTTGCGATCTGCTCTTGCTCTTTTATATAAAGTGCTGTGTCTCTCTTTATGTCATCCTTTACTGCATTAAATAATTCTGTCTTAGCCTGATCTCTTGTATAACCTGATATTCTTTCTAGTTCTTTTACTCTTTGCTCATTTAACTGATTTACAAGATTTTGTTTTTCAACTATTTCTTTCTCTTTTTGCTCTATAGTCTTTTCTTTTTGTTCAAGTTGCTCTAACTTTTTCTCAGATAACTCATCTCTTTTAAGAGCTCTATTCTCTATCTCTGCAACTTCTTTTCTTCTCTCTCTAAGTTCATTCTCAAGTTCTGTCTTTTGCTTTAAAATTTCTTCCTTGGCCTCAAGTAAAGCATTAACCTTGGTGCTCTCGGCTTTCTTAATAGCTTCGTCTAATAAAGTTCTAGCCTTATTTTCGGCTGAACCAATCTTTTCTAGTGCTGTTTTTTTCTCTATAGTTTTACCAGCATTGAATGCTAAAAATGCTGCAATAACAACAACTACTAAGGAGCCGACGATTATTCCAACTATCATAACCTTTTCTCCTTTATATATTTATAAACGTGTTGCCACGACCTATTTATTATAAAATAATATGACTAAAAATGCAAGAAAAAGCCACTTGATGCTCTCAAGTGGCTTAAATACTATGGTTTTATCTCTTCTAAAACTCCATTTTTGCCAAATACACAGGTTACTCCGCCTATATTATACTCCCCCACAAGCATTTTTCCATATGTGGTATTATAATCTGTCTGCAAGTAGTAGAATCTACCGCCTTGTTCAAACCATCCTGTATTCATTATCCCATCATTTCCGAAATGATACCACTCTCTTGTATTTTTATAATCAAGCAGTACCCATCCATCTTCATAATAATTAATTTCTGGTCTATTCAATGATTTAACTACACTCTTTTCGTTGGTCTTATTATAGTGGACATTTTCTTCCAGATATCTCATATCTATAAGTCGCCATACAACTTTGTCACTTGTCTCCCAGTTGTAATAATTTACTGAATCACCACTGTTAAATACTTCCACTGAAGAATAATCACTACTACTATTTGAATCCAAATTTACTATCAAATATTTATCTGCTGGTGGATTATCCTGTCTCTCTTTTCGTTCTTCCTCAGTTTGAACTGGTGGAACATTATTTGGTTGATTTGGATCTACTGGCTTATTTGGACCAAATGGCTGATTTGGGTCAACTGGTTGATTTGGGTCAAGTGGATTACTTGGGTTTACAGGATTATTTGGTATAAAGCCTGCCGGAGGTGTTGTTGGGTTACTATCACTTCCTCCGCTGCTACTTCCTCCGCTGCTACTGCCACCGCTACTATTTCCACCGCCATTATTTGGATTATTATTTACTTTTGCAGTAAACATTGCATTAAGAGTTATTGATATACTTCCGTCCCAATTAACTTCTGAAAGTGTTTTATATGTAGCACCAGTATTTGAATCTTTCCATCCATCAAATGTGTAATTACTATTTGGTATTATACTTACATTTAGCTTAGTATTATCAAAATCAGTTACATCTATGTACACATCTGGTCCACCATCAAGTCTACCTTTTGCCCTATCATAATTAAGTTTAACTTTTGTTATAGTATCATCTTCAACAAATACATAATACAATTTTACATTTTGTTTTTGGTCACTTGGCTTAGTTCTAAAATCGTTAATTATATTTTGCAAATCAGTATTGCTTAATATATCACTCTTGGTTCCGTTTTGCTTAGTACTCCATCCACCATTATCACCTGCTTTGTTGTATCCTCTTTTTGGTATTATCGTTGGCAAAGTAGTTGGCGGCATATTATCTTCGTCATATTCTAAGTCAGATGGATTAATTGGTGTTTCCAAATAATTATTATCTACATAATATACAAATGTTTTCAAATTAGTGAATGTAGGTGCTATAAGCATATCTGAAGTTTTGCTCCAAGCATTTATTGCTGTTTGAAGTTGAGATGTTGTCTTAACATCACTTGTGTTGCCGTTTATTATCCATCCTGCAATCTTTCTACCACTCTTACATACAATTGTTGGAATAGTTATTGATGTTGACTTCTCGTTAAATTCCGTAGCACCTGTCACTGACTGTATATCACTTGAACTTACATCAAATTTGAGAGTCTTAAGAACTCTAAACTCTGCAACAACAGTCAAATCATCCACACCATTCCAAGTTGTTGGGTTAACTTCTGTAGTTGTTCCTTTCTTTACCCATCTTACGAATTCATATGCAGTGTTTACAGTCATAGTAGGAACTACTATACTTCCAACTTCACTTGTATCATATGTAAGTTTTGCAGTAGTAGTTGCTTTAGTAGAATCAATCTCAAAAGTAAGATGCTTAATTATCAACTCAAACTCTGCGACTAACTCTACAGAATCATTTCCATCCCAAGTGAAATCTGATAAATCTGTCTTATATTGAATACCTGTTGTGCTTTCTTTAAATCCAGTAAATTTCCAAGTAGGGAGTGGGCTAATTTTACTTCCTATGTTTGATTTATCAGTGTTAAATTCTGTTTGATCATCATAATCTGCTTTTCCAGTGTAAGTTGCTTTTGTGCTGTCAACAACTATGCTTACTCCACTATCACCTTTAAATACTGCTACCAAAGTAGCATCATTTCCATCCCAGTTAAAATCTGCGACAGTATTATACTTACTACTTGTTCCTTTTAATTGCCAATGTTTAAATACATTTGTTCCAATCACATTTAAAGTTACACTTGATTTTTTGCTATTAAAATTATCTTTATTTATAAATTCAGTATAGCCGTTTACAGTTGCTTTTGTAGAATCTACTTCAAGTGTCAATGTACCTGTGCTTGAAAGCAACTTGATAACTGGTTTAAAAATGAGTTCATTAGAGGCATTTACAAGTGCTTCCATGTCAGATTTTATTCTTGCTTCATTTATAGTTATATCCGTTCCATTTAATGTCCAACCATCGTGATAATATTTATTGTCTGGGTCTCCCTTTACAGTTGGCAAAGTAAAATTAGCATTGGTTTCAACATTAAGCTGTGTCGACTTATCCACATTACTTGGCCATACATATGACATATTTGCTACAGTTTCAAATTTAACAGTATATGAACCTTTTTCAACAGCATAGAATTTTGTTCCCCTTGTATCAACTTTGGTCCTATAATAAGCATTTGTCATAGACCAATCACTATTAAAAGAAGAAAATGTTCCTGCAGCTGTTGGTGATGTCTTCCAACCAGTTACCTTTTTATTTGGAATGATAGCCCCCAATGCTGTATTTGCAGTTTTATTAAGTGGATTTACAGGGTATGCACCAAAATCATTTTCAACATAAGCTAAACCATCTGTAACTGCGAGCTCTTCTATCTTTGTGGTGATGTCATTTCCTTTTGCATCATAATAAGTAAATCTTACTTTCTTTGCTATATAAACTGTAACCTCAGCCTCAAGTCTAACTAATTTATCATTCTCTATAGTATTCTCTGGATATTCTACTTTGTCTATTACATAATTTATATATGAGTCTAAAGCAGAATTATAGTCACCGTTTTTTGTCTTATATATATTTATCAAGTAGTCATTCTCTAATTTGTCACTCACATCATCAAGTATTTTAACACCATCACCTGAAACCCATTCATTTCCAAGATAATCATCATTTGTTGTTCCTTTAAGTTTGAATTTATATTTAATATTTGTAGATTTAGGTTCCCAGTTATATTTAACTGTCATTTCTTTGTCATCACCAAAGGCCTCAACCCATTTTTCTTTAGTGTCTAAACCTTGTTTATAAGCTTGGCCACTATAATATATATTTCCATCTTCTGCGATAAACTCTTCGCTGCCTTTAAGTTTAAGAATTATATTATCATCTACATCTTTAATTACTGCACTATTAGCCCAAAATCTAACATCCGTTGTTGCGGTTGGTTCAGGATTACTATGCATAAAATATGTAGTGTTGTTGCCATCATGTGTATATAGGTCTTTGTCTCTTTCTCTATCAACTGTCCAAGTCGAGCTGGCACCAGGTGGCATATTTACATCATAATTTACAGTAAATGTTTCAGCAACATCACCTACTGCATAAAGTTTTAAGCCCTTCATTTTTGCATCATCATCAAGTATTGCTTGACCAACAAGGAATGATGTTTCGTCCGCATTTCTATCTTTACCTGGTTCTCTATTCCACCCTCTTACATAAAAGCCCTGTATATATTTAAGTCCTGGACTTGGGAAGGAATTAGGCCACTTACCATTTGTAATTTGAGTGTGACTTCCTACCCACACATTATCAATCTGAACTGTTCCATCATTATTATAGTATTTTACATCGCCCATTTTATAAACTTCAAAAGTAAATGTTGGATCAATCCTTGTAACTTGAGCTCTAGGAGCATAATTAGGATATGCATCCTTCGTCGCCTGTTGTTCTTCAGTAAGCGGCAGTTCGTATATATCACTTTCCTCTGGCACTAATTTATATGAAAATGTGTAAGGATTACTATTATTGACATCAGCATCAAGTTCTTGGTCATAGCAGTCTAAAGTCTGAAAAGCCTTATGAAATTTCCTTGTTTTACCATAATTTTTGCTTGCAGTAAAACTTATATCTTCCCAAGTTTTATATGTAAATGCACCACCAACATCATCTGAGTACACTGGTAAATCTACCTGCAACGAGCAATCGCTATAAGCAAAATTGCCCCCGTTGAATGCATGTTCTCCTTCATATAAACTATTGTAATTGTTAAGACTATCTGTATAAGTGCCATAAGTATATCCAGTATCTGGATCTATAAATCTGTAGGTCCAACTACCAATTAATAGTGGTTTATATTCACTAGGATATAAAACTAACTCATAACAATCTTCTCCCCACTCAGTCTTACCTTTTGTAAACATTTCTTTTGAGAAATATACTTCTGTTCCTTCCTCATACAACTTTATCCCTTGCTCTGAACTCGAAACAGATTCATCCCGCTGTATTCTATCTATATAGTACATGTCTTGCCCAAATCTATCATTAACTACACGGTACACTCGTTCAAATGTTTCGCCGTCAGTTCTATACGCTGTGCCAAATTTATCACTACCAAGTGCATCTCTCCAGTTATAATAATTAAGTATTAAGTCTTGATTCGTATTACCGCTATTAGAAAACTGCCCATACATATCAGGATAATCCGACACCAACGTAATTCTATCCTGATAAAGTCTTGAAAATATCGATTCTGGAAGAGTTTTTCCATCATATGTCCTACTAAGATCTAAATAAACATAAAAATTTTTTCCTGTATAATCTTCCCATCCGTAAAGTTCATTCTTATCTTGAATATATTCCGCTTCAGATAACGATGCAACTTTTGCATCATCATCACTCTCAGAAGTTTCTTCTATAGATTCTAATACTGTCTCTGATGTTGATTCTTCTTTATTTAAATCATCAGCAGTTACACTTTCTACCGTTTCTTCATCTCTTGTCTTTGACTCTTCAGTCTCTTTTTGAGTTTCACTCTCTGACTCACTTGAAGATTCTTCAGTCTCTACTTCGTCTTCTTCTTTTTCAGTTTCTTTTTCAGTTTCTTCTTCAGTCTCTACTTCGTTTTCTTCCTTTTCAGTTTCCTTGTCAGAGCCTAAGTTCTCTTCTTCAACTTTACTCTCTTCATCAAAGCTGCTATCTTCTACACTCTCTTCTTTCTTGTCTAAATCATCATCTAAATTACTCTCCATTCCATTATAATTTTGAGCTAATGTTAAACCAGCCCCACCTATGGAATTCATACATAGAGTCGCAACTAAAATTATTGAAATAATTTTTTTCATATAATACCCCTCTAAAAAAAAATCATTTTAGACTTTATAATCATTATATTAACATATTTACAATGATTTATGCAACCTAGTTATTAAAAGCAATAAAAAACCGTGCATTGCACGGTTTTCGTGGAGGCTCAGGGACTCGAACCCGGGACCGATCGGTTATGAGCCGATTGCTCTAACCAACTGAGCTAAGCCTCCATATGTTGGTCTATTACTATAAAAAGCTGGTAGGCGGACTTGAACCGTCAACCTACTGATTACAAATCAGTTGCTCTACCGATTGAGCTATACCAGCGTTTCAAATAGCCTAATTATTCTATCATATATTAACTATTTGTCAAGATATTAAACTACTCTATAGTTAAAATATCCACAAAGCCTGTAATATTGAATACATCCATGATAACATCACTTACATGGATGAGTTTCATAGTTCCAACTTTAGACATGGTCTTTTGAGTGGTGAGAAGTACTCTAAGTCCTGCTGATGATATATATTCAAGTTTCTCAAAATCAATTACTAAATCTTTTACACCTTCAATATTATCATCAATTGCCTTTGAAAACTCAGGTGCTGTAACAGTATCAATTCTTCCTTCTGGGATGATGGTTAATTTCTCGCCTTCTTTGTTTGTATTAATTGTCATAATTTCTCCTTTCAAATCTATATATGCTTTTTGATTTTTAATATATTGTGATTGTCTTTATATTCATACTCAACACTATCCATACTCTTTTTTACCATAAAGATACCGAGTCCGCCTATATCTCTCTCTTCAACTGCAAGTTTTATATTGGGATCTGCCTTAAGTAGTGGATCAAATGGTTTTCCATTGTCCATAAATGTAATTATAACCGCCTGAGGATTGTCTTGTACTTCAAACTTGACAGTAGCCTTTCCTATCTCAGGGTTATAGGCATAGTTTGCAATATTCGAAAACAATTCATCAATAGCAATGTCAATTTCAGCCTTCGCCTTAGGAGGGCACTTAATTTTTTCAAGTTCCTCATTGACAAAGTTTGTAACTTTTTCAACATTTTCAATTGTCGCAGGAAGTGTTAGTTCCATTCATTTACTCCATTAAATACTGATATATTTTAACACACAATTAATATAGTTGCAACTTATACTTTTTTTATGCTTTTCAAGTGCCTTTTCATAAGTTCGCTCTCTTTTCTACCACTATTATCCATCGAATTGAGATAATTTCTTAGTATTACATAGACATTTCTAATACCTACAAGTAATCCAAATATAATAAGTATAAGCATCAAATCGATATCCAAATAAGTCTTTATCAAATATCCTATAGCCACAAGCATAAGAATTGGCACAAGCATTGATATACCAAGCTGCAAGACGAGCGCCCATGATTTAAATACATCTGAGTCAAACATATACATCTATTGCCTATTCTTCAAATATGTTGTCACTGCATTTGGTCCAAATGCGGTCGAATCACAAACATTATACCCAGTCCAAGTATGTGATTTACTCATCATAGCTGAATCAGTTAAATTGATATATTCATTTCTTAATTTATTAAATCCATAATCATTTTTTGGGCTATCACCAATAATTGGATCTTCCCAAGTTACATCCACATGATACCATTTACCTTCAAGATATACTTGGTTCCAAGCATGGTTCATAGCTGATGATGACACAACAACCGATTGAATATCACAGGCATCACACAAAACTTTGAATGCATCTGCATAACCACTACATACCGCTACTTTATTTACAAGTGCTCCATATGCGGTATAACTCTCAGCAGGAATCGTATTATTTAAATAATTTTGATAATCATATTCGACATTTTGCACAAGATACTGTATAATCATCATTTCTTTTTCAAATGCTGTCATGTCCTTATTTATGTATTTAGACTTAAACTCAGATACTATTCTATTATACTTGTTTTGCTGGTCTGTAGTATTTTTATAGCCAGAAATCTTCGTACCCTTTGGTAATACAGGCAATACGATTTGCTTTCCAACTATACGAACTCCACCTGTTTTTATTTTTTCAGGAGTTAAAACCAAAGCTTCATTACTACTGCTATTAGTAACCGCTTCTGGTCTTTTTTCAGGAGATGCATTATTCCATACAACTCCACTATCTGCCTCACCAACAATTCCACTTATATCACCTACAACAGTGCCAATCTGCTTAGCAGTAGTCTCTGCATATTTATTCATATCTCTCAAATGAACTTGATTCATCCTTGCAACAAAACTTTGCATGGCACTAGCATCGCCTGTCTCTAGATATCCCTCATCACCAATAATTTCAACTCCGGCACTATCAAGCAATACTCCATCTTCGTCAGCAGTTCTTCCATCTGGTACATCGCCATTCTTTAACAAATGTCCTTGACTATTAAAATAATACTCGTAGTAATCAATGTTTACATATCCTCTTGCAATTTCTCCCAAGTTACTGCCGCTTGTATAAAAGAAATATGTTTTTCCTGAAATATTGGTAAAACCTAATGCCAAATTACCATTGTGATCCGCATAATAATCTTTACCATCATCTTTATACCAACCAATAACTGGACTACCATTTAAAAATACTTTTATATTGCCGTCATATCTATACTCTGCCGCAAATAAAATACTACAATTAATTATAGCAAATAGCGATGTTATGGCAAAAAGTGATATATTTTTTAAAATTTTTTTCATATTAAAATCCACCTTGAAATCATTAATGTGACTTCTTATTACTAATAATTATACTCTTAACTAATATTTATTCCATCGTGAACAAAGTTTATATCAGCATGTAATTCAATGCCACCTGTTTCTGATAAATAGCGAACTGTAACATATTGATCTGTATTAGTGATGTATTCTATTGTGGTGAACTTATAAGCTCCACCTTGCTTGCCTAGGTGTTCCTCTAAATAACTGCCAATTGCACTAAACATTTTATTTGCCAATAAATTTGCCTTGTCACTATTTGCTCCACCAAAGATTGGTATTGCTATAGTTAAAGTCATCTTATTTCCTTCTTCAGTTGTATATTGTGCAGTTCTTTTCTCAGCATTAACTAACTGCATCACAGGATAATTATTAGTTGATTTAGTGATGCTACTAGCATTATTTTCCATCTTCTTAGCATTTTGAAGTGCAAGTTGTTCATCACTAAACTGTGGTATATTCCCCACTGCTTTTTCAAATGCCTTCTGATTCTTAATCAATTCTTTTTTCTCTGCAGCCTTTCTTTTTTTCTCTTCTTCATACTCTGCCATTGCTTCTTCTGACCAATCATCAGGCATCTTTGCAATCTTTCCTCTTGTGACAATAGTACATTGTTTGCCCATTATATCTACTGTCTTTCCCATCTCATACATCTTTCCATCATCATAAAAATAATGATAGTTTGCACCTATCTGAACTAATCCTGTTGCCATATGACCTAAATCATCAAAATGATAATCTATTCCGTCTATATTTTCCCATTCATCAATTGCAAAGACTCCGTTCCCCTTATCATACTTCCAATAATCTCCATCTTGCACCCATGCACCGGCAAAGCAAACACTTGCCATTAGTAACACTAAACTAATTGTTAATAACACTACTTTCTTCATAAATCCCCTCCTAAAATATCAATCAAATAAATTTACATAATTATAACATATAAAAAACATTTTTGACAACAAAATAGACCCTATAAATAGGGCCTAATTGGGCGTAAAATTCTATGACATTATACTTCTTTAAAATCTCCGTCAACTACATCATCGTCTGGATTTCCTGCACCTGCATTTCCTGCATCACCTGCCGCTCCTGCATTTGAGTCAGGTCCTGCACCAGCTTGTCCACCTGCTGCTTGCTGCTTCTTCATTTCCTCTTCGTAAGCTTTCTTATATACTTCTTCAGCAGCCTTCATTAAGTCATCTTGTTTCTTCTTGATTTCTTCAGCCTGCTCTTTAGTGATAGTCTCAACTGGAGCTTTTGCGAGTAAGTCTTCTAGTTCTTTTATAACTGCTTCAACTTTTTCTTTTACAGATGCATCAATATTTGCACCTTGCTCAGTTAAAGTCTTCTTAGTTTGGAATACCATAGAGTCGGCATTATTTCTTATGTCAACTGCTTCTTTTCTCTCTTTATCTTTTGCTTCGTATTCCTTTGCTTCTTTTACGGCCTTGTCAATATCGTCTTTACTCATGTTAGAACCAGATGTGATAGTTATGTGATTTTCTTTTCCAGTTCCTTTATCTTTTGCAGATACATTTACTATACCATTTGCATCTATGTCAAATGTAACTTCAATCTGTGGCACACCACGTGGAGCTGGCATAATACCATCAAGTCTAAATGTTCCAAGTGATTTATTATCTTTTGCAAATTCTCTTTCGCCTTGAACTACATTTATATCAACTGCAGTTTGGTTATCTGCTGCAGTAGAGAATACTTGTGACTTCTTAGTTGGGATAGTTGTATTTCTCTCAATTAAGTGAGTAGCTACACCACCCATGGTCTCTATAGAAAGTGTAAGTGGAGTTACATCAAGAAGTAAGATATCTCCTGCACCTGCATCGCCTGCAAGTTTACCACCTTGAATAGCTGCACCAAGAGCTACACACTCATCAGGGTTTAAAGTCTTTGAAGGCTCTTGACCCATAAGTTGTTTTACCTTCTCTTGAACTGCAGGTATACGAGTAGAACCACCTACAAGTAAAACTTTATTGATATCGGAAGCAGAATATCCTGCATCCTTTAATGCATTTTGTACAGGGATTGCTGTTCTCTCTGTCAAATCATTTGTAAGCTCTTCAAATTTTGCCTTTGTAAGATTTATATCTAAGTGTTTTGCACCATCAGCAGTTGCTGTGATGAATGGAAGGTTGATATTTGAAGTTGAAGTTGATGACAATTCCTTCTTTGCTTTTTCAGCTGCCTCTTTAAGTCTTTGCATAGCCATCTTATCACCTGAAAGATCAATGCCTTCTTTCGCTTTAAACTCAGATACAAGCCAATTTATAATCTTTTGGTCATAGTCATCACCGCCAAGGTGAGTGTCACCATTAGTTGATTTAACCTCTATGACACCGTCACCTATCTCTATTATAGATACATCAAATGTACCACCACCAAGATCGTAGACCATTATCTTTTGTTCTTTGCCTTCGTCAAGTCCGTATGCAAGAGCTGCTGCAGTAGGCTCGTTGATAATTCTCTTTACCTCAAGCCCTGCAATCTTTCCTGCATCCTTAGTTGCTTGACGCTGAGCATCATTGAAATATGCTGGTACTGTAATAACTGCTTCAGTTACTTTCTCACCAAGATAAGCTTCTGCATCTGTTTTTAATTTTTGAAGTATCATAGCAGAAATCTCTTGTGGAGTATACTTCTTTCCATCAATATCAACCTTATAGTCAGAACCCATATGTCTCTTTATTGATGAAATAGTTTTCTCTGGATTAGTTACTGCTTGACGCTTTGCAGCTTCGCCTATAAGTCTCTCTCCGTTTTTTGCAAATCCTACTACGGATGGAGTAGTTCTCATTCCTTCGGCATTTGCTATAACAGTGGATTTACCACCTTCCATAACAGCCATACAACTGTTGGTTGTTCCTAAATCAATTCCTATAATCTTGCTCATAATTTTATCCTCCTTCGGGCTCGTAAACTTCGCCCCTACATTACTTTTTTACTTTGACCATTGAATGTCTTAAAACTTGGTCTTTATACATATAACCTTTTTGTAATTCTTCTACTACCGTATCAACTTCACCTTCTGCATTTTCATCTGTCATTACTGCGTTATGAAGATTTGCATCAAATGGCTTTCCGACTGCCTCTATAGGTTTAACTCCTAGATCTTCAAATGTCTTTAGCATCTGTTTGTAAATCTTGTCTACACCATCTACAAACGAATTCTCTTTTATGTCTTCTGGTATAGAGTTGATTGCTCTTTCAAAATTATCAACTATTGGAAGTATCTTAGTGAGTATCATTGAAGCGCCTATGTCTATCATCATTGCCGACTCTTTTTCTGAACGCTTCCTAAAATTGTCAAACTCTGCAAGCAACCTTTTATATTTATCTTCCCAATCTTTTATTTTTTCGTTTGCTAAAGTCAATTCATCTTTTTCAGTTTCTGGGCTCGCAGCACTCGCCCCTACATTTTCGTTTGCATCCTTATTCTCATTTTTGTCTTTACACCTACAATCATTGTCGCATTCCTTGCAGTCTTCTTCACTACATCCATCAGGTCCGCAGTGTTCACAACCGCAATTACAATCATTATTTATCTTTTGTTCATTCTCCTTTATTTCTTCGTTTTTGTTCATCTCATTATCTATCTTGTCCCTATTCTCATCCATTTGATATACCTCCTTCCGGGCTTATGAACCCGCCCTCACGGTGTTAGCACTCACTATCTTCGAGTGCTAACATAATAGCACTTTTCACATATTTTGTCAAGCATTTATAAACAAAATTATTTAAACTAAAAAAGGCATAAAAATAGGGCTTTTAAGCCCTATTTACTAAACTGATATTATTACCGGAATTACAAGTGGTTCCCTCTTTATGTTCTTCCACAAATAGTCTTCAGCCGCAGTAACCACCATAGACTTAAGTTTTTTCCAATCATTGTTGTTGTCTTTTCTATAATCATTTATTATATCTCTCACAACTGATTTTAATCCATTAATTAACTCTTCGGATTCTTTCATATACACGAAACCTTTTGAAATAATGTCTGGTCCTGACACTAGTTCAGATGATGAATCAGAAAGCGCCATAGCTATTATTACCATACCGGCTGTAGCAAGAGCCTGTCTATCTTTAAGAACTATGTTTCCTACATCTCCTACACCAAGTCCATCTACATTTATACCATTTGATGCCACATGGTCTACGACTTTTGCAGAGTTCTCACAGATCTCAAGCACATCGCCTACTTCAAGAAGTAAACATTTTTTCTTATCAACACCAACAGATTCAGCTATGGATGCTGCCTCTCTTCTATGTCTATATTCTCCGTGCACTGGAATAGCATATTTTGGATTTACCAAAGTATAAATTAATTTTATTTCCTCTGCGCAAGCATGTCCTGATACATGAGTATCCTGATAAATTACTGTAGCATGTTTACGATAAAGTTCGTCAATGATTTTGTTTACTGCTTTTTCATTTCCTGGGATTGGAGTTGAAGAAAGAATTACCACATCACCCGCTTTAATATTTAGTTTTTTGTTTGTGCCCTGAGCCATACGAGAAAGTGCAGCCATAGACTCACCTTGACTTCCGGTTGTGATTATAACTGTCTTTTCATCAGGATAATTTTTTAACATCTCAGTCTGTATAAGAGTTCCTTTTGGGATATTTATATATCCGAGTTCTGTCGCGATGGTAATTATATTTATCATACTCTTACCTTAAATCGCAACTTTTCTACCATACTTAGCTGCTGTGTCTATAACCTGTCTAACTCTATCAACATTTGATGCAAATGTCGAAACTATAATTCTGTCATTATTATGTTCGTTGAATATTGAATCAAAAATCTTTCCAACAGTCCTTTCACTCATGGTGAAACCTTGTTTTGTAGCATTTGTCGAATCTGATAAAAGTGCAAGCACACCCATACGACCTATCTCAGCAAAATGGGTAAGGTCTATAGTATCTCCAAATACTGGAGTGTAGTCTACTTTAAAGTCACCTGTATGCATAACTATCCCTGCTCTTGTGTAAATAGCAAGCGCTGCCGAATCAACTATACTATGATTAGTTTTTATAAACTCTACATACATATTTCCAAGTTTTATTATGTCTGAGAAATTTACAGTGTTGAGTTTATAACCGACTAACTTATGTTCTTTAAGTTTTCCCTCTACAAGTGCCAATGTAAGTTTTGTACCATAGATTGGCATATTGAGTTCTTTTAAAATATATGGTATCGCTCCGATGTGGTCTTCGTGTCCGTGAGTTAGAACCATTCCTCTAATCTTATTTTGATTTCTCTTGAGATATGTCACATCTGGAATTACCAAGTCTATACCAAGCAAGTCCTCAGTTGGAAATGCGTTACCACAGTCTATGACTATGATGTCATTCTCATCCTCTATAACAGTTATATTCATACCAATTGCATTAAGACCGCCAAGTGGTATGATTTTAATCTTCGCATCCTTTTTTGGATTATAGTGCTCTAAAAACTTTCTATTTTTAGCGGTCATTCTCTCTATGTAAGTTTGACCGTTTGATTGATTGCTATTTTGAAAATTGTTATTATTTTGATTATTTGCATTATTTTTATTGGAATTAAAATTTTTGTTAGCATTATTTTGCTTTTTACCAAAAGCTTTTTTGCCATCTTTGTTATTTAGCTTGTTATTTTTATTGTCAAATTGCTTTTTGTTATTCATGTTATTACTTTGTGTATCTCCTTTCGAAGTATTATTTTTCATATTCTTTTCGAAGTACTCTTCGAAACTCTTCATTTTGTTACCTGTGTTAAAACTCATCATTAACTCCTTATTTCTTAAAATCAATTTCATCTTTCAACATTTTTTCGAATGTATCAAAAATACCATCCGCCTCGTCATTTGGCACCACCTCATAACTTGCCTCAGTCTCATCCGCACTTGATACATCTTTTAAAATATAGCAGTCACCTTCTTCTTCATCATCAGTAACTACATCAGCAACTAAAAGATAAGTGACTCCATCTATCACTGCCTGATCGATGACTTCGACTTGGATATCACCATCGTCACCATTTAAAACTATAATATTTTCCTTTTCTTTTGACATATTCTCTCCTTTCAATCTGGCTCGTAAACTTCGCCCCTACAAACTCGGGCTAATAAACTTTATCCCCTATAATTTATCTACTTGCCTATAATCTTGTAAAATGATTTCCGCTGCAATCTGATCTATGTTTTTCTTCCATTCGGCTTTTGGGATTCCTCGTTCTTGCAAAATTGATTTTGCTTCAGCTGTTGTAAGCCTCTCATCTTGAAATACAATTGGTATTGCGGGCTCGTATAACTCGCCCGTACGATTTGCCAACCCATTAGTTAGCATATGTGCGAAGTTTTTTACTTTGTCAACTCTTTCGCCAGCACTCCCATCGGCATTTAATGGAAGACCTATAACTATGTCAGTGACATTTTCTGCGTTCACTATATCCACTATCTCTCGGATACTTTTCCTTAATATATTTGCCTTAGATCGAAAAATAGTTTTATATGGATATATAAAGTCTGTCTCCAAATCAAAAATCGCGAGACCTATAGTGAAGTCTCCGTAATCAATACCTAGAATTTTTCTTTTCTTCACGGACAAAACAATAAAAAAATACTTTTCTCTCTCGAAAAGTGAAAACCGAACTATTAAATTAGTTTCACTGACATTTATTTTAAAGCCGAAGCTTTAATTATTAATCTATTTCTTTAAAATTATGCTCAATGTAAGACTTAACGAGCTCTTCAACTAACTCATCTCTTTCCACTTTTGTTATGAGCGACCTTGCACTATTATGACTTGTTATAAAAAGTGGTTCGCCTGACATAATATATTGCACTATTTGATTTGTAGGATTATATCCCTTCTCTTTAAGTGCAGCATAAACCTTAGCAAGAACTTCTTTCACATCAACTGTCTTTTGTTCTTGGTTAGGATCATTTGTATATATAATTTGTGTTACATCTTTATCCATATTATTATTTTACTTTATATTTTTATTTTTTGCAAGTTTTTAATCTATCAGTATATTGTCAATTTAATTAAGTTTTTATTACTACTTTTTTCTTTATATACTCTTTTGTATAACCTATACCATACTTTACTCCATTTTCGGTGATAGTTTCTTCAACAAGTATTTTGTGGTCAAATTTATTGTACTCAGTCTCAATTTCGTTGCTAATTTTTTCGCACTCATCAATCATAAGTTTTGCTCTATCGTGCTTCACTTGATTTGTAAGTTGACCATCCATTTCATCAGCTTTTGTTCCTTTCCTTCTTGAGTATGGAAATATATTTGGGTTATAGAATCTCATCCTCTTTACAAATTCTAAATTCTCATTAAAATCTTCTTCCGTCTCCCCTGGAAAACCTACTATCACATCTGTCGTTATTGTAGCATTAGGTAAATATTTTCTTATCAAATCGCAGGCGGTTTCAAAATCATAAGTAGTATAATGCCGATTCATTCTCTTCAGAGTTTTGTCACAGCCCGATTGAAGTGAGAGACAAAAGTTAGCGCAGAACTTTTTTGCAAGCGGGCTCGCAGAGCTCGCCCTTACGAGATTCAGCGGACTCGCCCCTACAAGTGGTTTTAAAAATTCTTCATTAATGATTCGTGGTTCAAGGGAACCAAGTCTTATTCTTTCTACACCATCAATTTCTGCAACCTTCATCATAATTTCAAGTAGCGATTTTCTTGCCACTTCAATTGCCCCTTCATTTTCATACTGAAGTCCTACTCTATCAAGACCGAAAGAACTAAGATGAATTCCGGTGAGCACTATCTCTTTGACACCAATTGTAACTTTTTCGTTTATTTCATTAATTACATCATCATTATCACGAGATTTTATTTTTCCTCTTAAATATGGAATTATGCAGTAAGTGCAGTATTGATTGCAGCCGTCTTGGATTTTTATGAATGAGCGAATACGAGTGTTAGGGCTCGTAGAACTTGCCCCTACAGGGGGCTCGCAGAGCTCGCCCCTACGTTTTGAGTGGGTGATTGTTGATAATAGTTCGTGGAGTTTATGTTTTTCTTTATTTGATAATAAGTAATCGACTCCTTCTAGCTGAGGGCTCGTATAACTCGCCCCTACAGATTTTGTACCTGCCTCTACAGAGAGTGAGTCGACCATACAGCCTATAGCTATGACTTTTACATCGGGATTATACTTTTTTGCAAGGTGCAACATCTGTCTTGATTTCTTGTCCGCAATACCTGTGACACTACAGGTATTAACGATATATAAATCAAGATTTTTATATTCTTCTTTATTTTCTACATCAATATAAACTAATCCGAGTTTAATCAACTCGTCTTTTATCTTATTTGACTCATATGTGTTGACTTTGCAGCCAATTGTCTTAATAGTAAAATTCAAAATATACCTATATGCATTAAAAAAATAAGCGGATGATTTAACATCCGCTAAAATTTATCTTACTTCCATCGGTCCAAATTTCTCTGCTGGACTTGTCTCAAAAATGTCTCCGTAAGTATGTACTCTTCCTTCTGCATCTACATCGTAATTCGTACCGCCTGTAGTTGCTGAAGCAGATGTTTTTGTTTTTTCTTTTGAAGCTTGAGAAATATTTATTTCAGATTTCTCATCACCTGCAAGGTCTCTTGCTTGACCTGGTTGGTCAAAATTTGCTAAATAATAATTATTTAAATTTACATTTGTATAATAAGCTGGATTTGTATAAAACTCTGACTTAGCAATACTAGTGTCTCTCATAAGCACATTGTCATAGTATAAATATCCGTCGCTGTCAGCATAAAACTCCTGATATACTTTTTTATATGTGCCCTTTTTATCTGATGTAGAAACTGCACCATCATCACCAAAATAATAGTAATATCCATCTATCATATGCAAACCGAACACCATTCCGCCATAATTTCTATCTACTTTATTGTCGAAAAAATAATATTTTTTTGTATTTGGATTTCTCCACCAACCAGTGACCAATTTGCCTTCACCATCAAGATAATAAACATTGTCACCAACGTCTAGAAGTATACCTTTAAGGTACTCTCCTGAATCTTCATTTAATACATACCAATCAGTACCATATTGAACCCAACGATGAGCAAATACATTTGTTGTCATAATCATCATTAAAGTTAATACTAATGCTAAGATTCTTTTCTTCATATGTACTCCTTTTTACATTTACCCTCAATAATTATTTTATCATAAAATAATTTTAATTGCAATTTTTACAGGCAATAATATAAAATATTAGTTATTTGAAAATTTTTGTTACTTTTGTCACATCCATTATTTTCTTTTCAAATGCCTCTTTGCCATATTTGTCTACTTCGTTCTTATCCTTTGGCTCATGGTTTAGACATCCCGGACCACCTATACAACCACCTACACAAGCCATACCTTCTATGAAATTAGCATCAAGTATCCCTTTATTCTTTTTAAGAAGAGCAAGATTGCACTGTTCAATTCCATTACAAACTTCTGCTTTAAGTTCATATTTCTCATTTCCAGTTTCGATGAGCCCTTCTTTTACTGCTTCGGCAAGTCCTCCACTTCTTGCAAATATTCTTCCAAAGTATGATGCATCGTCAAGTACCGTCTCTTCAAATGAAGATAAGTCAAAATTATTTGCATCAAACATCGCTTCAAGTTCTTCAAATGTCAATGCGACATCTACATACTTTCCTGACTTAGTATCTTTGACTTCCATTTTTTTAGCTATGCAAGGTCCTATAAATACAATCTTACTAGTAGGGTCAGTTTTCTTTATAAACTCTGCAACTGCTGCCATCGGAGAAAAGTTGCTTGATATATCTTTAACTATATCCGGATAATTAATCTCAATAAACTTTACAAATGCAGGACAACAAGAACTTGTCAAAAATCCTTTTTCAATCAACTCTTCTGTCTCTTTTTCTGCAACCATGTCAGCACCAAATGCAGCTTCTATGACTGTATGAAATCCCAACTTTTTAATTCCTGTAATAACTTGAGATAGCTTTACATCTGAAAACTGAGATGAGATTGCGGGAGCAACTATTGCATATACTTTATACTTTTTATTATTATCACTATTCTTTATAAAATCAATTACATTTAGCATATAGGACTTATCCATTATTGCACCAAATGGACATTGATATACACAGGCACCACAGGCAATACATTTACTATTATCAATTTTTGCTGCTTTCTTGTCATTGAAGCCCATCGCTCCAACTTTACAAGCAGCTCTACAAGGTCTTATATTTTGTCTTATCGCACTATAAGGACAAGCCTTACTACATGCTCCACATGATTTACATTTTGAAGGATCAATTTGTGCTCTTCCATCTTTGTCAAATGAGATTGCACCAAATCTACAATTCTCTTCACATCTATGTGCAAGGCAACCACGACAAGCGTTTGTAACTTCATACCCTTCAAGAGGACACTCATCACAGGCTAGTTCCATAACCTCAACTACGTTTTTATTTGAAATATCACCGCCTGTTGCAAGTTTAACTCTCATCTTAGCTATCTCTCTTGTCTTATATATATCTACAAAGCCTTGAGTATTGTCATCAGGAAAAAGTTTTGCAGGAATATTGTCTATCTCGTCAGCAAGTTTTCCCTCATAGGCAAGACGAGCCACTTCACGCAAAACGAAAAACTTATACATCTGAACTTTTGAATCAAACTTTACCATATGCTATGCCTCTTCATTCTTAATTATTTCGTAAATTCTATTGTAAATATTTTTACTTATAGCTTCTTCATATCTATCTACTATGTAAATGTATGCGAGTATCAAAACTTTCATAACCTGAGCCTTATCTATATTATCTAATTCTTTCATCTTATCTAGATATATGTCACCTAAGTCTTTACGACCTTGAAGTTCAAAAAGTGCATATGTGATTGCGATATCCAATTTCTTATCTCCATATGCTACATGTCCCCAATCAAGTATCACTGGCTTTCCATCTTTTCTTATCATAACATTAGAAAATGCATAGTCACCGTGGATTATGTCTCTTGAAAATTCCATGTCTCTTAATTTATAAAACAATCCATACTTAATATTAGTTGGAAGTTCAGATGCAAATATTTTATTCTTAATTCTTCCATATGAATTATTTAAGTTAAGGTTTTTAGTCTGAATCATTTCATGATAAGTATTTGCAAATAGTGTGATGTATTTTTCGGCATCATTTGGATTTTTTTTGAGAATTTCTTCGATGTTCTCACCATCAATATAGTCCATCACTATTCCATATCTATCATCAAATTTCTTTACTTCATATACCATTGGAGCACTTATTCCCGCTTCAGAAACTCTTGATTGGTTTAGTGCCTCATTTAAAACTTGAGATATAGCATATGTCGGACCATAAGTCTTTATTGCTCTATCTCCATCATGATAGACAGTTTTTCTTTTACATTGGTAAATGATTTTTCCTTCCATATCCATTTCCTTTTAGTTTATTTAAAAATAATTTCCTTTTACATTTTTTCCCATCTGTTTTAAGTATCCCATTAGTTCTTCAACTATGTTCATCTTTATTGAAAAATTTATAGGCAAATCTGGGTTCTGGTGTGCTGGGTTTATGGCTCTACCTACATAAAAATCTATGTCAGTAGCCTCTTCAAAAAGTAATCGTGATAAAATGCTAGCCGCATCTTTTTTATATCCCCAAACCTGATATAAGATATTATCTTTTAGAAAATCCTCAGCATTTTCTTTTACCTTATTCATAGTGATGATGCCTTCTGTGACTAGGTCAACCCCTTCTATCTTTCCCATAGGCGGCACATCACTATCTATGAAGTTTAAATCAGCTTCTAATTCTTTTCCTAGGTAGTCAGCGGCAATCTTAGCAGTAGTTCCTCCGCAGACCACATGCTTTCCGACTTTTGAAAAAAATAATGACATCATTCTGCTACAATCTTCTCTATTTGATGGCGGTCCAAATACAACATTTACCTGAGTTCTCTTTTTAACTTTGATAATGACACAGGTTGCATCATCTCCAGGAGCAAAACCATATAGTTTATTTATGTGATCTATGAATTCAGCAGAGACTGTTCTTGCATTTGCTCCTCCAGCATTTAGTATTTCCAAAAAATCTTTAATCTCTTTTATACCAAATCCAAAATTGTAGTCCATCCCAAGTCCAGCATAAGGGCAACCGTCTGTAAATATTGCAAACATATCGCCCTCTTTTAACTCTATTTTAGATTTGTATATCGTTTTATCGCCAATAACTACTTTATCTTTATCAAAATCAAAAACTTTACCATCTCTAAGCATTACTACTTCAGGATTATCAAACTGCACTATGCTGAGAAATCCGCTCGGGTCAAAGTCGGCAATAGTAAAAGTAGAGTAAGCTATGTCTCTTTGCTTATCAACTGGAAGGGTCTTTGAAATGGATTCAACTGCATCCTTTAAAGTTATCCCATTAGAAAGTAAAGTTGATATCATCTGAGAAGTGATAGTAGATAGTATACTCGCTTTAACTCCAGAGCCTAGACCATCGGCAAGTACCACAACTGTTCTACCATCTTCTGTGTCGACGACATTTACATGATCACCACAAAGTTGTTCACCAAAGTGAAATATGCTTTTATAACCTACATCGAGGCAGAGATTATTCATTACTCAAACTCTCCTTGAGTTTTGTAAGCGCTACCTTAGTCTCGGCAGTAGTCTCTCCAAGAAGAGATGCTATCTCTTGAACTATATTCATTTGTTTTTCAATGACATTGTCTGCTATCTCGATAGCATTTTTATCTATGGTCTCAACTTTCTTTTTGTAATTAACAACATCAGACAAATCTCTAATTATGATTATAGTATTCCTGTGTTTTTTATCTGGAACTATTATTTCTTCTACATACTTATCATACTCAGAAAGATACATTTCCTTTGCAAACTGATCTTTATCCTCAGTGAAGCACTTCTCTATATCTTCTGTATCAAGTATTTCTGAGAGCGGATGTCCCATAATGTCGTTTGCATTTTGTACATTAAACAACCTTTTGGCTCTGCTGTTAAATATTTGAACTTCCATCTTATCGTTAATTGCTATAACTGCAAATGGAGCATTTTGTAAAATGTTTTCAGCAAAACTCTCTGCTTTCTCTGTCATGTATGACACACACATACTTGGTTCAGCCATTCCATTGTATATTGCTATAGCCTTGTTGACACAAGTACTGTATCCGCAGACACCACAATTAAGTATTTTATCCGGAGTATCTTTGCCCATACTTATTAATATTTCTTTCAATTCTTCAGGACTTGGTTTCTTTAATTCAAGTTTTATCTCGTCGAAATATTTTGCCAAATCACTATGACTATATTTTGCATCCGAATATGTATCTTTACCATAGTGGTTCTGCATATTTATCTTTTGCAAGATTTCATTATCATGATTTAATTTTATGAATGTTGGACCAGATAGGCAACTATTTTTGCACATGTCCATGATGACAAAGGCATTTTGAATTTTGCCTCTTTCTATTTCTGCCATAGCATATCTACAACTATCAACATCACTCACGCTTACAAACTCATATTTATCGTTACTCTTTAAAAGTTTTCCCATGCCACCAAATGACACACATTCACGAGCCTTAAAAGCTTTTTCATCTTTATATTTTTTATTTAATACTATATTATCATCTGCAAACATCTTGTGAACTTCATCAAACATAAGAACTGCATCTATAAGTTTGTCATATCTTTCTGCCTCATCTTTTTTTGCTATGCAAGGTCCCATATATACAACTTTATAATCTGGGTGCCTCTTTTTTATATCCATTGAAGTCGCAACCATAGGCGATACTACATCCATAAGATTTGGGAGAAGTTTACTGTGATATTTTTGAATCATGAGATTTGATGCATGACATTGAGATGATATGTAGACACTCTTCTCGCCCTTCTTCAAAATCTTATCATACTCTTTTAAAACTATTTCATAACCTAAAGTCTCTTCTTCTATAGCAGTGAAGCCAATCTTGATGCACCCCTCTTTAAATGCTTTGTAAGTTGTGTTGAAATATGCAAGATAAGTCGGAGACACAAGTGCGATGACTTTATCAGATTGCAACATCACTTTCACTTTCTCTACATCACTCACTATAACTTTTGCATTTTGTGGACATGAAATATAACAGTGGCCACAGAGCACACAAAGATTTTCAACATTGTATGCTAGGTTACCGCTAAACCTTATAGCCTTCATCCTACAATGTCTTATACACTTATAACAATCTTTACAGCTTTGGCTTTTTAATTTAATCCATTCAGACATATTCTTTACCAAAGGGCATACATAGCTAGCCCATACTTTTTATTTTCAATTAAATTAACAACAGAAAAATATTTTATTGCAATTTACTTGCGACATTCTCTTCGAAAAATGTCGTAAACTTTTCTGGGGTGATGCCAGTATAAAGTTCATCATCAACTTGAACTGTCACACCTTCACGATTGCATTTGCCTTTACAAAAACTTCCTTTGAGAGAAACTTTGTCTTGTAAATTTCTTTTCTCTACTTCTTGAGTAAATAAATCTACGAGTTCTCTTGATCCTTTCAAATGACATGAACTACCTATGCAGATTTCAATTACCATAACACCTCCACAAAGTTATATATGATTTTGCTTGTTAATATATAAAAATTTATTATACCACATTTTTAGGCAATAAAAAACCGGCTACCACCTATCTTACCACGCCGTTACCAGCGTAGAATTTTCGGCCGTCTGAGGCTTAACCGTCGTGTTCGGGATGGGAACGGGTGTTTCCCTCAGTCGCGTCATAACCGGAATGGAACCAAGTGGACTCGAACCACCGACCTCACGCTTATCAGGCGTGTGCTCTAACCAGCTGAGCTATAGTTCCTTATACAATGGAAATAGAATAAACACACGAACCTTACTTAACCTTTAGAAAGGAGGTGATCCAGCCGCACCTTCCGATACGGCTACCTTGTTACGA
>CAMYZE010000007.1 GCA_947303805.1 uncultured Clostridia bacterium | reverse complement strand
ATTCAAACGAATTTTTCGGGTTTGTGTGTTTATTCTATTTTCATTGTACAGAGCGAGAATTTATTCTCGCTTGAACAATGAATTAAATCTGCAACTTGTGATTTTTACAAGGTGTAAATTCATTCATTGTACAGATTCTTGTTGAAATGACAACAAAAACCGCTCACAGCGCGAGCCTTACTAATATAGCAAAAGTCACTAAAAAAGTCAACAACTTTTTTAATATTTATTAACAATTTATTCACAAAATTTCTACATATTGTGATATGATTATTGAAATTGCACTATATGTAGAATCTCAATGTCTTGATTTTAAGGGCTTTTTAAAACCCGATAAAAAGGAGGTCATAAATGATAACAATTAGACCCCCATGACAATGGTCAAAAAATATAAATATTTGGAGGTAAATTAAATGATAAATATTGGAAAAAAGTTAAAAGAAATTAGAGTAAATAATAAACTTTCGATCAACACAGTCATAAACAAATTACGAGAACTAAATATTTATGTAACAAGAAAAACATTTTATAGATGGGAGTGTGATACAACCGTGCCAGATTTAGAAACAATCAAAGTTTTATCTTTCATCTACAATACAAATTTAAATGAATTCTATGAAGACACAAAATATTTTAAAGCACTAACTGAAAATGAATTTAGATTTATTAATCTCTTTAGAGAAAACAATGATTTTAAAAAAATAGTAAAGTTGTTAAATAAAATTTAATTGGAGGATGTATGGAAACTACTTTATCATTAAGATTGAAAACTTTAAGAAAAAGTTTATCAATGACACCTATCCAAGTCATAAGATTACTTAAGAAAAATAATATAGTTTATAGTGAGCAAAGTATCTACAAGTGGGAACAAGGCAACGCAGTTCCTAAACTCGAGACATTAAAAGAGTTAGCTAAAATTTATAACTGCAACTTATCATATCTAATCGAAGGGAAAAGATATAAATATTTAAGACTAACACCCATTGAATATAGTCTATTAAATACTTATCGCAGCGATTTTCTATTTAGAAGTATACTTACTCAAATAATAAACAAATTAAATAGAGATTGACAAACAAAAGCCCTGATTAATTTCAGGGCTGACTAATCTTCTATTATATTTGAAAGTATATTAATAAATGTCTTTACACCATCTTTCTTTTCTGCAGAAAATGGTACAATCTCACATTCATCTGTGGCATTAAGCGTTTCTCTAATTACTGCAATATTTTTATCTACTTCACTTTTTTTTATCTTATCAGACTTTGTTGCTATCACTATCGGCTCATAACCAGTCGCTGATACTATAAAAGAAAACATCTGACAGTCTTTTTCACTTGGCTTATGCCTAATGTCCACAATCAGAATTATTTCTTCTATCTTTTCGCTAGTTTTTAGATATTTGTTTATGAAAGTAGCCCAATTATTTTGTTCTTCTATGCTAGCTTTTGCATAGCCATACCCTGGCAGATCGACTATATAAAACTTTTTATTGACCAAATAATAATTTATTGTCCTTGTTTTACCTGGGGTTGATGAAGTGTGGGCATAATTTTTTCTATTGGATATAGCATTTATAAACGAACTTTTTCCCACATTGGACCTACCAACTAAAACAAATTCCATCATATTATTTGATGGAATTTTGGAACTAAGACCTACTACTTTTTCTAATACAATATCGTTAATTTTCATACACTATGCTAATAAATTATTATCAAAAGAAAAACTAAGTCTCTCTTCGTTCTTATAGTTTTCTATCGCAATACTAATCAGTCTATCTAAGAGCAACTTATATTCCATGCCTAATGGCTTGAATAAATAAAATGACAATGACCCTGGTATTGAATTTATCTCATTTGCATAAACCCTATCAGTATCTTTATCAATAATAAAGTCAATTCTTGATACCCCGCTACAACCTAAATATTTGAAAATCATCTTAGCATACTTTCTTATTTCTTCTGCTTTCTTTTCATCAATATCAGCTGGTACTTTTCGGCTTAGACTTGCCATACCGCCTTTCGTTCCTGTGGACCCAGCAAATTTATCTCCTACATAGTTCACCTTAGACCCTGCACCAACAACTTTGCTTCCTTTTGTACCTTTGCCACCACTCATATACTTATCAGCAAATGACAATATTTCATCATTTCCAAATGGTTCTTCAAGAGCACTACACTCTGATTCAAATTTATCACCAAGTACAGCACAATTTATCTCTCTAAGATTGGTGATTGCCTTTTCGACCAGTATAATGTCAGAAAAACTGAATGCAAGTTCAAATGCCTCTTTTAACCCTGTTTCGTCTTTTGCTTTTTTTATACCTATACTAGACCCTAGATTTATAGGCTTTACTATCACAGGAAAACCAATTTCAGTTTTTACTCTCTTCACAATCTCATCAACATTTTTAAAGTCTCTTCTATCAAATCTTAATGCATCAATAACTGGTACGCCTATCGCCTTACAATATTCTTTCATTACAAATTTATCCATGCTAAGTGCCGCAGATAAAGTATCTGGTCCCACGATTGGTAAATTTAAGGTATGAAAGTAACCTTGTAAATTACCATCTTCTACGTTTGTTCCATGTACTATAGGAAATGCAACATCTATAAGTTGGTTTAGTTTACTGCCAAAAATTTTAGTGTTAACCTCTCTCACATAAGTGTGATTTTTATCTTTGACAAAATAAACATTAGAGCATCTTGAAAGTAATGTATTTACATTCTTATAGTTTTTAGAATCAATAAGTAAGTTCTCTTTGCTGAAATAAAAATCACCTTTTTTGTCCATATAAATAGCAATAATATTATATTTTTCTTTGTCAATATTCTCTATTGCCTGAAGTGCAGAAATGACAGAAACTTCATGCTCCGTAGACTTCCCGCCAAATACAACTGCAATATTTAACCTCATAATTTATTCTCCTAATAATTATCACTCAAATCGTTTTCAAGCAAAATTACTTTTTTGCCAGATATATTTGTCCTTGCATAATTAATTGCATTTTCAACTTTCTCTATATCAATTAATCTATCTTTTGGAAGCGTCTTTTTAAACCCCCTGTCGAGTGCAAGTCTATTTGTGTGTCCTACAACAATAGCATAGTCAACCTTAGTACCTGCATATTCTGCAAAACTCTCATTTTCTTCATCTTGCTTATCATTTAACTCAACCATACCTGGGGTAATAATCACTTTGACATAGTCATCAAATGATGAAAGCACATCTACAGCATTTCTTGCGCCAAGCGGGTTTGAATTATATGCATCATCTATAATTAAATCATTGGCGCCATAAGATATAATCTGTAGTCGATGTGGCACCGGTTCTATATTCTTCACAGCATTTCTAATAGTTGTCTTATCAACACCCAATAATAATGAATAAGAAATTGCTGCAACTAAATTCATTATATTATATTTCCCAAGTAATTTTGTCTCAAATTCATCGCTTCCATAAACTTCTGAATTAAATCTGAACTTGGTTCCACTTGCACTTGCAACTATATTGTCAGCATAAAAATCATAATGCGCCTTATCAATAGTATTTAATCCATAATACTTAATATATCTTTGCTCAGTAATTCCAAAGCAATCTACAATTTTTCTCCTTACAAGCTCATTATCACCATTTACAAGTACTGGTAGATTTTCAAATTTCCCAATGTGATTATTATTAACTGCCGACTCAACAAGTTCAAATTTTGTATTGAGTACATTTTCTATAGTTTTAAATGTATCAAGATGCATATTCCCTACATCAGTAAGTATTGCGCCATTTGGTGAAACTATGTCACAAATTTCTTTAATATCTCCCACACGTCTTGCGCCCATCTCGCATATAAATATATCATCAATATTCCTTAAGTCATTCTTTATAGTAAGTGTCGCCCCCATAGCAGTATTAAAACTTTCAGGAGTTTTGCAAACTGAATATTTTTCTCTTAATATTCTATCAAGATAATATTTGACACTTGTCTTTCCATAACTTCCAGTGATACCTATTACACATAGGTCTTGATTTGCATCAATTATAACTTTAGCCTCATTCATAAACTTTTTTCTAATTGCATTTTCAAATGGTAGGCAAATAAGATAAGCTAAAAATATAACAATTGGAGATAACGCTGTGTCATACAATACATACTTTATATTGCTATCAAGTTTAAATACACAAGGCAAAATTAAAGCAGCAAACAATATAATGCAAATAAAAATGAGTCGTTTTATCCTAGCTGTATATACTAATTTTTTCTTTTGCTTTCTAGGTATATTTTCTATAAATATGCCAATCATAGAAATGACTATGAGATAATATGCTAGAATAAACTTAAACTCATAAAATAGTATTGACGAAACCAATAAGGCAATATTTAACACAAAAGATACAAAGTTTTTCTTGTACCAAATAACCTGTTGATCAAGATTATAAGAATTAAGCTGAATAATATGAACTTGTTTTACAATAGCAAGTACAATTATTATTATACTTGCTATAAATAATCTTATACTTTGCATATTTACTTTCTTTCAATACAGTGATTACTTTACATTTGATGGGATTTCTGTCCTTCGATCCCACTCAACAAATCTTGTAGTCTCTTTATCAAACCTCAAATTAACAGTTCCAGTGCTACCATTTCTATGTTTAGCTAGTATAACATCAACTTTTTGTGGATCTTCCTTATCAGGTCTATGAATAAGCATTACTATATCTGCATCTTGCTCTATAGCACCTGACTCTCTCAAATCTGAAAGTTGTGGTGGACCGCTTCTATTCTCAGCTTCACGATGTAACTGCGACATAGCTATTATAGGAATATTAAGTTCTTTTGCAAGTGCTTTTATATTTCTTGATATTGCAGAAACCTCTTCCTGTCTTGATGCAAAGCCGCCCTTATTTCCACTTCTATAATTCTCTCCAGCTTCCATAAGCTGCAAATAGTCTATAAATACTATATCTAGACCATCCTTGCTGTGTTTGAGTTTCATGCACTCATTTCTAAGATCGGCAATAGTAAGTTTTGTGCTATCTCTTATGAAAAGTTTTTTATCATCAAGCAGAGAAGTACTTACAACCAAACGATTCATCTCATCATCGCTAAGTTTTCCACTTCTAATCTTATGACTAGGTACGAAACTCAATGATGAAAGTATTCTTTTAACTAATTGTTCTCCACCCATCTCAAGTGAAAAGAATAACACGCTCTTATCTTTACGTGAAACTATATTATATGCTAAATTAAGAGCAAAAGTTGTTTTACCCATACCAGGCCTTGCTGCAAGTACTATCATATCTGAATTCTGAAAACCTGCAGTTATACTATCAAGTTGTCCATATTCAGTCGCAACCCCAGTTATACCATCAGGTGTACTAGCGGCTAATTCTATCTCATTAAAAATAGGCTGTATAAAGTCTTCGGCTCGTCTATATATCTTTGAGCCATTATTAGCTCCAAGATTAAAGTATCTGTCTTGAGCGTCATCACAAATGTCTTTCGCACTTTTAATACCACTTCTACAATTATCGATTATGTCAGAAGCAATTTTTATTGACTGCCTAAGCAAATACTTATCTTTAATAATATTGCAATAAGATATGACATTAGTTGCGTACACTACGCCATTAAGTATATCTATAAAAAATTGGTCATCAAGAGTTTCTTCTGTATAACCTTCAAGTTCTTTTGCCTTCGCTTTAATACTATTTACTTTATCATTGATAGTAATTTTATCTATATCCACACCCTCTCTTCTAAGTTCACCAATACTAGAGAAAACTGCCTTCAAAGTTCTACTATAAAACATATCAGAGGTAATTGTAGCAAATACCTCTTCTATGGTGCTGTTATCTTGAAGGAGGCAACCAATTACTGCCTTTTCTGCCTCTATATCGTGTGGCATTCTTTCATCTGCACTTTTCAAATTAAAACCAGCCATTACAACTCTTTAACCTCTACATTAATATTAGCATGAATATCCTTATGTAATTTAACTTTCAAATCGTAATGTCCAACATTCTTTATGCTCTCATCAAGTAAAATATCTTTTCTATCAACTTCTATACCTGTTTTTTCTTTTATAACATCTGCTATTTCTTTATTTGTTATAGAACCAAAAGTTTTGCCATTTGTACCAGCTTTTATAGAGACTACAAATTTTTCTTTTTCTATAACTTCTTTATTTTTTTCTGCTATTCCTCTTAGATTTTCCTCTTTTTTCTCTTCGTTTTTATTTTTAAGTCTTACATTATTTAAATTTTCCGCAGTGGCTGGAAGGCCAAGTTTTTTTGGTATTAAAACATTTCTTGCATATCCATCACTTACTTCTATAATCTCATCTTTCTTTCCTAGTTTTTTGACGTTTTCAAGCAACACAATCTTCATTATTTGTCCTCCTCATCCACATATTCATCAATGACAGCCTTTACTTTATCTACAGCATCTTCAAATGATTCTGCCTCTATAACAGCACCAGCTGAACTTCTATGACCACCTCCACCAAGTTTTTCCATAAGCATCTGCACATTGACATCATCGATAGATCTACTTGAAATTGCATATTTATCACCATCCTTTGATAATACAAAGCTAGCCTTTACATCTTTAATGTTTATCAATTCATTGGCAATCTCAGCTTTAGCCACTGATTCTTCAATGTTATAGTCAACATCATCTAAAATTGCTATTGCATAGCCATTGCGATAATTTTCCGACTTGATAACTATATCGTTCTTTAACTTTTCAAAACTGAAATCAACTCTTAAGAGTTTTCTCACTCTATCTGAGTCCGCTCCTCTCTTACGCAAAAATGCGGCCGCGTCAAAAGTTTTAGCAGAAGTTTGGAAAGTAAAGTACATAGTATCAATCATAATTCCCGCAAGCATAGTATCAGCTTCGAGGGACTTAATTTTCAGTCTATCATCAAAGTAAGTCATAATTTCTGAAACTAATTCGCAGGTAGACGATGCACCAGCATCTATGTAAGACAGTATAGCATCATGGATTGAGTTTTCAGACACTCTATGATGATCAAATACTACTAAGTCAAGTCCTTTATCAAAAAGTCTCGTCTCATCCGATATCTTACTTGTATTATGATCAACTACTATTAAAAGTGTATCATCATCTGCAAAAGAAATTGCTTCTTCACCACTTATAAACATATCTTCAGCATAGGCATTGCTCTCTACGAATTTTTTTCTCATATCTTCAACGGCATTTGTAAGTGAGTTGACAACTATATGCACATCTTTTGCTAGATGTTTTGCCATTATATAGACTCCAACACAAGCGCCAAATGAATCAAAGTCTCCATTTTTGTGTCCCATCACTAAAACTTTATCTTTTGTATCAAGTGTCTCTCTAAATGATGTTGCTTTTACTCTTGCTCTAACTCTTACATTTGTAGTATTAGATGCTGACTTTCCTCCAAAGTATAAAGTCTCTTGACCTCTCCTAACTACAACCTGATCTCCGCCACGACCAAGTGCCATATCAATAGCAACTCTAGCAAGTTCATGGTTACTTTCTATACTCTTTCCTTCATATCCTACACCTATTGATAGTGTAAGCGGAATGTTATCTCCACCTATAATTTCTTTTGTCTGGTCCAATATTGAAAACTTGTCTTCCATCATGTCTTCAATATCTTTCTTGGTAGTAACAAAGAAATATTTATCTTTCTCAAGTTTTTTCAGTATACCGCTGTTATAGGAAATATATCGAGTTAACTTTCTGTCAACCATTGCAATAAGCATTGATGCTTTAGAATCTTCCATATTTTCTGCGACTTCGTAGAAGTTATCTATATATATAAATCCTGTGACCTGTTTGTTGTTGTCATTTTCTTGCTTCAGCAAATAATACTCAGTTTCATCATAAAGATAAAGCATAATTACTTTTTCACTGCCAGTATAAAGCCTTCTAACTTCATCTCCACCCAATTCATTTAAATCAACCATTCTCAAATGAACCTTGTACTTATTGTCACCTAAGTTAGTTAGTAAGTCTATTTTTTCATTTGACAAATTGGATACTATGCCTTTATTTAAATCCGGGAACGTATCTTTTATGTTTTTTCCTACTGTTGCTGATTTAGAAATGTCTAAAAACTTATCATTTGCCCATATAATTCTACCTTCCATATCAAGTAAGGCATGTGGTAAGTCTATTTTAGAAAAATAGATCCTTTGTTTATTAGATATATTTTCGGCCAACTTCATAATAGCCGGATTGAGATTGTTAAACTTTATAGTTTTTAAATATAGAGCGACTATCCAATACAAAATCAAAAATGGTAATACAATATAAGCAGCATGGCTGTCAAATACATATATAATGACTTCAGCCAAAGCCAAATAAACACCAAGTATAACTGGCCAATTCAAATAAAGGTTTAATATACCCTTCGAGTTTCGTCTATTCATAATTAGTATATTTTATCACAATTCTCAAAATAAGGGAATAACTCAATATACCCTTATTTTTAGCCAATAAATCGCCTTTTTTGTTTGTAAATATGCAATTATTATGTTAAAATATCAAAGAAATGAGTAATGAAATCACAAATAATCACCCATATAAAACTAGGGCTGGTGGCTGTACCTGTACGGTATTCGTACCATACGACTGTAACAATCACTGCCCTTTTTGCGTAAATAAAAAAGAATATGCCGATACCAGTTCTTTTAGTTTAGAAAAAATAATAAATAGCATCAAAATAATTGATAGCATCACGCCAAAATGTGATTTTGTCTTTACGGGAGGAGAGCCACTAGCAAATCTTGAATCACTACAAAAAATGCTTAATGTCTTGCCTGCCACACATAATATATACATAAACACAACCTTTCCGGTCCAGTCAAATATAAGCGGCGAGGAAGTACTATCATTTATAGACCAAAATAAGCATAAAATTAGCTGTGTAAATATATCTAGACATATGCACCCTTATGTAGAGGAATCACCTGATGAATTGGTATCCAAGATTCCTACAAATACTCGTATTAACTGTGTGCTTTACAAAAATTATAATGGTGATGATAAACTTTACGATTTTGCTAAAAGATGGGGCAAATATCAAATACCTATACAGTTTAGATTCGACTACACGGAAACAACCTCGGATAATCTCTACGAGATAGATAATGATCCTATCTTACAAGACTTGATGAGACACTTTACTTATATTGGTCTTGATGGTTGCAGAATGAGAAATGGTTTCCACTTCAAGTACTATTTAGATGAACTTTGTCTTTGGGAAAGAATGACCTATCACAAGACTTTGCCATATTCCACTATAGTAGAAAAAGACAAAGATGATGGCATTACCTATGATATACTATATGACATATTGATAAAACAAAATGGGGATTTCCATTCTGATTGGACCAATGTGCCTCTTGATATAGAGAAATATAAAAAAGTTAAGTTTGAACCTTATGACCTAAAATTTTTATATAAAGATGAAAAAGAGTGGATTGATTAGCCACTCTTTTTTATTTAATCATTACATTTAAATCAACTAATCCATTTACACCATCAACAATTCCCACTTCACTAAATTGCCAATATTTGAAATAATAAGGTGTTTGAGGGATCTTACTATAATCAGCATACCAAATGTCATAGTCTTGAAGTTTCGATAAATCATAATAATAGTCTTCCCAAACTAAATTACTATATATTGCTGGTGTAACGCCATTCTCTTTAATCTTTTCACAAAATGATATAGCATTTTTAGTAAACTGAATTCCATCTACATCATCTGTTCTAGCGACACTACCCTTTATAGTTTCAGGATCAAATACAAGAGGTAAATCTAATTTATAGTCTTTTAATAAATTGATTGCAAATTCAGCTTCCTCTATCGCTTCGCTTTCATTAATTGCTTGAGAAAAGACGTATGCTCCTACTTTAAGTCCCGCTTCTTTAGCATTATTTATATTAGTTTTATACATTTCATCTTCCTTTAGATTTCCAGCTTTACCATAACCTCTATAGGCAATCCTAATAAATACAAATTCAAATCCAGCTGCTTTAACTTTTTTAAAGTCTATTTTCCCATTATGTTTTGAAACATCAATTCCATAACTAATATTACAATTTATAGGTGCAGTTTTAGATAATACTCCTTCTTCGCTAGCCCACTTATAAGTATTTTGCTTTAAGCTCTTATCCACATTCATATAACGCTGATTCATACCTACATCAAAATAAGGGAAAGTTTCCTTTTCACTAATAATCTCTGGCATATACGAATAATATTTTACACTATGTTCTTTGCCACTTAGTTTAAGTTTTTCAGAATTTTCAACCACATGGTTATTATGCTCTACAGATTTACCAAGTAAAAACTTAACATCTATCTTGTTCGCATCTTCATTATTTTGATCTTCTATACTATTAATAGTTTCTAAATCTATATTTTCATTAAGATTAGTTAAATTACTTTTTTTATTACATGCAACACATAACATCAATGTAAATATTAAAAATATTTTTTTATTCATAAAACCTCCATTTATAATATAAAAATAGGCAGGTATCCTGCCTATCTATTAATTAAAACCATATATAAGTTGAGATAATTTATAGCCACCTATTGTTATCTTCTCTCCAACTTTTCCAGGCATATTCACTCCTATACCAAGAAAAGTAAACATAAGGTCATTGTATAATTTTTTATTTCTTCTTCTTAGTTCTTTCCATAGTTTATCCTTTGCATCAAGCCATTTTTTATTTTTAGACAATATAGAAAATACAGAAGTTACTGTCATTATAATACTCATATAATTAATCATATAATGTCTTAATTTTTTGCTTTTAAGTTTTTCGAGTTTTACATCATAAAGCATACATCTAGTTACTTTATACTGTTGTTCTAATCTACTTATCATCACCTTTTCATTTACACTTTGGTCATTTCTACCTATAAAGTAATGATATAATTCTTCGTCAAGATAATATAACTTCTTAACATACGGAAGTGGTTTGTATGCATAAATATTGTCTACGTAAAAAGTCTTCTTAGGAAGATTTAGTTTAGACTTTCTTAGAACTTCAGTCCTATAACAAAGTGAATGCATGAGCATATATGTGCCAGGTGTAAAGAATCTTATCTGATCCCATGTAATAGCTCTATTCCTTGGTATTGAAAATATATATTCCATTACCTTTTTGTGACTAGCACCTACTTTATCATATATGTAATTAGTAACAAATAAGTCAACTCCGGTATTTTTAATTTCTTGAATCTTTATTGCCTCAATTAGTTTTTTTCCCGCTTTTGTATTTATCCAGTCATCAGAATCTACAACTTTAAAGAATAAACCCTTCGCATTTTTAATACCTACATTTAATGCATCTCCATGACCACCATTCTTTTTATGTATGGCTCTGCAAATGTTTGGATACTTTTGCTGGAACTTTTTTGCAATTTCTAAAGTGTTATCTTTGTTAGAACCATCGTCAATAATCAAAATTTCTACATCTTCTCCAAGTGGCAAAATAGAATTTATACATTTTTTCATGTATTTACTTGAATTGTAACAAGGTATTATAAAACTTAAATACTTCATATTTCCTCCATACGATAAATAATACTAAAATTATCGAATCTTATCAAGAAACATTTTTTTGAAAATTTATTCTATATATTGTAAAAAATAACATTCCAAAACAAATGAACAATATATAAAGTCTACTTCTTAGATCTTTCACAGCTAAAATTGATGGCACAAATACTATAGTTGTCAAGTTCATAAGCAAATGAAGCAATATAGTATATATAAGTCTTCTATATTTGTATCTTATATAAGCTAAAAATAATCCAGCAAATAGTGCATAAAGCGCTTGCCTAAAATCTACATGAGCTATTGCAAATGCGATGCTCGTAAATACTATCGCTATAATATCATTAGATATAAGCTTTACAGCATCAAAGAAAAATCCTCTAAATATCAATTCTTCTATAATAGGAATTAGCACAGAAACTATAAAAAGGCTTAAAAAAATATTATATTCTTCTGCGAGCTTATAAACTTCAGTTGTAACAATATTTTCCGTAGCTCTTGGTATATAATCAACTAACACATTTCCAATTACACATATAGAAAATGCTAGTGGTATCATATATAAACATGTTCCAAAGCTAAATGGTTTTGACTTTACATCATACTTTCTCTTGAAAGAAATATAAAGTGGACATAGAACAATGAAAGTAAAAATATTAGATATCCCCTGCAACAAAACTAAATTGTAATCAGTAGATTTCGTCAAAGCTTGAAATATCGCCACTACTACAAGCGTTACTGCCATATAGATAGCAAATGGAATTATAATTCCATCTAGCGCAATTTTAAACTTACTTGTCTTCATTATATATAATTTTTCTCCTACTTTTTGGCAAAGAGTCAACTGATACAAGTGTTGCATTTTTTACAACTTCAGAACCATATCTAAGATTTAATTCTTCCATGACTCTTTCAGCTTTCTCTACCTTATCTTTTTGTCCTATGGCATCAAATATTGTTATCTGTTCAGGTTTATCCTCCGAACTTAAATACATGACACCAATTGTTACATTTCTTACTTTTCTTTCCCAATCATACCTTAATTTAAATAATTCAAAAGCATGTTTGGCAATATTTATAGCACTTTGTTCAGATGATTTTAATTTTACTTGGTACTGTTCCCAATATAATTTCTCATCCCTTATACTTACACTCACACCTCCAGCCCTTAATTGCTTTGTTCTAAGCTTTAAACCAATTTCTTGAGCCAATTCAAGCATCACTTTCCAAACTTCATCATTATTAGACAAATCTTTTACTGTGGTAATTCCATGGCTTATTGATTTAACCTCATCTAGTTCTTCATATCTTTGCACTTCATCATTTTCTAATCCATTTGCCGCTTCATAAAGTGCAAAACCATTCTTCCCAAGCATTCGTTCAAGCCTATCAATTTTAGTATTCGCCAAATCACCAATAGTATATATAAACTTTTCTTTTAATTTCTCATTAGTCTTTCTACCTACCCCAAATAGACAAGATACCGGCAGTGGCCACACAACAGTTTTAAAATTTTCTTTTGTAATAATTGTAGTTGCATCGGGTTTCTTTAAATCACTACCTAGTTTTGCAAATGTCTTATTAAATGACACTCCTACAGAAATTGTAAGTCCAAATTTACATTTTACTTTCTCTCTAAGCTCATCGGCTATTTTTTCTGGTTTCCCAAATAATAGAGTTGATTTTGTGACATCTAACCAACATTCATCAAGTCCCATAGGCTCTACCAAATCCGTGTATTCTCTATATAAGTTTCTAGCAAGTTTTGAATATTTTGAATACTCGTCAAAATGTGGTGTGTCTATAACTATAAGGTCAGGACATTTTTTCTTTGCCTGCCAAATTGCATCACCAGTAATAACACCATAATCTTTTGCATGATAATTTTTAGCAAGAACAATTCCATGCCTGTCTGCTTCGCTTCCGCATACAGCAACTGGTTTATCCTTAATGCTCGGATTGAGCATACATTCAACTGATGCGTAGAAATTATTCATATCACAATGTAGAATAGCTCTTTCCATACCTATTTTATTGACATAATAAAACTATTTAATTTATTAATAAACTCCACATAGAACTTATGATTAAAATGAATAGTATCTAGTTCATCAACCAAGTATTTGTAATATTCTTTTTTACCAATGAAGTCCGATAAATCAAAATAATACACTTTATTATAAGAATTTGCTACTTTTCTAATTTCATCATCATAGTCACTTATGTTATATTTAGCAACACCTTTGTTTTTTATATCGTCAGTATACATAGATGGTAAATATGAACAAAGTATCACTTTTGAATCATTTATAAACAGCTCCACATAGTTACTCAACAACTTATTAAATTTTTTCAAATCTGTATTGACCATATAATCATTGGGCCCTATAAATACAACAAAATACTTTTTCATATTTTTCTTAGCCGAATTAAAACAATAAGTTAGTTTTTCAAGAGGAAGTCCAGGGCTTGAATAGATAGTTGTATCAAAACCAAGTTCAAGAGCAAGAAAATGAGAGTATGAATCTCCTACAAAAACCACATCCTTAAATATTGGATATGTTTCTGTGACAAATGTCTTACCATCATATAAATTCATATTAATATTTTCATTTGAAATTTTTTTATCAGTCAATATAGCCAAAAGTACAGTAAAAAGAATCATAAAAAGTGTAGCCGCAATTCTTTCTCTATACTCATAAAGAATTTGTACTAATTTTGAAATATTTTTCTTACAATCAATTTTTTTTAGATACTCAATTAACATTATTTTAAAATCAACTCTACAGGGCAATGATCTGATCCCATTATTTCATTATGTATTTTTATACCTTTTACTTTACTCATAAATCTTTGTGATACTATAAAATAATCAATTCTCCAGCCTGTATTATTTTCTCTCGCATTCGCTCTATATGACCACCAGGTATAATCTCTACCATTTGGATTTAACTCACGATATACATCCACAAAGTTATTTGATAAAAGAGTCGTCATCATACTTCTCTCCTCATCAGAAAATCCTGGTTGACCAACATTTTGTTTTGGATTTTTTAAATCTATTTCTTCATGAGCAACATTCAAATCTCCACAGTACACAATCGGTTTTTTCTTATCAAGTTTCTTAAGATACTTGAGCAGTTTTTCTTCCCACTCGCTTCTAAAATCAATTCTTTTAAGTTCAGGTTGTGCATTTGGAACATAGGCATTCACAAGATAAAAGTCTTCAAACTCTAAAGTGACTGTCCTACCTTCGTCATCATGAATGGCACTTCCAATTCCCGTCTTCACAGAAATAGGTTCAACTTTGCTCAAAATGGCTGTTCCACTATAACCTTTTTTTATTGCAAAGTGCCAAAAAGACTTGTACTTTAGCTCTTCAATTTCAACAGGTATTTGATCCCTTTGAAGTTTGGTTTCCTGCAGACATACTACATCACATTTAATTTTTTTAATACTCTCAACAAAATCTTTTTTTATGCAAGCTCTTAATCCATTAACATTCCAAGTTATAATCTTCATAAATTCTTTCATCCTTTATGATATTTTTGTCTATATATATCCTTGGTAAACCTTCGGTTTTAATAAGGGAATAAATGATCTGTACAATATCTATAACTATTTGGTCTGGCTCCCACAATGAACTGTCATCTATGACAATACCATCAATTTTTAAACTTTTAAAATCTGTATATAGATTCTTATATGCACAAGACTCTTTTGATAATTTAGTGTTATGTTCTAATTTAGCAATTATTTCCTTTTTATCTTTAAAAATGTAGCCGGCTATATCTCTAATCTCATCATTTACATTTTTATTCTCAAACAAATCAATCCCAATTCCTATAATTACAGCTTTATACTTTATCAAATTCCTGCATAGGATACCGCAAACTTTTTTATCGTTATAATAAAGATCATTTACCCATTTTATTTTAAGTTCTATGTCAAAAGTGTTTTTAAAAAACTGATATACTGCTACTGCAGCCTTTTGAGTAATAAATTTAAGTTCTTTGTCATTGTCATAAAAATGCAGTAATGTAAAGTAAATCCCAACATTGCTATCCGATATGAAGCTCTTACCATTTGAGCCGTGTCCATTACTTTGATATTTGCTTATAAGAATCTTATCTTTACAAACTTTACCATTTTCCACTTCCCTAGTCAAATAATCATTTGTAGAGTCAACTATATCAAGTTTTTCAAATAGAAAATTAATCATTACTTTCTAGAAAATAAATCAAAATTTAATACAAATCTGCAAAAACCAATATCTTCATTCGCCTTAAAAATTTTATGTATCGCTTTAACTATTACTTTAGCAATAAACGAAACTACTGCTGCCAAAATCACAGCTACTACACAGTCAGAAAAATAGTGATGCATAAAATACATTCTCGACAAAGCCATAAGCACAACACCTATAATGCCTATAGTCGATATATAAGGTCTAGCACTTTTTTTGCTTGTTATATATAGGGATATAAAAAACGCAGCACAACCTAAAGTGTGGCCTGATGGCATTGAATAGTCAGTTTCATAATATGCTCCAGCCAGTTCCCAATAGTCGAGATATAGATTTCCTGTAGTATAAGGTCTATCTCTCATAATTAGTGGTTTTAAACCAAAATCCGCTATTATCCAACCCAAAAAAATAGCCAAAATTGCCGTTGCTCCTACCCACCTAGTTTTCTTATGCAAACAAAGTATGCAAGATATAAGTAAAAAAAACCATGACTTTTCACCAATCACTGAAATTAGTCTAAAAAATGGCGTAAAAAATCCTCCAGCACTTACACACATTCCATGGACAAATTCCATAAACAAAGCATCAATTCCCATATTATACCTCTTTTGTTACTTTTTTTAGCCAAATTCTCTCATCGTTATCTAAGTGTTTTGAAATCTTTTTATAAACTAATTTGTTGTAATTATTTAAAAAAATAATTGATTCTTTACTTAAATATCTTTTATCAATTAAATCATTGTCATAGGGGCATAAAGTTAATGTCTCGAAACCTAAAAAATCACCATATTCATTTTCTTTTAGTGGCACAGTGAGCAAATCATTCTCTATTCTGATTCCATATTTCCCTTCAAAATAAAGGCCAGGCTCATCGGAAGTAACCTGATAAGGTTCCATTACATTTTTATTAAAGTTACTGTTGACACCAGGACCTATCCTATTTGGCCCTTCATGGACATTTGAAATAAATCCAATGCCATGTCCCGTTCCATGATTAAAATCTAAATACTCATCATATAGTTTTTTTCTTGCAATGATATCTAGTTCAAATCCAGTTAATCCGTATGGAAACTTTAATGTTGATAGACTAATCATTGAATCCAATACTAGAGTATAATGTTTTTTTATAATGTCAGGAACTTTATTTTTGTATAAACTTATGGTCCTTGTAATGTCTGTAGTACCACTTAAATAATTGCCGCCAGAATCTATGAGTAATAATCCATCAGAACTAATCTTCTTTGACTTGTCTCTATAAGGTATGTAGTGGCAAATTGCCGAATTTTCTCTGAATGCAACTATGGTTTCAAAACTTGGACATAAGTATTGTTTCTTTCCAACTGATACTCTTGTGCTATCAACAAACTTTTTTATATCATACTCGTTTGATAAATATTTGCGATTTATTCTACTATTTTTTAGATTATATAATACCTTAGTCATCGCAACACCATCAAGGATATTGCACTTTCTTATTCCCTTTATTTCTGAATCACCCTTTATTGACATGTTAATAGCTAAAGGTGAATTGATAATATTTTTATTTTTTACATTTAAATTTTTATATATATAATAATTGTTAATATTCTTATCAAAGAATAACCTTCTCTTATCACGAATCTTCCTTAAGTCACTATAAAAATCTTTATAGTTCTTAATGACAATATTGGATTTAGTAAGTATTCTCTCGCTTTCTTCTTCAAGATAATCCCTTATATATAATGATGACTTAAACTCATTTGCAATTAAAAATGCATCAAACAACACACCATGATTATCCAAATCACAAAATCTATATCGAAGATTTGTAAGATATGCAATTTCCTCTAGGTTTGATGTGACATAACTGACATTGCCAGAAATATGGTTTTCTTGCTTTAATGTATTTATGCATTCTTTAATTTTAAGCTTTAAACTTTTACTTATATATTTTTTATCTAGTAAAAATAATGGTGCTGAACTAAGATTAAAATAGCTCTTCTTAATATCTTTAAATTTGTTTAATAAAAATTTATCATCAAAAACTAATTTTATATTTTTCTTTTTGAAACTAGCTATTGTATTTAATACATTGTTGGCCGACTCAAGTTTTGGATTTAAAGCCACAACGTCGTTTTTACTAAATCTACTTACTATATCATCAAGTCTCTTAGCATTTCTATTTATAACTACTACATTAATTCTACTATCTGAAATCTCTCTTTTAGCTTGAACAGTAAACCTTCCATCTACATATAAATAACTTTTATTTTTTGTGATAAGTAGTGAACCAGTATCTCCTGTAAAACCTGTAAGTTCTTCTACATAATTATCTATTTTTCTAGTAAACTCATATAGATTTTCATTCGATATGCTAATAAAATAACCATCATATTTTTTTTTCTTGATTTCTTCTATTGCTATACTAAGTAATTTATTTACCATTTATGACCTCTACATTGTCACTGCCATAATTATCACGCAAAATGCTCACAATATTATTGGTAAAAGATATTGGGAGTTCTTTGAGAACTTTTTTCTGTCTTTCACTGTCAAGAATGATTTCCACATAATCTTTACCGCTATTAGATTTTAAAATTGAGTATAACTCTATATGATTTTTTACGAAGTTATTTTTATCTGTAAAATGTAACTTTATCTTGACTTCAGGCGGTAGGCTTTCATTCTTTTTAAGTGCTATATATTCATCAATATTATACATCTTATCTATATAGATGCTTCCACGGTCATTTCTTTCATCTACATTTAGTTTTCCTTCAATATACACTATTTTATTTTGCTCTATGAGAGATTTATACTCTTCATATTTATTATGAAATGCAAGTACTTCAAATGAACCATTGAAATCAGATAAGACTAGTTTTGCCATCTCATCACCAGTTCTTTTGACTTTCATCTTCTTTACTTCGTCTATAATTCCAACTATTGAAACTTTAGTTCCATCATCTAAGTCAGTGTTTCCTTCTTCATTTTTAATAAAATTAGTAGATTTTGCATTTACATTCTTATCAATAAATTGAATATATTTTTTCATAGGGTGTCCAGAGAGATAAATACCAGTATAGTTTTTCTCTGTAAATAATTTCTCTTCATCTGTAAAGTCTTCAATATCGTCAAAATCTTTTAATAAAGTTTCATCAGAAGAGATATTAATATCAGTATTTATGCCATTTTCTTCCATAATATCAAATATGCTCATCTCTCCAGGCATACTCTTCTTAGTTTTTTTAGAATTGACTTCAATTATCTTTTGATACATAAAGAGCTTTTGTTTTCTATTACCCTCAAATGAATCAAATGCACCGCAAAGAATAAGAGCCTCAAATGCAATTTTATTACATCCACAATCATTCATCCTAGTTACTGCATCTACAAAACTATGGTATTCACCGTTACTATTTCTCTCTTCTATAATACTTCTAGATATATTTGCGCCTACTTTTTTAAGAGCCGCAAAACCCATACGAATATCATTTCCCTCAACAGTATATTCATCATAAGACTTATTAATGTCTACAGGAAGTATCTTTATCCCGCTCATAATAACAGATCCCACATACTCAGCAAGCTTATCACGATTAAATATTACTGAGTTGCAGATACTAGTAAAAAACTCCGCACGATAATAGTATTTAAGGTATGCTGTCTGATATGCCACAGTGGCATAAGCAGCTGCATGCGACTTGTTAAATGCATAGGAAGCGAATTGAGTAAGTTCGTCAAATATTTTATTTGCAATTTTCTCATCTACTCCGTTATTGATGCAACCTTTTATTCCTAGTTCGTTATTACCATGAATAAAATTATTTCTTTCAGCCTTAAGTGCATCTGGTTTTTTCTTAGACATTATTCGTCTAACTTGATCTGCCCTTCCAAGCGTGAATCCTGCAAGTTCTTGAACTATCTGCATAACTTGCTCTTGATAAACTATACAACCATAAGTTGGCTCCAAAATTGTCTTAAGTAAAGGATGGTCATAAGTAATGTGAGCGGAGTTTCTCTTACCTTCACAATATTTATCAATAAAATCCATTGGTCCTGGTCTAAATAGGCTCACTCCAGCAATTAAGTCCTCTAGCACTGTAGGTTTTAGTTTCTTCATGAAGTTCGTCATGCCTTCAGACTCAAGTTGGAATACACCCAAAGTATCTCCACTGGCAATCATCTTAAACACATTCTCGTCATCATAAGGTATTTGTTTTAAATCCAACTTGATACCTTTATTCTTTTCAACAATATCAAGACAGTCTTTAATTGCAGTTAAGTTTCTTAGCCCGAGAAAGTCCATCTTAAGAAGCCCTAACTCCTCTAAAGTTATCATATCATACTCGGTAACTAAAAATTGTTCTTCACTAACTGTCTTACCTATTTCTTTTGTAGAACTCGTCAAACTATCTTTGCCTCTTGCAAGTGGAACATAATTAGATATTTCCTCTGGTGCTATAAGCACACCGGATGCATGAACTGATGCATTGCGAGGTATGCCTTCTATCCTCATAGCTGTGTCAATAATCATCTTTGTTTCAGCATCCTCTTTATACATTTTTCTAAATTGCAAGACATTTCCCACTTCTGAACTTGCAAATTTTTCTACATCAGCATTTAACATCTTGTCTAAATTTGCAAACTTTTGATCTGACATAGGTCTTTTAGCAATCAAATTAGCAAGTTCAGTAGTTTTGGTGAGTGGTACATCTAGCACTCTCCCGACGTCCTTTATTACTTGTTTTGCAGCAAGAGTACCAAAAGTTACTATCTGAGCAACATTAAGTTTTCCATATATATTTTTAACATAATTTATGACATCGTCTCTGCCTATTACACAAAAATCAGAGTCAATATCGGGCATAGATACTCTCTCTGGATTTAAAAATCTCTCAAAGAATAATCCAAACTTTATAGGATCAATATCAGTGATATCAAGAGCATATGCAACCATGGATCCTACTGACGATCCTCTTCCAGGTCCAACTGGTATATCATGTTCCTTAGCATATCCTATGTAATCTGCAACTATCAAGAAGTAGTCTACAAATCCCATTTTTATAATTAAATCTAATTCATATTCTGCTCTCTTCTTTATAATATCTGCGTTTTTATTGTTTTTTAAATCATACTTCCTTTCTATTCCGTCATTTGTAAGCTTTTTAATATATTCTACACTTGTATATCCGTCAGGCACTTTAAAAGATGGCACATGATATTCACATTCTCTAACCATCTCTTTAAATTTATTATCATCTCCAACTATAATTCCTTCTTTTTTATTTTTTTCAATAGCTGAAATTAAATCGTTATAAGCCGACTTCGTAAAATCAATATGTATATTGCATCTTCTAGCAATTTCCTCAGTATTATCAACTGCCTCAGGACAAAATTTAAAAAGTTCCCTCATCTCCGATTCTGAAGTAATATAGTACTTTTCTTTTTCATACTTCATTCTATCTGTATCTGCAACCTTATTGCCTGATTGTAGACATAAAAGGCAGTCGTGAGCGAAACTATCTTCCTTATACGTATAGTGACAATCATTTGTAGCTACAATCTTTACATTAATTTCTTTGGCCAATCTAATTAAATCCGGATGAATCCTAAATTCTTCTCTAAGCCCATGATTTTGTATTTCTATGAAAAAATTATTTTCGCCAAAAATATTCTTAAGATTTAAAGCCTTAAGTTTTGCTTCGTTATATTGTCCTTTTAGCAATTCTCTTGGTATTTCACCTGCGAGACAAGCAGATAGACAGATAAGTCCTTCAGAATATTTGTTTAGAGTTTCATAATCTACTCTTGGTTTATAATAAAAACCTTCTGTAAAGCCAATTGACACAATCTTAAGTAAATTTTTATAACCTATATCATTCTCGCAAAGTAAGATTAAATGATATCTCTCCTCATTTGCAAGTTTCTCAAATCTTGAACCACTAACAACATATATCTCTGATCCGATAATTGGTTTTATACCTGATTTAACACAATTTTTAAAAAAGTCGATAGCACCATACATCACACCGTGGTCAGTGATAGCAACAGAACTTTGCCCAAGTTCTTTCACTCTACTAACCATCTCTGATATTCGTCCAGCACCATCCAAAAGGCTGTACGATGTATGTAAATGTAAATGTGTAAATGACATCTATTCTCCCAATAGTTTTCTAATTCTTATAAATCTATGATTGATAGCACTTTTTGATATGTTGATCTTCTCAGCAAGTTCCGACATAGATATCCTTTTGTACTTCATTCTTGCTCTTATAACAGTTCTTAGATCAACATCAATTGTTTCTATCTTTTTCTTTTTTAAAAGCTTCTCTATCAAATTAACTTGTTCAAGTGCAGCATCCGCAGAACGCTTTATATTTGCAGCCTCAAAGTTAACTTGTCGATTAGTTTCCTTGGCTCTTTTTTTGTATTCATAAACCCTTTTATATGTTTTAAGCGTATCTTGACATCCTAGAAGTTTCATTAGTGCCATTACATTTGATGTATCACCTACATACACTACTGCAACTTTTCTATCATCATTGATACTAATTTTTCCCGGTATTCCATATATAGATAATTCTTGAAGGGTTATATTTGCTGCCTTTAGACTTTTGAAACGAAACTCCAGGTGATGAGCGTTATTTGGGTCATATATCATACCACATTCCAAAAACTTAAGTCTAAGGTCTTTTTTTACTTCCAACTTATCATAACTAGCCTTTGACAAGTCTACTTGGTAATTCTTTTTTATATGCTTACTAACCTCATCTTTTACTTTTTTTGTAAAAGTGGTCTTCATATAAGTTAAAACTTACCCCATAATTTAATCTCTGGTTCTAAATCAACATTAAAATAAGTCTTCACCTCAGATTTAATTATATTCATCAGTTTATAAACATCACTTGCCTTGGCATTTCCTTTGTTAACTATGAAACCTGCATGTTTCGTTGATACCTCTGCATCTCCCACACTCTCTCCCATCAAGTTACTATCTTTTATAAGTAGAGCTGCGTACTTACCCTCGGGTCTTTTAAATGTAGATCCAGCAGATGGCCAATCAAGAGGTTGTTTATTTCTACGAAGTTCAGCATACTTTTCCATATTAGCTTTAATAGTATCCCTATTACCTTCTTGTAGGTTTATAGTAACAGATGTAACTACATAGTTCTTCTCCAATATTGAAGACCTTCTATATGAAAAGTCAAGCGCATCCTTAGTCAATTTAATAACTCTATTATTTTCATTAATTGCATTTACACTTGTAACTACGTCTTTTATTTCCCTATCATATGCTCCAGCATTCATAGCCACAGCCCCACCAATACTTCCAGGTATACCACTTAGTTCCTCAAAACCCTGTAATTTATTCTTGAGAGCAACTTGTGCAATTTCAGATAATAAGGCACCTGGTTCAGCTTCAATTTTAGTTCCAACAACTTTTATTTTTGACATGTTTTTTCCTAGATGCACAACACATCCTCTCACACCCTTGTCAGATACTAAAATATTTGTTCCATTACCAAGGATATAGTAAATAATACCTTTATTTCTCAAAAACTTAATCAACTCCACTAGTTCTTTGATATTTTTAGGTTCAGCAATAATATCTGCCTCTCCGCCAATTTTAAAGCTAGTAAAGTTTTTCATTATTTCTTTTTGATAAATTTTCATAACTACCTCTTATTTTGTCTATTTTAGGCGTTTTAAAGCCATACTATTGTTTTATTTTACCATAAATGATAAAATTATTAAAGTATGAAATATGATATTCAAAATTTTATAGGGGTTTTTGACTCTGGAATAGGCGGCATTTCCGTATTAAACGAACTTCTTAATCTCATGCCAGACGAAAACTATATATATTTTGCCGACTCTGCCAATTTCCCATATGGTAAAAAAAGTAAATCCGAGTTAGTAAACATAGGTCAAGGCATCATAGGGGAATTTGCTAATCATAATGCTAAATCTATAGTAATAGCCTGCAATACAATGTCCACAAGTGACATGCCAAGTTTTTCAGCTTTATATCCAAATATTAAAATGTTTGGCACTTTCCCAAGTTTCACTCATATATTTAAGCCAGGATTAACGATTTCAGAAGACAATATTTCTTTTGATAGGGAAAACGGACTTAAAATTAATAGAGACAAAAAGAAACTTTTGATTATAGCAACTACCTCAACCTGTAAGAGTAAATTCTTAAATGACCTTATAAAAGAGACAAATGGATTAATGAGTATATATGTAGAACCAGCAGATTTTATTGCAAAAGCTGTCGAAAGGAATGAATTAAATAGTTACGAATTTAACAATGAGCTCAAATCACTTTTAAATGATTATTTAGATATAGATTACTTAATGCTTGGATGCACTCACTTCCCTTTTGCCTTAAACAAAATTAAATCTATATTGGGAGATAAAGTTCAAATAACCTCTAGCTGTGAAACCACTGCAAGCAACTGCTACAAGTATTTGTCAGACAATAATTTACTCAATAATTCACAAAATGCTTATATAAAAATTATCGATTATAATATAAATGATGAAAAAAAAGAACTATACCAAAATCTAATTAATACAAAAGGAAAATCACACACGATCTTGTTTGGTAAGACATTTTAAAAGGTTAGGCGATGCCTAACCTTTTTCTTTACGAATACTTCGTTCCATATCTCTTTTCATATCTTTCTTTTTCAAGTCTTCCCTCTTGTCATATAATTTTTTTCCCTTACATAGGCCTATCTCAACTTTTACTTTACCATTTTTGAAATAAACCTGTAGTGGAATTAAAGTGTAACCTTGAAGTTTTAATTTTTCTTCAATCTTCCTTATCTCTTGTTTATGAAGAAGAAGTTTTCTTGTCCTAAGGCTATCAACATTGAATATATTTCCTTTCTCATAAGGATTTATATTCATTCCTATTACAAAGCATTCACCGCCTATTATTTTACATAATGATTCTTTTATAGAGCAATTTGAAAGTGATAATGATTTAACTTCAGTTCCTTTAAGTTCAATACCACACTCATACTTCTCTAATACAAAATAGTCATGATATGCTTTTTTGTTGTTTGAAATGAGTTTTGTATTCATATTACTTTTCTAATTCAAAATCAATTATCCTGGTTTCAGGTGAACATTTCACTAGTAAAACTTTAAGTTCCTGCCCAAAAGTAAATACCTTTTTACTGTGTTCTCCTATGATTTGATATTTTGCCTCATCAAAAACATAATGATCATCTCTAATATCTCTAAGTGCCACCATACCTTCTATGGTATTAGGAAGCTCTACAAATATTCCAAAATTAGTAAGTCCAGACACTCTTCCCACAAAGGATTCGCCAAGATGTGGCAACATGTATTGGCATTTTTTTAAATCATCTATATCTCTTTCACATTCTATAGCGAGTCGTTCAGTTTTAGATATATTAAATGCAACCGCATCTAAAATATTCTCATAATGTTCTCGTCTCTTCTCACTAAATCTATTTTCTAACACTTCTTTCATAATTCTGTGAATCTGTAAATCACTATATCTTCTTATTGGCGATGTGAAATGAGTATAGTATTTTGATGCAAGTGCAAAGTGTCCTATTAAATTCTTTGTGTATTTTGCCTGACTCATAGACCTCAAGGCAAGCTTCTCCACTATGAATTGATAAGGTTTACCCTCAACTGATTTTAATAATTTCTGCATGTCCATAGGGTGTAGTTCATTTCTTATATAGAATGGAATGCCAAGCGAAGCAAGAGTTATCTGTAAATTTTCAAGTTTGTCTTCCTCGCTTGCCTCATGAGTCCTGTAAAGAAATGGTATTTCTCTAAAGTAAAACTCTTCTGCAACGGTCTCATTTGCAGAAACCATAAAGTCTTCTATAAGTTTATAAGCCTCTATTCTCTCTTTTTCTCTTATATCAAGTGGTCTCAGTTTATCATCAACTACAATTTCAGTTTCTTTAAAGTTAAAATTAACCGCACCTCTTTCTTCTCTTCGTTTTCTTATTATCCTCGATAATTCTATCATAGATAGAATCATATTGTTAATCTTTGAAATTAATTCGTTTTCACTCTTATCAACTCTGCCATCAATAATATTCTGCACTTCATGATATGTCATTCTCTTTCGAGACCTAATAATAGACTTATAAATGTTATGCCTTGCAACTTTCCCTTTTTCATCAAACTCCATCTCGCAAGTCATAGAAAGTCTATCCTCATCCTCATTTAGTGAACACATACCATTTGAAAGTACATGTGGCAACATAGGGATCACTCTATCTAATAAATATACTGAATTACCTCTTTTTAGTGCCTCTCTATCTAGATGGGACCCCTCTCTAACATAGTGACTGACATCTGCTATAGAGACATATAGTTTTTTGATTCCTTTACTATCCATTTCAAGACAAATTGAGTCATCTATATCTTTAGTATCTTCTCCATCAATTGTGACAAAAAGTTTGTCTCTTAAATCTACTCTGCCTTCTAAGTCCTTTTCCTCTATTGGAACTGCAACTCTATCAGCTTCTGCTAAAGTTTTCTCATCGAACTCATCTCGAATTTTAAAATCGTGCACTATCGCAGTAATCTCAGCATTTGGATCATCCTTATGTCCTAAAACCTTTGTGATAATTCCTTCTGGATTATCTTTCTTGTTTTTTTTAGGCAATAATTTAACTTCTACTATAGAATCTTTTACAGCCTTTCCCCAGTATTTTTTCTCAATATGAATATCAAAAGGTATCTTCACATTAATTGGTCTTACGAACCCAAAACCTTTATTAGGCTCAAAGATTCCTACAACTATATCCGTATCTCTCTCTAGTATTTTAATTATTTTTCCTTCTCTTTTTCTATTATCAGATGTATTGTGTGAAGTAATTTTTACTAAAACTCTATCGTCATTCATCGCTTCCATGGAATCTTTTGACGACACATATATCTCTTCTTCAGAAGGCATACCTGCATTTAGTTTTACAAATCCAAAAGACTTGCTAGCAAGTCTGAATATTCCTTCGTATTCTGATTCTTTTTGTTTATTTTTTGCCATATAAGTCCTTAAAACATTTATAAAAAAACCTGCATAAGCAGGTTTTAAATTACCATATGATATTTAGTACAAGTGCTAACAATAGGAATGTGATTGCAAGTCCAGTAGTTATCTTTGATAAATTACCTTCCATTGATCTTCCCTTAGCTTTGCTCCAGTACGAATCTGCCATACCTGCTATACTGCCAAGTCCTGAACTCTTTCCTTCTTGTAAAAGAATAATTCCAGAAAGTGCTATAGACACTAATAAAAAAATAATCATAACTAAAATTTTTAACATACTCTTACCTCTTAATATTTTGGTAATGCGGGAAAGGGGACTTGAACCCCTACGTGAAACTCACACAAGATCCTTAGTCTTGCCTGTCTGCCAATTCCAGCATTCCCGCAAAAAATATAAAAAGCGCGAAACGGGGATCGAACCCGCGACCTTCGCCTTGGCAAGGCGACGCTCCACCACTGAGCCACTCGCGCATACAATTATTTTATCATATCCCTAGAATTTATCAAGAGTGCCTAGAGGCGGAATCGAACCACCGACACGGGGATTTTCAGTCCCCTGCTCTACCGACTGAGCTATCTAGGCATAAGCGGGTGATGGGAATCGGACCCACGTATTCAGCTTGGAAGGCTGACATTCTACCATTGAACTACACCCGCAAACACGCCTATTTATTTTACAAAATAGGGGCTTTTTTGTCAAGACAAAATAGCCTTAACCAGAGCCATTTTTTTGGCCTTTAATTGACATAATATATAACTATTTTTCGATAATTTCTGAAATTGTTGCTATATTGACGTATAATTCATCATTATCTATTCTCTTGTCCATAAAGAATTTACGTCTCTCTTTGCCCGTGCCAAGTATAATCTTCATATAGCCATCAATAGTGCTATTTGCAGCAATTATATCAGATAGCATCATTCGTCTTCCCTCAATACTTTCTTGTTCTTTGGCTGTATTATCTGTAGTTATATCAAACATAATGATAGGTACTTCATTATCATATGATAGATTTGTAACTTCCCCATCATACAATAATGTACTTTTTTTTGTATTTTTATCATAAAAATAGATATATGAATTTCTTTGACTAAAATAGTCATCCCGTACTGCAGCACAGATACTATCCACTTCCATTTCGTATCTATTTATTAAGTCAACTTTGATAGAATAATCCATTCTTGCTTTTACGTAACCTTCAATATCATAGTCCAAAAGCCCACTACCTAATTTATAATCAGCAATATTAGGTGTACTCTTTTTATACATGCCACTGCTCACATCATCAAATATATAATCACTATATTTAAATTTTTTATACTCGTCTTTTATATAATAGAGACATTTTAATTCATCATATTCACAAAGTACATCTTTTACATTATATGGATTCTGGCATGACATTAACCCCAACATAACTGCCACTATCAACGCTTTTGAAATTACACTTTTACTTTTATTATTCATATGTACTCCTTAATCATCTCGTCTTTTACTATCTATATCATTAATCAATTTTTTTTTAACATCCTTCCAAGTATTATTCCTTATAGCTACTCGTATAGTTTTCATAAGATGGTTATAATAATATAAATTATGCATTACACATAGTCTCATTCCTAACATCTCTTTTGCTTTAAGTAAATGTCTAATGTATGCTCTTGAATACCTTTTGCAAGCTTCACACTCGCAACCATCTTCTATTGGTCTTTCATCTAATTCATAACACTGATTTAGTAAATTTAGTTTACCATACTTAGTATACACATGTCCATGTCTACCATTTCTACTTGGATACACGCAGTCAAAAAAATCTATCCCCCTATCTACTGACTCTATTATATTTTTTGGAGTTCCTACACCCATAAGATATGTAGGTTTATTTTCGGGCAAATGTGGTACGACAACGTCTAATATATGATACATCTGCTCATGTGACTCACCAACGGCAAGCCCGCCAACTGCATACCCTGGTAAATCAAATTTAGCAATTTCTTTTGCATGTTCAATTCTTATGTCATCTATTACCCCACCTTGGTTAATTCCCCATAACATTTGACTTTTATTAATAGTATCTTCAAGCTGGTTGAGATTATTCATCTCAATTATACATCTCTCAAGCCATCTAGTTGTTCTTTCAACCGATGGCTTTATGTATTGTAAATCTGCAAGTGCTGGTGGACATTCATCAAAAGCCATAGCTATAGTAGATCCAAGATTAGACTGTATTCTCATACTCTCCTCTGGTCCCATAAATATATTTCTACCATCAATATGTGATTTAAAATATACACCTTCTTCTTTTATTTTTCTGCCAGTTGATACAAGTGAAAAAACTTGAAATCCACCGCTATCTGTAAGTATTGGTCTATCCCAGTTTGCAAATTTTTTCAAACCACCTAACTTTTTTATAAGCAAGTCGCCAGTTCTCACATGTAAATGATATGTATTACAAAGCAAAACCTGTGTCGATATATTATTGAGATCTTCAGTTGATACCGCACCTTTAATCGCAGCTGCAGTCCCAACATTCATAAAACAAGGAGTCTCTATAACACCATCCACGGTTTCAAATGTGGCAGATTTTGCTCTATCAATTTTATTTACAATTTTATACATCTTATAAAAAAAGCGGACTAATAAGTCCGCTTAACTATATTTTAAAATCTCTATTTCTTTGCGGCATTTACTTTTTCGTCTTTATTTCCAGCATTCTTAAAGTCGAACCAAAGTGGTCCCGTAATACATATTGAAGAATAACCACCACATACGATACCAATGATAAGTGGTAATGCAAATGCCTTTATACTACTTACTCCAAATATATAAAGTACAATAACCATTATAAGTGTTGTAAGAGAAGTGTTGATTGATCTAGTAAATGTCTGTGTTATAGAAGCATTTACGATCTGCTCAATGCTACTTCCTCTAAGCTTTCCTAAGTTTTCTCTTATACGGTCAAATATAACTATAGTAGCATTTATTGAATATCCTACTATTGTAAGCATACAAGCTATAAATGTAGAATCTACTGTCCATCTAAATATTGCATAAAAACCTATAGTTACAAGACAATCATGTAAAAGAGCTATAACAGCAGAGCCAGCAAATCTAATATCCTTAAATCTAAACCAAATATAAATGAGCATTAAGATTGTAGCTATAATTACTGCCACAATAGCATCTCTTCTCATTTGAACAGATACTGCTCCCGAAATATTTTCAGTAGTGATTCTTTCCTCAGGAACATTAAACTCAGTCTCAAGAGTTTGATATATAGACTTCATCTCTTCAAGTGTAAGAGTCCTACTCTTTATAATTACGGCATTTGAATTTGCAACTTTTTGAGTCTGTATATCTGCACTATTTGTTGTACTTTCAAATATTGGTACTACTTTACTATCTATATCAGAAAGTGATAAGTCTTCATTGAACTCAACATTTGTAGATGATCCACCTTTAAAATCTAAACCATAGTTAAATCCATCAAGACCTCTACTGGTATTTATTATGATGAATGCAATTCCTATTGCAATAAGCACAACTGATATGACATATGATATCTTTCTAAATCCTACGAAGTTGATAATCTTATTATCAACTTTCTTTCCAAATAACACTTCTTTGTCAAGACCTAGATCAAGGAATGTCCTTATTATAAATCTAGTGACAAATAGTGCAGTGAACATAGAAAGTACTATACCAAGAGCAAGTGTAGCAGCAAATCCTTTAATGCTTCCTGTTCCCTTCCAATTAAGCACAAAAGCAGCTATAAGTGTTGTAAGATTTCCATCCAATATTGCAGAGAACGCTTTATTAAATCCTTCCTTCACAGCAGTTCTTGTTGCTTTTCCAGCGCCTACTTCTTCTTTAATACGAGTAAATATGATTACATTTGCATCTACCGCCATACCTATAGAAAGTATGATACCTGCTATACCTGGAAGTGTAAGAGTTATATTGAATGAGTGTATGAGGAACAATGTAAGTCCCACATACATAGTAAGTGCAAGTGCTGAAGCAAGTCCTGGTAGCCTATATATAATTATCATAAATAGACAAATTATAGCAAAACCTATAAGTCCAGCCTTAAGCGAAGTAGTGATTGCATCTTGTCCAAGTTTTGCACCTACGACATTTGACCTTAAAACTTCAAGTTCAAGTTTTAAAGCACCTATACGAATAGTCGATGCAAGTCTCTCAGCTGTCTCTAAGCTCTCCATGCCAGTTATCTGCGCTCTTCCTTCACTTATAACTGATTGAACAACTGGAGCTGAAACAATCTCTCCATTATATATAATGTATATTGGTTGACCTAAATTTCTTTCTGTCGCATCAGCAAATTTTTTCTTTCCTTCATCAGTAAATGCGAGGTCAACAACATATTGAGTCTGACCATAATTGTCAGCATACATTCCTCCTCTTGCAGATGACACATCATTGCCAGATATAACTATTTGGTCATCTCCAAAAATAGGTGGTTGTGAATAATCATAATTAGGTAAATCAGCTGACTCTCCAGAAGGTGTTCCTTGTTGGATGACAGTAGCACCTTCCTGTGCTGTACCACCAATTTGTATAGAACCATCAGGGTTTTGAATTACATCTGCACCTTCAATGTGAACATTATCACCTAAAATGTTATCTACTCCAGCATTATTTGCAGGTGCAACGCTTTCAGTATTAGTATTGCCAGTAACAGTTTCTTCTGTCAAATTGGCCTGTGTATCGCTTACAGCCTGTCCACCTGAATAATATGTAGTAGAATTACCTACATTTGCCTGAGTATCTGCCTTGATTGCCTCATTGTCAACTACTGGGCCACTCTCCTGAGTTGCCTCGCTATCTGTGGCAAGTATTGGCCAAGTAAGATTACCTTCAACAAAATAAAGAGTACCTGGTTTACCAAGTTCTTCAAGTATACCATTTGCATCACTAACACCAGGTATATCTATGTTGATCTTATTTCCACCTTCCTGGTATACCTCTGCCTCAGTAGAATAGTCTTGAGCTTTCAACTGTAACTTATATACAGAGTCTCCCATTTCTTCAGCATCTGGATTATCCTTTGTTGCTTGGTAAGTTATAGACACTCCACCATCTAGATCTAAGCCAAGCTTAATAAGTGGCGCTGCCTCTTTACCAATATAAACTGCCCCGGCAATAAGAGCTAAAATAATAATTAATTTCACAATGCCTTTGCCGACATTTTTCATGTTTTTTTATTCCCCCTCAAAAAAAAGCTCCTCTAAAGGAGCCTATTCAATTTTTATTTATTTAGCTGGTTGAAACCTCTCAATATAAGCTCTACATATATCATAATCTTCTTCATGGTATGTCTCTATTACCATTAGTTTACCATCTATCACTCTAAAGTAATAATTGTAAATCTCTATTCCATATGGATAAGGAACATCAAGAGTTACATGTTTATATATCTCTCCTGCAATTTCCACATCATCAACTGGCTGACCTGGAGCAAAATTTGCAGCAACCACATTTAAATCTCTTGAAAGTCTAGTATAATATACTGCAAGTCTACTATAATCATTGAAATAAACACCGAAATCAAATTTTATACCTTCAGCATTAAAGTCATATACCTCATTAGCATTGTGGTACTGATCCTCTAAATCTATTGTGTAATTTGACCATGTATTTGTATAAGTATCTCCGGTCTTTGTAGCTGTAATAGCAGTAAATCTATTCATCGCATCATCACTCTGTCTAATGCCCGTGTCATCTACACCCTTTGAAACGATCTGTTCTTGAACACCTATATCAGAATATATACTCTTTCTAGAAAAAAGTGGTGCATCTTCCTTTTTAATAGGCGTAGCAGAAAATGATGGTATTATATTGACAAACAATGAAATTATAATAGTTATAACTAATAAACTCTTTTTCATTTTTTCTCCTTTCAATAACTCAACATAGAAATTATAATTCTACATTGTGAAAGAATTGTGTTTAAAGTGTATGAAAATAATGGCTAAGGAGTCCTTTCTTGATATACAACAGTGGCAATACCACACTCGTATGGACCAAATTCAGTTGCGGGATCTATCAAACTTTTTTCACTATAATTTAACGCCAAATACTTTGCTGACAATCTCATAGATTTTGGTGGCAAACCAAAAGTCCACAACTTGTCACCATCTTTTTTGTAAGCCCAACAAGGATTTGAAGTGGCAGGAACTGGATTTCCTTCCTCATCGACTAGGTTGCCAGGAGTCTTCGTATAATACTTTCCTTGGAATGGATAGTAACCCAAAAATTCCCCATTGTTACCTACGTATATATAGCAGCCTTGTTTGTCTTTAAATACTTTATTACTTGCAGTAATAGGATTTCCCTTTGAATTAACTACAACAAATAAATAATAGTTAACTGCTGCAGGAGTAACCCATTCATTTTTATAGTTGAGCATATCCTCTTTATGCTCTGTTTTATTGGCCCATCTTCTTACTAAACCAAAATCATTGTCGTCTTTATCAGGTCTTAATACAACACCATTTTGAATAAATTGGCTACTTCTTTCAACAACCGTTGTAACATTGGCACCAACAATTGGACTAGTTGTATCCTCGACCCTTTCAAACTTGCAGTATCCACCGACACTATTTTGCACAAAGAAAAGATCCGCATCATTTACTTCTATTTTAACTTCTTTATTCTGCTTTGCCTGAGCCCCGACTTTTGATTCTCCCTCATAGTCCCCCATGAAGTACATCCATTGTTCGCCCTCATCAACTTTTAATATTCCTTTTTCCTTATCAAGGTGATCAGATGGATCAGAATAGTCATCGTTCTTATCTACGAATGGATCTCCATTGCCACCATACTCAGTTGGGTCAAGTACTATGTTTGCTCTATAAATATCATCAGTGCTATATGCCTTTACGAATGCGCCATTCTTTACTTTTACAAATGAATCAACTTGCATAACTCCATCGTCGTCAAATGCATAAATATAGTTTCCTATCTTTCTGATAGTATTTCTAAGAATGTTACCATTTTTGCCAGCATAGAACCAACACTCTTCTTCTTCTTTATGTTTCTTTTTATTAACTTCAAGTTTTAAATCATCACCCTTTGCCAAAAAACTTCCTGGCACAGCAAGGAACCAACCTTTTTGGAGATAACCATCCATCTCTTCATCAAAATATTTCATGTTTGAATTAGTAGCTCTACCTGGTTCAGATACATACCATTTATTCTTTCTGACACCATTGGCATCAAACATATATCTCTGTCCTTCAATGATTCTACTTACGCATCTACCTTGCTCAGCATAACTAGCCTTTGCAGCAACCTTTCTACATGTCTTCTCATCAAAGTATAAAACTATTTCCTCATTGTCGTCATACTCAGATCCTCTTACCGCACCTGCATAAAAATGCCAACCTGTAACTGCTGCACCATTTTCATCTGGATCAAAATAGTATACACAACTCTCATATGCTGGATCTAATGCAGGGTCAATGATGTTGCCGTTTTGATCACTGTAGCCTTCAATCTTTTCACCTTCTACATTAAAACCAAATTTCTGACCATCTATTGTCTTCACAACTAAACCTGTACCACTATCTATAGCTCTATATGCTCTACCTGTTGGTCCAAAGTAATAGTCAGTATATACAAAAATATTATCTGATTCATCATACTCTTCTGCAGAATACCAACGATTCTTATACATCGCACCATTCATATCAAAATAATATAACTCATCATTATAACTTACCAATTCATCCTTAACCATCTTGCCATCTTCGCCAAAGTAAAATCTATCTCCCTCTATCGTATACATATAGTTAGTTGCCATAACACCAGTGTCAATAAAGAAATAAAAATCATTTCCATCATAAAATAAGCCCTTTCCAACTGTACTTAGGTCTACATCGCCAAGTAAACTTCCAGGAGCTATGTTACGATCATCTTTATAAACCATATACTCAACTACTTCTGGTCCAACATCCTCATCCTCTTGAACTTCACCAGGCAATGGACCAGTATGAAAATCTTCAGTTGGGTCTGCAAAGCTTATAGAAACCATGCTAACAAGCAATGCTAAAGATGTTAAAATAGCAACATTTTTCTTTAACTTCATACTAATTACCTCATAATTAATAAAGAATATACCTTTTGGCATACTAATGTATTATATAATATGTAAATCATTATTTCAACTACTTTTTTAGCCTAAAATACACGAAAAATACACATTTTAACGATATTCCGATACTGTTATATCTATTGATTTTATACCCCTAAACTCGTTAATTCTTGGGGTATATATTATATCTAAAATATCACTAGTTTCAAGTCTTGCCTTCAATACTTCAGAATCAGTAAATGCAACCGCCTTAGACACCATGCCATCTTTATTTAAAATTAGTTGCACTATGTTATTATCAGCACCATAAATATTTTTAATATTACATTTTACTTCCTTAGTGGCAAATACTGGTTTCCGAAATGCTTGTCCAAATGGCTCTATTTTTTCTATTTCACTCAATAGTTTTAAGTCAAAACTATAAAATGGAAATTCCGCATCAATATGTATCTTTGGGATAAAATCCTCATCTGAAAGACAACATTCTTCATTTAAGGACATCCTTAGTTCATCAATATCTTTTTTCAAAATAGAAAACCCTGCAGCCAACTTATGTCCACCGAACTTTAAGAAAATTTCCTTATGTTTGCTTAAAGCTTCAAATATGTCATACTCCTCAATAGACCTACAACTTGCTTTTGCTTCATCAGCACTTGTTGTATCAGTAAGCACAATGCTTGGCTTATTATATTTTTCTTTTATCCTACCAGCAACTATTCCAGCAACCTGCTCTCCCAATCCATCAACATATACCACTATAACCTTATTATCTTTGTAATATCGTTCTATACTTTCAATTGCAAGTTTCGTCCCATTCTCTGTCATCAGTTTTCTCTCATCATTTAACTTCTTTAGTTCTTCTGCAATTTCAGCAACTTCTTTAGTGTCATTTGATAAAAATAATTTTAATGCGAGAGTTGCCTTATCCATTCTTCCAGCAGCATTGATAAGTGGCCCTATTATGAAACCAACATGATAAGTTGTGACATCCTTAGTACTAAAATCTATTCCAGTCACTTCAAGTAACTTCTGTAATCCTAGATTTTTTGTCTTAGCAATTTTCTTAAGTCCGAGTTTGGCGATAATATGGTTTTCATTTATCAGAGGCATTATATCACCGATTGTCGCTAGTGTTGCATATTCAAGATAATTATCAATTATAAAATCTCTATCATTCTTATAGAGTTCATAATATCTCATCATGAGCTTCCATGCGACTACAGCTCCACATATGCCACCAAATGGATATACTTTTTCAACATCATCTCTTTTTGGATCTACAATTGCTGATGCATCTTTAGGAAGTTCGGTGATATCATGATGGTCTGTCACTATCACTTCTATATTATTCTTTTTCGCATAGGATATCTGATCATTCGCAGCAATCCCATTGTCACAGGTAATAATTAAATCCACTTTATCATCTTTAGCTTTATCTATTATAGATATATTAATACCATAACCATCAGACACCCTATCAGGTATATCATAAGATATATTTGCACCTAGTCTTTTAATAGAATCATATAAAATATATGTCGAACAAACACCATCTATATCATAATCGCCGACAATTCTTATGTTTTTCCCTTCCACGATATATTTGTTTAATATTTTAACTGCGGCATCAACATCTGGAAGGAGTTTTTCATCATTTAAATCTCTTAGGTCACTAGACAATATCTTCCTAATGTCATCTTCCTCATATATTTCTCTGTTACATAAAATCACAGAAGTAAGGGGATTTATCCCAAACTTCTGTGTTATCTCTTTTACGTTTTTCTTCTTATTGTATAAAAACCAATTTGAGTTCATCTATTAAGAAGCCTTAACTCTATTATATCCATCAGTATAGTATCTTATAGCATCAGCAACATCTCTCTCAAGTTCAAAATTTCCATTACTATAATCCACATAGGCACCACTTATCTGTTTCATAAATAAAAAATCTTCATCTGGTGTCTTATCGTTTACAGTCTCATATCCAACATATTCTGCATTTAATTTTGCAACATCTTCTCTACACATATAATCAATAAACATATGTGCTGCATCTAGATTGGTTGCACTCTTTGGTATACACCATGCGTCTATAAACATCTGTGTTCCTTCCTCTGGAACTACAAAACAATAATCATCTTTTCCGCCCTCAAGATATACATATTGCACATCTCCACTAGTGAGGGGTGCGATTGCAGCCTCACCTGAAAGTATCTTTTCCTTTATTTGATCAGTCATATATCCTTGAACATATGGTTTTTGATTTATAAAATCCTCTGTGCAAATATCTAATTCATCCTTATTAGTAGAATTAACTGAGAATCCATGCATCTTAAGTGCTACAGTATAGAGATCCCTTACTGAACTTTGCATGAGCAATTCACCTTTAAGAGCTGGGTTAAATAAATCTGACCACTTCCTTGGATATTCAACATTCATTTGATCAAGCTTAGTTTTGTTGAAGAAAATTCCCATTGAACCACAGAAGTATGGAACTGCATAAGCATTTCCTGGGTCACACACAGATAATAATTCTAACTTGCCTTTATTGATATTTGAAAGGTTTGGAACCTTTGACTTATCTATAGGCTGTAATAAATCTTTTGCGAGCATCCTCTCTATACAGTAATCTGAGATACAAATTACATCGTATTTTGCACCACTCTCAATAACTGGTATAACTTCTTCATTAGCTTCAAACAAATCTTGATGTACTATAATTCCAGTTTCTTTCTCAAATATCTCAAGAGCCTCTTCAGACATATAGTCACCAAAGTTCAAAATAAACATTTCTTTCTTTTTCTCGCTAGAAGCACTATTACCCTTTCCACCACAAGAAAGTATATTTACAGCAAAAGCAGCAAGTAAAACTGAAACTACAAATAATTTTAATCCTTTTTTCAATTCTTTACCCTCCTAATATGCATTATACCTCATATAATTATAATATAAATTATTCAAAAATCAATATATTTTTTTAAAAATTAGTTGTATAATATAGTTGATTTTATTAATCATATGGAGGTCATATGGAAAGAAAAACTGGAGTTAAATCTATAGGTATAAGAGGTCCAATTATCAGAGAAGGTGACGACCTTAGAAAAATTGTTGTTGATGCAGTTCTTGATGCTGCTAGTTCAGAAAATATAAAACTTGCAAATAGAGATGTAGTTGCAATCACAGAGTCTGTAGTGGCTAGAGCTCAGGGCAATTATGCCACTGTAGACCAAATTGCAAAAGATATAAAAGACAAATTTGGAAATGAACCTATCGGAGTAATATTCCCCATTACATCAAGAAATAGATTTGCCATACTTTTAAAAGGTATCGCTAGAGGGGCAAAAAAAATTGTACTTATGCTCTCATATCCTTCAGACGAAGTTGGAAATGCATTCTTAACATACGATGAGCTCGACGACAAAGGAATCAACCCTTACTCTGATGTCCTTGATTTAAAAAAATATAGGGAGATATTCGGTTACAAAAAACATGAGTTTACTGGCGTGGATTACATAGACTATTTTGAAAAGTTAATTACTAATGAAGGCTGCGAATGTGAAATTATTTTCGCAAACCAAGCAAAGACCATACTAGAATATACTAAAAATGTTTTAGCATGTGATATACACACAAGAGTTAGAACAAAAAGGATTTTAAAAGCGCATGGTGCAAAAATTGTCTATGGGCTTGACGATATACTTACTAAATCTATAGATGGTTCTGGGTTTAATGAGAGATATGGGCTTCTCGGCTCCAATAAGGCAACAGAGGATAAGGTGAAACTCTTCCCAAAAGATGAATGCAAAGAACTAGTGCTAAATATTCAAAAAGATTTCAAAGAAAAAACTGGTAAAGATATAGAAGTAATGGTCTATGGCGATGGTGCATTCAAAGATCCACAAGGAAAAATTTGGGAATTAGCAGACCCCGTTGTATCCCCTGCATTTACAGATGGTCTTAGGGGAACACCAAATGAATTGAAATTAAAATTCTTAGCAGATAATGACTATAAGCATTTGTCTGGAGATCAATTAAAAGATGCTATAAAAGATTCTATAAAGAAAAAGGATAGTGACTTAAAAGGCAAAATGGTATCTGAGGGAACTACACCAAGACAGCTGACAGATTTACTTGGAAGCCTATGTGACTTGACATCAGGTTCTGGAGACAAAGGGACACCAATCATATTAGTACAAGGGTACTTTGACAACTACACAAACGAATAATTTATAAATAAAAAAAAGAATAGTTAAAACTATTCTTTTTTTTTATTTCCATTTACCTTCTACATCCACATAGAAACCATCAGGAGTTATTGTATTCTTTAGCAGTACTCCATTTGGATTAAAGAAGTAATAATCATCTCCTATCCTACACCAACCCCTTGCCATTCTTCCAAGTTCTTTTTCGTCAGTATTTAAATAGTACATTTCACCTGAAGGGTCGACATACCAACCGGTAACCATTTTCTCATGATAATCAAAGTAATATGAATCTGTGATATCTTTTGGATTACCATTTTCATCTGTCACAATTCTTTCAATGTTAACCCATAAATTAGATAGTACTATAGTCTTGCCATTCATTTTTCTTATGTAAAGTCTCCAGTCTCCTCTTCTATCTAAAGCCCACTTTAAATCATAATAATTATTAACCGTGTCGATAATTTTTCTAGGCTTATCTGCATAAGTTGTCTTAACACCATTTTTAATCTCTACTGTATCTGCAAATGTATAAAAATAAAATACGCAAACAAAAACCGAACACAAAAATAATATTTTTAAAATTGTACTAATTTTCATTTTCATACCTACTATTCTTTAAAAAGAAGTATTAGCTATAAGCCGGGTTATGTCTATGTGGTCATCTATCTAGGACTTATGTCACCATAAGCCTCAAGCGTATACCTAAGTCTTAAGCGAGCAACCTAATCGACTATTTTCTACTTGCTTCGGATGGAGTTTACATTGCGGTTCACTATCACTAGGAACCCGGTGGTCTCTTACACCACCTTTTCACCATTGCCATAAAGGCTGTTTGTTTTCTGTTGCACTTTTCAGCGGATTACTCCGTCAAGATGTTATCTTGCATCCTGCTCTGTGAAGCCCGGACTTTCCTCTTTTTTCAAAGCGACCACTCGCTAATGCTTCCCTAATATCTTAATACATTCTTAATAATTTTGCAAATACTTAATTGAGTATTTTTGTACTTTTCTATGCCTGTGACATCCTTGAAAAACCATTTAGGAGGGGTAAAATTAGTCGCATCTTTTACTGATTTAAACTCAATTTCCGCATAAATTAAGCCTTTTAAGTCGCCTTCAAATATGTCTAATTCTATAGTATACCTCTTATATGGGATAAAATACCTTGTCTTTTTTATAAGCCTTCCTGTACAAAATTTTAGCAAATAATTATAGCATTTTTTAGGAATTTCTACTTCATACTCTGTCCTTGCCAAGTCATCTTTACACTTTACACTTTTTGGCGGTTTTGTCTTAATAGTAAAATAGTATTTATCATCCGCCTTTCTAATCCTTATGGCAGGTTTAATATATATAAAACCTTGAACTATCTTAGAACATTTATACTTACTCAAATTAAGCTTTATATCACTTTTTTTTACTAAAAACTTTCTTTCAATTTCAACATTTTTCATATATCGCTATCCTTTGCCAAGAAGTTTATTTACTAGTTCTACATTTCCCTTGTCGAATTCGGATTTAATAAATGTAGATGAAATATATGTATCTGAATTTTCTACTTTAAGTTTATCTATGATGATTACATTGATATCATATTTTTTACATAAGCTTGTAAGCAAGGCACCATCTCCTTTACCCTTATATCCAAACTTACAATCACTTCCCACAACTACTTCTCTTGCCTTCAATTGTTTAATTAATATGTCCTCGACAAAATTTTCAGGACTTATTTTCATATTTCTATCATTCAATTCAAAATTAAAAATATTGTCTACCCCAATTAATTTGAGTTTACTAATTCGCTGTTCTTTGCTAATTATCTTTGAATCTTCATTACTACCTATGATGAGAACGGTGCTTTTTATTCCTTTAGCTTTAGCATCATTTACCACTCTACTTATGATACATTGGTGGCCAAGATGTAAAGTTTCAAACTTGCCAAATGTAATCACAGAATCGTCTTTCTGATAATAGCAAGGCTTAATAAATGAATAATCATTAGCCTCTACTTTTGACATAATATCATTTATAGTGATACTATTTTCAATACCAAATTCTCCAGTAGCAATTCTTCTTAAATTTCCCATGCAAGATGGTATTCCCATCTTTTCACCTATATCTTTACAAAGAGTTCGTATATATGTCCCTTTACTGCAACTGACTCTTATGTTTATTTTTTTTAAACTATAATTCTCAAATAAATAATCATCGCATGAATAGACCTCAATGCTATTGATTTTAACTTTACTAACTTTTCTCTCTACGACGATACCTTTTCTAGCAAGATTTATAAGTTTTTTGCCACCAACTTTTTTTGCACTATACATAGGTGGTATTTGGTCATAGTCTCCTATAAATGTCTTGACAACAACATTTAATTTATTAATATCAAATATATCATTAACATATTCCTTATATTCCAATATCTTTCCTGTTATATCCTCTGTGTCAGTACTAATTCCTAATATTAACTCTGCATCATAAATCTTGGCGCCTGTTTTCATTAGATATTCTTGACTCTTTGTGGCACTACCAAGTAAGCACACAAGCACACCAGTTGCATTTTCATCTAAAGTGCCAGTATGTCCAATTTTTCTTGGATGGAGTATTTTTTTTATAAGCGAAATGCAGTCATTGGAAGTATGACCTTTTGGCTTATCAAGTATTATCAATCCATTTATATCATTTACTATTCTCTTTATCTTCAATGAACGACAACATGTCCTTTTCAAAATTTCTTCCTATATCTTCTATATTCCCATGGTATATACATCCAGATGCAAGCATATGTCCTCCGCCCTCATGTTTTCTTGCAAACTCCGATAAGTCAAACTTATCTGAATTCGATCTAAGACTAAACTTATATATATTAACTCCCACAGGATATGCAAATGCAGCGATTTTTATATTTTCAATCTCTCTAAGATATACTATTATGTTGTCTACATCATTTTTAGTGATATTAAGATTATCAAGCTCATCCTTAGTTAGATACGAATATGATACCTGACCTTTACAAATGAGTTTTAATCTATCAAATGCGATGCCTTGAGCCTTTCTTTGATTAAAAGAATTATTAAATACGATAGTGTCAAGTAACTTTGTAAAATCAAATCCATAGTCTATAAGAGTAGCAGCCATGAGAAGTGTCTTTTTATTTGTGGATTTGTATCTAAATATTCCAGAATCAGTTGCAAGTCCTAAATATAGACACTCGGCAACATTTTTATTAATAAAAGTTCTATCTAAAAATGGATATAAAACTTCACAAGTTGCTATGCTTTCAGGACTTACCACACTTACTCTTGCAGGAATATCATTATTTTCATGATGATCAAATACTATCGAATCCTTTGCCTCTTCAAAATATCTTTTGTACTCTTTTAACCTATCCAAATTTCCACAATCTACAACTATTGCCAAATCAAACTTAGTTGCATCCTTTAAGTCATCAGAAATCTTGTCAGCATTTGGAAGAATTAAATATTTCTTTGAAAATACATCAAGATAAATCTTTACAATCTTAGAGTTCCCATACTTATTAAGTATATAGTTATAGATTGCAAGTGCGGAACCTATACAGTCACCATCCGGAGTTTGATGCCCCAATATACAAATAGTTTTTGCCTGATCAATTCTTTCATCCAATAAACTCATATTCTCTCCTAATTCATAAGTAATAAAACCATGTAGTCTTCGTCAAGATTACCTTTTACTCTTGCAAGACTTATATCTGTGATTTTTTTCATTTTTTCTGATAGTGTATCAATATTTACATATTTGTTGGCATTCATAAGTTTACTAACTCTCCATGACTCTATTCCCATCAAATCAGAAATCTCCTTTTGTCCCTTTCCCCTTTGCATTAGATCTTTACACACTATCAAATTGCTATAGTTATATGAAAATGCAGCAAATATTCCCGAATTCTTTTCTCCTTCTGTAAGTAAATCACCATAAAACTTTAATGCATCCTCTTTCCTATTTGAATTATATAAATCTATAAGTGTAAAAATCTTATCGTCTATTCCTCTTGTCACGATTTCATCTATGTCATTTTTTGTTATCTTTTTCTTATCTCCCACATAGGCTATTAGCTTATCAGCCTCATTAAATAAATTACTGAGGTTCCCACTGCAAACCATTATAAAATACGCAACACTCGGTTTATCAATTTCTATCTCAGCTTTTTTAAAATGATTAACTACATACTTAAGCATTCCCTCACTATTTAATCTTGCTGTGTTGACAGCTATGCCATTTTCAGAAAAATACTTTAGAAAAATATTATTTTTGTCATAATCTTTTACATACCTATCTCTATTCTCAAATTTTAAAAATAATATAATGTTTATATCTTTAGCATTATTCAAAGCGTCTATCATTGTTTTTGCATCTTTCTCATCCCTGGTATTTACAAAGTAATCCACATTATCAAAGATGATAAGTTTCTTATCACTCATGAAAGGCAAATTTCCGATATATTTAATTATTTCACCTAAATTGAAGTTTTCCTTATTATAAATCTTAGTATTGAGCTTTGTATCATCTGGAAATGATTTCAGTATACTTTTTTTGACAGATGTTAAAAAATAGTCCTCATTGCCATATAGATAATAAAATGGCAAATATTCTTTAGACTTTATACTAGTACTAATCTCTTTTAGTTTTTCAATCATTTCATCACTATTCATAACAATATATTATAACATTAAAAACTTAATTATGCTATAATATGATTATGTCTAATTTGGAATTATACATTCACATACCATTTTGCGAAAAGAAATGCAAATACTGCGACTTTGTTTCATTTCGTGCTGATTTTAGTGTAGTCGATAAATATATATATAAGCTTTTAGAAGAAATAGAAGCTAAAAAATATCTTGCAAATGACTATCAAATAAGCAGCATCTACATTGGTGGAGGTACTCCAAGTTTTATAGAGCCAAAACATATTGCTTTTATAATGGAAAGTGTAAAATCTAATTATAATGTCTTAGAAGATGCTGAGATTAGTATAGAGGTCAATCCAAATTCTGTAAACGAAGATAAAATATGTACTTATTTTAATTCAGGTATTAATAGGCTTAGCATTGGACTACAGTCTACTAATGATGACGAACTTAAGATACTTGGCAGAGTTCATAACTATAGTGACTTCTTAAATGCCTATAATATAGCAATTCATGCTGGTTTTAAAAACATCAATGTAGATTTGATAAATGGCATTCCAAGCCAAACACCCGAGTCATTTAAAAAGAGTCTAAAACAAGTTCTAATGTTAAATATAAAGCACATATCTATATATAACCTCATCATAGAAGATAATACACCATTTAAATCTATGCTTGAAAATAACGAGATACAACTTCCTCTTGAAAATGATTTACTTATGATGGATAAAATCACGAAGGAACTTGCCGATTACTATAGACTAAATAGATATGAAATTAGTAATTATGCAAAAGAAGGGTTTGAATGTCGACATAACCTTGGTTATTGGAGCGATGTACCATATATCGGCTTTGGTCTTAATTCATCTTCATATTTTGCTAACACGAGATATAAAAATAAAGCTATACTCAATGACTATATGTCTCTAAATTATAGAAACTATATGATTTCGACAAATCAAAATGATTTTTATGACGAGGTAACTCATATTGATATAACAAATCACATAAATGAATATGTTATGCTAGGTTTTAGAAAGATAAAAGGAATAAATACTAGAGACTTTTATAATACATTTAATAAAGATTTTGAAGAACTTTTTAAAACTGCACTTAGTAAATATCAAAATATGGGACTTGTTAGTAAAGAATCTGATAATTACTTTCTAACCGATGCTGGACTTGATGTGTCGAATAGTATATTAAGTGATTTACTATTAAAATAAAAATTGGGAATTGCTTCCCAATTTTTTTATATCATATATATTGCCTTTTCTTTCATCTCAATTATTTCTCCAACAATAGCACTCTTTATCTCTAGTTTAGAGAGTTCATCCATTGCCTTATCCGCATCATCAGCAGCGATAGAACATAGCAATCCACCACTTGTTTGTGGGTCATAACCAAGCTGCTTTATCCAATCAGGTGCACTTCCAAAGTCCATCTTATCTTTTATGGCATCTTCATTTCTTATGGCACCTCCAGTATAATAATCATCCTTGACATATTTTTCTACATTATTATTTACAGTAGGTATTTTATCTATGTATAATTTAGCTGAATTTTTATAATCAAGCATCTCATTTAAGTGATTAAATAGTCCAAATCCAGTGACATCTGTAAGAGCATGAACCTTATATTTAAATAAAATTTCTGCAGCATATTTATTCAATGTAGTCATAGATTTTACAGCTGCATCAAAATCATCTTTAGTGTCGACTTCACACTGATGTGCAGTCAAAAGTATTCCTACACCAAGTGGTTTAGTGAGTATTATTTTATCACCAGCTACTACGCCATTATTTGTTAAAACTTTTTTAGTGTCTACTATTCCAGTCACTGAAAGACCATATTTAGGAGTTTCATCCACTATGGTGTGCCCTCCGCATAATGTACAACCTGCTTCTATTACTTTTTCAGCTCCTCCTCTTAGTACCTTTCCCAAAACTTCAACATCCATGTCTTCAGGGAAGGCTGCTATATTTAGTGCCATCACAGGTTTGCCACCCATAGCCCATACATCTGATAGAGAATTAGTCGCAGCTATTTGACCAAATAAATATGGGTCCTCCACCATAGAAGGGAAAAAATCTAGAGTCTCTATAATTGAAACATCATCATTTATCTTGTACACTGCAGCATCATCTTTAGACTCATAGCCAACTATTAAGTTTTTATCAATCTCACCTTTTGGGAGAGATTTTAATACTTGCTCCAAAGTCTTTGGAGCCATCTTAGCTGCTCAACCACCGCTACAACTAAATTTTATTTCTTCTGCCACTTCATTGCCTCCTTCTTAAGCCACATACAAGGTCTTGCCCCCATGCCGTCCGACTTGCTGTCATAACCATATACATTTACCTTTCCATCCCAATTGACACAAGCTATGTCAGATAAATGATAACCTACATTTCTTGCCCAATAAAAAGTTCCATTCTCTATAGGCACATCAGCTATAGGTAAAGTTGAAGATATCTGTAAACCTATGGATTTTCCATATGGTGTACCTGCAGAAACCCTCTCTTCATCAGAATTGAAATATTTCTTATATTCTTCTGTATTCAAAATAAAAATTTTATCAACAGTATCAACTCCGTTGCAAAAACCGAAATCATTAATTGTGCTATTTACAACTGTAGATGGTAATATCATATTTCTCTCTTCACCATTTAAGTACGTATTGTAAAAAATATTGTTGAGATAGAGCCTCAATATAGATTTGTCCCAAGTTATATTTTTACTCTCATCGTTATAAGAAATCGAAATAATTGTCTTTTTACTTATAACCAGAACTTTATCATTTTTCTCTTCTAAAACTAGCCACTCTATAGGTTCATATTTATCATCTATAATGTTATCCTGTTCATAATAACCAAACTCCAACACTTTAAATCTTGAAGTATAATCAGTATTCACATCATCAAAAGTTCTCTTCTCTTTATGTGGAACAAAAAACATAATTGAAACTATGATAAAAGTTAATATTAAAATTATATTTGACTTTTTCTTCATTAGTATGATGGCTCCTTAAACTTCACCACTGCCACATTCTCAACCAGTTTTACAGAACCGTCCATAGGATATAGAGGCATTTCTCTAACTTGTTTAGAATAATAAAGATTATTGGCAAAATCTTTGTCAGTCTCAGGGAAATTGAGTGCGGTGTACTCCTTAAATATTTGCATCATTGGGTATTCGCTCAATATATTCTCATACTCAGTGTCAAAATTAGAATATAGATTGTGTTCAGCATCTACATAATAGCCATAATTAAAATGTGTATTCTTTTCATATGGCGAACCAATAAATAATACTGAAGTATCGTTTTTATACCCTTGAAGCATCTTTATATTAGCTGCGAGTTCAAGTGCAAATGCTTTAGATGCATTTATTATCTTATATTGGTTATAATAACTTCCATATGCAAGCCATATATTGTGCACGAGTACCATAGAAGTGATTACGGCCACAGCTTGCTTCATATAATCAGCCCTTGGCAATTTAATTCCACCAAGTTTATCAATCATATCTGACAAAACTATAGGGAAAATAATGTAAAAAGTTAAGCTAAGCGACAATCTATCCTCTATATAGCCTATGCCATTATTCGTCATTATAAACATAAAATTAATAGCAAGAGGTGATAACAAATATAAAACGACTATAATAATTGATTTATGAATTAACTCTTCCCTCTCTCCTCTATAAAGCGATCTCCTAAATGCAAACCTATATATAAATTTAATTAGCAAATACAATGTGTATGCTATTAAAGCAAAATAAACTATCCTTATAAATAGTGTTGTATTGTGCGCAAAGACATTGTGAGTTAAAAACATATCAAATACTGCTTGATAACTTTTAACTATCGAAGCAAAAAAACTAGCTAATGTAAATTTAGGAACTACATATTCACTCATACCGTGAATGGCAAAGATGTAGCTTTCGTTTCGTCTATTAATTATGTCATTTAACATATAATATAATAAAAACGACAACAAAAATGAAACAAATGATTTAAGCATACTCATTGCTACTGTTTTAATTGGTTCTATAGTTAATCGCTTAATAAAATATATTAAATATATCGAAAGCATATATGGAATATATGCCTGATAAATGGCAAGTGCTATGCAATTTAAATACACACTTAATGCAAAATTATTTTTATTATGTAAACTGTAAATTGATAAAATTGTAAACATTATTGAAAGTGCATAGATATGAGCTGTAAATCCGTAGAAAAACGTCTGAACTATAGCAGGAGAAAGTATGAGTGATAACGATATAATAATTCTATATGGCATATATTCTATGTCTATAATTCTGAGCAAATATATAGTGCTAAATGATAGTATCAAAATAGATAGTACTACATTTAACATCGGTATTACAGTACTATATCCAATTAAATGAAAAACTGAATTAAGCACTTCAATTAACCACCTTCCTAGTATAGAGCCTCCGCCCATGCTTCTATTGTAAAATATACCGTCAGCATTAAATAAAGGGTTAGCTATAATAAAGAAGTGTGCAACTAATCCTACAAGAAAAGTAATTACAAAACCTATCAATTCTTTTTTTCTAAATTTCATAAGCTCCCGAAGAGACTCGAACTCTCGACCCACGCATTACGAATGCGTTGCTCTACCAACTGAGCTACAGGAGCAACATTTTATGCTAAATGTAAAACATTAAATAATAATATCCACGACATACTATAATATGTCACAACTGCTATTAAGTCATTAAGCGTAGTAATAAGTGGACCTGAAGCTACGGCAGGATCTACTTTTATTTTCTTAAAAAACATAGGGATTAATGTTCCAAGTGTAGAACTTATAATCATAGCTACTATAAGAGACACACCTATACATCCTGACATACTATAAGAGAAGCCCCATGGTCTATCCTTTACAAAATGAATGTATAGTCCAAGGAAAATAAATGAAAGCGAAGCAAGTATTAGGCCATTACAAAATCCTACTCTCACCTCTTTCCACACAAGCTGAATTTTCTGTGCAAAAGTAAGATTTTCATCCATAAGAACTCTTATAGTTACCGCAAGACTTTGTGTGCCTACATTACCAGACATATCAAGTATCAAAGTTTGGAATGCCATTATAATTGGAAGGCCTGCTATGACCCCTTCAAAGATACCTACAACACTTGATACAAGCATACCAAGGCAAAGAAGTATGAGTAACCATGGCAATCTCTTCTTCAAACTTTCTATCAAAGGTTCTGATAAATCTTCTTCGGCAGTAAGACCTGCGAACTTAGCATAGTCTTCTCCCATTTCCTCATCTACAACTTCTACAAGATTTTGAGAAGTGATAACACCAAGAATTCTATTGTTATTATCTAGCACTGGTATAAGTCCCTCACTATAGTCCTTCAACCTTTCAATACAATCTGATATATTTTCGTGACCATATACATATGGGAACGAAGTCATAATCAAATCTTTTAAATGCATATCTTTTCTTGCTATTATAAGTTCTTTTAAATCAATCGCTCCGACAAATGCTCTATCCTTATCCTCTACAAAAATAGTAGATATATTGTCATTATCTTTTGCCTGCTCTACAAGTTCTGACATTGCTTCTTTTATACTTAGTCCGTCATTAATGATAATACAGTTTGTAGTCATCTTGCTACCGATTTCATCTTCATCAAATGATGCTACAACTTTTATATCCTTCCTTACATCTGATTCCATTGAATCTATGAGCAAAGTTCTCTTACTTTTTTCAAGTTCTCTAAGTATCTCAACCGCAGTATCAGGCTCCAACTCGGATATAACTGTAGATGCTTTCTTTAAGTCCATCTCATTGATATATGTACTAGCATCTTCAGTTGAAATATATTCAAATATAGCACCAAGTGCCTCTGCATCAAGTATTCTATAAAGTTTTTGGCGCTCAGATTTTTTTAGAAGTTTCATTGCATCAGCAATGCTGTTATCATGGTAATCTTCTAACTTACTCTTAAGTAATTTTGGCGAAGAGTTACCTCTGATAATCTTTACGATTTCTTCTTCATAGTTAGGTACCTCTATAGGACCTTCCTTCTCTTCATCTGGAGCAATTAATTTTTCAACTTCAAGAGTTTCAGGGTCTAATGACTCCACATTTACAGTCTTTTCACTTATGTCTTTCACAGCCGTTTTTTCTTTTAGGGCTTCATTTTTTGTATCAATATTTTCTTTATCTTTTTCTTTTTCCTTAGCCATAGTTACTCCTTTCAACTCTTTATCGAATTATTAATTTTCATATTTATTTAATAAATCAACTGTAATTTTAATTGCATTTTTTACATATTCAGAACAATTTTCCTTTCTCTTCGGGTCATCTCTATCAAGCCCCTTCATAAGAACTCTACAGCAAGTTCCACCGCAATATTTTTTAAATTCATCATGCAATTCGTTATTAATTGGAAAACATTTTTCATCTCTTGTCTTGTCAAATGACTTCCTTCCATATATTGAGCTGATAATCATACTTGAGCCCGCAAGTGCTCCACAGATACATCCTCCTCCCCCTAATCCCCATGGAAAACCTGAACACATAGCAAAACTCTTTTCATCAAGTCCTAAATCCAAGAATTTATTTAATGTATACATCACTGTCTCAGCACAAGTAAATCCCGTATGAAATAAATCCATAGCATAATTATTCATTTCTTCATAATTAACATTTTTCATCATAGTCACCTACTTCTTGTTTTCAAAATTATAACTACTTTCACACATGCTCTCTATATCTAGTTTCGCTTTCCAACCAAGTTCTTTATTTGCCTTAGATGGTTTACAATAAAGTTTATCAACATCTCCAGCACGTCTTCCAACTATTTTATATTTAACCTTTTTATTATTTGCCTTCTCATAAGCTTTTACCAAATCAAGTACAGTAGTTCCATTGCCCGTACCTAGATTATATACAAATGTGTTGCACTTCTTATTCTTATAACATTTAAGTGCTGCTACATGTCCCTTGGCAAGATCAACCACATGGATGTAGTCACGAACTCCAGTTCCGTCTTTTGTCTTATAGTCATCCCCATAGACATTTAGATATGGTAGCTTACCTGTCGCGACTTTTGCTATATATGGCATAAGATTATTTGGTATGCCATTTGGATCCTCACCGATAAGTGCTGACTCATGAGCTCCAACTGGATTAAAATATCTTAGTATCACTGCCTTAAATTTTGAATCAGCATTAGCTTTATCCATAAGTATCTTTTCTATCATAGCTTTAGTCTCGCCATATGGATTAGTGATCTCATTAAGTCTTAGTGCATCATCAGTCTCTTTTATTGGTGACTTTGCATTCTTACCATATACAGTTGCAGATGACGAAAACATGATATTATGGACTCTATATTTATCCATTAATTCTATTATAGTGAGTGCTGAGTCAATATTATTTCTATAATACTTTATTGGTATCTTTACCGATTCTCCAACCGCCTTATAACCTTGAAACATTATTACGACATCAAACTTTTCTTTTTTGAACACCTGTTCAAGTCTTTTTTTATCACAGCAGTCAACTTTATAAAAAGGGATTCTTTTTTTTACTATCTTTTCAACATTTTTTATTGCACTTAATTTTGCATTGTATAAATTGTCAACACAAACTACAGTGTGACCTTTCGAATATAGTTCAACAATTGTGTGACTGCCGATGTATCCAGCGCCACCGGCTACTAAAATTCGCATATATTTCCTTTCGGGCTAGTAAAACTTGCCCCTACGACTAAGTATACTCAAGTTATATGAACGCAATTATTTTTTCTTTACAGTAATTGAATTATACTTAGGGATTAATTTATCTTTACCACCCATATACATTCTAAGTGATTCTGGAATATAAAGTGTGCCATCTTCTTGTAAATGATTCTCCAAAAATGCAATTAACATTCTTGGTGGCGCTACACATGTATTATTTAATGTGTGAGCATAGTAATTCTCTTTTTCACCCTTTATTCTTATTTTTAGTCTTCTCGCCTGAGCATCTGTAAGATTTGAACAAGAACCTACTTCAAAATATTTCTTTTGCCTTGGGCTCCAAGCTTCTACATCACAAGATTTAGTTTTCAAATCTGCAAGATCTCCTGAACAGCATTCAAGTTGACGAACAGGTATCTCAAGTGACCTAAAGAAATCAACGGTATTCTTCCATAAAATATTATACCACTTCATTGATTCCTCTGGCTCGCATACTACTATCATCTCCTGCTTCTCAAACTGATGTATACGGTATACGCCTCTCTCCTCTATGCCGTGAGAACCTTTTTCTTTTCTAAAGCAAGGTGAAAATGATGTCATAGTAATTGGCAGTTTATCTTTAGTAATAATTTGGTCTTTAAACTTTCCTATCATTGAGTGTTCACTAGTGCCGATAAGATATAGATCCTCTCCTTCTATCTTATACATCATTGCGTCCATCTCTGGGAATGACATAACTCCTGTAACTACGTCAGCATGAATCATATAAGGCGGTATAGCATAGGTGAAACCTCTATCAATCATAAAATCTCTTGCATATGATAAAACTGCAGAGTGAAGTCTAGCGATGTCACCAAGTAAATAATAAAAACCATTGCCGGCAACACGACCTGCGGCATCCATATCAACACCATCAAAACTTTCCATAATGTCAGTATGATAAGGGACTTCAAATGGTGGAACTTTAGGATCTCCAAATTTCTCAACCTCTACATTTTCTGAATCATCTTTACCTATAGGGACTGAAGGGTCAATCATATTTGGGATGTTCATAAGTATTTCTACTAACTTTGCCTCTACCTCTGTCTCTTTAACTTCAAGTGCAGAAAGCTCATCCCCTTGTTTCCTTACTTCTTCTTTTATTTTTTCTGCCTCATCTTTTTGGCCTTTTGCCATGAGACCACCTATTTCCTTCGACAATTTGTTTCTATTTGCTCTCAAATTATCGGCTGCCTGTTGAATTTTTCTTTTTTCATCATATACATCGCAAACCTCATCAACAAGAGGAATTTTAGCATCTTGAAACTTCTTTTTTATATTCTCCTTAACTAAATCTCTATTATCATATACAAACTTTATATCTAACATATATACTCCTTTATTTATTGTTTTGTTGTTGTAACTTTTTTCTATTCTCTTCAAGCTTTTGTTTTATGACATTCATATTATCATATAGTATTGGTTCAAAGACTATGCCATCTTTTTTATCAAAATTTTTGTCTTTTGAAAATCGAAGTGAATTATTTATAAATGATGTGGATACAGATAGAGCATCCACAAGAGTAAATCCATTGGTTGATGTCCCAAAATACATTGCATTAAATATTTCACCAGCGCCGTATCTCTCCTCTACTTTCTCGGAATAATTGCATGTCGTTTGTCTCTTTCCGTGGTCACCATCATACACATCTAGTATCGTCAAAACCGAATTATATAGTTCTATTCCACTTATCATAGTGATTTGATTTTTCTTGATTCTTATCTTTTCTAGAAGTGGAAATATACTTTCAATAATCTTTTTAGATAGTTCATTGGTCTTTTCCTTATCTGAATTCTCATATTTAATAGTACAATATTTTTCACGATATTCTTCATATGGCTCATCAACAAGCATGCAGGCTTCAGTAAGATTTGGCGTCATAATATCCGAAATCTCAAGTAATTTCTTATAGTTCTCTATATGTTCGTCTGTAATGCCATCGTATCTAAGTCCACTATCTGCAAAGACTGGGTCTACCATGGCAAGCACCCTTGGATTGTCAAGTTTTGCATCCGCTATCATTTCTCTCACTTCAAGAATTTTCTTGCTGTCATTAAAATAGCCTGTTATGAAGCCATCATACTTTATACTTTCGGAGACTTCTGTATAAGGTCTATCACCAAAGGCAGCTATAATCGGCACGGAGTTTAGATAGCACATTCTACCATATTTTTTTAATTCATTTAATAAAAGGATTTTTTTATTCATAACGCCTCTTTAAAAACTATATAATATATTGTTTAAATTAATTATGTTTTTTCTTATATCTTCTTTAAAAACCGCAGATCCTGCTACAACGATATCAACGCCAGCCTCACAAACCATTTTTACATTTTCTAAATTGATTCCTCCATCAATCTCAATCATATATTTATAGTTGTGTTTATCTCTCTCCTCTTTAAGATATCGTACTTTCTCAATTGTCTCAGCTATAAACTTTTGTCCTCCAAAGCCTGGATGCACACTCATCACAAGCACCAGATCGGCAATTTTAAGGCATTCGTCAATCTTATGAATATCTGTCTCAGGATTCACGCTTATACCCGCCTTCATACCTTGTTCTTTTATTATAGTAAGTACCTCACAAAAATCACCAGTTGCCTCTTGATGAATAGTCAAGATATCTGCACCAGCATTTTTAAAATTGCTTATATATCTTTCAGGTCTTTCGACCATCAAATGAGTGTCTAAGACAAAATCTTCTCCAGTATTTTTCTTTATAGATTCTATCACTGGCACACCAAGACTTATATTTGGCACAAACATTCCATCCATAACATCAAGATGTAAATATTTAATTTTTTCTTCTTTCAAAACTTTTAAATCTTTTTCTAAATTATAAAAGTTCGCAGAAAGTAATGATGGTGCTAAATATTTATTCATCTAACCTCCATTAGGCCAGAATATTACATTAATTGAAGAAACTACCCTATCTCTCTCCACATCAACAACCTGTACCTGACCATTTTGCACTTTTTCCTCACCCTCAAGATTTGTAAAAATAAGTGGTATGATAGTTCCAACTTTATATTCTTGAGGTTCCATAAGTTCCGTATAAACAGTTCCTTCACTTGTCTGTTGAACAAGTCTAACTTGTAAAATCAGAGTCTCATTTGAACTATTTTCTTGTGGCTCACCACTTGCAACAACTCTATAAGTCGCACTTAATTCGCTATGCCAAGTTTTCTTTTTTTCTGCTATATACTCTACACCATCTATACCACTGCTCAATATAAGATCTACGCTTGAACCCGCTCTAATCTCCGTGCCCTGCTCGACGGATTGGCTGATGACATGGTTCTCTGCTACCATCATATCTCTCACATATGATATGCTTCCAAGAACTAATTCATTTGCAGCCAGCAACTCCCTTGCCTCTGCAACTGGTTTGTTGATTAGATTTGGCATTGTTTTTATCTGATCACTTATTCCTCTACTTATTGTAAACACAAGCTGACCTGGTTCATCTGATTTTTTCTTGTTGGCACCAACTATATTTCCCCTTGGCACATTTATATCATAAATCTCTGAAACTTCATATTTGAGTCCTCTATCCTTAAGTCTTTCTAACATGTCACTCCATCTTGTCTGCTGAAGTTTTGCTTTGTCAGTAAAATCTAAAACCTTTGGTCCCTTAGAGATCATAACATCAAGAGACATGTCAGTACTTAAATTATCATTAACTACACGACTGATATTTCCATACTCTGCAGTATCGCTATACTCTTCACCAACATTATTTAATCGTATCCCATACTCTTCGAGTAAATTTGATGCAAAATCCAAATCAAGTCCTACGATGGACTTAACAATGTTATTTACCATACTACTGCCAGTGGCTACATTGCTAATTGGAGTTCTCTTTCTTGTATCTAGTGCAATAAAAATCATAATTACTATAAGAAGAACAACAGCTATAATTGCGCCAAAAATGATTCTTCTCATAAACATATGGTGTTTAAATGCCCCATCCCTTATATACTTATCATAAAACTCTTGTTGCTCTGGTGTGAGAACCTCTTCTGCAGACTTATAATTTGGCTTATTGCTATACTTTTCAGATACAGCTTTAATCACCTTCATATCATCATCGGTGATTATAACAGTCTTTCCCTCTTCATCTTCATCGTAATTGCTCTCTCTTATATATGTTCCTTCTTTATCGCTTATAGCCTTTTCTAAGTCTGATATCATTTCATCCATACTTTGATAGCGTTCTCTAGGAACCATTCTTGCGGCTTTAAGTATAATCTTTTCAAGACTACCATAAATTTCAGGATTTTTTAAATGAGGTGCTTTTAAATTATTCCTTAGATGAGAAATGATAATATCAAGTGGAGCATCACCTTCAAATGGCACTTCACCTGTAATCATCTCGTACATTGTGCAGCCAAAAGAATATATATCAGATCTAAAATCTACTTTAGTATTTCTTACCTGCTCAGGACTTATGTAGTGAACTGTACCGATTACGGAAATATTTTTAGTTGTACTTGTGATTGCCCTTGCTATACCAAAATCAGTAATTTTAACTATACCATTATCATTGATTACTATATTTTGTGGTTTAATGTCTCTATGGATTATGCCTTTCTTATGAGCCGCCTTTATACCTTTGGCTACTTGCAATGATATACTTATGGTTTCTTCATTTGACAGTTTTCCTTTTTGCTTTATGTACTTGTTTAATGTAGTACCATCAATATACTCCATAACAATATAGTGCATATTTCCTTCATCTACTACATCAAAGGCACTTATGACATTTTCTTGTCTTATGTCTTTGCAAGCAAGAGCTTCACTCTTAAACTTCTTTACAAAATCATCGTCTATTGCAAGTTCTTCTTTCAAAATCTTTATGGCTACAACTTTTTTCTTTTTAGAATCAAATGCCTTGTAGACATAACTCATACCACCTACACCAATTTGTTCAATGATTTCATATCTACCAGATAATCTATTTATTTGTTTATTATCTTTTTTATTACTCATCTCTCTCACCATCCTTTCTCTTTCTGCTTCTACTTCTAAAGTTATCATTTAGCAAGGATGTCCTATTATCTAATATGGCTTTTATATCACTCTTCTTATCACTACTATCATTTTTTAGGTGGCTCATCGCATCTTGATAGGCTTTTTGCTTCTCTTTTTCAAATACCGAGTTATCTCGATTAACAATATCTATATATATAAGTATTATCGCTATATTATCTCTTCCACCATTTTTATTTGCCTCATCTACAAGCTCATCTACTTTGGACTCAATAGTCGTGTCCTTATTAACTATCTCATAAATTGTGTCATCATCTACCATGTTGCTTAGTCCATCTGTGCAAAGTAGTAAATAGTCTCCCATCCTTAAATCAACTTCGAAAAAGTCTGGTTCTATTTTTTTTCCCGCTCCAAAGGCTCTGCTAAGTTGGCTTTTTAGTTCCTTATACTTTTCAGAACCCCTCTCAATCGCATTTTCATTTACAAGTTCTTCAGCAATGCTATGATCTCTAGTTATCTGCCTTATATCATTGCTTATGTGATAACATCTTGAATCTCCTACGTTTACCACTATGGCCTTGTCATTTACTACTGTTGCACAGACCATCGTGGTCCCCATCCCCTTATACTTAGGGTTAGCCATTATCCTATAAACTAGATCTGCATTTGCAAGCCTATAAGCTTTCGCAAGTTCATCTTTAATGTCAGCGCCAGGTTTTGAAAGCGATATTTGATCAAGCACAAAACTCGAACAGTGTTTGGAAGCAAATGCGCTATCTCTATTACTTCCAACTCCATCCGCTACAATGAATAGGTTTGGAAATATACCAACCTTCCTATTCTCAGCTATGTAGTAATCTTGATTGACTTGCCTAATCTTACCAAGATCCGTTTTTGCAAAAAACTTCAAATTACTTCACGCTCGCTCTAAGTTGTCCGCAAGAACCACTTATATCCTTTCCCAGCTCTCTTCTCAAAGTAACTGCAACATTGTTTATTTCAAGTATTTCTTTAAAAGTATTTACTCTATCTATATTAGGTCTTTTGTAATTATTCTCTTTTACGACATTGACTGGTATAAGATTGACATTAAAATCTATATGCTTATTTTTAAATCGATCTTTGAAGAGCTTTACTAGTTTATTGGCATTATCAGCACCATCATTCACATTTTCGATAAGACTGTATTCAAATGTTATTCTACGATTAGTCTTTTCAAAATAATATGACATGGCATCTATCGTATCATTTAGAGAATACTTATTCGCTACTGGCATAATATCTTTTCTAATCTCATCGCTTGGTGCGTGGAGACTTAATGCTAGTGTTATAGATCTATCTAAATCGGCGAGTTTTTTAATCTTATCTATTATGCCACAAGTTGATACAGTGATATTTCTCTCGCTTATATTTTGACCCTTATCACAATTTATAATATCTAAAAACTTAACTAAATTTTCAAAGTTATTTAACGGTTCACCTGAGCCCATCACTACAATATGCGAAATTTTTATGTCGTTATGTCTTGATATAAGATATACTTGCGCAAGCATCTCATGTACTTCTAGATTCCTTTTAAGCCCTCCTATAGTGGAAGCGCAAAATTTGCAACCCATATTGCATCCAACCTGAGAGCTTATACAAAGGCTGTAACCATATTTATATTTCATCAAAACCGACTCAATTATATTGCCATCATTTAAAAGTATAAGATATTTTTTTGTATCATCTATCTTAGATATATACTCTTTATATATAGTTGGAAATCCTATATCTAACTTATCTCTTATTCTATCCTTAAGATCTTTGCTCACATTTGAAATCTCATCAAATGATAAAACCATCTTATTATGCAGCCAGTCAAATAATTGATTGGAACGATAACTTTGTTCGGATAGGTCTTTCATCAAATCTGAAAGTTCTTCAATTGTCAAATCTCTTATATTCATTATACCCGTCTCATAAAGCACATATAAAAACCGTCGGATTTATTATCATCATTTAGTTCAATTCTCTTTTCAAATATAATTTCAAAGTCACTATTATTTGATAGAAAATATTTTATATTGTCTTCGTTTTCTTCTCTTGTAGTAGTGCAGGTGGAGTAAGATAGTATGCCGCCTTTCTTTATATAATGTTTATTGGCATCTAATATCTTTCTTTGAATGTTTACAAGTGAATCTCTCTTTTCATCACTATACTTAAGCTTTATGTCTGGCTTTTTATTCACTACACCAAGACCAGTACATGGTACATCTAAAATTACGACATCATATTTATCATCATCAAGTTCATCATGAATTGTTGCATCTTTTACATTTAAATTTAAATCTAAAACTTTAAGTCTATTTACATTTTCGCAAATCTTTAATATCTTTTCTTCGCTTATATCTCTCGCCTCAGCATAGAAATAAAAATAATCGTCGTATATTAGATCTATGAGTGACAGTATCTTCCCACCAGGTGAAGAGCATGAATCAAGTAATTTCATCATCGAAATTGTATCTTTCCCACTAACTTTCTTTACTTCCTTCTCTCTTTCCTTTATAAAAAATGCAAGTTTATCTGTCATATATATAGAGCTAGCATCTTCTATAAGTATGTCTCCATCTTTAAATGAATCAAGCTCTATAATATCTTTGTACTTTTGAACTGAATACACTTTTGCAAATTTAAAATCAAGAGCGCCATCATATTTTTTATATGAAATATTCTTATCATTAAGTTCTTTTAATACTTTGTCCTCATGGTTATTATATATTCTAAAATAGCAATTTTTTTCTTTCGTTTCCAAGCTTCTATCATCAAAATTTTCTTCTCTTACTATGCTTCTCAAAACTGCATTGATGTATCCTGATAGTCTGCTATTTTTTGAATGTTTAACTATATTTACAAATTCGTTGATAGTTGCAAAAGCAGGGACCTTATCCATAAATTCAAGTTCATATATTGCAAGACGAAGCACTATCAATACATTCTTATCTAACTTTTTTGTTTTAACTTTTGAGTATTTATCAATGATTTCGTCTATCTTTTGGAGTTTTTCTATTGTTCCTGTACACTCTCTCTTGATAAATGACTTATCATTTTCACTAAGTTTTTCTCTATCAAACTTTTCGTCTATAACTTTATTTAGCAATTTGTCATTAAAAAGTACTTCATACAAAATATTGAATGAAATTATTCTTATATTTTTGACATTATTTGCCATCTAATTTCTTCTTCTTGAGCCGCTTGCAATCATCACAAATCTAAGGAGCTGTAAAATTGTGCTTGCTGCCGCAGCAACATAAGTGAGCGCAGCTGCTGTGAGAACTTTTTTAACCCCATATAATTCTGACTCATCCATTATTCCCTGTTCTCTTAGAACTGTTATTGCATTATTTGATGCATTGAACTCTATAGGCAGAGTAAGCAATTGATATAAAAGCGTGGTGGCAAAAAGTATGATACCCACCTGTGTAAGCCCCATCATACCAAGAACTATGCCTACCAAAATTACTGGTATAGAAAGTTTTGAGGCAAAGCTCACAACTGGAACTATAGACATTTGAAAACTGAGTAATGCCATGTTTTTATTGTCCTGAATTGCATGACCACATTCGTGAGCCGCAACACCTATAGATGCGATGCTTCTACTGCTATAAGTTGCATCTGAAAGATTGAGTTCCTTCTTTGTCGGAGCATAGTGATCAGTTAAATTACCATCCACATGCCCTATTTGGACATTGGTTATACCACTGCCAGCAAGTATTCTCTTAGCAGCTTCATATGCACTAATTCCTGACTTTGACACAATTTGCTGATACTTATTAAATGTTGATGTCATATAAGCCTGTACAGCCAATGTTATAACTGCAGCAATAATTACCAAAATATAGCTTGAATCATAATAATACATAGTCACCTCCTATTTCTTCAATCCATTTATAAAATCTTTTGCCTTCATTCTATTTTTGCCGCTCTTTTGAATTTCTTTTATCTCAATAATTCCATCTTTACATATTGCAAAGAGCCTGTCTTTATAAATATATATATCATCGCTAAACTTCACCGCATTATCTATGTCTACGTCTTCACAAATATCTACATCCCAAATCTTATATTGTATAGAATCTATATCGATAAATGCGGAAGGCCATGAAGTATAGGCTCTTATTTTTCTATCTATCTCAAGTTTGGTCTCATTTTTAAAATCTATCTTTCCAAATTCTTTTTTAATTATCACTGACTTGGTGGCTAACGAATCATCTTGTTTAATTCTTTCAATACTTTCATAATTCTTCACCGTCTCTAAAATCACATCTGCGGTAAGATGAGAAAGTCTCTCAAACAGACTGTCGGATGTCTCTTTATTATTTATCTCTATTGATTTTTGTAATAAAATATCGCCCGTATCAAGTCCTACGTCCATGAGCATTGATGTTGTGCCTGTAATAGTATCACCATTTAAGATGGCACTTTGTATTGGTGAAGCTCCTCTATACTTTGGCAGAAGAGATGCGTGACCATTTATACATGCGCACTTTGGTATATCAAGTATTTCTTTTGATAATATCTGACCATATGCGACTACAACTATAAAATCAGGTTTAGCTTCTATAAGTTTTTCTATTACTTCTCTGTCCTCTTTTATCTTTATGGGTTGTAAAATGTTTAAATTTAATTCTATAGCCTTCTTTTTGACATCTGAAAAATTTATTTTTTGCCCGCGGTTTGATTTTGTATCAACTTTTGTCACAACGTAAGATATGTTTATATCTTTATCATTATAAAGTTTTTCCAATGTCGGCACAGAAAAATCAGGTGTGCCCATAAAAACTATATTCACTATTCAATTTCCTCTTTGGTACTTTCTTCTTCATTTACATCTTTAAGAGTTCCTGGCACTACTTTATCAGTATATAGAACTCCATTTAGATGGTCGACTTCGTGACATATTATTCTTGCAAAAAAACCTTCAGCATCAAACTCCATGTCATTCATGTTTTCATCTTTTGCTTTTACAACTATACTCTTTGGTCTTACTACCTGTCCTCTGTAGCCATCAACCGAAAGACATCCCTCGCTATCTTCTTCAGTCTCACTTGATGAACTTATAATTTCAGGATTAATTAATACCACTGGCTCTTTGTCTTCCTCTGGGGCACAAATTATAATTTTCTTTAGCACACCGACTTGCACAGCAGCTAAACCACAGCCACCATGTATTTTCATAGTGTCCTTCATGTCTACAATCAATTCTTTTAATCTGTCGGTGAGTTCAGAAACATCTTTTGATTGTTTCCTCAAGATCTCATCACCAGTTTGTCTCACTGTTCTCTCTGACATTGTTTTCCTTCCAATAAAAACTTAAGGGCTATAAATAGCCCTTTCGCGAGCGTGAAAGGATTCGAATTGGTTTTCAGCAATTTTCAAAAACATTGAGTAATCAACTTTTCCTTGATTTCATTGATTATTCAATGTTTTTTATTTCACACAATGTGTAAATACTTTCACATTGTTTCAAGAATTACAAAAAATTTGACCCAAATTTGACTCAAAATCTTTTCTTAAAATGCTCGCAAATGCTACATAATTATAGCAAATTATGAATTAAAAATCTATAAAAACACTATTATTTTGCAACAAAAAAAGCCCTGTAATAGGGCTTTTTATCCATTCCAGTAATAAGCATTTTCCCTGGTATCTATATGCACAAAATCGGCATAAGTTCCAATACCCTTGACACCGATGCTCTTACAATATGCAGCAAGTACCCTTGGAGAGATACCATCAATCCTTATATCAGCTGCTCTTCCTTCAATATGTAATGACGATGTGGCACCATTTACTGACTTATTGTATGCTGCAGGGCGATAGCCAGATGTTATGATAATTGGCCTTCCGAAGTGGTCTCGTATTCTTTGAAGAAATCCTACTAATCTATCATCTATCCATAACTCATAATACACACCTCGCTCATACATATCGCGAAGCGGTGAGCCTTTGGCGATGAACTCTTTGACTTGAAAATTCTTGGAAAGATAAGTGTTTGCATGTTTCTTAAACAAATAAGATTTAATAGTGCTATTATTGGTATTAACTGTAGAATAGTCACTACTAAATAGCTCGCATTCTGCTTTTCTTCTCTTTTCAAGACCTGTACTCTTTACCCCACCAGCATACACATATAATGGAATCTTTTCTAGTATCTCGTCTAATGTCCTGGTTCCGTTAGCAGTTAATTGGTCAATATTACCAATATTAAACGCAAATGACACTAAGGCATCAAATTGATTCTGAGTATAATTATAATGATATTTATTAACCTTTTTTCCCGCACTAATTACATCAGAATCAAAATACTCTTCAGCCTTTGCCTTAGTAATAGCATTCGGCAATAGTTTACCAGTGTGACCATAACCAATAGTCATCACTCCTACACTATCTTTATATGCCTTAAGTCTTAGCCCTTCAAAGTCTTTTATTAACTTTTTTCCACTTTCGCTAACTTTCATTTACTTCATCTTTAATATCATCCTTGGTTTCTTTTACTTGCTCAGACATCAGTCCAAGTCTGGCCATAATCTTATTTTTGTAACCCTTATAAATATATCCACCACCACTCTCAACCATAAACATTGAACCAAATATTGCAATTAAGGTTATCCATAGTTTTGAAGTTATCTCATTAAGTTCATGTGTAAACATATATACAATACAAACAATAATGAGGCCCAATGTAACAAACATGCAGAATCCGATAAAAAATGCTATCCAGTCAAACTTTGTATTCCTTTTGTTCATCGTCTGCATTTGCTCAAAAATACATAAAATTGTAATATATGCAATTACAACAACACAGTATATCATTATAATTACATACAGTTTCATAAGTACCGTGACGTCAACTGTCTGTGGAATAAACGTCAAAACAGTACAACCGACAAAACATGTCATGCTGACAATTATTGCGAAAAAATAGTGAATGAATAGACACATCTTTTTCATTCCTATGTTTTCGATCCAAAGCCTTAACTTTTCCATGTTAATTCTCCTTTGTGATATCTTTAATAATTTTATTTACTTCTGCATTAGTGGTTGTTACATTTAAAGCTTTAATCTTATTAACTTGATCAGATATCTCATCGTATATCTTTTGGCAATAGCTCTGAATCTCGATTTCGCTTGGTATCGCTAACTTCAACGACTTAAAGATTATATTATAGATATATAATACAATCTTCGTAACAAAGTTCATCTTTACCTTACCATCAGCGTTGATATACTTCTCAGCTATTCTGATAAGTATTTTAACGATTGCAGCAAGCCATTGATTTTTGCTTATAACTAACCCTGCCCCCATTACCGCAATCATTATAATTGCGTAAATTGTAAAAACGATTAAATGATTCATAAACAAATCCTCCTACACATTTTCATTATTTTTATTTTTATCATTGTTTACGTACTCGGTTTTAGTTTTAATTGGATTTATGTCTTTCTCATGAATAATACCGGTTTTAATATGGTTATAAAATGCAAGCATTTCTTTTATAGCCTTTTCACTTGGATTATTTATCCCCATAGGTTCTGGCACTTTCAACTCTGTCTTGTAAGATATATCTGTGAAGTCTTTTAACAGTACTTCTCCATCTGTATTACCACCTATCTCTTTGTAGTGATGGTATATTTCCATAAAATCTTTTCGATCTTCGTTATTTCGGTAGCCTTTCCTATGGCACTTATCTACTATTTGCTCTAACGACCAATGATCTTGGGCTATCTCATTCTTTTGTATGGCATTCAATAGCTTTTTATCTTTTGTCTTTTCTTCTTGTATCTTATTGACTTTATTTTCAAACCAATAAACACCCCATTTTTTCCAAAAATATCGAATAAAGAAAATGATTAAAAGAAACAAAGACCATAAAAAAGCATTAAACCATTCAGGCACGCCATTCTCTATTTTAAATAATTGTTGTATACTCATTACAAGCTCCTAATCGAATAAATTACTATTTGTTGCTCTGTGCCTTAGTCGTTCATATTCATCTATTACACTTTGTCTATTCCAAGCATCTGATATATACCCATGAACTTCACTATAGCTAGCAACTTTAAGTAATAACTCTATTCTTGCGCCATTATCAAACCAAAATTGCATTTCTTTAGACCATTTATTTACTTCGTCTTTAGTTATAAATTGATTGCTTTGCTCTCTGCTATACTCTTTGTTGTTCTTGCCACTAACTACTGCAGCGAAAGCATCGTTTGCCAAAAGAGAGCATATTAGAATTACCAATATAACATTCTTCATTTAAGCCCCCTTATAGTGATTTTTGAATTATATAATTACTTAAGCAGTTAGAACCATGTGCCATTAATGAATAGTAATCTATAATTTCTTCCCCAGTTTCAGAATCTATAATTACATGTGGTACAAATCTAACATTCATTTGGTCAAATGATGCATTGTGACTTATTGGTGTAATAGTAATTGTGCCACTTAGGCCATTAAAATAAGATGTTAGTGTAATCTCATTGATAGACAATGCTGCAGTTTGCTCATTTGGAACAATTTCATATGTACAAATTCTTCCTTGATCATCGACTATGAAATTATGACCAACCAATTCAAGCATTTTATTCATAAGATAGCATTTATACATATAAACCTTGTCAACTGACAATGTTACTTTTTGCAACTTATAGAAGGCTCCATTTACTCGATTACCACCATCATCAATATAGTGGTCTACAAAGGTATAACCTTGACCAGGGGTATAAAACAAAACATATAGGTCAGGATTCTCTGTGCCATCAATTATATATCTAACATTATTAGTCATCACAACTGGTGAACCATCATTATGCATCATGTAATAATTTTGAGCATTTTTTAAATGTTCAACAATGAATATTTCATTGCCATTGTCATCATGAGCACCTTCTACTGGTGTGCAAGTTCTACAATTAAACTCCTTGTTAGATGCAACATCTGGATTTATATAGTGTTCGCCATCCTCATCATAAAACTCATGTCTGTTCTCTTCACATGTCCAATAACCTGAGGGGCGAGTTATATCAATTCTCATAGACGATGGATATGAATAAGCCGGTGTTAATGCTGGAATCTTAGCAACTTCCTTTAATGCCGAAGTTATATTTGTCAGCGCCACTGGAAGTTCTGCCTCTATATTGAAATTTACGTTACCTAACATCGTTGTCATTTTTCTATTGCTAAACAAATGAGTCGGATTAAGAGTTGCAAGATTAGACGAGTAATCAATTATCTCAATTTCATCTTGCTTACCATCAACTAATTCTTTTAGCCTTTTACCTTGAGCAGCAGACAGTGCCTTTTGTGAATCATTTGTATTACAGTCATCAACAATATCTGATTTTTGGAGATAGTTTGATAGGTCAATTGTTCCACCTGCATCTATCCATCCGTCAATCTCGGTATATAGCCAAAAATGACTATCAGCTTGACAAAACCACTCATCTCCCACTTGCATGTCAGTGATTGCATCTATTTCAGCTTTTGTTGTTTTCTTACCTTTGATTTTAATAGTGCCTTGAACTTGACTTGTGACGAAGTCATAAATACCCTTAGCCGTTAATACAACATACTGCTCTGTTGTAAGAGTTGATGGCATACTTGAAAGAAGCTGCCCTGACTTAAAACATGACGAAAATACAATATTTCTTAATGTGTTGTCATCACAATCAATAGTTACATTTTTATAAGTTCTTGCAAGATTTTTGAAAGCATCTACGATTTGTTGTATTGTGATATCGTTTTCAAGAGTTATATTTGCTACTTTACGTTTATTTGGTATATTTTTAGCATTGAGTTTTTTTACAGCACTAGCAGATGGGTACGAAGTAGTGTCACCTTCTTCCAAATCATCAAAGTTTGTCAGCTTATTAGACTTTTCTTCTCTTTTATTAAACTCAGCTATGTTTTCTGTATTGATTTCACTTTGTAATGTCTTAGTTCCGCTAAACGATTCCATAACAGGATTAGCAACAGCTGTCTCAGCTGTATTTTGCGTTCCTTGTCCTCTTGTTTCCCAACTTGTGCCACCTAAAAATATCCCTCTATATGTGCTATTTTGGAAAACCTTGCCAGCAATTGAAAATGGAAAAGTTGAGTCACTTGTAGGAACCACATAGTCACCCTTTTGTAATGGCGAACCATCAATTCTTGTTGTAGGAAAAGAACTACCATTTGTGACAAAGCCTACACTAACAATATTAATTTTTGACTGTATTTCTTCATCGACATAACCTTTAGCTGCACCAAGTGTAGCACCATTAAATGCTGCCATATTATAACCTACCTTTCATACCAAATTTGATTTATTGCCTCAGCATAAGCCACAATCTTTCCTGTTGATTCGTCAAATACTTCAAGTTGCAGTCCATTTGGCTTTCCAGTTGCAAGCTTTAAACCAGTGGAATTAGTTGGTAAAGCGTCATAATTTGACTTGGAAATGCCCCAACTATTATCTTTTAACTCTACATAAATATTTTCCATTGCTACTCTCCTTTATTATTTAATTTTTGCATATATAATCTTAGAGGACTCACTTCTTCTTCATCAGAGCTCTTGCCAGCTAAAAATGATAGTGACTTAATATCCTGTGTATACTGTGCCATTAGTGACAGATAAAGTTTGGAGGCTTCTGTTCTCTTCTGAAGCTCTAAATTATTCTTATTGACCTTAATAAACGGCAACTTTTTCAATTCCTCTGCTCTTTCTTCCATAAAAATTATGTCATTTATTAATGGTTGCAAAAAAATGACTTTGTCTTTGCCAACAAAGTCATTTAACTCTTTTAATCGTTTTTTCTTATCCATAGGTCCTACTCGTTTGGATTCATTAAAGTGATTAACTCATCATACTCATCTTGAGTAACTTCTTTTTTGCTTAAGTAATAGTTCAATTGAGTTGTGGTCTTCTCGATGAATTCTACAGTTAGTCTTCCTCTCTCTATTTTTTCAAGTATCATTTTTTTATATTTTTTATACATAGTTATTATCCTCCTATATTGTCCTCTAATTTTGATACTCTAAACTCTAAATCTAATTGCTGTTCCATCTGGTCTACTATCTCGTCTTTAGCAAGTTCTAACTCATACTCAGTGTCAAGTTGCTGTTCATACATATCTGTAGTTTCTTGTTTTAAATTATTGGTCTCCGCCACATTTCTATCTAACTTTGTGTTATTAGGTTTAACTATTTTTTCATAAACCATATCTGTCACAAAATTAAGTGTGGTGATTATCGCACGTTCAATTTTATTTCCCATTACTGGAATATGCCAAATATTTTGATTTTCCATACCTACCTCTCTTTATATGCTGAGTAGTGCAATAAATCTTGCCCAATGTTCGTTTGCTAATAATATTGTCTTGTTTGGACTTGTATTCATAGCATTTATAAAGTTAGTATTTGATAATGCATTTATCATAAAGTCGCCTGTGCAATTTAATACCATCCAGTTTAATGCCGAAACATCTGTGAATAGATTAGTTGCATTACTTAATATAGTTGCTATATCACTACCATAAACAGATAATCCACTAATGCTATCAGTTTTATATAAGAATACACTATAAGTTGTTCCAGTGTGAGTATATGAACCTCCGCTATTAGCCATTCTGCAGTATAGATTATTCTCATTTTTAGAATTAGAAAAATTGCCTCTATTAGCTGCTGCACCTATACAAAAACATATATTTGTATTAACATCAGTAGCGGGCCCATACACAAAACCTTTTACTCCTGTTCGATTTTGAGTATAAAACATTGTATTAAAGGGAGTTGTTTCACCTCCACTGCCAAAACCTCCTGCACCTCCGCTAAAATAAGTAGCAGGACTGCCTTGGTATTCACTATTAGTTACATACTTATAAGCACCTGCATAATTATAACCTGATGTGTCTATATTCAATTTAGTCTTATAACCTATTTTAGTCCAGTTTGATGTTGAACGAATATTCTCCCATCCACCAGTCGATAAAGCATACTTTTCAGCTGGTGTTCCAGCCACATTTTCAAATTCATCCCCCATATGATAAATAAGACGATAATTTATCTTTTGAGAATCAATCCACATATCTTCAACCTGACCAGGTGTAGTTATCTCAACATCTATACTTGTAGAAGTGTTTTTTATGCTTACAGTATATGTTCCTGCTGCATCACAGCCATAAATCCACACTCCTGATGTATCTGGAGCATCAACAGTATCACCATCAAAAGTTACTTGCACTTGAGTTCCTTCAGGATATCCAATTCTTATTATTGCGAAATCACCTTTGCCACCACCTCCGCCTGCCCCAAACATATACCATTTATAATTTGACTCTTGTTTTTCTACTTTGTAAAGCGAGTTACCAATCATATAGAATTGATTATTTAATTCTTCTGTAGGCTCTGGCAACTCTTCAACTTCATTAACAACAACTTCTTGCCACTCATAAACATTTTCGCTTACTTCTACACACCTATACCATGTGGTATTGTCGTTTGCATAAAACAATACTTCTAGATATTCAGCACTCGCAACTGGTCTATTGCTTAAAGTGTCTGTGGTCCAGTCAAAATCTATATAGGCATATTCTGTCCTTGATGGTTCACAATAATAATAGCCTTTTTCATAGGTTTTACCAGCTGTTTTACTTTCCTCTATCAGGTAATATATCTCTCCTTGACAACTTCTACTTGGTATTGGAAGTGGCACAACCTTTTTCACACTGTTATTGCCAGCAAGTAATGTCGACACAAATCCACATACTTCAATATTTTCAACTGCATCTTCTATATCAGCACTTGTAATTTGAGTGACACCTGCTGCAACATAAACATAAGCAAGACATATATCTCTTAAAGTGTCGGTCCTTTGAATTTGTGGTTTTGATGGTTTCTCCGACTCTGTACCATCAATTGTCATAAGATATATGTTTCTGTTAGCCGCATCATATCTTGCTATAATTGCCGTCCACCTATTTAAAGTCGCGTGAGCCGCTCTTATAGTTAAGATCTCATTGGAGGTAACCTCAAACCAGTGGTAATTTATCTGTCCTTTACCATCCCTAACAGCCACATCCATGCCACCTGCAGTTATAACCCTGCATTGGTTACCTACGAATTGGTATATACCATCTCTACTTATAGCACCCTTAAAATAATTGTTTACATCTTCACTATTGTACTTTCTGTCATAATCACCAGTTATTAATTTTTTAGAATTAAAAAATCCATATCTAACCATCTTCTTCCACCTCTTCAAATGTTAATTCTGTCTTAACTCCTGTAGCAGTATCGCTTTCAGTGGTTTCCACTATTCTTTCTCTAAAATCAGTATAGCCACTACACATTATCTCATCACCTACAAAAAAGTCCTTATTAAACTTAAACATACCATCAGGATCTATTTCGCAACTATTAGTTATATCGATTTTATTCTCGCTAAGCTTTTCAGAGCCTCTTTGTCTAAGTTGTTCCATGTATTCATTATCTGGTATTGTCGCCCCTTCAGATGTCGTAGTTGATAAATCCTTGGCATCCACAAATAGTTCTCGCCTATCAAGACCTATTAAGTCATCATTTAGTCTTACTACTTTTCTTTCAGTTCCTTCGCCGCTTCCAGCTACAATTGCCATATTTTTATAATTTTGTTTATCATTAATATAGTCATATTTAACCAAGTTATTATTCTTACGGCTAATCACTACAGAATCACTCTTAAACCTATTTACACCTTTATATATCTTGAATATAAATTTCTTTTTATCTTTGCTAAAGTCTGTTCTAAAGCCTATCTTATAATCTGCCGAAACTTCTTCAATATACTTAAGTAGTGTGTCGCCTGTTACTTGAGCATCTATTGTGTCTGTAATAAGCTCTGTATTTTCAATATCAAATATATCAATAATCCTTTTAGGGTCCTTAGAATTTATGGCATGATTATTTATTAGATTTAGTATACAGGTCTCATAATTGCCATTAAGTATCTCCGTAGGATATATTGCTCGCCTTTCGAGTAGTGCTGTCACATCCCTACCACTTACAAGTAATGAATTTTCACCAGCATTTTCTATAAGTTCTACTTTTTCAATAATCTTAGGTCTTTCAGCTATTCTATCTTTATAATCTCTGTCCCTATAGATATAGTAATCTTGTCTTATCTTTTCTTTGACATCTTTAACTAAAGGGATTATCATTTCAAAGTCGCCAGTTTTATAGTACCTATTACTCCAAATTATTGACTTATAAAAATCATAATTAGCTACTGTATTAAGTTTTTCATCTAAAATATATATGTCCATTACATGCCTATATATTTGTTCTTAAATGATGCAGACACTTCTAAGTAGTTACTGCCCCTATCTGCTTCATAAGTAAAACGCGATACTCCTACATCAGCCTTTAGCCATTCTGAACTTAAGTCAAGACTTCCGATGATGTTAGTTGTCTGGTCATGATATATTGAAATCACATACTTGTTTTTATCTATAGTGCTAATTTTGATAATTTCATTTGGTTGCATTGTGTATTCAAGTGCTAAGTATTTGCCTGTCTTCATATTGACTAACCTTGGATTTTCTACTTCACCAAGAGCTCTTAGAGTAAACTCAATACCAGTATCAGCCTCTCCAATATTTACTATCTCTATCTGCTTAATATCAGTGATCACACTAAATGGTATTCCTTTCGCCTCTATAGCTAATGGGAAATGTAGCATTTTTATTATATTTGAAAACTCTTCTTCAATTCCCATTAATTCATTAAAGTACGGTTCAGGGCAAAGTATAGTTATGACCATTTGTTGATTTTGTGTAAATGGGTCTCCGTCAATGTTCTTGACCTTTCCTTCTATGTAAACAGATCGAATATTATTTACAAGTGTGAGCTTAACTTTTTTCTTTATGACAGCATGCTTATATATAAGAGCTCTACAATCGCCAAAATTGTCAAGTATTCTAACTGTTAAATTAATAGGTCTACTATCAATCCTTTCAGAATTAATAGTAGACCCATCTATACTTGCATTTTCAGTTTCATTTATAGTAGCCGTTATGCTTGACATTCCTTCGATATGTACACATTTCATATCTTTATGTTGCATAAGGTCAAGTTGCTCACCATTTTCATTTTCTAAAATGACATTATACATATTGGTTTCGTACCGCCCGTTTTAACATACTCTTAGATTCTTGATATATAGCAAGTGTATCAAGCGACTTATTAGAAGTATTATTTTGCACAAAGTTATAATTTATCTCAGTAGGTCCTGTGCTACTTAATGCTTGCTGTGTTCCAAGTCTTTCTGACTTCATTTGGCTATTAGCAAGGTTTATAGCTTCATTTGCTCTACTTGTCATTTGTCGAACTTGAGTACTTACTTCGCTAGCATAGTCTCTTATTCCGTTAGCAAGTCCTAAGTCAATCATCTTGCCGTGCTTATAATATACTTTAGATGGAGAGCCTTCGTCCGTTTCATCTTCTTCTGCTGCATTTGCCTCTGCCATCATAGTCCTTACAGCACTTACAACCAAGTGAGCATTGGCACTTATGCCATTAGCAATCCCCTCGCACATAACTCTTCCAATTACTGTAAAGTCTATCTGTTTAGCTGCCTCTATAGCCTGGTTAAGTGTCCAAGTCTCAGCATCAATTACCTTATAGGCATTATCTGTAAGTCCTTGTGCTTGAGAAGTCTGTTTTGATTCTGCAAGCATCCTTTCTGTAGTATCATATATAGCAAGGTTATTTGGATCTATCGTTGCTAGTTGATAATTAGTAGCCTCTGCATTTGCTTGCTTCACTGCACTTATAGCAATTTGATTTTTCTTGTCTTCTTTTTCTTTTAAGAAAGCATCAAGATATGCACCTGCTGCATCCTTTCCAGCACCTTCTATTTCTACTGCATTTTCTCCAAGAACACCTTTACCGAATATTACACCTTTACTTACATGATTAGTATTTTCACTCTCAAATTCGTCACTTATCTCACCATCATTTCCACTTTCGTCCCACTCATTTTTAAGATTTTTAATTTTAGCATCAATTTGGTCTATTTGCTTTCCAACATTATTTAACATATCTTGAGTAATGCTTTGGTTGCCATTAGTAAGTTCACTTTGCATATCTTTAAGTTGCTTTGCAAGTTCTTCTCTTTTTTTATTAAGTCCACCATAAGTCTCATCATCAAGAACAAGCTTTGTAGATACAGTATTGTCTCCAAGAAGTTCTTTCATATCCTTAACTTTCTTTTGGACCTCATCAAGTTTTTTCTTAGTGTCTTGGACCATTTCTACAGTTACACCAGAATTGGCATCTTTAACTTTACTAAGATAATCATTAAGTTGGTCTCCGTAGGCTTTTTCTTGATTAAGTAATTCTTGGTAGGTGGTCTTTGTTCCTTCTTTGGCTGCAGATGAAAAACCTTTAGAACCGTTTCCAAAAGTGTTATATTGTTCGGTTATTAACCCCTCATACTTATCAATAACTTCTTTACGCTCTTTAGCACTTTCATCATATAATTCTATTTTCTTTTTTAATTCTGCAATTTCATTTTTCCGTCTTCCAATTTCAGCATCCGCACCATAGTATCCAAGACCTGTATTTTTTCTTTTAGCCGCTATATCCTTTTGATATCTTTCAAGTTCGTCCTCTTTCTTGATTAATTCTGAAACATACTTTATTCTATCATTTTTAGTCTCTTCTTCTGCTTTAATAGCCTCTTCATAATCACCTTGATAAGCATTAATTTTTGCTTCAAGACGTTTTTTAGCGATTACTTGGTCCAATGTTCCTATTAATTCATTATATTTAGTTATTTGACCATTAATGCATTCTATTTCAACACCAGTAGCATTTTGAATAAGTGGTAAAATCGTATTGATTCTTTCTTGTTGCCCATCCTTCACTTTGCCATTTTCATCCACAAGCGTTTTAAGCTCATTAACTAAACTTTGCGTGTGGTTGGCTTCTGCATCTATGCCTGCTATAGTTTTCTCTCTTTCTATTCTATTGTCCACTAATTGCTGGTGTTGTTCTTCGAGGGCTTTTGTATGCTCTTTTATCTCTGCATTTGCCTCCTTATAGTTCATTGCTAACCCAACTAAACCACCAATTAGTAATCCTATTAATGTTGTTATTAATCCAATTGGACTAGCATTCATCGCAGTATTAAGTCCTAATTGAGCAGAGGTAGCACTTATTAAATTAGGTATTAATTGTTTTACTGCCTCACACATACCTTTTAACCCTGCTACAATTGTTGACTTTAATTTTATTGCTTTAAGAATTAATATCTTTGTTATTATGCCAGAAAGAACTGGTATAATGGCTTTCATATTTTTAATAACTAATGTTACTAAATTAATAGCAGTCTTCATTATTGTAGATATTACTTGTCCAAAAGCTTTTATCTCATTGCTTTTTAATAAATTTGATAACTCTTTCATTGCTTCAGCAAGCGGTTCTTTAAGTCCCTCATAAATAGATATTTGCATTTCAGCAAATGAGTTTCTTAATAATTGCATTTGAGACTCTACTGTATTATATACTTGACCTGCTGAATCTCCTAAAAAGGCTGCTTTTTCCCACTCATCATTTGCCTTTGACATATCTTCAGCTAAAAGTTCACTTGCATTAGCAAGTTTTTTAAGTGTTTCTGTCTGTCGTATATTCTTAATATCAAGTTCTTCAAGAAGAAGGTTAAGGCTTCCACCTTCATCCTTAAATTTAGTCATTCCTGTAAGAACATCTTTAAATGCTTCTGACACATTAGTTTTCCATTTGCTAGCAAATTCACTTGAAGAAACCCCTGCAACTTGAGCCCATGTTTGTAACTCTTTGCTATTCTTATCCACAGCCACATCAATGCTATTCATTATCTTAGATATTGCAGAGCCACCCATTTCTGCTTTGATTCCTACAGAACCGAGTGCAGTTGACAATGCAAGAATCTCTTGATGTGACATTCCAATAAGTTTAGCACTACCACTAATTCTGCTTGCAAAATCCATTATAGTTGATTCAGTTGTAGCAGTAGTTGACCCAAGATAAGACAGTGTTGATGCAAATTTTCTATACTCTTCAGGTTTTAACTCAGTAACATTAGCATATTGTGCTATCATAGTAGCACCTGCTTCTTCAGTTAAATCTGAAGTTTTTGCTAAATCTATTATTGAATTACTAAAATCTTTAAGACTATCTTTTGCTATACCAAGTTGAGAGCCCATCTGATATATAGATGCCAACTGGTCAGCACTTATTGGCTTTTCAAGTGCAGTCTTTCTTATTTCTGATTCTAAATTTTTAAAATCTTCTTCTGTTCCGCTTGTAACCTTTTTAACACCAGCAAAGGCAGATTCAAATTGCATGCCAGTATTTATTGTCTCTTTTGTAAAATCTACGAGAGCTTTGCAAGCCTTTTCAGTCAATGCTTTTGCTAAATCATATATAGCATGACTTAACATATCTATTTTAACTGTGTGAATGTCTGTTTCTTTTCTTGCCTTATTATTAGATTCTTTAAAATCATCAAGTGCTTTTCTAGCCTGAAATGTAGCCGTTTGCTGTTTTTTTAGTGCAGTAGATTTATCTATTATTGCTTTCAAATCTTGTGGATTATTCTTTCTTAATCTTTCTAGTTCATCAGACAATGCTTTTTCTTTTTTAACATTCTCTTCAATAACATCATTTAATGTATTTATAGATTTTTCATAATCTGCATTTGAAACTGTATTAAGTTTTACTTGAGCCTTCAAGTTTTTCAAATTTGCATTTATTAAACTTAATTCTTTTTTTATTTCGCTTGCATCAAATCCAAATTTAGCCGTATAATTATTTACACTCATATTTTCCTCATAAAAAAACCGACATATGCCGGCTCTCTATAAATTATTTATACTTTCTTTTTATTTTATAAATTCTACCAGAACAAATGATGTTGTTTATAAAACGGGGTTAAATTAATATGTGGCAACGACAAATAATGTTCCAGTCTTTTTTTACTTTCATCTTCTATTTGCTTTAACATTTCTTTATCTCTTGTTGTCACACTAAACTCTTCGCCACCAATGACGACCTTGTCAAGTGTTATAAGTTTTGTATTCTTATCATATGCCATATTTTCTAAAATTTGTTACTTTATTTCAGAAACTTGTTTTGGTTTTTTAATATCTTTTATGTTTTCTTAATTTTCTAAATATTGCCTTATGTTAAATCTAAAAATTCCATAAAATATTGTAAATAGCAAAGCCTCGCTCAAGATGAAAATCCATCTAAACCCAAACGATAAATATAAAAAAGGCATTGCTAATGATAACAAACTAATAAAGAACCACTTGACAGTGTCCCAGGCACCTTCCTCGTTGTTATATTTTATATAACAATTCTTGTTGCATAAAAAAGATACAATTTTATTTATTGGAACTCTAAACAGTATAAAAATCAACATAAATTCGCATACAAGTGCTACTTTTAAAGCGAAAATGAAAACATTAAAATTAGGAACCAGCCAAATTAAAAATACTATTACTACTAAACCAATTACTGCTAAATATAAATCATAAACAGCTTTTGAGGAACCCCTTAAGTTAGAGTATTTAAATAGCCAATCAAGAAATCTATCGCCCATATGTGCCTCCTAATTATTTATTAATCATATAATATCATTTAACTTTAATTTTGTCAAGTTTTTTTTATATTGATTAACAATTTAATATTACTTATTTCCCAAATAACTTTTGAAACTCTTCCCTCATTATCTCTTCCACCTTAGCCTTAGTTTCCTTGCCATATATAGCCTTATAAAGCTTTGTGTCCTTTTTAACTCTCGGCGTACCATAAACCTTTGTTCCATACATCAGAAATATCGATGGCAAACCACCATTTTTTATATCAAATCCCACAGGTATTTTAGCAACTGTTCCGCTCCATTCTACAGGTGCATCTTTTAATGACTTCATAGTTACACCAGATCTATTATGCGGAGTCATAGCAGTTTCTAAATTCTTATTTATGTAATCTCTGCTCTTCTTAAGTGCACTCTCTGCTACCTCTTTCACATTTGCACCCATCTTGTGCATATCTTCTATCATTTTATCAAGACCGCTAAAATCTAATTTTAACTTCGCCATATTAAAACCATTTATCTCCTGCAGGCACTTTTTTCACACTGTTTTTCTTTATTGTCTTTTCTTGTTTAGCACTCCGTCTTAATATTCTTCGTGCTACTCTAAATACATCAAATGCCTTTTTATATCTTGTCTCTATTGGGTCAAGTCCGTTAAATGTAGTTGCAATCATTATTTGCAACTCAAAAAGCATATCATATACGGATTGAGGCTCGCTTAAGTTTCCCCAATCCCCAGTTGGTTTTTTGCAGCACTACCTGCAAGTCCACCAATCTCTTTTATAGCAAATGCAATAACGTTTACTATAACCTGCACAACTTCTTTTGTGCTAGCTGTCTTAAGTTCCTCTTCAGTAAGTCCATCAAATACATCAAGTAATAATGGCTTTACATTCTTGAGATTTTTCATAATGACTTCCAATATAGCATTTTCGTCACTATCACTTTGGACCTTTTCTAAAATCTCCATCATATCTTCAACTATTCCAAAACTTATGTCCAAAGTCTCTGTCTTGTAAGTTTTTACTACTTTCTTTTTTCCTTTTACTTTTCCGTAAATATTTAATGCTAAATTGTTCATACTTGCCCTACCTAAAATATTTTAAAAATCAAATGACATACAATATAAATAACTGCTGCATTAATTAAAACTTGAAACCAATTAATACTTTTAATTTTTTCTAAGAAATCTTTTTTAATATTTTTATTTTTCATATACTTTTAACATTATGGATAAATTTTATATTTATATTTTATAGCAAAGGGCTTTCGCCCTTTACTACTTCTTAACTATCATCTTTGTATTTTTTCTTTTTATTGACTTTCCTTTTCTTTTTTGCTATACTCTTTCTTAAGTAATCTGTTAAGAGATTAGCTATTGTACCAGTCACTATCGAGATTAGGGCTGGTATTATTTTGTCTAAAATCTTCTCCATAATGTTTTCTCCTTTCTCTAACTTATACTAATATTATACTAAAAAAATACTATTTTGTCAAGTAAAATTTTTATTATTTTAGTTGATTTTTTTGTTATTTTATAGTATATTTTTAGTATTATTTTTATAGAGAGGTAAAAACAATGGCTCGTCCTAAAATATCTGAATTAGAAGATTGTGTAAAAACTATTGCACGTATTGAAAAAAAACTATATAAACAAATTGAACAAAAAGCCAACGAAGATCGAAGAAGCATCAATCAAGAAATTAATTATTTACTTGAAAAAGCATTGTCAGAATAGCAATGCTTTTTTTGTTAAAAATAGGCAAAAGGTAAATAAGCCCTTTTGCCTATTATTCAATATTATTAAAATTATTAAGGGTTATTTGCTTACCTGTATTTAGCACACCTCCTTCACCTTTCGTAATTAGGATTTTAACAAATATTGATATGCTTAAGCATTAGTACATAATTAGCCAGAAACTGGATTGAATGAATCAGGTGTCTGAACTTCTGCAAAGAAATCTGCATCAGTTGTCTTTTCGCCATCTACTACGATACCAAAAGCACCTTTATCATCGTTTGTAGTGAACTTGTGAGTTGTCTTTATTCCTGTGAATACCAACTCTTGACCATTCGCATCAGTTCCCTCATTTTCAGTCTGATGTGACTCATTTGGGATAGCAAATGTTCCTTTAAGTCTCCACACGAATCTATATGTGCCATCAGTTGCTTTTGTCTTGTAACCGATAGCAAAATACTTATCGGCTCTATCGCCTTCAATAAGCATTCCTTTTGTAGCATCATACTTTCTTCCTGTTATCTTAGCCACCATTGGCAAAGGTAATACTGATGCTTGAATAGTAACAGTATCCTTGCCTTGAGCGTTTATCACGATAACTGGAGCATTATCGTAATAATGTGTCTCAGATGAGTTCTCAGTTTCCTTAGAAATCTCTGCAACGCCTGCTAACTTTTCAACTGCACCAAATGTAATTGCATCTGATGCGTCTTTAGTAACTTCAGCGACAACGAGGTTTTCTACACCTCTAAATTCTTTAATTTCTTGTCCCATAAATTATTATATCTCCTTTCCATAATCTACATATATTGCATTGATATGACGACCAATATAATTTGGCTCATCACTTGGCACGTCTATGCCTTTCCCATCAACTAAAAAACCATTGTTTTTAAGTGTTGTGATAACTTGCTCTAAGGTATTGTAGACTTCTTTAGGATTATTCCCATATACATTGACATCAAAATCGTGTTCATAGCCAATAGTCTTATTGTTATCATAATGACTTTTATCACTTGATTCATTTTCCCAGATCGTTATAAACAAACTTGGATATTTTTGGTCTACTGAAAATGAACCTTGTCTATACACTTTATTATCAACCAATGGATCTAAGATTTCTATCAATTTATCTACTACCATTAAGCATTACCCATCACTTTCTTAACTTTGATTTTCATAGTTTTGTTTCTCATAGAGACATTCTCTGGAGCACCAATAATTTCATATTGGTTGTCATCATCAAAAGCAAGTCTACAATCAGATGTTATATCTGGATTATACCAGGTTTCTACATTTGCAGTATCAACAACTGCTAATAACCCATTAACATCTTTTTCATTGCTTATAGTCGTGACCGTGCCACCATAAGTCTTAAAGCTGCAGTTAATTATGCTTGCATCTTTACATTTAGGAAATGTCTTACTCGGCACACCCATAGACCTCGTGACTACAGGTTTTAACAGATACATGGATGTGGTATATGGTTCTTTAATCTTATACATAACTATTATCCCTCACCCGAACCGCTTGACTCATTGGTCTCATTTTGATTATTATTCTCTAGTTTTGCAAACTTGAGCTGAATAATCCTTTCCTTCGTATAAGGGCTTAGTTTAATTTCACCACCACCATAGTTCCATGTATCCGTGACTCCTGCTACTATAGCACCTTGGGATTGTTTATCTTCTACTACCTCAGATAAAACACCTGCACTTATCATATAGTCTTTAATTCCCGCTATATAAACTTTAAGTGTTTCATCTTGAGCTGTAGAAGTTATCCCTAATGCATTTTTTACTTTTGACAATATCTCGTCCATTAAATCCCTCTAAATAATATTAGCCATTTCCACCGTCATTAGCTTGTGCTGTTGACTTCTTGATGATAAAGCAACCATTTACATCAAGGAGCTTTCCATCCATGATAGTAAGTCCCTTGTTAATCCATTTGTTAGTTGCTTCATCGAAGTATCTCTTATAACCTATTTGAAGGTTAGAATTGATACAATATGCATTTGTATCCATATAGATAGCAAATGCTTCGTCATTTGCAGCCTCAGAGAAGTTCTTCAAAATATCTGGCTCAACAAGCAATACTTCTCTTCCAGAAAATCTGCACTCTGCTTGACCATTTACAGGATTATAAGTCTCTGTATAAAGTGGTCTGTGGCTATCATCTTTAAGAGTCATTACATATGTCTCCCAAGTTTCTGGAGTCATTATAATAATACCTCTGCCTCTGTAAGCAAGCTTAATTTTTGCAAAGAGTTTAGTTCTCCAATTAGTCCAATCCTTAAGTTCTGCATCAGTCATAGTTATCTTATGAGCTGCTGGCACTCTTGTGTCATTAAGCACACCTAAAGGTTGGCCATTGCCAGTTCCATTGATGATGATTCTGTCAAACTCTTTTACAAATGCTTCTGCAAGAAGTTTTGCGATTTCAGACTCAAGAACAGGAAGTGATACAATTGAAGAAAGAAGTGACTGAGCAATTCTTGCTTCTGCTACATGGTAACCAAAGACAATAGATGTCTTAATCTTTGGCACTGCTTGGTTGCTTGATGGTTGTGTCTCAGTTATCCAAGAAACTGTTGGCACTAATTCCTCTATTGGGAACTCAACACCACCTTGCACGTTTATCTTTCTAACCTTACTATAGAGTCTTCCATAGTCTTTCAACTCTTTGATGAGTTCATTCATGATGGTATTAGGGATAACTTTACCGATGTCGCCAGTGGTAACCATACCAGCTGTTGCATCTCTAAATTCCCATTTACCAGTTTTAACATAGTTAGCAAATGCCTCTCTATATTCCATAGAGTCGAGCACATCGCCCTTTTGCTCTTTGCCATTGTTTTGATTGAAACTACCTACAAGCTTTGCATCAGATGGCACAGCACTTCTGTCTGTCACATCAGTGATAGGCTCATCAGGTGTCTCATTAATTTTTGCAAGTTGAGCTCTTGCCTCAGCGATTTCACTGGTTAAAGATTCAACTTCAGATGTAATGTTTCTAACTTCATTTACATCTGTAGATTTCTCTACTTGCTCTTTAAGAGCAGAAACTCTTTGCTCTTTTGTAGAGATAAGATTTTCTAAAAATTTCTTCATTTACTTGTCCTTTCCCCATTACATAAAACGGGTTTTAAATTTTAATTTTTCTAATTCAAGCTCGTTTTTAGCACTATCCAGTGTTTGCTTACTTTCACTATCCAGTGATTTCGCCCGTGCATTATCCAATACACTTTTTGACCTTGCATTAATTGATGTATTTTCATAGGCTGGAAATGTCACTGCTGACACTTCATATACCTTTGAAATTGATGTAATATGACGTTTCGGATAATCAGAATCTAAATCATCCCATTTCTCTCCATCTACTGTAAACATAAAACTCATCCCTGTTATGTCGCCTCTTTCTATGGCGCTATAGAGAGCCTTAGCATCATTATTCTTTTCTACATCAAGATTGGCTCTTATATACATTCCATCTTTTTCAACCTTAAGCTGCATAGATGAGTTGTCATTATTGTTTCTCGATCTTGCAAGTGGTATCATATCTGTATTATGATTAACAAGAAGTCTCACATCTTTTAAATCAGTATTATCAAGAGCACCTTCGTCTATGGTCTCTTCAAAAAATCCACAACAATCATATTTATCTCCATAGACTATTGGATGTCCCTCTATATATGCTCCGTGCTTTTCATCTTTTTTTGCACGGACCTCGAAGTCATAACTTCTACATTCTCTTTCATCTTTTACAATTTTGTTATCCATATCCTTGCTCCTAATTTCAAATTTACTTCTATATTGCATAAGTTCTTTGTTTTTGCTTTCGTCGTCATTTTTATTACCAGAGCCATCATCGCCATTTTGATATCTATTCGCATCATTGACATTTATGTAGTTAAGGCTCTGCATTCTCACACCTTCAAGCTCTTTAATTGGCTTAAGTCCTAAGATAGTTCTCTTCTCATTTTCAAAAAGTGTTCCAGACTGTCCAAGCCACTTTATGACCTCTATAGCTTGCTGACGATTTAAAAATACAAGTTCTTCTGGATAGAACACTATTTGATTTCCAAAGCTCTTTTCTCTTTGTGTAAAAATTGTCTTTGTAAATGCCTGGCTAAGTTTTATAACTATAGGTTCAATTGCCTTTTGGTAGAATGCCTCATACTGCTCTTTTGTATAATCTCCAGTAAGTATTGGGAGCGGTATACCAAAATTTCTGAGTATTTTTGAATCTATAAAATCAAGTGTCTTCTGGTCTACTAACTTTACATCTTTATCCAGCGGTACATAGTCAGTAGAAATGTCGAGCGGTAATAGACCGCCTTTATTGTCATCAAGTAATTTATTAAAATCAGATATTGATTTTTGTAAATCGGCATCTTTTAAGAATGTTTTGATTTTTACTATACCGTTAATTTTAGTTGATGCATTAAGACTCACAGCAATGCTATCAAGCAATTTTTCATTTAAACTAAGTGTCTTTTCGAGTCCAGTATTATTGGGCTGACCATTTGCATTGCCACCCATGAAGTCATCTATGCTGAACTCTCTTCTTAAATGTATTATGTCCTCATAATGAAATGTTACAGTGACATTATTTGGGAAGTGCATTTTTACAAAATATCTTTCACTCACATCTTGTAAAAAGTCAACCTCTGATGGACGAACTGGGTATAGTGCCTCATAGTGTCTTTTGATTTTTCCTGTGTCTTTATCTTTCCATACATAAAACTTAGGAATGATGAAACTATTAGAATTAAAATAATAGTTCCACATTACTTTTTCTATGAAATCGGATGTAGTCATTAGCTCATTTGGATAATCTAAGACATTTTGTATACTACTATTTTGAGGCGATATGTCCGTGTCTATTTTCTTTATATGAGTTGGCTTTAATTTTACAAGCTCAGATATTATGCAATTAACCGCTTGCATGACCACATCACTTGCAAATATATTTTGGCCATACTGACTATAGATTGGCATTGTACCATTGCTTATAGAAATTGCATTTATAGTCCTGCCTTTAAATATGTTTTTTAATTTATCAAAAAAACTCATTCTTAATCCTCTTTTTGCATACTTTCGATATACTGCATAAACTCGGTTCTATATCTTCTATACATCTCATATAAAATTATCAAAGTGACGGTTCCGTCTATCCTTTTATTCTTTTCTTTTTTGACACATAGTGCCATATCATTATTGTCAATTTTTATTCCAGCATTTTCAAAACACCATTTATCTACTGGATTATTGTTATAAAATACATATTTGTTCTTTAAGTCGGCTTCAGTAAGTTTCATGGCATTTGAAAGAGTTTGTGCATTTTGTAAAATTACTATCAAGTCCTTGTTTTCACCTGTTTCAGTAAAGCCATAATCATTCATTCTGTGAATCCATTCTTTTGAGAACTTTTGGTCATAACCACATTTATATAATCTTATGCCATATAATTCATATAGGCTCCAAAACCAGTCAGCAACTTGTGAAAGAACTACGTCATTGCCTTCGCACACATTTATAAATCCCTCTTTTGCCCATTCCTCATATCTTGCACCTGCAGACCAATCATTTTTATCATCTTTAAGTTTTGACTCAGGTATAAAGTATTTGGTGCATATATATTTTCGATTATCGTTCGGTTTCATAAGTAAGACCTTAGCGCATGTCAAATCAGTTGTCTGTGATAGGTCCACAGCTCCCATACAAAGAGAGTCTCTAAAATCATTTAAGTCAAACTTGCAATCATAGTCAAAATCTTCAAGGTTAAGCCAAGATGCATTTTCAGATGTCTTTATATTAAAGTCTTTGGCAAGCACAAACACTCTGTCTATCTTACTTGTTTTTGCTTTATCGACCTGTTCTTCTAAGTAATCCCACCTCTTAATGGTTCCTATAGTTGGATTAGACTTCATCCAAAGTTTGTTTTGCCTATTCCCATTCCAGATCTCTTGTTCGCTATCCTGAGTATATAACCAAGGCAAAAATCTTTTATCAGCCACTCCATCAGACTCGCCAGTTATAATCTTACGAGCCCTTTGAAGAGTCCTATCAAGATGCCCATCAACGACAAATCCCTCAGTAGTTATCTCTATTAGTTTTGGATTCTCTTTAAGTGACTGCGACTGCTCTATAGACTTGATAATGACATCATCTTTCATCTCATTAGTCTCATCTACAATCGCAAAATCTATGTTTCTGCCTTCCTTATTTTTAGTCCTATCAGATAATTTGAAAGCTCTTGAATTAGTCATTTTATTAAGTATGCATATCTGATTTCTTTTAGTATCTTGGTTAAGTGGATCTATAAGTTGTCTCATCGTGTTTATTGCTTCATAGACAATTGCCGCTTGGTCATTATTGTTAGAACTACAAACTATATCAGAACCAGCATTGCCAATTATTAGTTCTGTAAGTCCAAGACCTGAGCAAGTCTCCGACTTAGTGTTCTTCCTTGCTATCAACAGCAAAACTTGCTTAAATCTATCAGTTCCATCAACCGCCATTTTAAAACTATATACCGCTTCGAGAAATGCTTTTTGCCAAAGCATCAATTTCATAGGCTTATTGTAATATGGACTCTTCGTGAGTCTGACACAATTTTCCATGAAGTCAATTCTCTTAATGGTATCAGCCCTATCAAAGTAGTACTCACTATTGTCTAAATCAGCTAATAGATTTTCAAGTTCCAAATATAATTCTTGACCTACAACTATGTTACCCTTGTCAATCTCTTTTTTGTACTCAATTAAGTAATTATCTTTTTTATATTTTTCTAAATCTTTTCTATTAGCATTCATCTGAAACTTTTGACTCTATTTCAATTTTTGGAATTTTTGATAATTCTTTTAAAAATCTTCCAAAGCCTTTTGGAAATTTTCAAATTTTTGCCTTTCTGTGGAAGTTACCACCCTCCCGCCAGTTCCTACAGCTTGTGTTCAATTTTCAAGGTGGGGGGTGGTCTATTACAATTTGTTTTGATGTTTTTTAAACCTATTTCAAATTTTGTTTATTTATAAGCACACAAGTGTGCCAAGTCAATATAGACTTGGCCTGTGTGAATCGTTTATATGTACTGCTGCACTTTCTGTGTAGTTTTCAACTATTTTCTGTTATCAAATAATTTTGCTTTATCAAACCAGTTCTCTATATATGTTATATAGTTCTTTTTTACTTCCTTGTCTTCTATCTCATTGGCTCTTAACATGCAAGTCTCTTTATCTGTATCAATAAATAAAACTTCAGCATTAAAATCTCTTGCAAGCCTTTCTCTCTCACTTATAAGTGGAAATCCACCAACAATATAACAATTCTTGTAAAATCCCACCTTATGTCTTAATTGGTCATATAGTAAGTCTCTTATAGCAAATACATTTCTCTTAAGTCCATCAGGCTTACCTTTCAAATGATTAAAGCCTGATATACATTCCCATATCTTGTCTATATCTATTATTAAGTCTCCATATTGTAAATGCTCTTTAACATATGTGCTTTTACCAGCCATTGGTGGACCATATACTATATAGCAACTGCTGTACTTCTTGCCAAAGTTATTATGTATCTTATTATGGCATGCATGATGAACTATCATTATGTTATCAGGATTAAGTGATACTTTAACATCTTGATAATTAAGCTCATCAAGTTCTATTTTGTGATGTAGTATTATGTCATACTTTTTATATATTGGCTTATGACAGTATTCACATATTGTCTCACCATTAACCAGTCTTTCAGTAATTATCTTTTGTCTTGTAGCTAACCATTCATCAGACTGATAGAAACTTGTATTGATACTTACATAATTACCAGCCATTCTTTTGTAACTCCATAGCCTCTACTTTAAGCTTAAGCTCTTCATCTTGTATCTTCCTCTTATGCCAGTCTTCAGCCCAATTATCTTTATCATAATTCTTTAACAATAAATGAGCCGCTGCAGTGTCTGGTGCATAATATTTTTTATGTTTCTGAGTAGTACTTATTACATCGCCATTCTTGTTAAGTCCCTCTGTAGTTATTATTTCTTCTTCAAAGAATCCTAAAGCCTTTTTAACTAAGGCTGACTTTAATTCCACAATAAGACTTTGCCTACCTTCTTTAAGAACATTAGCAAGTTCTGAGTATTTATTCTTATAATCCATAAATGATGATAATGATACACCAAGTTGCTTTGCTATGTCTTTTTCGGTGCATGTGCTTGCTAACTTCTTAATCTTATCAAGGTTAGGCTTTATATTAGTTTCATATTTGTTTTTTCTTCCAGCCTTTTTAGCCATAATTAAATCTTGAGACTTATATACTCTTTCATAACAAAGCCTGCTGCAATCTTGTAGAAGTCTTTATCATCTTCTGACTCAATAACTACTTCGTCACCTTTCTTGAGATACTTTAAAATCTCAGCATCAGTACTTGGTCCTTTTCTCACTCTTAATTTATCGCAATTAACAATTCCCATCTTAACTGCTGCATCTTCTTTCTTTTCAGTATCATTCTCTACTGCTGCATTGTCTTTTTCTACATCTTTCATTGTTTCCAAGTTTTCTACTGGAACAACCTTTTCATCTTTCTTTTCATTCTTATTCTTTGCCATATCGCACCTCTCATATTTTTTTTAACAAAAAAGGAAGTGATTTGACTCACTCCCTCTTATCGGGTTTTGTATATTATACACTATATCATACTTTCATCTGACTTTTTTGACTTTTTTATATTTTGCACTATAGCAAACAAAAACCGAGTATATCGGCTATACCCGGTTACTTGTCTTACGATTAATTATAAATTCTTGCCTTATGGGCCAATTATTGTTTGTTTAACAATGATAAAACATTAACTGGTTGAAGCACTATCGGTACTAAATCTGGCTGAGTCGTTAAAGTTGAAATATATGATCTAAGGTATGGGAACATAATTGATATTGCATTGCTTTGAATAAGTTTTTCATCGTTGCTTTCAAAAACACCAACCATTACGACATTGATTTTTATAGATGCGTCCTTATTCGTAATGTCTAAAATAATTTTAATTTCATATAATTCATTGTCTAGTTTGTTGACATTGTGATTTATCTTAATATTTAATCTATTGTCAACTCTTTCTTTCCGCTCAAAACCAGCTTTTTCAATATACATTTTTTTTAATCTTAGCTCTGAAGAATAGTCTTTCTCATAATTTTCCTTATAGTTCATAAATTCTCCTTATGCTGCACATAGCATTTCAGTTGATCCTAAGTCAGCCTTAAAAATTTGACGGTTAAAATCAATTTGATACATTATTTCCACTTCTTTGTCCAATACTAATTCAAACTTATCTTTAGTTTGAATATCAGTTTTTTGTTCTGCTAAGTTACCATTTATCTCTTTGTCAATGTCAATAGATAATTCAAAAGAAAACCCGTTTTCCGTAATTTCAATATTTTTTTCTACTTCTTTCATGGCCGCATCTAACTTTGCTATTTGTAGTTGATTAGGATGCATTGAAGCCTTTAATAACATTTCTGCTTGTTTTTCATTTAAAACCAATCCAAATTCCTTCATAAAGCACCTCCCATTCTTATATTCTCTTCAATAATTTTTCTTTCTTCATCATCCTTAAGATCTAAATACATTATTTCATTATCAAACTCAAAATATTTTTTCTTATACCATTCTTCTTTACCTGGTAGTGGCTCTAAGGTAATAAAAGTTATTGGTATTGTTTTACTAATATTTCTTATATAACAAATAAAGTTATCTAATGATGCAGTACCTATTCCTAACTTTTGATAATTCTTGTCTATCGCTATATATTCTAAGTTTATTATTCCAGGATATTTATATGAGTTATCCTTTTCAAAGGATTCGGAAAAATTTACATCTACTCTTGCTACAGAAAAGGCCAAATACCCTAATAGCTTATTATCAATTTTAATGTCATATATATAAATTTGTCTACACAAATTTGCAAAATAAGAGTTTTTTATCATAGCATTAAACTGTGAATCTCCACAATCAAAAGCATCATCAATAACATCCCCTATTTTCAATTTGTTAATTTCTACTTTGCTCATTTCATACTACACTATTTGAAAAAAATAGCAGCCAACTATTCAAAGAATAAATTGCCCGCAAAATTATACTGCCAGTATATAAAATATAAGTGCTCCTATATTATATCAAATATATTTAGTTATATCAAATTTAGTTTAAATCAATTATTTATACTTATACATCATATAACCTAATTAAGTAGAAATTCCGTAAATCATGATTAATACCTATCTTTTTGATTCAATTTTTCTTTGATAGCATTCTCTACAAACCTACTCATTATTTGGTTAGTTGCTTCACAGTATTCTCTCATTTTTTGTTCCAATTCAGCATTAAGTCTATATGATACTCTTACTGTTTCTTCTCTTTTCTTTCTTCCAACTTTTGCCATTTTGTACCACCTTTACTGTTTTATTATATCATCTTTTATTATGCCATTCAACTATTTATTTTTATATTTTTTTATATAAATTAAAAGGACTTTATAAGTCCTTTTACTGTAATTATTACTTTTTGCCAATATACCGAATAATCAAACACAATTGAATAACACTTAAAACCAATTGGATAATTTGTAATGTTTTCATAATTTTCTCCTTGATTTTTATAAATATATATTTTATAATGATAAGGTAAACTCTCCTTTCGGAGAGAACCTTATCAGGTTTTTATTATTGCTATCACTTGGAGTAAGATTTGGATAATTCCGATTGCTATCATAATCTTCGCTTCAAGTGATATTTTATTGTCCATAGGCATTGTCCTCCTTTCTTTACTGTGATTATATTATATCATTTTTCGTTCAACTTGTCAAGTATTTTTTATATTTTTTTATATTTATAGCACCATCCACTTTTGCCTTTGCATTGACACTTTCTAATGCAGCTGCTGCACTGGCATTCATTTTTATACTGGCATATTTTGCATCTGCGAATCACTTAACCTACTCCTCTGTAAATTTATAATACTTTCTCCTAACATATGAACCAGCCATATGCACCTCTTCCCCTATCTGTTCCCAGGTTTTACCGTATATTGACCTTAGTTCTACTATGCTCTTAAGCTCGGGGTCTTTTATCTTATTGATTATTTGCATAAGTTTACTAATTATCACAGTTAGTTTCTTCTGACGCTTAATAATCTGCTTTTTAAGCTTATCATTATGAATTATTAAATCATATATGGCATCAGGGTTAGAATAATGAGACCTTATCTCTCCATAAGTAATTGAGCTATATCCATCAGATATAGAATCAGAATATTTAGTTATTTCTCTTTCAAGTCTTTCTCTCTCTTGTATATAATACTTAAGTTTCTCTAAATCTTTCTTACTTATGTTTCCCATTTATATTTTTACGACCCCTTTTTTATGGATACCAAAAATTCCAAAAATACCATTTTTAGCCATTATTTTACATACCTGCTGCAAGCATCAACAATCATTGATTCATCATAGCAGTCATTTTCACAGCTATCGCATAAGCTTTCTTCATCATGTTCTGCAAGATATTTGTTTAATTTCTTGTCTTCGTTCTCTTGTATTATTGTTTCGTAACTCTTTGACATAATTATTTCCCCACTTTTTATATAAAATTGATAGAAAGAGTTAAGCACTATCTTTGAGTTATGGACACAGATTTCTCTGCTTGTTTCCCTCGCCTTAAATCTACGGCTTTTTAAGCGTTCGCCCCGTAGCCCGCATGAGTCGGTCTTACTCTTTTTTATTTGTCCTAAACTATCAATTATTTAATATACTTCAGCTTCTACTATTTTTCCTTCTTCTATATATTCTTTAAGAAAATGTTTCTGTTCTACCGTTAATCCCCACCCTACATAATATGACATTTTAGAGCAATAAAAACTTTTATCTCTAATTATTGCCCACTTTCTATCAAGTAATTCTTTCATCGCCAAATCATATTTTCCATAATTTCTATTTTTCCCTAATATTTCTTGAGCTAATTCTTCATGGCACAAATGATGACTTTCTAATTTGAAATACTCACCTGATGGAGATAACCAACCTGCATATAATTTTTCATTTTTAACCAACTTTTTGTTCTTCTTTCTCTTCATATAGGTTACCTACAACTTCACTTTGCAGACCAGTATAATCATTCAACCAATATGACAAATGTTCATTTTCTACAGCAGTTTCGTCAGGGTAATTATAATTTCTAATAAGCCATCCATTATTTGTTTCGGTTTCCCACTCCACAATGAATATTTTATTGTCTTCATTCTTTAATGTGTCGCTAACATACTCTACTATATCCCCCTCATATATCTCTTTACCATTCTTATCTTTGAAGCCTGTGTATTGACCAATGCTATCTTCTTCTACTATGTTGTTACAAAACCCATCATCTAGGTAATAATCTTTTTCTTTTATAAAATTGTATTTACCTAAAAATCCATAATACCATTTTTCTTTTCTTTTATTATACCCTCTAAACTTTATCTCTCGCATAACTACTCCTTTCTAACTATAAACTCATCTAGCATATCTTTTATGTCTTGTGGTAATTCTTCATACTCTATATAATAGCCACTCATTCCCTCTATTTCTTCATCATCTTTGAATAAGACTAAATCGTATTCAAAGTCGTGGTCGCTTAAATGTATATGTTCTTCATCAAACATAAAATCCGTTGTGAAATAATAAAATGCTTCTTCAAAATCTGCATTGGTTTTTGTAAGTTCCCAATAATATTTAGTTGCATTTGGTTTTGCTTTTTCAGATAACCATTTTTCGATTTCAATAGAGTTTTTTGCAATTTCTGCTCTTGTCTTATCATCAATATCAATAAGGTTAGCAGTATCAATATCTCCATCAACTATATGAGCCCCATAGGCTAAATAAAGCGCAAGTTGTTTGTTGTCCATTTTGTCTATAATCTGTGTTCTATTTGTTTTTGACATTTTTCCTTTTGCCCCTTTGTTTATAGAGTTTGCATTCTTTTTTTAAATAATCGTATTTCGTTATGCCCCCACAATTTTCACTGCTGCAAGTTCCGCAGTTCCAGCAACAGTATTTCTCGTTGTGATGATTGCTTAGACAGTCCACACACTTGCACCCAAGTTTTACGCATTCTTCTTTTGTCCGATTATAGTATTTCATTTTTCCCTCAACTGCTATTTTCCAAAAAAAATTGGTTTGTCCTGCTATCTGTTGCTTTGGTTCCGTCACTCGCAAATTTACGGCCGTCTTTTCAATCTCTTTATTAAGTAATCCGCATGCTGTGTAAGATAATCGCCAATCGGTTGACTCTGCATTACTTTGGCCATAATTTAAGCATTTGTAAAATCTTTTACCATTAAGGCCAGGTACACATACTAGCCTGCTGCATTCTTTACACTTATACCCCTCTATCTTTCCAAATAGATAATGCATTTTTTCAATTTTCTTTTTGGTTACCTGGCCCATCTATTCCTCAATTTCAAACATCCCGTATTTCTGTTTGGCACATTTTTCACAGTAGTACTTATGCTTGTATATGTCATTTATATTCGAGTATGTTTTAACACATTCTTTGCCACAACTGCTGCAATAATATTTTTCTCTTTTCTCTGATTTCCGCTCTTTTTGTAATTTCTCATCGATTTTGATATATCCCACTTCCCTCTCAATCGCTGGATTAGATATAATTATAAATGGTTTCTTCTTAACCACTTTTTCTGGCTTAATATCATTCTTTTTAACCTTAGGCTTTAAGACTTTCTTCTTCATTCCGAGTCTTCTTCGCCTATTTTCTTCATTAAGCCTCTCTTGACCGAATCTATTAAGCCTAGCTATTCTGGCTTTAATTTTACGTCTTGTTGGTCCAGTAGGATATTTTACAAGTTCTTTTTCAAGTTTCTTGATTTCTTGCTTTATATCTTCATCACTTCTTAGAAGAGCCATATTAACATTTCCCTAAGTAGCCTTTATCTACTTGCGAATTATCAGACTCAAAAAACTTATAATTACTCTCTCGACATTGTTTTAGAATGTCATACATGCCATTTTGGTTGCATTTGCCATTAATGTTCCATATACAGGTCTTCATTGGGCATATGTTTTCATTCTCTTTGATGTCATTCTTAAGTCGCTCTTCATTGTCCTGTATATTCTTCTTTAACCTTATCATCTCACAATTTAGAGATATAAGACTATGCATTATATCTTCATGCATATCGATAATTTTGTTTGGATCTATTGACATAAGATACCTCTTTTTATGATTTTTTTAATGATGTCATCATATGCATTTATCCTTTTAGGCTGCTGTATACGATGCTTAACTTCTGGTCTTTTATCATATTTTTTATAAAATTTGTACTTCATTTTGTCCCTCTCTCTCAGGATGAGTTCATCAACTTTTTCTCATTTTGCTTTTTTGCCATCTCAATAAACTTTTTGTTATATTCTTCACGATCTAACGCCTTTTTAGTTTGCTTAGCATTTTGATTTTTTATATCTTTTAGGTTTTTATAACCGTTAAGAATATACCGCTCACATATGGCTTTAAAATACTTAGGGTTATTTATTCCACTACTTGCAGTTTCTTGTATGGCATTGATAATAAGCTCATCAGATAGTCTATCCAAGTACTTGTCTATTGCAACTACCCACATAGAGCCAGCCTCTGGAAATGCTTTTTCAAGAGCATTATACACAACAGCATGAGGTTGCTGCTGCACGTCCTTTTTATTATTTTCTACTTGGTTATGTTTTATTTCATCTACTTTACTCTTATCTAATCTACTCTTATCTATACTACTCTGTGTATACGTAGAATTGTCAGAGCTCGATACAGGCTTTACCTTAGGTTGTATACAAGACTTACTCGCTACTTTCTTTGATTTACTTGACTTTTTTGTTTGCTTTTCTGTATATGCTCCATACTCATTTATGGTCAATTTTTCCAGTTCTTCCTGGTAAGTTGATGGTTTGTAACGGTCTTTTGGTATGTAATTATTTATTTTATGATGCTTAATTATTGCAACTTTACTATCTTTGTCTTCTAAAACATATCTTTTGTCTAATAAATTCTGATAATCACTCTTTTTGTACTTACCCATCTTCATTAAAGCTATAGGATTTGGCACTACTCCATCATCGTCACAGTTCATACCAAAAAGATAATACAGAGCCTGAGTAGATGGTGGAAGTGACAAAAACACATCACTTAATACTATGTTTTTTGAAAACATTCTTTTCTCACTCATATCTACTCTCCCACATAATCAGTTAAAACTTTTAGATTCTTTTGATGGTTCTTAATGATATTTCGCTCAAATGAAATAAGCTTTCTTGCCTCTCTCTTTGAAGCATACTTATAGCCAGTCCCATCAGTAAATGCATAAATTGGATGGTGCTTTCTTATACGAGCTATTATTCTTCTTGTATCACGGGCTGATGAATTAATGAGTCTTGATAGATAACTTATGGTTCTTGGCTTATTGATAGCCGCCATAATTAATTTGATTTTTACATCAGATGAAGTTGGATTTGATTTTTCTTTTGTAGATGCCATACTAAACCCTCTCTCTTTTTTTTAATAAATACCGCAGAAAAGCCCAAAGGAATAAGCTTTAAGAAAATAATCCCTCTCTATTATTTTTTACTCTGCGGTTAACCGCTCCTATTGGAATCGAACCAATATTTGCCAATATCTTCATTCCGAAAATGATAGTTTTCGAAGGGAGTGATTAAGGAGCGTTATTATTGTCTGCTGCAAATTGAAGTTCGCCTCTAAGGCTCATATTAACTAAGTCTTTCCATTCACGATTACTTCTGACTTTATCTATTTGATCATTAGCACTATACTTTTCGCCTGACTCACAGTATAAGGTTGTATCAATGATGTTTGTTATCACATCTATGCCACCTATCGAATATCTGAAATGGTCTCCTTCTTTAACCATTGGAGCATTCATATCATATATTTTGATGCGGTCGCCAATTTTATACTTCTTAGCACAAGCCTCTATTTCTGCAGCATGTCTCTTTCGCTGTTCTTCTTCTCTCTTGTACTTCTCTTTAAGTTCAGTTTGCTCAACTATATATTTGGCTTCTGCAAGTTCTTTCTTCTGTGACTCTCTTATATGTTCTTCCTGTCTCTTAAGTTCTTTCGCTAAAGTGTATTGGTCAAAGTAATAAAATGGCTGTAAGGTCCTATTTATGTACCATAAGGCAAATGCGATGATAATGACTGTGTTTAAGACTTTAAGTGCTGGTTCAAAGTACCTTAAATTAATTGGTAAATGTGTCTTTCTTAACTTCCACTCCCACCTTGTCATACTTTCACCTTCTTCCTTTTGGCTAAGTAGTCTTCTCTGGTCTTAAATGTTATGTCTTCAAACTTCACATTGTATTTATTAAGCAATACAAGTAACCTATTGACCTTCAGTTCTCTTATGCCACTCTCATAATTAGATAGTGCAGATGGTGTGACACCTATGAACCTGCTAGCCTCTTTAACTGTGTATCCAGCATTAACTCGAGCTGCTGCAAGCGTGATTTTCATATACAAAACCTCTAAATGTTTTATTTTTTTAAGAATTTTTGAAGTATATCTGCAAATAAACTATTTAAATTATTGGTACTTGTGCCCTTAAGCTCGTCAACAGTGATGTTTAAATAGTTGGCTATCTTTGTTAGCTTATCTTCCTTAGGTGTATATAGCCCTTTCTTCCAGTGTGAAAATGTAGCAGGATCTATACCAGTAGCCTTAGCAACATCTCGATCTTTTACATTTTTACTTTCTTTGATTTTTTGGTAATTCTCGTAATACATTCAATTCCTTTCAAATACATGCCCTCACATGATTTTTTTATTTAATAAATTAAATTGTTTTCAACTGCTTTCAATGTTGATTTACAAATTTCAAGCATATCTTTTCCATATTTGTTTAATTCATCATTGCATTCCTCTAAGTGCTCTTTATAGTGATTTAATGCATTGATAATAACTGTCTTTTGTTGCTTTGTAGGTTTCATCGTAATCACCACCTTTTAATCTTAATTTTCATTTTCATTTATCATTATGCTGAAATTAAAATTATCAAGTGCACCTACCAGGTTTATAAGTGCCTCAATACACCACATGGCATTGTCTCTTAGTTCTACTCTTGTGGCTTCTATCTTGACTTGCTCATTTGGATCCTGAGTCGAACTGTATATAGTCAGCAACTGCTGCATCCTGTTCATCACTTTCACATTCTTTTTTGCACTTGCAAGTGATGATTTGCATATACCTTCAAACTCATACATTGAGTGGAAGTTATAACCATACTTCTTCTCAAGTTCCTTTTGCTTTTCTACTACAAGTGTTTCAATTACTTTTTGTTTCTTAGCCATAATAGCCCTCCCGATATTTTTTTATATTTTTTGTGTTATAATTTGTTATAAAAGATTACGCCGAGCCAAGCCTACTACGTAGGAAGGTGTAACGACTTTACACGAGGTATCCTGCTGCAACAGGATAAAGACAAAGTCTGAACTCATAAGTGATTATGAGATTAACAATTTGGAGTGGACTTACTTCGGATAGTGAACTCACAAACGGAGGTATAAAAATGGAAAATTTAGTCGGAAGTGTTGATTGCTCAAATCTTTATACCGCTATCAATGATTTATCTAATACTTGCAAGTCCGTCGCTCATATTTCAACAAATAATTTTGCTAAATCTCTAACTAAAACATTAAGAACTTTACCAACATCTGTTGAACCAAGTAAGTCTCTGGTAAGCATCTTGCCCTGCTATAAAGTAATTTATAGTGTGTAACCTCGTAAACTCGGCGGAAGTCTTTTTTTATAACCACTTTTGTTCCAGAGAAGTGGCAAACTCTGTGTTCCTGTCTGCAACTTAGAAGCTCACAATCTTAGGTATGTTTCGCTTTTTCTATGTTAAGTATGTTGTGCCTTTTTAAAGCCTCCCAATTATTTCTTAAGTGCTTTGGTAACCATTTTAGTTCTCGAATAAATGTTATCTTTTGTAGCGGACAACCTTTATCCTTTCTATTATTTTTTTAAAACATTCATACGGAGGGAATATTTTAATTTATGCACCGAGAAATAATTGAGAGTAACTTTTTAGTAGTACTTAGAAGCTCACATTTCGTCAGGAATATATGTTAAGTTCGCGTCGCAGCCTTTTTCATTTTTGCTTTCTCAAAGTTCTCTAAATCTTTGAGCATAGCCTTAGTCATTCCATATACATAACTTGCCACTTGGCTCTCTTTGCTGTGTTTCCTTGATAGCATCTGTAAAGAGTGCAAGTCTGTTGTAATCTGGATATCTATAATTTTTGTATTGTCTTTTCCCATGTTTCCAACCTCATATAACTTCAGCTTTTTAAATTGAGATATTTTATGGTTTTTGTTATAATTCTTTTATGAATTTTATGTTAGACAAAACCACATATAATTTACTTTTAAAAATCAAGAATGAAGAAAAATGTAAATCTGATGGTAGTTCTGATTTTCTTTACTTAAAAGAATTCCAGTTTATTGATTACTATTCGAATGATTTTGAGCGGTTTCACATAACAGCCAAGGGTAATGTTGCACTTAGAAACTACGAAGAAAATGAAAAACTTATATTCTTCAACAAGTGCATTTCCATCGCAACTATATTTATAGCAATGGCAACTTTAATTGTTACCATCATTACTTTGTGCATTACTCTTAAGTAACTTTTCAATATTACTCAATTTATCCATAATCGATGTTCCTATATAGATTAATAATCCATACCCTGTTGTTGTGTCAGGACCAGCCCAGCAACTAATTCCCGCAAGTGTCTCAATGTCAATGTCCTCTATTCCCACCTTACTCGCTAGCTTTTCTATTAGTTCTAATTTCTTTCCATTAACAAATTTATCTATTTCTGATGAAGCTTCTATTGCCTTTGGCTTTTGCCAACAAAGTAGTTCTTGTGGTTTTTCTTCTTTTTTCTTGAATAGATTAAACATTTCTCAACCTTTCTCAATTTTTTATATTTGTGATATAATGCTAAAAAAGGAGGTTATATGCTAAATAATGTTCAATTTGAAACAATTAAGTTCAATGTCAAAAATGCATTTATTCCTAACAATAACCACAGTGCTGAAGAAAACGAATTGAATCAGGCACTTTATAATGACATTGTCGATGTTGCAATTAAAGTTTTAAAAGAATATGACAAGTTGCAACATTAATTATTTTTCTTTTTATGAGATGGCAAATTCTTCTTAATCTTCGCCATCTCTTTTTTTAGTCTCTCAATGGCTTCCCTATTTTTAACAACCTCATTTTTTAATTCACTAAACATTTCTACAAATTTCATTTCAATACCTCTGTTTCATTTTTGTGTCGATTCTTTTGCCTATAATTTTTATGTTCATTAGTTATTATTTTTTCATATAATTCTTGTAAACTTTTAATAATAACTTTTCTGTCAAACTCCATATTATTTATCTTATAATCTTTGTAAATTAATAAAGCCAATGGAATGAGATTTGTAAGTATCCAATAATCTTTTACAATTCCAAATAACAATCCAACTAAGTACATAAAGAAAATAATTATATTTATTCCTTTCCAGTTTGAAATGTTTGATTCACCATTTGCATATACAAAGTTGGATGTCTGAAGATTGTGTATCAAATACTTTATTTCTCTTTTTAAATTCTTGTTTTCCATTTCTATAATCTCTATTTTCTTGTCAAAAAATATAACTTTGCTATTGATGAACCGAGCAATACTATATTTGAAATAAGCAATATTATTAGTGATATTTTCATGTTCTACTCCTTGATTTTTATTTTTATATATGTTATTATCAATTTACTTAACTAAGGGGCTTAACCCCTTAGTATTAAGTAAATTGCTGATAGAGCACTTATTACTGAAGATATTGTTTGAATGATTGTCAGTCTTAATTCAATTTCTTCTTTAGTGAGTGTTCTTTTTATTTCAGCATTTCCTCTCTTTTTCTTTTTCACTTCTTGCCCCCTTTCCTTTCTCATTTCTTATATCTCAATTATATAAAAAATGTTTAGTGCGACATTTTTGAGCGGAAGCGAGAAAATGTTTAGTTTTGTCAAGTGCTTTTTTAAAAGTTTCTCAATTATTTCTCAATGGTTTTTTTGGGTTAACATTTGGAGGGTAACCTTTTTTATTTTTTTTAATTTTTGCGTCGCAACCTGAAAGCTCGTCTTTTTAGTATTGAGAAATAATTGAGAGTAACTTTTTAGTAGTACTTAGAAGTCCGCACCTCGTCAGGAATATATATTAAATTCATGTCGCAGCCTTTGTTTATGCTTTCTAAAATGCCAGATCTATTTTCTTGTCAAAAAATATAATTTTGCTATCGACAAACTCAGAATCAGCAAGTTTAAAATTAATATAGCTACTAACTCTATTTTCATTGGTACACCTCTTGAAAAAAATTTTAATTTATGTTATCATCTAAGAACTGTAAGGGGCTTTAGCCCCCTATCAGTATCTTGATTGTGAGTAATGTATTTATTACTGTTGCGACTGTTTGAACTATTGTGAAGATTAGCATCCAGTCCTCTTTAGTAAGTGCATTACTTTTTTTAGTATCTTGCTTTTTCTTTTTCACTTCTTGCCCCCTTTCTTTTTTCATTTCTTATATATCAATTATATAAAAAATGTTTAGTGCGACATTTTTGAGCGGAAGCGAGAAAATGTTTAGTTTTGTCAAGTGTTTTTTAAAGTTTCTCAATATTTTTTTGTTATTTCTCAATTTCATTTTGACGTATTTTTTTATATTGAGTTTTTACAATTAGTTTTCTTAACACTTACTTGACAAATATTGAGTTTTCTTATACAATGATATTACCGCTAACATCCTATATAATTATTGACAATTAGTTTTCTCAATTTATCAAGTAAGTAATTAAGAAATATCAATTAGCAACATTATAAATGAGATTTCTCTATTTGTCAATAGTTTTTTTAAGATTTTTCAAAATTTTTTAAGGAGTGAAACTATGGACAAATCAGTAGAGATATTTGAAAAGTTAAGAAGTTCTAAAGGCGTTACTTATAAGGAAATAGCCCAAAAAACTGGTTTAGATGCTTCTACCCTATCTTGTTGGGTAAAGGGCAAATATATGCCCAAAAATGACAAATTAAAGAAAATAGCCGATTATTTCAATGTTTCGCTGGAATATTTACTCGGAGAGCAAAAGACACCATCTAAAGACGGCTACTGGCTTGACGAAGAGACTGCCAAAATGGCACAGGAAATATTTGAAAATAAGGAATTAAGGCTGCTATTTAACTCAGCCAAAGACTGCAAGCCTGAAGACTTGAAACTCGTCCACGATATGCTTTTGAGGCTCAAGAAAGGTGAAAATGGTGGCTAAAATGAGTGATTTCAGGGTTCAGTTGATAGATTTTCCATCTACTAAGATAAAAGCCTGTATAACGCCAAATGAAGACGGCACACACACTATATTTGTAAATGCCAGGCTTTCAGAGGATCAACAGGCTAAGGCAGTCCGCCACGAACTGGATCATTTCTACGACGACGACTTTAAGAAGGGTGATGTGAAAGATATAGAAAAATAAAACAATTGCTATTTAATTGTTGAGAGGAAAATATGAGTAAGGAAAAAACAAATTTAGAAGTTTTAAACCATATAACTACAGTAATAGAATCACTCAAAGACTTCTTATGCAACTTAGTTAATCAAAACATTAAAGCATTAAAGAAAAAGGCTGATTTGATATGCTACTGGATAAAGGACTGGATTAACTATTTGTCATATGAAGATGTATTTAAGAATAAGACACACCATAAGTATAAAAGAGGATCTATACTAAATGTCAATTTTGGATTCAATATAGGTTCAGAACTTGGCGGATTACATTTAGCTATAGTAATTGATAAAAATGACAGTATTAAAAAACCAATGCTGACTGTAATACCTCTTACATCAGTTAAAGAGCATACTGATATTAGTAAATTGAGCAAAGATAAGCTACCGCTTGGTGTAATTATTAATAAGCTAATTATAGATAAAGTTTCGAAGGAATCACACGAAAATTCCAGTCAAATGAAACAACTTGATGCACAAAAAGACTCCTATGAAGATTTGTTAAAATTATTAAAAGAACACGAAATCATTTCTGGTCATATTGACCAGCTATTAAAAATGAAATTCGGAAGTATTGCTCATATTGGACAAATTAAATCTATCAGTAAATTAAGAATTGTATCTCCTACACGCAAAAAAGATTTATTGGACAATATTGTTTTGCCAGATAAAATCTTAGATTTAATTGATTATAAAATATATGAATTGTTCTTAAAATAAACACTTAAAACTGCTTGACTTTTTTATAATAATCTATTATACTTACTTTACTTAGCCCTATACGGGCACGAACGATTATTAGGCTTTATAGCCAAGAGAGTCAAGTATAACCTACTTGGCTCTTTTTGTTTTATCAAATCACAAACATTGAAATCAAGGGAAAGGATAATAATGAATATAACGAAATTGAAAAATGGCCATTATAGAGTTCGTGAGATGTATAATGGCAAGACATATTCAAAGACATATGATATTAGACCTACCCAAAAAGACATAAGAAAAGATATGCAAGATTTAATTGGCAGAGATTATTATGCTTCTAACGATACTTTCATAAACTCTGCTAAGATATACATAGATTCAAAATCAAATATACTCTCTCATTCGACACTTAAAAACTATGACCAATATATGAGAGCAGTTCCTAAAAAATTTGCTAATACATATTTATCTGATATAAATAAGATAGTTCTACAAAATGTTGTAAATGAATATTCCAAAAAGCACTCTCCAAAGTCTGCCAGGAACTTCTACGGCTTTGTGTCCGCAGTCATATATACATTTACAGATAAGAGATATAAAATAATACTTCCTCCTAAGATTAAAAGAGAAAAATATATTCCTACACTTGAAGATGTAAAACTTATGATCAATTTAAGTGAAGGGACCCCATATGATATAGCACTCTTGCTTGCTTCTTATGGATTAAGAATTGGCGAGATTATAGCTCTCACTCTATCAGATGTCGAAGACGGCATAATCAAAATTAATAAGTCTGCTGCATATGTAAACCACGAAAGAGTTATTAAGCCACCTAAGACATTTGAATCAAATAGAACTATCAAGGTCCCACAATTCATAACAGATAAAATCAAAAAAGAAAAAAGAATATATGAAGGCTGCAATACCGCTATCAATGAATGGCTATACAAGGTCCAGGACGAGCATAACCTACCACACTTCTCTATTCACAAGTTCAGACACTTCTTTGCCTCAGAACTTCACAATAGAAATGTTCCAAGTAAAGTCATCCAAAAGATGGGCGGATGGGCAACCGATATCGTTCTAAAGACAGTCTATCAGCATGCACAAGATTATGAAACAATAAATATTTTTGATACAAATTGAAAAAAATTTGACCCAATTTGACCCAAACGACTTTCGACAATAAAAAAAGCCCTAAAATCAAGGCTTTTTCCGCGAGCGTGAAAGGATTCGAACCCTCGACACCTTGGTCCGTAGCCAAGTGCTCTATCCAGCTGAGCTACACGCTCCTATAACATATTAATTATAACAAACTATAAAGTTCAAGGCAAGTTCAATTTACGCATATTTTTATCATTTTCTATTACCTTTTCCACCCTCTCAAGTAGTGGATTATATAGGCCTTTTGCCGGATGGACAGGGTCTAGTGGCAGACGGCCATATTCAAGCAATAAATCGGTCATTGGTACATATAGTAAGTTATTGTAATTCATTACATCCTTTAGTGCACGGTCATACTGCCAGCATCTGATAGGCGAATAAAATAGTATTGAAGCCATATTTACATTATAATCTGGGTCGCAGTAATCAGTGACTATTACTTGATCTATACCCTTTAATTTGAGTTCAGTTATAATAAATTGCAATATAGTCTTAAATGAATAAATATCCGTCTGCATCATAAAATCATTTGGTCCTATCATCAGAAAGGCATATTTATATTCGTCCTTTTTTATAAGCGGCAAAAATTCTTTATATATTTTACCTATGTCATAACCTTGATGGACAACATAGTTTACACCTTTATTTATGTATTCACAAAAAAGGAATCCGAAACTATCACCAAGCACTATAAGTTCTCCATCACAAACTAACTCTGGTCCCTTTAAAAAGTAAGTGTATGTATTATCAAAATCATGCTCTCTACCTTCTAGTTGGTTGAGAGTTACTTGTGCTGAAACAGTATTCATAATTAAAATTATGAATACTAGTAAAAATATATTAACTTTTTTAATTAGATTGCTCATTTACAATATATTATTGGGGCTCGTGAAACTCGCCCATACAAAAATCTCTATGATAATATTTTCTTTAGGTATTGCCCTGTATATGATGATTTAACTTTTGCAATTTCTTTTGGTGTGCCAGTTGCGATAACTGTACCACCTCTATCACCAGATTCTGGTCCTAAATCTATGATGTAGTCTGCTGACTTTATAACATCTAGATTATGTTCGATAACCACTACTGTGTTTCCCTGGTCAGTGAGTTTTTGTAATATGTCAATTAATTTATGCACATCGTAGAAATGAAGTCCTGTTGTAGGCTCATCAAGCACATAAATAGTTTTTCCTGTTGATCTTTTTGCTAGTTCATATGCAAGTTTCACTCTTTGTGCTTCTCCACCAGAAAGTTCTGTCGCTGGTTGACCAAGTTTCATATATCCAAGTCCAACCGCTTTAAGAACTTCCATTATCTTCATAATTCTTGGTTGGTTTTTGAAAAATTCATTGGCATCATCTATAGTCATATCAAGTACATCATAGATATTCTTGCCTTTATATCTAACTTCAAGTGTCTCTCTATTGTATCTTTTACCACCACAAACTTCACAAGGTACATACACATCAGGTAAGAAATGCATCTCAATCTTTTTTATACCATCGCCTTCGCATGCTTCACATCTTCCGCCTTTTACATTAAATGAAAACCTACCTTTGCTATATCCTCTCTCTTTTGCATCTGGTGTTGATGCATACAAATCCCTTATCAGGTCATAAACACCTGTGTAGGTTGCAGGATTAGACCTTGGTGTCTTTCCTATCGGACTTTGGTCTATCATTATAATCTTATCAAGTTGCTCTGTCCCTACAATCTTATCATGCTTTCCAGCTCTTGTATTTGCCTTGTTGAGAGTTTTGGCAAGGCTCTTATATAAAACTTCATTTATAAGACTTGACTTACCACTTCCAGAGACACCTGTTATACAAGTAAATATAGAAAGTGGTATATCAACATCAATATTTTTTAAATTGTTTTCTTTTGCACCTTTTATAGTTATGAAGCCAGTTGGTTTCCTATACTTATCTGGGGCTTTTATCTCGAGCTTTTTACTTAGATATTTTCCAGTGACACTGTCTTTACATTTTTCTACTTTATCTATAGTTCCACTTGCTACAAGCTTACCACCATTTACACCAGCATATGGACCTATGTCAACTAAAAAGTCAGCTTCTCTCATAGTCTCTTCATCGTGCTCAACCACTAGTACAGTGTTTCCCAAGTCACGTAAATGTTTTAATGTAGCAATTAGTTTTGAATTATCTCTCTGATGAAGACCTATTGATGGCTCATCTAATATATAGCACACCCCCACAAGACCTGTACCAATCTGAGTGGCAAGTCTAATTCTCTGAGCCTCTCCTCCAGAAAGAGTTGCTGTCATACGAGACAGTGCAAGATAATCAAGTCCTACATCTATTAAGAAATTTACTCTTGTCTTAATCTCTTTTAGTATCACAGAGCCAATCTTTTCTTGCATAGCTGTAAGTTTTAAATTGTTTATAAAATCTCTAAACTCAAGTAGTTGCAAATCACAGATCTCTGCTATATTTTTGCCACCCACTGTGACAGCAAGAGAAGTCTTCTTAAGTCTCTGCCCGTGACATTCTTCACAAGGTAATAAAGTCATAAACTCCTCATAGGCAACTCTCTGTGCATCAGTTGACCACTCATTGTATCTTCTTCTACAAGATTCTATAATTCCTTCCCAGTTTACCTCCCAGGTATTAGTATTGCCAGCTGCTGACGTATATCTCACATTAACTGTGTCATCGCCTATTCCATAGAGCAAAATGTCTTTTTCCTTTTTAGATAAATCTTTCCATGGTTTATCAAGTGAAATTTTATATTTTTGTGCCACCTTTCTTATGATAGAGCCAACCCATGAATTATCTTTATTGAGCGATGCAAAACCGGGCACTACTATACATCCCTCATTCACAGAGAGAGTTTTATCAGGAATCATTAAGTCAACATCAAACTCTTGCTTATATCCGAGTCCTGTACATTTTTCGCAGGCACCAAATGGGTTGTTAAACGAAAATGACCTTGGTTCAATTTCCTGCATACTTATACCACAGTCACTGCAGGCAAAGTTTTGGCTAAAATTGAGTGGCTTTCCTCCAACCACATCAACTTGTAAAAGTCCATCTGAAAGCTTAAATACTGTCTCTATACTATCAGTTAACCTTTTCTCTATTCCTTTTTTTATTATGAGCCTATCAACTATTATTTCTATGTTATGTTTTATATTCTTATCAAGTTTTATCTCTTCATCAAGAGAATAGTCATTTCCATCTACTCTAACCCTTGAATACCCAGATTTTTTTGCAGACTCAAATACCTTCTCGTGTCTACCTTTCTTGCCACGAACTACATAGGCAAGAAGTTGAATCTTGGTTCCTTCACTAAGTTTCATAATGCTATCGACTATCTCATCTACCGACTGTCTCTTTATTTCTTTTCCACACTCTGGACAGTGTGGTATACCTATACGAGCATAGAGAAGTCTTAGGTAATCATAGATTTCAGTCACTGTTCCTACTGTAGACCTTGGATTTCGATTTGTAGATTTTTGATCTATAGAAATAGCAGGAGAAAGTCCCTCTATAGAAGTAACTTTTGGTTTCTCCATCTGTCCTAAAAACTGTCTCGCATAAGAAGATAGAGACTCCATATATCTTCTCTGCCCCTCTGCAAATATCGTATCAAAAGCGAGGCTTGATTTACCACTTCCAGATACACCTGTTATAACTACAAGCTTCTCTCTTGGTATGTCGACATCAAGATTTTTCAAATTGTGCTCGCTGGCACCTCTAACTTTTATATATTCTTGTTCCATAATTATTTCATTTCCTCAAATATGGGCTCGCACAGCTCGCCCATACCGTAGCCGAATTTAGTAAAAGTGAATTTGCCAATTGCTTTTAATGTACTACTTATATCTGGCGTTGCAAATGTCTCCACACTGTCAGGTCTCTCTCCAAAATTTAATTTATTTTTTGCCTTAAGAACCTTATGAGCCTCTATCACATAGTCTTTCAAAAGCCTTGTATCATCACTTGCTATGTCATAAGTTCCGCTATCTACATCTTTATCTATCAGTTTATATAAAATTCTTGTGAAATCATTTATATATAAAAAGTTCCAATTGTAATCGCAAGAACTTAGCCCCACGTCCTTATTATCTCTACAAAGTTTTATCAAGCTCATGATAAGTGAAGTATCCCTATCACCTTTTCCATATATAGAAAAAATTCTTAGATGAATAAAATTCATATTGCTGTCTTTTAGTTTATTCTCTGCAGATGTCGCAAACTGTTTCTTGGCTAATCCGTATGGAGTCTCCGACATCTCTGCTTGCGATCCTGCAAATATAAATCTCCTAGCACCAAGAACTTCTGCGAACTCAAGCACCTTCATACTCATGTCAACATTTAGCATTTGTTTCATAAAGTTGTTTCTGTCAAGGGTAGCAGCCCAGCCAAAATGCAAAAGGCTAATATCATATTTTTTATTTTTAACTTCTTCAATGAGTTTACTAAGGTCTAAATCATTTACACATAAAAAATCACTTGACCTAACTTTATCGAAATCAAGCTTTACAATGTTTAAACCTTCTATATCTTTAAGTAAATCTAACTTATCTGATTCAGGTCTCACTATGCCAAACACAACAAAACCCTTAGATAGAAGATATTTAGCCATACTCCTACCCAAAAATGAAGTTGTGCCTGTAATTATTGCTATTTTCTTCTTTTTAGGCACCTATTAATTATACAACAATAAGTGGAAAAATTAAAGATAAAAAAAGGCGGTTCTTAAACCGCCTAAATATTAGTCATTTGTGACTAGTTTGAAATTTTTAAATGTGGTAAGTGACGATAAATCTTTGTCATTTGCAGGTATCCATTCGAAGTAGAGTTCATCGTTTTTATTTAAGTCTGGCACTTTTATGGTGTAATTAGTTCCATATTTAACTTGTAGTGCTGTGCCTTTGTTAGTTCCTATCTGATACTCTATGTAATTCGCTTCTGTTGAATCATATGAAAATGGTTGTTTAGATACATGTAATACCAAATCTGTCCCCGTGCCTGTGCCGTAATCTCTTTTGAAATTTACATCAAAATACACATCTCCACTTTGCTCCATCTTTCCAAGATACATACCTTCATCCATATAATGGTCTTTGCCATTACTATCTTTATATGTGACCAGAGTTGCAGGAAGATAAGAAAATGGTTCTGTCTCAGTTGGTGCATATTTTGTAGTACTGTGCCACTTCCAAGTCATAAGTGGTGGAAGTGCAAGGACAAAAATACTAACTTTATTATATACTGTCCAACTTCTAGTACTCCAACCAGCAAGATTTTGTATAGTATCAGTTGCACCTCCAACTACATAATATTTTGTGTCAGTACCCTTTTGTAAATCCGCCGTCAGTGCATAGTTATAGTCTCTATTTGCTGGCATAATCATATCTCTACTATATATAAGTGTTCTTGAATATGGCTTTGTGTATTCATCAGCTTGTGCGAGAGGATTTTCCGTGATAAAATTTTGTTCGTTCGAACTTGCTTCCCCTCCATTATTATGTAGATATTGGGATATTTGATTTGCTGTAAGACTTGCTCCTACTGGGAAGTATGTAGTAATACCGCTTTGGTTACCCCAAGAGCCTCCACGTCCAGCCATAGATGATTTTGTTAATTTTGTTGTATTGTATGTACCACTTGGATTTTTTACTGTCCATCTTATGCCTGTACCAGTTCCAGAAACAGAGAATTGACTACTATTCACTCCAACTAAACCAGCTGTACCTGTTGAATAATTGTTACTTAAAGTAAACATATTTCCGTTGGAGCCACCATCTGTTACGCTTGATTTATAACTATGTATATATCTACCTATTCCTTCATCATCTAAATTAAATAAATTATAGTTAGTGCCATTGATTTTTCTTGTGCCACTAAGCCTTGTAACTTTATTCAATATTCCATTTTTCCCTTTATAATCCCATTTATAGCGAACATGAGTAAGAACTTGATTTCTAAAGGACGTTAACATATTCCTATCAGTAACTGAGCTAATAGTTACAACACCAGTGCTTGTACTACCAGACGCCCATACAGCTTGATTTCCACCACCACCTGGATTAATATAGCCATGAGCTGTAATATTGTGTCGTGCCATATGAAACTCTGGTATAAAAAGTTTATTACCTTGAGTTACTGTGTAGTTATCCCAGTAGTTATTTGGGTCATAGTAAAGTGGAAATGTGTAGTGGCAATTTGGGTCAAGTTCCAATTCAACAGTTTGAGCAAGCCTAAGACCCGCAAGATAAGCTGCTATGGCTCCATCTATCTTTTGATCTATACTTTCATTATAGTTTTCTATTTGTTCTGCAAAATCTTTTCTAAGAGCATCAAATTCCGCTTTTGTAACAAATGCAGAGCCATCATTATCTGATACTATAGCGGCAAAACTATTTATGCCAAGTATAAAAACTAATAAAATTGTAAATACTTTTTTCATAGACTTTCCCCCGCACTAATCATTTGTTTTCAACATAAAATCACTAAATGATGATAATGCTGATAAATCACCGCTATTTGTTGGTACCCATTCAAGATATAATTCATCACCTTTTTTTACGTCTTTGATTCTTACTAGATAATTTTTATCATATTCTAATCTTTGATTTTTTCCTTTAGTAGTATCTATAGTATATTCCACCAGGTCAGCATCTTTAAAATCATAGGTAAATGGTTTTTTAGAAATATGAAGTTCCACTTGAGAACCTGAACCATAGTCCTTTTTAAATTTCAAATTCATACTTACCTCACCATCTCTATTGATATTTCCGAGATACATACCCTCATCCATATAGTGAGTTTTATTGTTTTTATCGGTATATGTCACAAGTGTTGCAGGAAGATATGAAAATTGATCAGATGTAGCTGGCGCATATTTTGTATTGCTGTGCCAAGGCCAAGTCTTAAGTGGTGGCACACACAAAAGAGCATTTGATGTCTTCGCAAAAAAAGTCGCTGTTCTAAATGCGCAAGCTAGAACTTTATCTATAGTACCATTACCGCCCCCAGCTATTGTATATACAGTGTCAACTCCTTTTTGTAAGTCCGCAGTGAGTGCATAATCGTAGTTATATGCCACTGGCATAAATGTGTCTCTACTAAATATCATATTTCTTTGATTAGGTTTTTCATAACTAGCAGCTTCTGCCAGTGGTTTTTGTGTCCAAGTATTCTTACTTGTATTTTCAGTGTTAAAGACAGTAGAATTGAATTCGAGTGCAGCTACCTGCACACAAGTTTTTTTATCACCTTTATTGCCTAAATTTGCTAAATTCGCTTGATTTACCCATTGCGGTCCGCGACCTGGACTTGCTGATTTTGTGACCTTCGCTCTTGTAAAAGATGACGTTGGATCTTTTATACTGTATCTCGTAGATGTTCCAGAGCCTGTAACTCCATACTGTTGCTGTGCAACACCTAAAAATATAGACGCACCTGTGGAATAAGCAGAAGTTCCTTGTCCATACATTGTGTGCGTTTGATATGCAAAATCAAGTGTCGTTTCATACGCGTGGACTAGTTTTCCTATTCCTTCATTATCTAGTTTATATAATGTATAATTTGTCCCGTTTACTTTGCGAGTAGTGCTTAATCTTGTTACGGTATTAAGAAGACCGAACTTTCCATCAAAATCATATTTCAGCTTGTACCTCACAAATGCTGAGAAAGAGTTGTTGTTGCCCGTTTCAGTATTCGCAGGCCATGTATTTTGTGCTAATGAAATCTGACCAGTTTTACTTTTACTTGTATTCCATGTGCCATATGTAGTATTCGCAGGATAAAATAGACCAGTATATCTTTGTTGATATTTTTCAAAGTGAAATTCAGGTTGGAATAATTTATATCCGCCACTTATGTTATAATTATCCCAATATTGATTTGGGTCATAGTATAAAGGGAATGTGTACTTACAATTTGGGTCAAGATATAGTTGATATTCCTTCGCAACCTTTATACCTGAAAGATATGCCGCTATTGCTTCATCTATTTTACTATCTATATTAGTATTATATACATTGATTTGGGCTTGGAAGTCATTTTTTAGCGAGTCAAATTCAGCCTTTGTGATAAAAGCCGAACCATCATTATCACTTACAGCGGCAGCAAAACTATTTATACTCAATAACAATACAAAAATAAGGCTAAATGCCTTCTTTGCCGTTTTCAATCTTTTCCCTGACATTATTGTTGCTACGACCTGGGCTCGTGTAACTCGCCCCTACGATTTGTATCGCCCCTACAACTCTACTATGTCCCCCTATGGTTTAGGGGGTCTCCCCAGGACCACCCCCTACAAAATGAAAAAGATAGGGGGTCAAACCCCCCTATGATAGGGGGACAAAAAATTGACAAATATTGGACACAAAAAATCAAATAAAAAAGGAATGACTTATCATTCCTTCCTTATCTTCCGTTACGGTTCT
>CAMYZE010000006.1 GCA_947303805.1 uncultured Clostridia bacterium | reverse complement strand
ACAAATTTAAAAAGATAGGGGGTCAAAACCCCCTATGATAGGGGGTCATAGGGGGACAAAAAATTGACAAACATTGAACACAAATAATCATTTTAAGAATATCTAAAATATGATATAATTAGGCTGCTATAAGGAGGGCTTATGGACAAATATTATAAGATTAAATTAGATGGTAAAGAGTTTTCTCTTCCAAAAGCTGGTATAGGTGGAAATAAATATGTAGCAGTATTTGACCCATATTCTGATGTCAATATGAATAGAGCCGCTGCAAAAGACCTATATAAAAAGATTGTTGAAAATAATTTACAAAATGTAGATGTTATCATATCTGCCGAAGCAAAAGGAGCTGCCCTAGCTCAAAGAGTTGCCGATTTGTGTAATACCGACTTACTGGTTTTTAGAAAAAAAGTAAAAATCAATTTTGAAGAACCAGTAATTGCACACGTTAAGACATTCACATCAGGCACTAGTCAATTATTTATTGACAAAAAATATTTAGATAAATATAATGGGAAAAAAGCTTTGTTTGTTGACGATGTGATTTCCACCGGTTCAACTATACTAGCCATCAAAGAAGTTCTAGAAAAGTATAATATAAATGTTCTTAAATACTGCTGTGTATTTAAAGAAAGCGACGACGTACAACAAGATCTGCTCTATGTAGATACTTTACCGATATTTGAAGAAAACTAACAATAAAAAAGAGTCTCTTGAGACTCTTTTTTAATCTATCTCAACTATTCCAGTGTACAATTCATAATAATGTCCCTTTTTCTCAAGCAATGATTCATGTGTTCCTCGTTCGATAATTTCTCCATTTCTCATGACCATTATCACATCTGCATCTCTTATAGTCGATAACCTATGTGCTATTATAAATACTGTCCGACCTTTCATTATAGAGTCCATTCCCTTTTGAACAAGTTTTTCAGTCCTCGTATCTATACTAGATGTGGCTTCATCAAGTATTAGACATGGTGGGTCAGCAACTGCAGCTCTCGCAATAGATATAAGTTGCTTTTGACCTTGAGAGAGTCCTCCACTATCACCTTTTATAATTGTGTTATAGCCATCAGGCAACATCTCAATAAATGAATCAGCATACACTAGTTTTGCTGCTGCTATACACTCCTCATCAGTAGCAGTGAGTTTGCCATATCTAATATTTTCCATTATAGTACCTGTAAATAAATTCACATCTTGAAGCACTATTGCTAGCGATTCTCTTAAATCTCTCTTTTTTATGTCAACAACATTTATACCATCATATGTTATAGTTCCATCATTTATTTCATAGAATCTATTTATAAGATTTGTAATAGTAGTTTTCCCAGCTCCAGTTGCACCTACTAGCGCTACTTTCTGACCTTTATCTGCATATACATTTATATGTTTTAATACTGGTTTATCCTCTACATATGAGAAATTCACATCCTCTAGCACTATGTTTCCCACAAGCGGAACCTTATTCTCTCCATCATTCCACTGCCATGAATTTTTGCCAACTTTCTCAAGTTTGTAAGTTCCATTATCTATCTCTGGCTCTGTGTCAATAAGGTCAAATATTCTCTCAGCTCCTGAAAGCGACTGCATGAGGTATGGAAGTTGAGAACTAAGTTCCCCAATAAGTGAAGAAAATGTCTTAGTGAATGTCATGAATGAAGTAATGGTTCCTATAGTCAAGGTTTGAGGGCCAAGTAAAGTGAGATTTGTCACGCCCTTAAGTGCCATTGTGCCACCAGCAAATGCAATCAAAACATACAAAATGTTTCCAAGACTATTCATAAATGGAAATACTATATTACTTAGTGTATCAGCTTTGACAACTGCCTTTGCCCAGTCTGTATTCTTTACCTTAAAGGCATCGATATTTCTTTGTTCATAGCAATATACTTTTACCTCTTTTGCTCCAAGTACCATCTCTTCTACATAACCATTTAACCCACCTATAGAAGCCTGAGTCTGACGGTATGATTTAAGTGACCTATCACCTGACCACTTTGCGAATAATACCATTACCACAATCATAAATAGAACAACAATAAATAAATTGATACTGAGCATTAACATACTTATAAATATGGTAATAAATGTTATGACTCCTCTCACTGTCTGAGGAATTGCCTCTGAAACAACCTGCCTCAATGTATCAAGATCATTGGTATATCTAGACATTATATCGCCAGCATTGTTGGTATCAAAAAACTTAATTGGGAGTTTTTGCATCTTCTCGTACATCTGCTCTCTTATATCTCTTAAAATTCCATTTGAAAGTTTAACCATTAAAAGTCTAAAAACTAAAGTAGATATAACTCCTATTGAAAGCATTCCCGCGAAGGAAAACATTGCATGTTTAAATGGTCCAAAGTCAACATTGTTTTTATCTTGCAATAACATAGGTGTGATATAATCATCAATTGCTATTTTAAGAAATAGACTTGAGCCCACATTTACAAGTATAGAACCCATCAGTCCAATAAAAATAAAAACTAATCTTACCTTATAATGTAAGACATAGGAAATGAGTCTTAAAAAAGTACCCTTCTTAACTTTTTTCACAGGTTCCCCTGTCATTTTTCTTCTTGCAGACATACTTATTAACTATTTTGAACCTCATTTATTTCTCTATATAATTCGCAATTTTTCAATAGATTATCGTGATTATCAAAAGCTATAATTCTACCATTATCAAGTACCATAATTTTGTCACATTCTTTTATTGATATTATTCTCTGAGATATGATTATCTTTGTAGTATCTGGTAATCTATTTTTTAACCCATTACGGATTTTAGCATCAGTCTTTGTATCCACCGCAGAAGTAGAGTCATCAAATATTATAATCTTCGGTTTCTTTAATATAGTTCTAGCTATTGAAAGTCTCTGTTTCTGACCACCAGAGAAATTCGTACCTCCCTGCTCAACTTTTGAATCAAAACCTTCAGGTTTTTCATTTATAAACTCAAGAGCTGAAGCGATATCGCAGGCTTCTTTCATATCTTCAATACTAGCATTTTCATTTCCAAATCTAAGATTGCTTGCTATAGTCCCAGTAAATAATATATTCTTTTGAAGTACTATGCCAACAGACTTTCTTAAAGTATTTAAGTCGTACTCTTTTACATTATGACCTCCAACATATACTGCACCTTGAGTTGCATCATAAAGTCTTGGTATGAGATTTACTATACTTGATTTGCCAGAGCCTGTGCCTCCGATTATGCCTATAGTCTCGCCACTATTAATTTTAACATTTATATCTTTTAATATTCTATGTTTGCTGTTTTCATGATATTTAAAATTAACATTTTTAAACTCAATTTCACCATTTGGCACACTATAAATAGGATTTTCTGGATTTCTTATGAGTGTCTCTTCTACAAGTACTTCTTGAACTCTCTTTATAGATGCAGATGAAATTATGAGCATAACATAAATCATACTCATAAACATAAGGCTCATAAGCATCTGTAGGCCATATGTAATAAGACTCATAAGTTTTCCAGTAGTGAGCCCTAGATCTGGATTATTGCCAGATGCAATTATTGCTTTAGCACCAAGCCATGAAATAATAATTAATATAGTATAAACTGTGATATTCATAAATGGATCCCAGATAGCTACATAAGATTCTGCCTTTACTGAATAATTATAAATATCATCAGCTGATTTTTTCATCTTATCAAACTCATACTCTTCTCTGTTAAAAGTTTTTACAACTCTAATTCCATGAATATTTTCAGACATTATATTATTAAGTGCATCAAATGCACCAAACATTTTTTCAAATATAGGCATCGCTAGTCTTGATACAATGACAAAAGAAATTATAATCACTGGAACCAAAAATGTAAGACATCTTGCAATTTCAAAATTAACTCTATATGCAAAATAAAGCGAAAAGAAACACATAGATATAGATCTGATAGCTCCTCTTATGACCATCTGGAAAGCTCGCTGTACATTTGCTATATCTGTCGTACTTCTTGTGACTAAAGATCCAGTTGAAAACTTATCTATATTTGCAAATGCAAATGTCTGTAATCTACTAAATAATCTCTCTCTTAAGTCATAGGCAAAACCGGTACCTGCCTTTACAGCAAACACTGCACAAAAAATTCCTGATAGTGCCTGCCCTATAACTAGTCCTATAATTATAAAACCAAACCTATAGACATTTTGCATATTACTATTCTCTATGCCTAAGTCTATTAGTTTCGCCATCATAAACGGAACCACTATCTCAAAAGCAGTCTCAAACAAAATAAAAATCATCGACAGTATCGATTCCTTTTTAACCTTCGCTATACTATTTTTAAATACACTAAACACTATTCTATATCAACAATCATTTTTAAATAGTTCTTTTTGTCAGCATAGTCTTTAAACTTCTTGCATATTGACCTATATTTCTTAGCCTCATCAGCAGAATTACATTTTACTATAATTTTGCTAAAATGTATATCTTTAATTTTTTCTGGGTTAGTCTTAGTAGGACCAAGTATAATAGCTTCTGTATCGTTCTTATTATTAAGTACCATCTTTAAGTCCTTCATAAATGTGTTTAAAAATGCCTCATTATCTGTTCCGACTCTCGCAGTCATTAATTTTTTAAATGGAGGATATTTAAGCTTCTTTCTATGGGCTATCTCCTCTATATAAAACTTTTCATAATCTTGTTCTTTAACCAAGTCATATACAAAACTATCCGTATCATAACATTGAATAACTGATTCTCCACTAGTTTTTCTTCCACTTCTTCCCACACATTGGGTAAGTAATGAAAAAGTATCTTCAGCAGACTTATACGACTCTGTATAGAGAGATAAGTCAGCTCTCATTATGGCTACCAATGTGACATTTGGAAAATCATGACCTTTAACTATCATTTGCGTTCCAATAAGTATGTCAGCTTCACCATTTCTAAATCTCTCAATAATCTTATCATGACCATCTTTCTCACTTGTAGTATCTCTGTCCATTCTCAAAACTCTAGCCTTGGGAAATAAATCTATACACATCTCTTCAAGTTTTTCTGTACCAATGCCATACTTTTCAATTTCTTTTGAATTGCAGTGAGGACATGTCATCGGCTCTTTTATTTCATATCCGCAGTAATGACATTTAAGCATACCATCATAATGAGACACAAGGGATACATCACAGTGCGGGCACTTATAAGTTTGCCCACAGTTCTTACAAGTAAATATTGTGTTATAACCTCTTCTATTCATATAGAGCATTATTTGCTCTTTCTTTTCAAGTCTATCATTAATCTTATCTATAAGAGGTTTTGAAAAAATAGATTTATTACCATTCTTAACTTCTTTTTTCATATCTATGATAAATACTTCTGGCAAAGTTGAATTAGCTCTTTTGGCAAGTTTATGCAAAATTATATCGCTATTAATTTTATTTGCCTCATAATATAAATCAATATTGGGAGTAGCTGAAAGAGAAACAAGTGTTGCATTTTGTTCCTTACATCTATATCTAGCCACATCTAAAGTGTTATATCTTGGGGATGTATCTGACTTATATGAATAATCATTTACCTCATCAATAACTATAAGCCCGAGATTTTCAAATGGAGCAAACATAGCACTCCTTGGACCCACAAGAATTGAAGTTTTACCCTCCTCACACTTTTTATACTGTATGTACTTGTCTCCTTCACTCATTCTAGAATGAATTATAGCTATATTATCAACAAATTTTTCTTTAAGTCTTATCACAGTTTGGTGAGTAAGTGCAATCTCTGGTATTAAAACTATTACCTGTTTATTATCCTTTAAAACTTCTTCTATGACTTTTATATAAACTTCAGTCTTTCCTGAGCCAGTGACACCATATATTAGATGTTCACTAAACACTCCCTTCTTATATTCTTTAAGTATACCGTCTATGGCGTTTTGCTGATCTCTATTCAAAACTATATCTTCTCTAAACTTTTTATCATCACTATTTACTTTATATTTAGATATTGCATCAACCTGTTTTTTATTTTTTCTTACAATCTTTTTTACAGGCAGTACTGCCTTAAAGCAATTCATAAGTGGAGCACTATATTCTCTACATAAAAAAATTGCAATTTTTAATAATATTTGATTTACTGCTATCTTATTTGATGCTACACTCTTTATTGATTTTAGATTGTCGATTGCATCTTCTTTTTTAAAATAGGCATCTTTCTTATAAAAACTTTTTTCCTTTAACTGTTCTAAATTTAGTAGTTCTAAAACAAATCCCTCTTTATCCGCATTGCCTCTCCCAAAAGGAAAAATGACTTTATCGCCCAACTTAATATTATCAACTAATTCTTCAGGAACCACGTATATAAATGGTTTGTTCAATGAATCAGTTGTGATATCTACTATTATGCTTGCGAATATCTTATCCATCTTATAATTCATCTATTATATCAAGTATCACTTCTCTATCCAAAAATCTTATTTTCTCCCCATTCATCTCCATAAGCGGCTCATGGCCCTTTCCCATTACACATATCACATCACCTTTCTTATGGTTTTTTATAGCATATTCGATAGCTTCTCGTCTATCCTCTCTAATTATATAACCTCTTTCTAAATCATTTTTTATTTTATATTTGGTAAGAGTGGTCTCTATGTCTGCAATTATATCTATAGTTTTTTCAAATCGTGAATTATCTGCTGTGAGAACTATAAAGTCGGCAAGTTTTCCTGCTACTTCACCCATACCATACCGTCTATCCTTAGATCTATTTCCCCCACATCCAAATACTGCCACGACTCTTTTTGGATTTTCTTCACGAATAGTATTTAAAAACTTAAGTGCTCCATTATTTTCATAAGAAAAATCTACTATTACTTTAAAATCATCGTTTTTATAAACTAGTTCACATCTACCAGGAACTACTGTATTCTCTAATGCCTTAGTTATAACTGCATCATCAATACTAAGTGCCTTGCCAAAAGTGTAAGCGAGATTAGCATTATCCACATTATATTCACCTGGCATAGTTAAATTAAAACCCTTTCTGCCTTTTTTCTCAAAAACTTTAACATTATTCTTTTTACATGCATCTATAACTCTATCATAGTATTCTGTATCTGAGTTTATAACAGCATTTTTGCATTTAGAAAAAATTTTTAGTTTAGAACATATATAATCCTCAAAATCAGTGTGTTCATTTTCTCCTATATGTTCAGGAGCTATATTGGTCCATACAACATATTCAAATGTAATCCCATCTACTCTATTGTATTTTAAACTCTGTGATGATACTTCCATGACAACATAATCTATCCCAATATCAATCATTTTTGCAAAACTTTCATATAACACATAACTTTCAGGTGTAGTATTGTCAGTAAGTATATGTTCTTCTCCTATGAATATACCTATGGTTCCCACCATTCCGACCTTATGCCCCGAAGCCTCCAAAATATTTTTTATCATAAAAGAAGTAGTTGTCTTTCCCTTCGTGCCAGTTACTCCGACTATCTTTAACTTGTCAGGAGAATTATCAAAATATGCTTTTGAAATTATAGATAAAGCTTCTCTAGTATTCTTTGTAGAAATTACAACTAAATCACTATCGAAAGTTAAATTCTCAATATTCTTATTGCCATCTTCTACTACTATTACCTTAGCACCTTTTGCTACTACATCCTTAATCACAGTATGCGAATCAAATCGTGATCCATTTAAACATATAAACAAATCACTAGATTTAACTAGTCTTGAATCATAAACTACGCTATTTATAGTCACACCACTTGTATCACCATTTAGTAGTTTATAATCAAGTTTATTAATGATTTTGTCTAAGGAATGAATCAATGTCATTCTTATATTCCCCTAAGATATTATATATGATGTCGCAAAGTTGTGGTAAAACTATACCTTCATTTCTCTCAACCAAAGTTATAACTATATCATCAGCTCTTTTAACTTCTTCTCTGATAAATCCATCTGTGGCATTGGTGTAAGTGTTGCAATAAAGTTCTTTAAAATCTTTTATAATAAATTCCTGCAATGCCTCTCTAAATGAGTCGCCTATCAAAAACACTTTCCTATTAAATCCTTGCTCACAATGTGTTGTAAATGAATCAAGTGTGACAGGATTTTTTGCAAATACTCTCTCTACAATATGTGTAGGTTTATAGTTTTCAAAGACATACTTAAATGTCATTGGTAAGTTTTCGACAGATGTATTTCCATAAAAAGCGAGATCTGCATCCATAGTAGGAACCTTCTTTAACTTCATATCTCTAAGAGAAGTTGTTGGAAGTCCCAATGCCTTCTTAATCTCATTTGCAGCTATAAAGCCTCCTATGGCATTCCAATGACTATCATATTTTTTATAGACAAGATAATTCTTTTTGTGTTTTAATAACTCTTCCTTAGGATATATATATGTAACATCAGTATTAGCCTTTACATATTCTCTTATATCTATAGGCACTTCAACATAATCTTTAATTTCCATAGTAGGCATATACTCAGGGTAGATTTCTTCTTTTTCAGGACAGATGAGTATAACTAATCTTTTTCCTACGATATCGCACATCCTTTTAAGCCTTACATATGGTTCTACATGCTTTTTTATCTCCGATTCGCTTGATATTTTATTTATGCCCTGATAATATGCAATATTATTTTCGTTGAGGTAAAGCCAGTCGCTTTGTCCAACAATTACTCGCGGATTATTTAAATACTTAATAGGAAACTCTATCGTGTCGTCATATGGATCTATCTCTTCTTTATAAAGTCCATGATTTAAGTATTTCTCAACAGCATCTTCCATAAACATTTCATTACTAATATTTTCATCGGTATCATCTAAACCTTCAGCATTTTTTCTTTTAGAGAAAATTTTTAGAAGCATGGCTTCAATTTTATTCTTATATGGCTCTTCTAATTTAGCATCTAAATATCTCTTAAAATTAATAAGCAAAGATCTATATGGTAACCTATCGTTATAATAATTTTCTGCCTCATAAGTTATTATAGATAAGTCAATAATTTCACTCATCGTCGCCTTACTTCTTTTTTCATTCAAATCAAAATCTAATGTCTCCATAATGCTTGGATTAACGATATTTACAATCGAAAGGACACCCCAAGAAATCATAGGACCAGCAATCACTACGACAAATAGTATAGCAAATATTAAATTTTGAATTTTCTTAAACATTAGAATTGAAAATATATAAACGGATTATAAGTGCCATCTACAATACTTAAGATTGACAATATGAGTATTGTCAACTGTAGCACAGCATCTATAACTCTAATTATAAATACATTATTAATTTTTTTATAAATGTTTCCAAATATATATTGTAAAATTCCCATAGATAATATTGCAAATACCAAAGTAACAATAAACTTCATAGACAAGTATGTCATGATACTGTACTTAGAATGAAAGTTCGCAAATTGACTTATTAAAACTCCTGCCTCAAAAATATTGTTACTTCTAAATACTAAAAATAACAATATTGCAATCACGAATGTATATATCCAATTAAGAAATTTTAACTTATTGTTAATTAATAATTTAAGTAAGAAAAGTTTTTCTATTATCTGTATAATTCCATATGCTATACCCCAGATGATGAAAGTAAAATTCGCACCATGCCAAATGCCTGTTAGCAAAAATACTATCATGAGATTAAGACAGGTTCTAAATAATCCATGTCTATTGCCACCAAGTGGTATATACACATACTCTTTAAACCAACTAGAAAGTGAAATATGCCATCTCCTCCAAAATTCAGTTATTGATAATGACATATATGGATAGTTAAAGTTTTCTTTAAACTCAAATCCAAACATAAGTCCAAGCCCTATTGCCATATCTGAGTAGCCAGAAAAATCATAATATATTTGGAAAGCATAAGATATGGTCACAAGCAATACTATTGCAAATCCTATCTTGTCTAATTCCAACTGCCAGATTCTATCTACTACAAGAGCAAATGTATTTGCGAGTAAAACTTTTTTACCAAGACCATAGCAAAATCTCTTTATACCCTTTGTAAACTTATCTAGAGTTTCAACTCTTTCATTTATTTGCAAAGCCACATCAGAATATCTGACTATCGGTCCAGCTATTAATTGAGGAAAAAGAGAAACGTATAATCCAAAGTTCAATATATTCTTTTGGCTCTTTGCGTCATTTCTATATACATCAATTACATATGACATAGCTTGGAAAGTAAAGAATGAGATGCCTATTGGAAGAATAACTTTCTCAAAACCAAGTTCCCCTGTGCCACGCATGTATAAGATATTTGTCCAAAAAGTACCAAGGTCGCTCTTAGTCATTGCCTGTTCTATAATTGCGACAATCATATTAAAATATTTAAAATAGCCAAGATTTAAAATATTTAATAAGACAATTATAAATAAAGTAAGCCCTCTTAAGAATTTTTTTCTTTTGCTAAGTTTGGAAATAATATAACCGCCAATAAAATTAACGACTATAGAGAATATCATTATAGAAAGAAAATAAATGCCGCCCCAGGCATAGAAAAATAAACTCGCAATTAAAAGAAAGATGTTTTTAATCTTAATTCTCTGCTCTTGATCGCTAAGTATTAAATTTAATAAGTAATTTACGATAATCACTATAGGAAGAAAAACCCATAGGAATATCATGGAACTAAATAGCATTTACCCTCCAAATTTATTTTCAAACTCTTCTGCACTCATTAACACTTCTCTTGGTTTCTTGCCATCTTGAGGCGATATAACTCCCTCTGATTCAAGTTGATCTATAACTCTTGCTGCCCTATTAAATCCCATTCTAAATCTTCTTTGAAGCATACCTATTGAAGCGTTTTGTTGATCTATAACTAATCTTCCTGCTTCTAAAAACATATCGTCTTTTTCATTTGGATCATACGAATTGCCTGACCCATCCACAGTCACACTTTTTTCTATGGCATTCTCAGCAACTTCATCATAAGCCACATTATCATCTCTCACATAATTTACAATATTAAGTATTTCCTCTTCAGACACATAACAGCCTTGCACTCTTATTGGTTCAGGAATACCCTGTGGAAAATACAACATATCACCATGTCCAAGAAGTTTTTCTGCACCTCTTCTATCAAGTATAGTTTGTGAATCTATACCTGATGACACAGCAAATGATATCCTACTAGGTACATTGGTCTTAATACTACCAGATATTACATTTACAGTTGGCCTCTGAGTTGCAATAACTAAATATATTCCACAGGCCCTTGCGAGCTGTGCTATACGCATAATAGAGTTCTCTACATCCTTAGATGCCACCATCATAAGGTCAGCAAACTCATCGATTACTATTACTATATATGGAAGTTTACTAACATGCTCTATTGCTGCTTCATTATCTTCATTTATAGAAATTTTTTTTATGTCACCCTCGATTGCTTGATTATAACTTTCTATATCACGAACTCTTTTCTCTTGTATGAGATTATATCTTCTTGTCATCTCTGACACAGCCCAGTTAAGAGCTCCTGCAGCTTTTTTAGGGTTTGTAACTACTGGTATCAAAAGATGTGGTATGCCATCATAAATCTGAAGTTCTACAACTTTTGGGTCCACCATGATTAATCTTACATCTTCTGGACTTGCTTTATAAATCAAAGATGTTATCAAACTATTTACACACACTGACTTACCAGACCCAGTAGCTCCAGCTATAAGTAAGTGTGGCATCTTTCTAAGGTCAGTTATTATAGCTTTACCTGATATGTCTTTACCTATGGCAACAGTTAGTTTTGACTCAGCATTTTTAAAATCAACTGTAGAGATTATATCACCAAGTAAAACACCACTACTCTTTGCATTTGCTATTTCTATTCCGATAGCGGACTTTCCTGGAATTGGTGCTTCTATTCTTATTTCACTAGCTGCAAGTGCAAGTTTCACATCATCTTCCAGTGATAGTATTTTTGAAATCTTTACACCTATATCAGGTTTAAGTTCAAATCTTGTAACACTTGGTCCCACTGTTATATTGGTAACAGTCACCCCTACTCCAAATTGTTTCAGAGTCTCTACCAATATACCAGCCTTCTCATTTAAACTTGGGTCAGTTGCTTTTGTTCCTCTTTCACTTCTATGTAATAAACTAGTTGGTGGGAACTTATACCTTTTAACTCTTTTCTTAGGTTTATCAATTAAACTTTCATCTTTTAATGATTTATTCTTTAGTTCGATATCTTTATTTTTTATGTTACTAATTAATTCTTTTGCGTCATTGATTGTTTCTACTTTAGTATTATTCTTTAACTCATTTAAACCACTAGCAAATTGATTATCGTCATTATGAAATACTGAATCCTCATCTTCAAAGCCATCATCAGAACTTTCAGTAGCGGCATCATTTTTATAACTATCTACATTGATATATGAATTTTTAAAGACATTGTCATCAACTTTAGGAACACTAATATTCTCAAGTTCATCTATCGGTTTCATGCCATTTGTGTAGAAAAATGAAGAATTTTGAATTCCTTTTTCTTTTTCCTCATACAAAACCTCATTAATACTTTTCTTTTTTAATTCATTCAAAAGATGTGCTTGCTTGGTATCGGTATGGACTTCAGTTTCTTCTTGAGTATAAAACCTTGACTGTATGTCTTTTGGTGTTATATTTATATTTGAAGTATCAAAATGTCGTTTTTTATTTTCATCTAAAGGTTCAAGCACAAGACGACTTCCATATGAGGTGTTGTCAAATGAAACCTGCAAATTTGCTTGCTTGCTTTTAGCTATAGTATTCATTAATATATTTTCATTATCTATTGCAATTTGTCTATCTTCTTCTCTTCTTTCATTGTGTCTTGATATAAGATTAGGTATAAACATTATTATGGCCTTGAAAAAATTGGCTATATCTTTTGAAATTCCTAAACCAAATAAAAGTATAAATGTAATCAATGAAAGTGTCCCAAAGAGTATCAAAGAACCTACCTTACCTATGGCTTGGAAACTAATATATGAAAGAGCTGTACCTACTACTCCTCCACTAAAATTACTTGCTGAAAAAGAGAATAGATTTTTCGCACGAATTATACTATCATTTAATGCCATTGAAAAATCATCTTCCATTGAAAAATCATGTATTAAGCTTTCAACTAAGCAGATTAATGATATATACAAAAATGTAAGTGCATATATCTTTATATTTGATTTATTCTCACTGTTAAATAAATTAATGAGAATAGATATTCCAATCACTATTGGGAAAAAATAACCAATCGTGCCAAAAAAAGATAATATGGCAGAGCGAACTATATCGCCTATACTTCCGCAAAGTGAAAAATTTGATAATGCCAAGAAAATTGTGATGAAAAAAGCGATTATAGTACCGATAACTCTAACAAAAGAGTTTCTCTCTTCCAACTCCTTTTTAGATATCTTTTCAGCTCTAGTAACTCTTGTTTTTGTTTTTGACTTTTTTTTCTTCTTTGCCATCTAAATCCTATACATTAAATCTGAAAAGCATTACATCGCCATCCTTTACAACATAATCCTTTCCTTCCATCCTAACAAGTCCTTTTTCTTTAGCTTTTGCCAATGAACCCAGTTCAAGTAAATCTTTATAATTTACAACTTCTGCTTTTATAAATCCCTTTTCAAAATCAGTGTGAATTTTTCCTGCCGCCTGAGGAGCTTTTGTACCAATGGATATAGTCCATGCTCTTGTCTCTGTCTCACCAGCAGTCAAAAATGACATGAGATTCAGCAATTTATAACTTGCTTTTACCAATTTATCAAGGCCTGACTCTTTTAAGCCTAATTCTTTTAGGAACTCTTCTTTCTCTGAATCATCAAGTCCTGCAAGTTCTTCCTCAACCTTGGCGCAGAGAACAAAAGTTTCTGAACCATTCTTTAAAGCATAATCCTTTACTTTTTTTACAAAATCATTATTCGCTCCATCATTTGCAATGTCATCTTCTGACACATTTAAAGCATATATTACTTTTTTATAGGTTAGTAAATTTAAATCCTTTATTACTTTTTCTTCGTCCTCATCTTTAGTTTCAAAAGATATAGCAAGTTTACCAGTTTCAAGATGCTTCTTTAATCTATCAAGTATATCGTATTCTACTTTTGCTTCTTTATCATTATTCATCTGATGTTTAAGTTTGGATAATCTCTTATCCAATGTTTCCATATCAGCAAAAATAAGTTCCATGTTTATAACTTCAATATCGCGAAGTGGATCGATAGAACCATCGACATGTACAATGTTGGAATCTTCAAAGCATCTCACCACATGGACTATAGCATCGGTCTCTCTTATATTTGCAAGGAACTGATTCCCGAGCCCTTCACCTTTAGAAGCACCTTTTACAAGGCCAGCAATGTCTACAAATTCTATAGTTGCATAAGTAATCTTTTTTGAATTATATAGCTTTGCGAGTTCTTCTAATCTCTTATCTGGTATCGGAACCACACCAACATTAGGCTCTATAGTACAAAAAGGATAATTTGCACATTCAGCGCCTGCCTTAGTAATAGAATTAAATAATGTTGACTTTCCTACATTTGGTAAACCTACTATTCCTAATTTCATATTTACACTTCCTTCTTCTTTTTCATGCTTTTGCTTATTTTTTCTAATTTATCAAATGGTTTCACATTTTTAAAATGTAACACGTATATAACTAATCCAGATATAACACATAATATAGCAACTATCTGTGACACTCTAAAATTTCCTAACATCAAACTATCAGTCCTAAGGCTTTCAACAAAGAATCTAATTATTCCATATCCAATGAGATAGCTCGCAAGTATCTGTCCATCAAACTTATACCTTTTTAATACGATATACACTAATACCACAAACAAGATAATATTTAATGTAGACTCATATAAAAATGTTGGGTGAGCTTGTATATAATCTATACCATTTTCAGTTATTGTGTTTAGCGCCTGTGTAAATGTAATATTTGAAGTGTCTATATACTCAGCTCTCATTCTCATAGCAAATAAATTATTAGTATAGTCTCCAAATGCTTCCATGTTGAAAAAATTTCCATATCGTCCGATTGCTTGACCTAAGACAACTCCTATCATCGTCAAATCTAACACTTTTAAGAAATTAATTTTTTTCCAAATACAATAAATTACTATAGCAGTACCAGCAAGCAATATTCCCCCAAAAACTGCAAGTCCACCAGCTCTTATATCTAAAATCTCATGTGGTCTTATCTGATAATAGTCCCATCTGAATATTACATAGTAGGCTCTCGCACCAATAATTCCAAAGACAATAACTATTATAAATATATCATAGAATAAATCATCATCTATACCTAGTCGTTTTGCAATTTTAGTTACTACTGTAAATGCGATAAGCATGCCAAGTGCTATGATTATTCCATAATATGCTATTGTGAAATTGCCAATAGTGATTGTATTCTTTAAATTGGTAATAAATATTCCTAAATTTGGGAATGCTAAATCGTAGCCTACCTTTGTATTTGTTATTTCTGAAATTGTTGCTATCATTAAACCTACTCCTTATATTGATGAGCTCTACGAGCCCACTTATTTTAATAATTTTGCAAAATCATCTTCATTAATAATCGGTATGTTTAGTTCTTTTGCCTTTTTATTCTTTGATGAATTGCTATTTACATCATTATTTATAAGATAGTTAGTATTCTTACTTACCGAGCTTGCTGTCTTTCCGCCATTATCCTCAATCACTTTCACTAACTCATCTCTATTCTCATAATTTTCAAGAGATCCAGTAATGACAAAAGTCATCCCTTCAAGCTTTAAGTCACCTATTTTCTTGCTCTTCTTTATATTCAATTCACTTAACAAATCATCGACAATCTTTATATTTTTTTTATCAGTGAAATAATCTCTTATAGACTTTGCAAGTATGGGTCCGATTTCATTAATTCCAGTGAGTTCATTCTCATCGGCCTTTCTTAGTTTCTCTATATCATCCCCAAAATGCTTAGCTAATATTTTTGCGTTTGCAGTACCTATGCCGAGTATGCCCAGAGAATTAATAACTCTATAACACTCTGTATCTCTACTTTTATTAATAGCATCTATAATATTATTATAAGATTTTTCACCAAAGCCATCTATATTTACAATTTGATCTTTGTACTTTTCAAGTTTATAAAGATCTGCATACTCTTTTATAAATCCCAACTCTATAAATGACTCAATGGTTGCAATACTTATGCCATCTATATTCATACAATTTCTTGAAACGAAATTCTCAAAGCCTTTTATATTTTTTATGGCACAATTTGGGTTTTCGCAAAATAAAGTTTTTACACCATCATTATTTTTAACTATAGTTTTACTTCCACATACAGGGCAGGTGTTAGGGATTTTAAACGAATTACTCTTTGTAAGATTTTCCTCAACTTGAGGTATAATCATATTTGCCTTAAATACTTTTATCTTATCGCCTATGCCAAGTTTTAATTCTTCCATAATAGAGATATTATGAAGTGATGCCCTTGACACATTCGTCCCTTCAAGTTCTACTGTGTCAAATATAGCTACTGGATTTATAAGCCCTGTCCTACTTGGCGACCACTCTATATCTCTGAGGATTGTTTCTGCAGTTTCGTCCTGCCATTTAAATGCCAATGCATTTCTTGGAAACTTAGAAGTATTACCAAGAGAAAGCCCATACTTTATATCATTAAACATAAGTACTAACCCATCTGATGGGTAATCATTGGTAACTACATCTTTTGCATACCAGTCTATAGTTTCAGCGATATTGTCTTTATTTACAAGTTTATGGAGTACCGTTTCAAAGCCAAGATCATCTAAAAAGTCAAGTTGATTCACATACGTCGCATTAATTTTTTCTTCTTCTTTCGTCTTTTTATCACTTCCTATTTCTACAAGAGAGAAAATAACAAGTTTAACATTTCTTTTCTTAGTTATATTTGGATCAAGTTGTCTAACTGAACCAGAACAAAGATTTCTTGGATTTTTATATTTTTCAAGTCCATCGTTCATCTCATCATTTATCTTTTTGAAATCGCTATATGTAATTATAGCTTCTCCTCTAAGTATGAGATGACCTTTATAAGAAATCTTTAGTGGCACATTAGTAAATGCTGGAATATTATTAGATATATCTTCTCCTATTTCTCCATTCCCTCTTGTAACGCCACTTTTAAACTTACCATTTTCATATGTAAGAACAATTGTGAGCCCGTCTAATTTATATGAAAGAACTCCATCTCTATCTCCTATAAAATCTCTAAGCACACCTCTATCTTTAGTCTTGTCTAGTGAGAGCATAGGCTTTTCATGTCTTACCTTTGGTAAAAACTCTGCGGCTGTATAACCGACATTCTGAGTTAATGAATTAGACATGTGTATGTCAAACTTATCTTCCAATTCCTTTAACTCATCATACAACTTATCATACTCAAAGTTGGACATGATTTCTCTGTCTTCATTGTAGTATGCTTCGCTAGCTTCAAGCAATATCTTATTTAGCTCTTCTATTCTTTTTTTTGCATCTAATTTATTCATATTTTTTAGCGCTCATATAACTCGCGCCTACGATGTATGGGCGAGTTTTACGAGCCCAATTAAAATAAATCTTCTTTTTTTATTAGTTTATAATCACCAATTTTTAAGTTTCCAAGTTCACAATTCATTACTCTAATTCTTTTTAGTTCAGTAACAGTATAGCCAAGTTCTTTACACATCCTTCTTACCTGTCTATTTAATCCTTGAGTTATAGTAATTGAAAATTTGCAAGCCTCACCTTTATGCTTTTTTATTATGCATGGCTTAGTTTTTTTATTTAACTCTGATAAAAAAACTCCACTCTCCATCTTTTTAACAAAATCAGAATTAATAGGTTTATTAACTCTAACTTCATATTCTTTTTCATAATTCTTATGAGTGTTGGTTATCTCTTTAGCGAGGTCTCCGTCATTGGTTATAAGTATTAATCCTGTAGTTTCCTTATCAAGCCTGCCTATAGTAAAGAGCCTCTTTCCAAATCCAAAATCTTTTATCCTATCACTAATTCTCTCAGCCTTTTCAACATTACTTTCAGTGCAAACAACGCCAGCAGGTTTATTGTATGCTATAAGTATCTTTTCGTCATCTTTGGCAACTAGGTCGCCATCAATCTCTATGTCATCAGTTGCTTCAACTTGCTCACCAAGTACTGCAACTTTTCCGTTGACTTTAACTCTGCCTTCATCTATTAACTTGTCTGCATTTCTTCTCGAGCAAACCCCGAGTTCTACTAATCTTTTATTTAATCTCATAAACTAATGGAAGAAGCAGGCATCACCAAAACTATAAAATCTATATTTTTCTTTTACTGCCTCTTCGTATGCCTTTAATACTATTTCTCTTGATGATAATGCCGAAACCAACATTATAAGTGTTGAACCCGGTAAGTGGAAGTTAGTAATAAGCGAATCAACTAATTTATATTCGTACCCCGGGTAAATATAAATATTTGTCTCGCCATCATACTGTCTAAGCAAATATGTTTTCTTTCCCTCGTCATAATATGCTGCTGACTCAATACTGCGAACACTTGTAGTCCCTACACATATTACTTTATGACCGGAAAGTTTTGCTTCATTAACTTTATCTGCAACAATCTGTGGAACATGGTATTCTTCAGTATGCATATGATGCTCTTCAACATTATCAACATGCACAGGTCTAAATGTACCAAGCGATACATGAAGTGTGACATATACCACATTTACACCTTTATCTTCTAATTCTTTAAGTAACTCTTTTGTAAAATGAAGTCCTGCAGTTGGTGCTGCAACCGATCCCTCATTTTTAGCATATACAGTTTGATATCTATCCTTATCAACTAACTTGTGCGTGATATAAGGTGGGAGTGGCATCTCACCGAGTGAGTCTAAAATCTCTTCAAATATTCCATCAAACTTAAACTCAACTATTCTATTTCCATCTTCTACTATATCTTTAATTTCACAAGTGAGTCTACCATCTCCAAAACTCGCTCTTGCTCCAACTTTGAGTTTCTTGCCTGGGCGGACGAGACATTCCCAAGTTTTGTCGCTAAGGCGCTTAACTAGAAACACTTCGCATACTCTTCCAATGGGCTCGTGTAACTCGCCCATACGGTTTTGGGGCTCGTGAAACTCGCCCGTACATTCAGGGCTCGCAGGCTTCGCTCCTACGATATTGCCGATTAGGCGAGCGGGGATAACTTTTGTTTCATTTAGAACTAGCGTATCACCTGGATTAATATAATTAATTATATCTTTAAAAATACGATGCGATAGTTCGCCAGTCTTTTTATCTATAACTAGAAGCCTTGACTCATCTCTCTTTAAAATCGGATCCTGAGCAATAAGTTCTTTAGGTAAATTATATTCAAAATCAGAAAGTTTCATATTAATGTGCCCTCTGAGATTCACTAAGTGAAGCAATTACTCTATCTAAATAACCATTTAGAACTTTACTTTTTTTCTCTTCTTCTTTTTCAAAAACAATCTCATCATGAATTTCTTTTGCGTTTTTTACTGGGTCAAGTTTATTGTCAATGATCTTTTCTATAATTTCTTTCTTGTGTAGAGGACCTAAACTAGACTTCATATTCATCTCAGACTGCCTAAAAGAATTATAAACAAGTTTTAAGCTTTCATTACTTGCAAGTACTCTATTAAGCCTTAAATATATATCATTATAAAGTTCCTTAACAAATTCTGTATTTACAACATTGACCACATATTTGCTTGTGCCAACATCTAAATCATCTTTAATGATATATGAATTTCCATTTTGCTTTAAATAGAAAATAATTATGGTTGGTGCCTTATCTGTAGTAAATCCAAACGCCATATCATAAGTCACTATACAAATTACCTCATCATCATAAAATCCCTTCTCTGTATAGATAGTTAAGTTATCATAGCTTTTTACAAATATTCTTTCATATCTTATATTGTCAATAATTTTTTTAAATGTGCCATCAGTATTTTCCCGCTCTTCCTTATAGTAATCTCTATCATAAGCAGAAAATATTTTTGAAAAATTTAAATCAATTCTAGCTTTGAAATAGTCTCGTATAAATTTATCAATGTTTTCATCTTTATTCAATGTTACATCTATATTTTTTATATTTCCATCGGCAATATAACTCTTTTCCGGCAATTTATTTTTACTCTTAATTATTAGGTCAACTAAAATAATAGCAATGACAGCCATAATGGCCATCATCGCTATATAAAAAACTTTCACAAACTTTTCTTTGTTATTAGTTTGCTCGTTTTCCATCTTTTCCGTAATAGTGTCCACCATACCATGCGTTCATAACTGTGGCACCATTTGCATCAAATGCATAGGTTCCTGATCCCCACACTCCATCAGAAATCTGAAGTGTTGTATTTCTATACATGGTTCCATAGCCATTTCCATTTTCTGGTTTAAAATAATACCAAGTTCCATTTATGCACTGCCAACCAAGAAGCATTCTTCCATCACCACCGAGATAATACCAATATCCAGTAGTAGTGTCTTGGAACCACTGATTAGCTAAAATATATCCATTGTTTGAAAATCTATAGAAACTTCCATCTATCAAATACCAAGTTCCTTTTAATACTACTCCATTACCTTGATAATAAAATCTTCCATTTGAGTCTACATGCCAACCTATCTCAAGACCTTGAGTAATCTGAGGACTTGCTCCACTTGTATTTGTTCCTGGATTAGTTGATGCACCTCCTCCATTATAGTAATTAGGATTAGTCTGTCCATTTTGATTAACCTGCGAACCCTGGTTATAATTATATCCATATTGACCTGATGTATCTCCATAAGGAGATGGCACCTGTTGATAATTTGATATGCCAGTATTTGGATATAGATTAGGCGTTCCAGTATTTGTACCATTCCCGGCGGCATATCCAGGTCCGTAAGGCATTCCTGATCCCTGTTGTTGATAATTATAATTATTATTATAGTTATAAAGAATTTGTCCGTTTGGACCAATTATTGCATATTGGTAGCCATATGGAAGATAGCCTTGATTTACAACTCCAGGTCCATAGTTATAGTCATAACCAGTCCCAGCAGCTCCACTTCCGCTGCCTCCAGCACCTGGACTTATATCATCTTCAGAAACTGCAACTCCTGGGTAGCTAGTCTTAGAAGATGCCCAAGTACTATTATCATAAATTGCAACCCACTCACCATAATTTCCTTCAAGGTTTACACCTCTTATCTGGAATTGATAATATCCAGTTGAAGATATATTAAATGAATAATCATTATCTGAAGGATCTATATGTTGGATACTTCCCTGTGTCTTATATGTATACACAATACCAGTAGAGGCACTAACAGTGGTAACTCTTTTAAGAAGTTGAATATCATATCTCTTCCACTTTGCATCATATGTTGGTGCAGTAAAAGTTGCTGTACCATCAGATGCTAATGCTAATTTATTTGCATCAAAACTTGGTATAGAAGGATCTAATTTCGCAGCAAAAGTTCCTACTACATTCATCATAGTAATAATTAGTGTAAGCATAATCACTGTAATTTTTTTTCTTTTCATTGATCTTCCTCCTAAAAGTTGCTGGCAATCATCAATGAATTATAAACATTTAATATGCCAGAACTCTTACTTAACCCCAACAAACCGCTAGTTGGAGTTGCCCCATTAATTATTATATTCTTGTATAGTGCAACTGGTGCATCTGGAAATCTACTGTATATCATTGCGCACACGGCAGATACAAATGGTGCCGCCATACTTGTACCAGTTAAATATGCAAAATTATTTGTTGGTGATGTACTAAGTATAAATGTCCCTGGTGCAAATACATCTACATATGATCCATAATTTGCTGACACATATTTTGTCTGATCAAAGCATGCGTTTGAAACTGTTATAACATTTGAATAATTAAGTTTAGCTGGGTAAACATCTTTCTCATCAAGGCTATATCCATTGAAGTTTGCTCCATTGCCAGCCGACACTACAAACACCATATTAGGACATGATCTAATCGCATGGTCTATTGTCGCTTCATATTTATACGATCCAAGCGAAAGATTACATATTCTCGCTCCATTATCTCTTGCATAATATATAGCAGATACTACTGATGATACATATCCATTCTCATTTAAATCTAAAACCTTAAGTGGCATGATTTTTACACTTGGGTCATATGCTATTCCTTTAATGCCATTGTTTTCATGCTTTGCAACCATTATGCCTGCTGCATGAGTTCCATGCACATCTACCGTAGCATTCGTAAACACATTTGCATTCTTATGATGAAAATTATATCCATGTATATCATCTACATAACCATTAAGGTCATCATCTATCCCATTCCCTGGAATCTCGTCTATATTGGTCCACACACTATCTTTCAACTCATAATGATTTATATCAACACCTGTATCAATTACAGCTATTATTGCTTCTCTTTTTGGACTTACATTTTTAAAAAATATATATCCATCTTCCCAATTTGTATCAAATCCTGGTTCAGCATAAGCGTTAAATGATATACTTCCAATTGCTTTAAAATAGTCTATTATTTCTTTGCTATCATAGAACATCATATCATTTAACTCTTTAACAAAGAAAAATGGATTATGATTGCTTGCAAGTAAAGCTCTGTCAACCATAAAATTGCCATTATTCTTTAATCCCCACTGATAAGAGTAGAGATTATCACTATTATATTCTCTAAAGCCTAAGGTGAGTACTTGACATATCAATAGCACTACAAGTAGTAGCCTACTTATATGTTTAGTAGCCCTTAAAGCCTGCTTATTTGCTGATTGCATATTTTATATATTATATACAATTTAGCGCAATTTTGCAATATTTGAAGCCTATTTTAAACATTTTTTAATACTTTCTAAGATATTCATATATAACCAAAATTGAATAAAATATAATATATTATTGTTTTTTTTTGAAAGAGTAGTATAATATACACTATTATATGATTAAAGGAGTCTATATGAAAAATTTTAAAAAGATAATCAGCTTATTTTTAGTGGCAACTATGGCACTCTCTATTTTTGCCTGTGGAAATGGCGCTGGTTCAGTTAAGAAGATAACTCTTGCTTCAGGTGGTACATCAGGAACTTATTATGGTTTTTCAGGTGCTGTAGCATCTAGATTAAATGAAGTATTAAATAATGATTTGAAAATTAATGTTATTTCAACTGGTGCATCAAAGGCAAATGCTCAAATGATTGATTCTAACGATGCTCAAATTGCTATTATTCAAAATGATGTTATGGATTATGCATATAAGGCAACAGATATGTTTGCAGGACAACAACCTATGACTACTTTTTCTGCAATTGCATCAGTTTATCCTGAGTCTATCCAAATCATTGCAAATAAATCAATCACAAGCATAGACCAATTAAAAGGAAAAAGAGTTTCTGTAGGTGATGCAGGCTCTGGAACTGAATTCAACACAAAGCAAATACTAGAAGCATATGGCATGGATATTGAGAAAGATATTGTTAAAAACAATCAAAGTTTTGCAGATTCATGTGATTCATTAAAAAATGGTACACTTGATGCAGCATTTATCACTGCTGGTCATCCAACTGTAGCCGTTACAGAGCTTGCTACAAACTTTGATTTCAATATATTACCAGTAGATGCTGCACATGCTGCCATTCTTATGGATAAATATAAATTCTACGCTAAGGTTAATATTGAGAAAAACTCTTACACTGTATTAACTAGCGATGTTCCAACAGTAGCAGTTATGGCTACATATATTGCTAATAATAATCTCGATGAAGAAATAGTATACAAATTTACCAAATCTTTATTTGAAGAGAAAGGTAATATCATACACCAAAAAGCAGCTCTTCTTGATAAGAATGTTGGCATACAAGGTATATCAATTCCTTTCCACCCAGGAGCAGAACGATATTATAAAGAACAAGGTATTTTAAAATAATTGATTTTAATTAGTAAAATCTATAAAAAAGTTTTTAATGCCATAGTAATTACAACTATGGCATTATTATTTTTATCATCTTGCAACTTAAATAAAGTTGAAAATAAGAAACTTATCTTGTATAATTACAATTCGGGTGATGAAATTACCAGTTTTCCATTAAAAAATGACGACTACTTTTATATCAAATTCACCCATTCAGTAAATATGAGTCCAGTCATTGACTACTATAATTTTAATGATAAAAATGAAATTTTCGTATATAAAACCATATACTATAACTATGGCGCTGGTGTTGAAACTGAATTAGAAAACGACGAAACAATAAGTTATGGTACTGACGGTTCTATGATTATAGAGAACATCAATAAGAAAATCGACCCTTTAGTTTATTATCTTAGCGACATATATGACCATAAACTTTGCATAAATGATAATCACGAAATAAGTCTTTGGGATGTATGTGGCAAAAACATCTTAATAAATATAGTAATAAAATAATCTTGAAAAAGTATGGAGTAATTATGGAAAAGACAAAGAAAAAATTATCAAGAGGCGAAGAAATCGTTAAGAATGAAAACTCTAAGACACGAACATTTGTTGGTATCCCCAACATAATAATGACTTGTATCTTAGTGTTCTTTTCACTACTTAGTATCTATATTGTATTTTTGTCTCCTTTTGACACAAGGGTCAATAGAGCTTCGTTTGTAGGTACGATTGTTGCGTGCATTTATTTACTATATCCCGTTAGCCAAAAGCTTGAAAAGAAAATTAACCACATACCTATTTATGACTTTATGTTGGCTATTCTATCAATCATATGCTATGGATATTTTGTTTTTAACTATAGACAAATTATAGATATAGGAATAAGACTAACTCCTCTAATGATGTGTTTAGGTGGTCTTGGAGTTATTCTTACACTTGAAGCCTGTAGAAGAGCTACAGGTGTACCTATAGTAGTTGTCGCTTCATTCTTCATCATTTATGGTCTCATGAACAACTCGCTAAAAAGAGTTATATATGATTTATTTTATACAACAGAAGGAGTCATAGGAACTCCTATAAGAGCCTGCACTGCTTTTATTTCACTTTTTGTTATATTTGGTGCCTTTCTTGAACGAACTGGCATATCGGATTTCTTCATAAATCTCGCTAACTCAATCGCTGGTCACTCTGTCGGAGGTCCTGCAAAAGTAGCAGTTATATCAAGTGCACTTTGTGGAATGGTCTCTGGTTCTTCAGTTGGAAATACTGTGACAACTGGTGCTATCACTATACCACTCATGAAGAAAAATGGATATAGACCTGAGTTTGCTGGAGCTGTTGAAGCAGCTGCATCTACTGGAGGTCAGATAATGCCACCTATCATGGGTGCCGCAGCATTTTTGATGATAGAATACACCAACAAAGAATATTCTTATATTGCCCTTCGTGCATGTCTCCCTGCTCTACTTTACTTTGCAGGAATATTTATATCTGTCCACCTTGAAGCAAGAAAACTTGGGCTAAAAGGAATACCAAAATCTGATTTGCCAAAGTTTAAGGATGTAATTAAATCTTGGTACCTTGTACTTCCACTTGTTATTCTCACATACTTAATTATAAAATCAACTATGGCAAAAGCAGCGCTCATAGCAATCATTGTAGCCGTCGCATTAAGCGTAGTTCGTGATATGTTCCTTGATTACAACGGAAAAGAAATTATAAATGAAAAGAAAAAAGAGAAGCTACTTGTTATCACACAGACAACACCTACTCTCATAATTAAGTCACTTGCAGCCGGTGCTAAATCAGTTATCTCAGTAGGTATCGCTTGTTCTGTAGCTGGTATAATTGCATGTATTATTACTACAACTGGAATCGGAAATGAACTATCTTCTGCCATTGTAGGCTTGTCACAAGGTAATATAATAATCGGCATGTTTTTAACTATGATAACTTGTATTATACTTGGCATGGGAGTTCCTACAACCGCAAACTATGTAATCATGGCCACAACTTGCGCACCTATTCTTATAGGCATGAATATGAATGCATTTGCTGCACATATGTTTGTATTCTACTTTGGTATAGTTGCTGATATAACACCTCCAGTAGCACTTGCCGCATATGCTGGTTCTGCAATCGCAAATGCTTCACCTATCAAAACTGCTGTAAATGCCACATTACTTGCTATAGCAGCATTTATAGTTCCTTATGTATTTGGATTAAATCCAGCAATGCTATTTATAAATACAAATGCTATAGAAGTTGTTGTCATTATCATTACTTCACTCGTAGGAATATTTGGAGTATCAGCTGGTGTAAGAGGGTATGTATTAAGATCAATGAATGCGTTGGAAAGAATATTAATCATTATAAGCGGGCTATTACTTATATACCCTGGAATAATTACAGATGTCATAGGACTTGTAGCTGTGGCTATCCTAGTGACAGTTCAGAAAAAAACTAAAAAGAAGATTTTAATCTAATAAAAATATATCAAATAAAAAAATGCACTTCATAGTGCATTTTTTTATGCTCTTTCAACTTTACCTGAGCGAAGGCATCTAGTACATACATAGCATTTCTTATTTCCTTCTTCAGTCTTTACAGTTACGTGTTTAAGATTAGCCTTGAATGTTCTATTTGATTTTCTGTGAGAGTGACTAACGGCATTGCCAAACTTCACTCCCTTTTCACAAACCGCACACTTTGCCATACGGCACCTCCTATATATTATGAAAATACAATCTTTTGTGAGCAATTTATTATATCATATTGGCATATATAATGCAAGGGGAAATGAAGCACTTAATAACTGAAAATTGCTATTTACACCAAAAAAATAGGCGGACAATGCCACCTATTTATAATTATTACTTTATATTTTATATCTTATCCTACCCACTTTCCGTCTGCTCCTATAACAAAACCATCTGGAGTTATGCCATTTTCCATCATAGAGCCATCAGGGGTAAAATAATACCATGAGCCTTGTACTTGCTTCCAACCAAGTGACATCTTTCCTTCATCAGCAGTTTTTGCATTTTCAAAGAAATACCATTTGTTATCTGCTGTTTGAACCCAGCCAGTAACCATATTACCTTGTGTGTCAAAATAATATGTATTATTTACTTGTGTTTGAATTGGTACATCATTTACTACTTGAGTCTCTATACTTGCAAACATAAAGAATCCATTTGTCGCTGGTGCTACTTGGCCATCACCAAGTGTCACATTTAGCTTCCATTTTCCTGAAATAGGATCAGTTGCCCACTTACTTGTGTTATTGTCGAGTGCTGCAGAAATTGATTTATTTGAAGTTATTTGTGTAGTTGTAGGAGTATTATCTGCTGGAAATCCTCCACCTCCGGCAGCTCTGGCACCACCGCCACCACCACCGCCTCCGCCGCCTCCGCCGCCGCCTCCGCTATTTCTACCGCCTGATGGAACATATCCACCGCTACTTTGTGTTACTGATATCGCAAATGTTGTTGATTTGCCACCATATGTTACTGTTACATTAGCGTGACCTGTATTTAAACTTGTTGATGTGCTTGGGTTAAATGAGAAGTCACCTGAGTTACTTGATGAATATACAACTGTCTCATTTGTTCCATCAGCATAATTAACTTTAATTGATAAACCAGATAGCGCGAGTTTTTCACCACTTGAATATGAAGTTTTACTTGGTCTATTAATTACACTAATTGATGCTACTGTCCTTACTGTAATAGCAAATGTTGGTTGCATACCTGCACCTGTTTTACCATCATAAGTAACTGTTACATTTCCAGTTGTGATTGCAGCTCCGCTTGGATTAAATGCGAACTTACTTTGGGTTGTACTATTATAAGTTACATTTTCAGTTGTATTTACATTATTTGAGTCTGTAAACGTCAATGTTAAAACTAAACCATTTAGGTTAAGTGATTGTCCTGTCGAATAACTAAGTTTTGTTGGATTTGTTGCTATAGTTATACCTGTAAGTTCCTTAACATTCAAAGTTTCTGTAGTAGTCTTGCCACCATAAGTAACTGTTATGACATTTCCAGTTCTTGTAAGTGGACCAGTTGGGTTAAATATGAAACTTGAACTTGTTGTAGCATTATATATAACTGGTTCTGTAGAACTATCTGAGTAAGTAAGAGTTATAACCAAACCTGTTGGGTCAAATGTCTCTCCTGCATTATAATTAAGTTTTGTGGCATGAGTTGTTATTGCTATACTACTTAGTTCCACTACTTCAACATTTTGTATACAGTCAAAATTATCTCCATTTTTAGTGTACGTTATAGTTATAGGGATAGATGCCCCTGCAGTATTAAGTGTACCACTTGGGTTAAATGAGAAATTAGTTTCATTTCCGGCATATGCGACTTCTTCAATAGTAGTTGTATCGCTATAAATTAAATTAATCTTAAGTCCTGTTGGGTTAAATATCTCACCAATAGCATACTTGACCTTACTTGGTGCTGTCTTAACTGTTATACTCTGTGGTGCTATAACTTCTACATCTTGATTGCAAGTTTTACCGCTATAAGTTATAGTTAGGTATGTATTAGATGCTGTTAATGCAGTTGTCAAACTTGGGTTAAATGTAAAATTAGCACTTGTTGTAGAATTATATGTTACTGTATCAGTACTTGAATCACTATAGTTTAAGTTTATTTTAAGACCAGCTGGTTCAAATGTCTCTCCAACTTTATATTTAACTTTAGTAGGTGGAGTGTTGACTGTGATGCTACTTAATATTGGAGCACCTCCACCAGAAAGAGTAAAATAGCCAGGGGTTGCTGACGAAGGTCCACCATCTATGCGGGCGTATTCTTTATCAGTATGAGATGAGTTGAAAGTTGTTCCATTACCTCCAACTAATGATAAACAGCTTGAAAACATTGCAGTTGAAGTCGTTACATTTGTAACAATAAAATTGTTTGACACAATAATACTTTTCAAATTTGAGCAAGGGCCAAACATACCTGACATATTTGTTACATTGCTAGTATTAAAACTACTTAAATCAAGAGTTATTAGTGATGAACAACCACTGAACATTCCATTCATGTTTGTAACATTTCTTGTATTAAAATTACTTAAATCAAGAGTAATTAGTGATGAACAACCTTGGAACATTCCTGACAATCCCTCAGCATCTGTAACACTATCAGCATTAAAACTACTTAAGTTAAGTGTTGTTAATTTCGAGCAGCCTGAGAACATTGACCCCATAGTTGTTACATTACTTGTATTAAAACTACTTACATCAAGGCTTTCTAAAGACGAACAACCTGAAAACATCCATCTCATACCTAAGCCTCTTACATTATTGGTGTCAAAACTACTTAAATCAAGACTAGTTAATGCTGAACAGCCATTGAACATTGATCTCATCCCCGTTACACTACTAGTTTCAAAACTACTAACATTTAAACTTGCTAATGACGAACATCCAGAAAACATATCGTCCATTCCACCATAATCAGATAAATGACTAGTTACATTTTCAGTATTAAAATTGCTTAAATCCAAACTTATTAAAGACGAGCAATTATGGAACATTCCATACATATCTGTCACATTACTCGTATCAAAACTGCTTACGTCTAGTGTCGCTAATGCTGTACAGCCATCGAACATATCCTGCATATTTGTTACATTGCTTGTATTAAAACTACTTACATTAATACTTTCTAAAACCGGGCAGTACCTAAACATTCCACTCATACTTGTAACATTGCTTGTATTAAAATTACTCAAATTAAGACTTGTTAATGCTGAACATTTGTAAAACATAGACGACATATTAATAACACATCTGGTGTCAAAATTGCTCAATTCAAGGCTTGAAATTTCCAAACAGTTCCAGAACATGCTACTCATATCTGTTACATTGCTAGTGTTAAAACTACTAAGATTAATGTTCGTAATTTTTGAACAGCCATAGAACATACAACTCATATTTGTTACATTGCTTGTATTAAAATTACTTAAATCAATGGCTGTTAATTCAGAGCAGTTCATAAACATACCATTCATATTTGTTACATTACTTGTATTAAAATTACTCAGACTTAGATTTGTTAATTTTGAACAGCCATAGAACATGTCGCGCATATCTGTTACATTTCTTGTATCAAAATTACTTACATCAAGTGTCGTTAATGCTGAACAATTATTGAACATATCCTTCATATTTACTACATTGCTTGTATTAAAATTACTTAAATCAACGGCTGTTAATGCGTTACAGTTATTAAACATTTCACTCATTGATGTCATATCGTCAGTATTAAGATTCTCAATATTATCAATACTTTGAAGGTGTGTAAAAGTAGAAAATAACTTGCCACCTGTTGATAAACTAACTTCTCCATCAAAAATGACTCTAATTATATTTCTTCTTTTATAATCGGATAAGTCTCCATTATATACAATATTTCCTGAACTTATTCTACAATAATTCGTTTCACTTGGATGACTGCCACAAGTTAAATGCAGTACTGTATCACTATCACTTAAGTACCACCACATAACAGGTTCGCTTGCACCTAAAAGCGAATCCTCGCTATTTTCTTTTTCTACATCTAATTCAATAACTTCACATTCATAATCTAGTTCCGAACTTGTTGCAATGTTTTTGTCTAAATTGCCATCATAAGACTCATCTACGTTAGTTTCATCTTCTTCACGGCTTTCTGTGCTCTCTCCGATATTTTCTTCAAAATCGTATGATTCACTAACACTACTTTCACCTTCTTCTGGTTCACTGATTTCTTCAGTACTTTTTTCATCTTCTTCAAGCTCTGACAACTCACTCATACTAATTTCAGTTTCTTCGGGCTCGCTTGACACATCCTCATCAGTCTCTTCTTCAGGGCTCGCCCCTACATTTTTTTTACTCGCCCCTTCATTTTCTTCGTGCTCTTCATCATGGGTCGACAGAATGTCGTCCCCTACATTCTCATCGCGAGTCTCTTCATAAGCATTTAAAATTTCGTTTGCTTTTTGCTCTCCCAAGTCTTCCTTCAATTGCTCAACAATTTTTGACTCTGTAGTTTCTTGCAGAGCATCGTTTCCCGATGCTAAACTAGGCAATGTGCTACACATTACCATAGCAATACATAAGCAGATTGCTATACATTTTTTGATATAAAACATTTTACCCTCCTTTTATTATAAAATAAAAATCGCAGCCTCCTTAGAAGCTGCGATGAAAATGTGAGCTTCTAAGTTACTGCGACATAACAGAATATACCTAATACAAGGCTACTCACATTTTTACCAAATCAAAAAATGTGCATTGTATTAGGCACAAAAAAATATTCTATTATGTCGCATTTCCAATTATAACACATAATTTTTTTAAAGTAAACAAAAAACGGACAAACCGCCCGTTTTCTATTATACCTCTATATTGTCTATTCTTAATTTATATAATACTCGCCTTTTTAAATGCTACTTCAAATCCAGCAGTTTCTACTGATGCATCATCATTGATTTTATGCAAGTTTTCACTTACACACAAACTTTTCATCCATTTTGTATAATCCATCTTCTCCTTATTTACCATAACCAAAAACCTTTCTGAATCTATAATGCTTGAAATTATAACTCTGAAACTAATTTGCAATTAATCTCTCTGATCTTTTTTAATTGATTATCGTTTGTAAGAAACAAATCGCATTCTTCAATTTCGCAAGCTGACACTTGCAAAGCATCCATCGCTTTTATCATTTCGTATTTACTTCTTAGTCTTGCTGCATTTATGGCAATTTTACTGTCTATATTTAAAATCTTTGTTCTAAGTACAGGTATAAAGGTTAAAAAATTATCTATCATTAAATTATTATTAATTTTAAAAGGATAGACCAAATACTCTTCAATCGTAATAGTTGATGTGATTAACATTATATTTTTACTTATGCAATGATCAAAAAATTCCTTGAGACTTTTTACATATGTAGTATTATTTTCCAAATAATATATAAACGGTGATGTATCAACAAAAATTTTTTTATATTCTGTCATTATTTCTCATTTCTCCCATATACAACTCAACATCTCTTGCTCTATCACTTGTTTCAGGCAAAATGAACTGGGTAAGATCTATACCTTTATTATCATTAATATTATTGTCACCATCAATTATAACTAAAACTTTTTTTCCGTCATACTTTTTCAAATCTATTTTGTCTAAAGATATTGAATTTTCTTTAATGACACCTGTATAAGCCGACATTATAACCCCCTGTATTTTCTCATTTATATATATTTTACTACTTACTGTTATTAAAATCAATAAATGTCAAGACAAACTGTCCGTTTTCTATTATACCTCTATATTGTCTATTCATAATTTATATAATACTTTTATTATATTACACTTCATAACTATCTTTAATCTCTTCTATAGCCTCACTCACCTCTGGGTCGTGAACTCCCCTTTTTGTCATTTTATCAACTAAATCAGGTATCATATCAAGAGCCTTTGTTATAGGGTCTTGATTAGTAATACTTACCATCTTGGTAAATCCATTTTGAATAATAAGACAGGCTATAGGTGTTACCTTACACGCCATACCACCAGCATCCTTCTCTGCGCTAAATGCTCCAAAGCCAGCTCCCATGCTGGTCTCCAAAAAAGGAACAATTGTAGTATCACCTACTGTATAAGGCTCTCCAATTACTCTCTTAGTATTTGAAAGTGCTACCACGCCATCAAAAATTTCTTTTATGTTTTCCTTAATCTTATTATCCATGATATCCTCCATACATAGATATTATAAAATATCATAAGTTATTTTACAACTACAAATCTTATTTCTTTTTAAATATAAATGCCCTAACTTTCTTATCAAATAATAAACTTAATATAGGTCCAAATAATGTGATAAGTACTGGTCTTCCTGTGTATATCAATCTTCGTAGAGTTCTACCTTTGTCTCCCACTCTTAGTTTTAGTTTATCACCTAGTACTGCATATAGTGGTGCTGCAAATGACATCATAATACCATTAGAATATGGATCTTTATCGCTATACTTTATATCTATTTTGCAATTTGTAGGCTTTATTTTATCTAGTGCATTTATGCCTTCTATAACTATACGCTTTACAACATATATAAAATCCCTAGGCAGTAGATTTTTGAACTTATCTAATAAAGAATTAGTGTTTTTAATCAATTTCTTCTTTTCTTTATCATTTGGTTTAAGTTTCTCAAAAGTATTTGTTCTTGCAACTAGTTCAGATTTTTTTGCACTTTGGAATAATTTTCTAATGTCGCCTTTATTGACATTTATCTCTTTTTCAAGTCCCTTGTGCTTTATAAAATTTGTATTTTCTATACTATTTTTCTCTGTTTTCTTCTTCTTTACAGCAGTATCTACTAATGCCTTATTTAAAAGAGTAAGTTTAAAATAAAACTTTGGTTTTAACCTTAATTCAGCCTTAAGCTTTAATATCAAATAATTTAAATTAAATCCATAGCACTCTTCATTATCATCGTATAATTCAAGCCTATACTTAAAAGGTATTATGAGCAGTAAAAGCAAAATTATCAATACTGCCAGTAAGATAATCCCAATAATGGCTAAAATTGTCTTAATAATAATCATTATACTAACTCATCAATTTTATTAAATATAAACTCAGCTGTTTTATTTCGCACTTTTTCTCGATCTCCATCTATATTGAGTTCATATACACTTACTTCATCAAGGAAATTTATGCCGACATATACTCTCCCTACAGGCTTATTATCACACACATCAGGTCCGGCGTTTCCGGTAGTAGATATGCAAATATCTTTTCCACTAATCATCTTAAGCTTAACAACCATATCTTTAGCAACTTCCTTGGACACCACACCATACTTTTCAATTAAACCTGCGTCCACCCCAAGGACGGAAACCTTTGAGTCATTGGAATATAATACATAACTCTCAGACAAAATTGATGAACTACCAGGCACATCTGTCACAAGTTTTGAAATAAGTCCTCCTGTTATAGACTCAACGGTAGATATACTAATTTTCTTTGCTATTAGTTTTTTAATAACTTCAGTATACATTTAAGATAAAAATACCTCTTTACTCTTTATAATATAATCAATAAGCGAAATGATAACAAATAAGGTAGATAGATAAAACAATCCATATGTTATGTAATATGCAAGGTTATTGATTTTGTAAAAATGAAAAAGAATTAGTACAAGTGAAATCATCTGTGTAGAAGTTTTGAGCTTTCCCCAGATAGATGCAGCAATGACAATACCCTTCTCAAGTGCTATAAGTCTAATTGACGATATGGTTAACTCTCTAAGCACCACTATCAATGTACAGAGGTAGTTTATCTCTTTGCTTTGTGTCAAAAGCATCATAGCAGTTATTACAAGCATCTTATCAGCAAGTGGGTCCATAAGTTTCCCAAAGTTTGTTATAAGATGTCTCTCCCTTGCAATTTTGCCATCAAAGTAATCTGTAATAGAAGCTGCTACAAAGATAGCTGCTGCCATAGCGCGATAAATATTTATTCCTTCATAATGAATGCCGCTATTCAAAGTCCCAAGCACAAAAAAAACTATAAATATTGGTATGGCTATAACTCTTGACAATGTTAACTTATTTGGTAAATTCATAAATACTCCTAGATAATTTTTCCTACTAAATCGTATCCATTCACTTTTGTAATTTCGACATTCACAAAAGTTCCTGACATAAGCATCTCTTTAGACTTTACTATTACTTTATCATCAATGTCACGTGCATTGAAATATGGTCTAACTAAATATGAATTTTTTGTAGTTGTCAGTCTCCCTTCTACAATTGCATTATATACATAGCCAATCTTATCTTTATTAAGCTCTTTAACTATTTTCTTTTGAATTTCTAATATTTTCTTTCTTCTAGTAACTTTTACCTTTTCATCAAGCTGATTAGGAAAGTTATACGATTTAGAAAGTTTTTCCCTGCTATAAGTAAATACTCCTATCTTATCAAACTTCATCTCTTTTACAAATTCAGCAAGCTCATTAAAATCATCTTCAGTCTCTCCAGGAAATCCGACAATGAGAGTTGTTCTAATACATATATTAGGTATATTGTCTCTTAATCTTTTAATAAGGTTCTTGAGTTCTGCTTTAGTTGTCTTTCTATTCATTAATTTTAATATTTTGTCACTTGCATGCTGTATAGGAATATCAATATATGGCAAAACCTTATCATTATTTTTTATTAGAGTAATAACCGAATCATCTATCTCTTCCGGATAACAATATAAAAGCCTAATCCACTCAATACCATCAATCTTAGATATTTCATTAATCAATGTAACTATTGGCTTTTCTTTATCTAAATCTAAACTCTTGCTATGCTTCAAGTCCATTCCATAGGCAAGAACGTCTTGACCAACAATATTTAATTCTTTTGTTCCATTTTTGGCTAGTTTCTTGGTTTCTTTTAACAAGTTTTCTATGGTGTTGCTTTTTAAATTGCCTCTGAGATAAGGAATTATACAATATGAGCAATACTTATTACAACCATCACATATCTTTAAAAACGAAGAAAATGATAGGATGTCACTCACCCTATCATTTACATTATCTAAATTAGATACATATTCCGAAAGTTTCAAGGATACATCTACATCCTTAAAAAGCTCACTATATTCACCAGTCTTATTATTTTCTGAGACAAGACATCCAGTCACAAGTATCTTCTTAATTTTATTCTTTTTCTTAAGTGAAACTAAGTAATTAATATAGTCAATGCTCTCTTTTTTGGCATCTTTTATAAAAGCACAAGTATTCAATATAACTATGTCCGCATCTTCAGGATTTAAAACTATTTCACATTTATACTTATCAATAAATAACTTAAAAATCTTTTCAGAATCAACTGTATTTTTATCACATCCTAAAGTTATGAAACAGCACTTCATAGTTACTATGCTTCCGGTTCTATCTTCACTTCTTTGTTTTTTATTTCATCAATAGCAACAGTAAGTGGGTTAGCACCTTCTTCAACTCTCTCATCCTTATCATCTACTAATTGTCTTGCTCTCTTAGCCGCAGCAATAATTACAGTATATTTACTTTTAATTTTCTCATTTTCATTCAATATACTTTCATTTGCGATGTTAATTAATTCTTGTCCTGATGGTTCAAACATATTATTCCCCCTTTATATCCTTTACAATTTGTTCTAAAATTAATAAACTTTTTTTATTTTTATATTTATCATACTTACCGTCAACTATTTCTTGCATATCTTTTATAGAGTCATCAATATTTTCATTTACAAGCACATAATCATAATGAATTGCATATTCGGCATCTACAATTGCTTGCCTTATTCTTTCCTCTATTTGCTCTAGCGTTTCTCTCTTTCTACTTATTAGTCGCTCCCGCTGAGTTTTTGCATCCTTTGGTAGAAAAAATACTAGGACTGCCTTATCGTAAATCTTTTTAACCTGCAGAGCACCCTGCATTTCAATCTCAAGTATCACATTCTTGCCATTTTTTATCATATCTTCAACATACTTCTTGGGAGTACCGTAATAGTTATTCACATATTTTGCATATTCTAGAAACTCGTCGTTTGATATCATCTCATCAAATTTTTCCTTAGAAATGAAAAAATAGTCTTTTCCGTCAACCTCATTGCCTCTTTTTTCCCTGGTTGTTGCCGATACTGAAAGCACAAAATTATCAAATCTATCAACAAGTTCTTTAGCTATTGTGCCTTTGCCAGCAGCTGACAAACCTGATATTACTAAAAGCTTCCCTTCCATATTTCTCCTTTATAATTATAACACATTTTTCCATTTTTTTGAAGAAACGCTACCCTATATCTTTAAACATTGTCTCATACACCATCTTGTTATTGTAATGAATATAGTGATCTGTATACTTATGTACAGTATCAAAAGGTATGTCATATGATTTAAATCCAAATAATTCTACATTATCATTTATCTGCTTAGCCATATTATTGTATCTTTTTACAAAACTTTCATCGTCAAAGTCTCTATTATAAGTCATAGGCTTAATTTTAATATAGTATACTTGTGATTGATTATCCATCAAATGATTTTGAGCTTCATCAAGCATCATATGAAGAACTATACAGTACTTTAAATCTATATTATCACACTTATATAGAGCACGAATATTTAAGTCATTGACTCCACCAAAAAATACTATTTTTCTATATTTTTTATGTTTTATCATTGTCAGTAAGTCAACCAAGTCTTCGTCAAAAATTCCACCAAAACCAATTAAATCATAACCATATTTATGTAATAATTCTTTTTTCATTGTATAGCCACAAAATACAGCGCCAGAACTGCCTATCATCAATTTATCATTATTATTATCAAAATATAACCAACCTGATGTCACATCCTCATAAGAACCATTTGAAGCAATAAGATCTTTAAATAACCGATACTTATCTTTAAGTTCTTCAGCCATATCATTCTTATTGTCAGCAATGGCCTTTTCTATCATTTTCTCTTGATGAATAACTTCAGCCATACCTATGTTTGGCACATAGATTAGAACAAATAGTAATATAAATATTTTAATAATTTTAGTTTTCATTTATTAAAATAGCATAAGCGCAGTTGATATTCGACTATATAACTCATCATAGAATATTTTGTTGTAATGAATCCTATCTTCCTGCCAAAATATCTCATTATTATAGTCAGACATATCTATATAAAATGTATTACTATATTTTTTTCCAAGTCTCTTAAGTTCATTATCATAATCCACAACTGTATATATGCTCTTCGCACCATCAAATTCATCGTCATCATAAATCATATAAGTGTGCAATATTACTCTTTTCTGATTTTCCTTGCACATAAGTATAAGTTCTTCTATTCTATTTGAAAAATCTTCTGGTTTCTCATGCTTATTATGGTCATTTACACCTAGTGATATTATAACTGTGTCAGGATATGCATTTACTGCTTCCTTCATCATATCAAAGTTCTCTTTGGTACTTTTCCCAGCATCTGCATAAATTAAAAAGTTATAGTCCTTGTAACATTCAAATCCAGCTAAATATCCCGCATAAGAATCTCCAGTAATAACAATTACCTTGCTCTCAGCATTTTCTGCTGGATAAAACGAGAAAAAATAACTATAGTTTGTTTTTGTAAAAAGAAAAGTGAATAGCAATATAAAAAATAATGCACTATTAACTTTTATAAAAATCTTTTTTATCATAAAACTTATAAAATAAATAGGGCAGATTTTTCAACCTGCCCTTATAAACTACATACCTGCAAACTTTAAGAAAAGTGGCGCGAATACAAGTGACACAATGGTCATGAGTTTTATCAAAATATTTATTGAAGGTCCAGAAGTATCTTTAAATGGATCACCTACAGTATCTCCAACTACTGCAGCTTTATGAGTATCAGATCCTTTTCCTCCATATGCTCCTTGTTCAATGTACTTTTTAGCATTGTCCCAAGCGCCACCAGCATTACTCATAAATATTGCCATACATACACCTGAGGCAAGACTACCTGCAAGCACGCCTCCGAGTGCCTTAGTGCCAAGGAATGGAATACATCCAACTAAAATTGGTACAAGTACTGCAAGAAGTCCTGGAAGTACCATTTCTCTAAGAGAAGCATGTGTAGATATCTCAACACATCTTCTATAATCTGCTTTTGCATTTCCCTCTTTAAGTCCTGGGATTTGTTCCATCTGTCTTACTACTTCAGTAACCATATCTCCTGCTGCCTTAGATACAGACTCCATAGTGAATGCTGAGAATAAGAATGGAAGCATAGCACCAATTAAAAGTCCTACAACAGTATTTGGTTCCAATATATTAATACCTTCATCAAATAATCTAACTGCATTTGCATAAGATACAAATAATGCAAGTGCTGTAAGTGCAGCTGAACCTATAGCAAAACCTTTTCCCATAGCTGCTGTTGTATTTCCAACTGAGTCAAGAGTATCTGTAACCTCTCTCACTGATTCGTCAAGTCCTGCCATTTCTGCAATACCACCGGCATTATCAGCAATTGGACCATAAGCATCAACTGCTACAGTTATTCCTGTAGTAGAGAGCATGCCAACCGCAGCAAGCGCTATACCATAAAGTCCTCCTGCCATACCACCAACTTGACTTCCAAAATTATAAGCTATGATAGTAGCTAAACATATAAGGACAATAGTTATCCAAGTAGATTTCATACCTACTGCAATTCCTGAAATTATAGTTGTGGCTGCTCCACCCTTATTTGACTGTTCTGCAATATGTTTAACTGATTTATAATCTGCAGAAGTGTAAACCTCTGTTATCTTTCCTATGATTACTCCAACCAAGAGTCCCGCAATTATAGATACACCATACTTTACATTTCCTAAAATTGAATTAGAAAATACTATTGCAGCAATAACCACGAGTACAGATGACACATATGTGCCAGTGTTAAGTGCCTTTTGTGGATTTCCATTTCCTCTTACAAATTGTGCACTGATGATTGCAGCGACTATTCCTGATGCAGCGAGCACAAATGTAAATATAACTCCTCTATTTCCAATTGCTGGTGATGCTACAGAAAGTGTGATTGCAGAAATAATTGCGCCTACATATGACTCAAATAAATCTGCTCCCATACCAGCTACATCTCCAACATTATCTCCTACATTATCTGCTATAACAGCAGGGTTTCTTGGATCATCTTCTGGTAAATCTTCTATAGTTTTACCTGCGATATCTGCTCCTACATCTGCAGCCTTAGTATATATGCCACCACCAACTCTCGCAAAGAGCGCAATAGTTGATGCACCCAAAGAATACCCTGTAAGGATTTCTGAATTGCCAGTTATAAAATAAATAGCAGCACAACCCAAAAGTCCAAATCCAACAACTGACATACCCATTACTGAACCACCACGGAAGGCGATAAGTAATGCCTTATTCATACCTCCTGTCTTAGCACCATTTGCAGTTCTTACATTTGCTTTAGTAGCTATATTCATACCAAAGTAACCAGCAAGAATTGAAAAACATGCTCCCACAAGAAAACTTATTGCTGATAGTAAACCAGGTGCAGTACTTGTACCTGTAAACATCATTATTGCAATAAATAAAACTACAATAACAATCAACAATATTCTATATTCAGCAAACAAGAATGCTTTAGCACCCTCCCTAATGCTTGCTGATATTTCTTTCATTTTATCTGTGCCCTCATCTTCTTTTGACACAAGTGTTGTCAGGACAAATGCAAATACAAGTGCAAGTATAGCAATTACTATTGCTACCATAAGAGGTCCCCTAATAGCCTCAAAAGTTAATGTTCCTGACTCAAATTTTAGAATGTTCATAATTCCTCCAATTCAAATAAAAACAAAAAGCAAAACATTTGCTGTCTTGCTCAACCTTTCTATTATATCAAATAATAAAATAGATGTCAAACAAATATTACATTTTGTCTGGTATTTCAATAGCGAGTATAGAGAGAGCATCTCTCACTATCCTATCAACTATACTACATACCACTATATATAATAACTTTTTATGTTCATCAGTTTCATTAATTATACTATGTTCATGATAGAATGAATTAAAATCATCCGATAACTCATATATATACTTACAGATGATACTTGTGTCGTAATTCTTATATGCATCCAGTAAAATGTCTCCGTATTTAATAGCTTTCAAAAATATGTTATGAACAATTGCATCACATTTTACATCATTTACTTTATCAATCTTACTAATACCTATTTTTTCAAATATCGACTTTATTCTAACCAATGTATATAGAATATATGGACCGGTATTACCTTGGAATGATAAAAACTTTTCCAAATCAAAAATATAATCTCTTGTAGGACTATTTGACAAATCACCATACTTAAGTGCAGCGATGCCTATTTTTTTGGCAATGTCGTTTTCATCTAAACCATTTAAATCTCTATTATTATCTTTTAATTGATTTAATGCCTTGTCCTTTGCATCTTTGATGAGAGTCTCTAATTTAAAAACGCCTCCATCTCTTGACTTTAAAGCCTTGCCATCTTTTCCATTCATAGTCCCAACTTCTACATGATGAAAAACTTTATCTTTCTTTAAGAGACCTGCTTTTTTAGAAGCTCTGAAACATTGAGTCAAATGTAAGTTTTGTCTTTTGTCAACAACATATACATATTCATCTACGTCAAAATTTTCTTCTCTAAACATTATAGTTGCAAGATCCGATGTGGCATATAGGACTGCCCCATCACTTTTCCTAACTATACATGGGGGCATTTCTTTTTTATCAGTATCCTCTTTTACATCTATTACGTATGCTCCCTCCGACTCATATGCAATGCCTTTCTTTATCATAGTATCAACCATAGGACCCATAATGTCCTTGACAGTTGATTCGCCATAATAATAATCAAAGAATACATTTAACTCGCCATATCTTATCTTTAAATCATCAATACTTACCTTTAATATTTTTTTCCAAATTGTAGTCTCTGGCTCTATATTGTTTTGAAGTTTTTTAGTGGCTTCATGTGCCCTATCATTAAACTCCAAATCAGGTTCTATATTTTTATTCTTATCGCCCTTTGCCCTTAAAGAAGCTTTCGGATAAATAGTTTCAAGGTCAGTTATTGAAAATGAATCTACCATATTTTCGTCTTTAAGTTCTTCTATGACAAGTCCCATTTGAAGTCCAAAATCACCAAGGTGAACATCTGATATAGTCTTTATGCCAAGGCGATTATATAATCTTTTTAACGCTTCGCCTATAACTGCAACTCTTAAGTGCCCAACGTGCAAAGGTTTAGCAACATTAGCGCCGCCATAGTCAAGTAAAATACATTTAGGTGCATCCACTGGAAGTATATCTTTACCAGCTATACCAAGTGCAATGTCACTTAACATATCTTCCACACTTAAAATCAAAAGTTTATCATTAAGTATGAGATTTACAAATCCAGGTGGACAAGCCTCGCATTTGACAAATGCATTTATATTGTCGACTTTTAAATCTTTAACTAATTCAGCAACATCGTTCGCAACTTCGATAGGATTCTTTTTAATTAGTTTAGCTATATTGAAACAAGAATTAATCTGATAATCTGCAAGTTCTGGCCTATTTGATATAGAAATAAATGCATAGGTATCATCATACCCATGCTCTTTAAATACTCTTTTTAGCTCAATATTAATTTTTGATATTATACTATTCATTATAAATTAAAATATGAAATTATAACTTTCGAGAACGTAACAGGGTCATCCAAATAAGAAAAATGTCCTCCATTTAATAATACAATTCCTGAATTTCTTATCCTAGTTTCCATTAGTTTTGCCATCCATAGAGGTGTCACTGTATCTTTGTCGCCCCATATAATTAGACTTTCCTTCATATTATCTAGGCACCAAGTTAAGTCTTCATTAACTGACTTTACCAGTGTATCTTGTAAAACTTTAGGTGCATTAGCATAGTCACTTGAACCAAACTTCTTTCTTAGCGCTTTAATCATCTCGTCTTTTTTCACTTTACTAATTGGCAGTAAATTAAATATATATTTTAATGACTTAAATGTAGCGACTTTAAATTTAATTCTTAAATCTTTTTTATCTTTTAACCCAGCGGCATCAATGAGCACATTTTTTTCTATTGCAAATGGCAGATTTTTTCTATTATTAAGTTTAAGAATGATTCTTCCACCATATGAGTGTCCAACAAGTATAACACTTTTAACTTCTAGATTTTTTAAAAACTCTACAACAATATCACAATAGTCATCAACGGTAAAACTTTTTTTTAAAATGTCGCTTTCTCCAAATCCTGGATAGTCTAAGGCCAGTACTCTATATTTTGTTTTAAGTAAATTAATTAAACTTGTGAAACTCTTTAAATTTGAACCCCATCCATGAAGCAAAAGGACTGCCTGTCCACTTCCACTATCTATATAATTGATATTATAGTCATTTATAATCATAAATTGATTTTAATTTCTTTATTTAAGGCTTTAAACTTTTTATATTTTACACCCGCGGCATCAAACATTCTCTTTGAAGACTTTACGCCATCACTATTTGCATATTTATCATCTAAAAAAATAATTGTCTTTATTCCTGACTGTATTATAGCTTTTGCACATTCATTGCAAGGAAATTGATTGACATAAGCCTTGGCACCCTTTAATGAATTGCCTTTATAATTTAATATAGCATTTAACTCTGCATGACAAACATAATTATACTTCGTATCATAAGAAGTTTTGCCCTCTCTGTCCCATGGAAACTCATCATCACTACATCCTATAGGGAAACCATTATATCCAAGAGATAAAACACGGTTATCCGAATCAACTAGACAACAACCGACTTGAGTATTTGGATCTTTACTCCTAAGACTAGCGAGGACTGCAAGGCCCATAAAGTACTCATCCCATTTTAAATAATCTTTTCTTTTAGTCATACCATCACCTCTTCATTATTAAAGACTTTATACTATTAACTATAAACTCTATAATCAACAAAATAACAAATGACACAATAAATATAAACAAACTATAAAATATATAATATATCAAGTGGTATAAAAAATTAGGTCTATTATTTGTGAACATACTTTGGAATCCTATAGACAAAAACTTAGTAATAACCAAATAATGTATCATATATATTCCTAAGGTCTTGCTAGATAAATAATATATAATATTATTAATTTTTTCATTTAAAAATCTATCAATATTTAAATTATATATGAATAATATAAACCCTGTGGTTAAAAATAATGAATAAGTACTAAGCCAAGAAGTATAAACATACTCACCATTAGTTCCAAGATCATATGCGACCTGAGTTTTAAAAAGTAGAATAAAGGTAATTGCATACATTAGTACTGATATAAAACATAAAGGTTTATTAATAATCAATATCTTTTTTTTATTTCTTGTCTTCTTTAGTCTCTCATCGACATTTTTTTTTATTATATCATTATAGAGAACATATCCCCATACACTATAGTATATTGGCTTATGTATTATTTTAAATATTAGATTATATGACGGATTTCCATAAAACAAATAGTAGTCATTTATAATCATGAATATTGTCAAAATCACTAAAATGATATAAGTTATATATTTGGGAAACTTTTCTATTATAAACTTAGTTATAGGATAAGCTATGATTATAATAGCATAAGAAAAAATATACCAGAGATGCGCTGCTGTACCAGGCAAATAATTTGCCGAGAAGTACCTAAAACTATCAAAAAGCGTAGTGGCTATCTTGCTTAAAGAAGCATTTTGTATACAATATAGAAAACTCTCTCTTGATATAAGGAATTCATGAAATACTATAGTGAAAATGCAAACCAAAATAAAAAAAATAAATACTTGGCTAAAAAACTTTTTTATCAAATAGCCCCAGTTTTCAAGTATAGTGCCATTCCTATTGTAAATAAAAAATCCCGTGATAAGGAAGAAAGTCATAACGCATATTGTGCACACACATTCAAAAAAAACTGCGGTCTCACTAAGTTCACCATTGGTTTTCCAAGGCAACTCTCTTATGTGATACCATATAACTGCCATGCAGGCTATAAGCCTTATAATTTCAATTTTGATATTTCTTTTATTCTTAGTCTTAGACATCTATCTTAAGTGCTCCAACTCTCAAAATTATTGGTTCATTACATTCTACGGATAATACAGTTGATGGTGTATTATTTATAACTTCTCCGCCATCCACTATTAAGTCTATCATGTCACCCATTTTATCGCTAATCTCTTTAGCATTATTATATTCTTTTTCGCCAGATATATTACAAGAAGTTTCTGCCAAAGGGAAATTAATATTATCTAATATATTAAGTAAATCTTTATCATCAGGTATTCTTATACCTATACTGTTAGTATTTTCCGTGATGTGATTAAGCATGTCGTCTTTTTTCTTAAAAACAAGTGTAAGTGCACCTGGCCAATATTTTTGCATTATTCGTTTTACTTGGCTTGTCAAATTATCCGGATGCACATATTTTTTGACATCGTCTATGCTTTTAACAAAGATTGAAAGTGCCTTTTTGCTTTCTCTCCTTTTAATCTCATAAATCTTGTTGGTAGCTTTTTTATCAAATGCATTGCAAATCAAACCATAGACTGTGTCAGTTTTAATTGCAAGCACCTTTCCCTCTTCATTTAAGGTATTAATTACTAAATCTAAATTCATAATATTAATCGTTTATATTTATAATTTTGAAAAAGTTTTCTCTTTCTTGAGTAAGTTTCCAAGCAGCTGTGCCTGCCAAATCCATCTTTTTAATCTCGTGAACCTTATATGCTAGACTTAAATCATCTTCCATCCAGCACTCTACAAGACTTCCCTCTTGTGTTGTCTTTGTTCCGTAGTTTTGACAAGTAGCCTCATCAAAAGTAAACTTTAATCCTTGAGCAATTGCTGCATTCTCTAGAGCTTGAGATGCACCTGCAATAGATGAAACTTTGCCATCAGTTGTCGTAGTCCATATTCTTGTATAAAATGGTAATGCAATTATTAGTTTATCTTTATCTACATTGACAAGTGAAAGATTAATTCCATCCCTTACATAATTTATTGAAGAGACTGAACCAGCTTCTTTGCTTCCTGAATAATGTTCATCATAGCACATAATAATTACATAATCACAGAAATCATTATATTCTTTTAAATTATACTGCCTATTAAAATTATATGGCACATAGGTGTCAATGCTTAAGATACAGCCAATTTTAGTAAGCTCTATAGATAATTCTCTTACAAACTCCGTGTAGTCTTCTCCAGCATCTGGCGAAACTTGTTCTATATCAAGATTTATCCCATCAAGATTGTTAACTGCTACTTCTCTTAAAATCTTGTCTATCATTTTCCTTCTAGTCAAAGTATTTGAAAACAATGCCTTTTCATCCACATCATCTAAGTCAAAATTATTAACTGTCGCCCATACGGACAATTTTTTTGCGTGGCAGTACTGTGAATAAGCATCATTAGCAACTGACCTAATATCACCCTCATTATTTTTTATGACAAACCAAGTAGGTGCTATAACGTTCATATCTTTTGCATTTTTTAAAAGTTCTGGTAGCTTGCTTGAAGAATAATTTGAAAGAACTTGGTGGAAACCAATACATGGTTTCTGTGCCATCTTCTTCCCTTTTCTAACTATTTCAACATAACTACTTACCGGTATTTTTTCAGTTTCTTTGTTGACTTTGTTTTTTCTAATATATCCAATATATCCATTCGCAGTCTTGACCTTTATCCATTTTGTCATTTTATCAAGAATCTTGACCTCTTCACCTTTTTTTAAATCCGTAATTATTGGACTCTTATTACCACCTTGGAGCCTTGCCGATTCTCTTCCTTTTAGATAAGCTATAGTTTCCTTATCCCAATCAGTGTAAATATATACTCTTTTATTTTCCTCATCAAGATATGCGTCATACCTCATATTGGTATAATCTTTCACATAATCTATAAGTAAATATGGTTCATCCTTAAATATTACATGTGGTGCATTTCCAATCTGGTGTATATCCGTATCGCCAGAAACTTTTATCTCATCTGGCAAACAATAGAGTATCTTATTTATATCCTTTGCGAAATAAAATCTATTGTTGATAAATGCCTTCACGAATGATAATGGAAGATATACTGTCCCATTACTTTTGATACCTTTATGCTTAATATCGGTGTCAAAGTGATTTTGCAATGTATCATTCAAATATACTGCGACATCATCTCCTGTCACACCGAGATATGTAGATAAATCTGCTCTTTCTTTAGTAAATGAATACCTTTGATATGCTTTAAAGCTTGCAAAAACAATGAACAGAATTACAAATAACCAAACTATTTTTGTTATAAATGATTTTTTATTCATTACTTTTTAAGTTCAACTTCTCTATATACTAATCTTCCATTGCAAATAGTATATTTAACTTTTCCAATGAGTTCTACACCAATAAGTGGTGAATTATGAGATTTAGAAACTATTGATTCTTCCTCTAATTTCCATTTTTCATTTGGGTTAAAGATAGTGATATTTGCTTTCTTTCCCTCTGTAATACTTCCAGCACCTTCTTTATCAAGTCCAAATATCTTTGCTGGATTTGCACTTATCTTTTCAATAACTTCTTTCCAATTAAGATAACCATCATCTACAAGTCTTAACCCACAGATACCAAGTACTGTCTCAAGACCTATAGCACCAGATGGTGCGTCTTTCATTTTTTCGTTTTTATCTTTCTTCTCTATCGGCACATGGTTACTTGATATTACATCTAATGTACCTTTTTTTAGTGCTTTACACAAACTCACTCTATCAGATTCAGATCTAAGCGCTGGTACTACTTTAGCATTTGTGCCATATTTATCGAGTGCCTTATCAGTGAGAATTAAGTTTAAAGCTGGTACCTCTGCATATACTTCTTGTTTATCTTTCTTTGCTTCTTCAACTAATTCTATAGACTCAGCAGATGTTATATATGCCAAATCAAGTTTAACTCCTGTAAGCTTTGCGAGTGCAAGATTGTCTTTTAAATCATTTGCTTCTGCATCAAGCGGAGTAGGATTTTTGATCTTAAGCTTTTTTGCAACTGCTCCATCTATTATTCCTCTAGTATATTTATCATCCGAAGTTCCACTAAATAGAGAAAGCACCTTTCCTTTAGCTTTCACTAGCCCCATTACTTTAGCAAGAAGATTTTTATCCTCTATAGCTCTTAACCCATCATAAAATGCAAATGCACCGTGGCTATACAAGAAATTTATGTCAGCAGCCTCAAATCCTAATCTATCTTCTGAAATTGCCGCAGAAGCATATATATTTGTAGGCATGATACTTGCATATCTAATTATATAATCAATCACATTACATTCTGATGGCGCTGGTTTATTGTCTACACCTAGTATAACATGTGTGTAGCCACCTTTAACAGCACTAAGTGAACCAGTTTTTAAGTCCTCTCTGTCAGTCGCTCCTGGGTCACAAAAATTCGCATGCAAGTCAACAAATCCCGGAGAAACTATCATACCTTTTGCATCTATAACATAGTTTGCGTCCTCATCAATTTTTTTCTTTACTGACTTAACTATATTATTCTCTATTAAGATGTCGCACTTTTCTTTGATGGAATTAACTGGATCTATCACCATTCCATTCTTTATTAAAGCTTTCATACTATTTATCTACTTCTTCCTCATATTCAACAATATTACATTTCCCAACTGCCTTAAGTAATGCTCTATCTTGTTGAACAGCTACTTTTAAATTATCATATCCCATAAACTTTTCATAATCTTCATAGCTTATTTCATTACCATAACCCATAGAGTTTGCTAAATTATTAAACCAATTCTTAACATCGTCTTTTGATACATCACTTGGAAATTGTTTCAACAATTCATCCATAAGCATTGATGATTGCACTGCTTGGGGAACAGCGCTCTTTATTTCTTCATAAGCATCCTTTATTGTCATTCCATTTGACGAAACGGTACTAGAAAATGTAGTGCCAGATTGTTCAGCTTGCCTATTATACTCATCCATCATTACAGAAAACTGCCATGCAAGTGCTTCTTCAGTTGGATCAAACTTAGAATCCTCAAATAAATAATCAGTCAATTGGTAAATAAGATTCTGATTATTCAAAAACTCATTTCTTGCCTCAATTCTTCTCTTAACTTCTTCTCTATACTCTTCAACTGTAGTAGCATTTTCTTTAGTATGCTTTTTTACAAACTCTTCATCAATCTCGGGAGTTACTGCTTCTTCTATAGACTTAATTGTAACTTCAAACTTCGCATCTTTTCCAGCAAGCGATGGATCATAATTTTCTGGAAAAGTAATATCAAAACTAAATTTTCTACCAGCTGTGTGTCCTGATACCTTTTCTTCAAAACCAGGAATAAATTGGCCAGAACCTAAAACAAGTTCAAAATCTTCGCCTGAACCACCTTCTAATTTTTCACCATTTACGTAGCCATCAAAATCAATAATAACTTTGTCGCTCATTTTGGCTTCACGTCTTACTTTGACTGGAGTATATGTAGTCTCGGTATCTCTCTCCTTCTCAAGTTCAGCTTCTATCATGGCGCTATCTATTTCTTCTTTTTTATTATTTGTCAATGTAATCTCTGACCAATTTGGTAAAACAACTGTACCAAGGTTACTTGGTTTTTCGACAGTGGTTACTTTGTCAAGCATGCTTGCAAGTTGTACATCTGACATTGATGCTTTGTCAAAATAATATCCAGACTTAACAAAAATTTCCGGATAGTCAACTCCATTTAGTTGCATAGTACCATTTGATTTTTGTGCCTGACATGCAAGTAATGCAATATTTAAAATGACACAAAGTTTTGCTAATAATTTTTTATTCATAGTTTTATCTCCTAATCGTTTAATAAAAATGCTTTATATGCAAGATATGTATGATATATATCAAGTTTTGATGTTAGTTCATAAGGTGAATGCATGGATAAAACTGCAACACCTACATCTATAGTATCTATATTTCTCTGACTTACATATTTTGCGATAGTCCCACCACCACCTATGTCAACCTTGCCTAGTTCCCCTATCTGCCAGACTACATTTCTGTCATCCATTAATTTTATAACCTTTGCCATTGTTTCAGCTGATGCGTCGTTTGAACCTGACTTGCCTGCATGTCCAGTGTATTTTGTAAGCACCACACCTCGATTGATATAAGATGCATTTTTCTTTTCAAAGACATCTGCAAATGTAGGATCATAAGCTGAATTCACATCACTTGATAAACATAGAGAGTTTCTATAACAATCTCTAACCTTGATGCCAACGATATCTGCTAAGTCTTCCATAATAGAAAATAGATAATCCGATACCATGCCAGTGTTTCCTTCGCTACCTATTTCTTCTTTATCTGTAAATACTGCTACACTTGTCTTATTTGGATTTTCATTTTCCAACTCTGCAATTAATGCTGGATAAGCGCAAACTTTGTCATCTTGACCATAAGCTGCTATCATAGATTTGTCGAATCCTATGTCAGTAGCTTTGTTGGCTGGCACAAACTCTATCTCGGCTCTCGCAAAATCTTTTTCTTTAATCTTAAACGAATCATAAAGTATCTTTAAAGTATTCTCCTTCACTGCATCTTTTATCTCTTCATCAAGATCAATCATAGGAATACTTCCGATAACTATATTTAATTCTTCTCCCTTTACGCCCTCTCTAAGAGTCCTTTTCTCTTGTTCTGCTGCAAGATGAGGAAGCAAGTCGGTAATTATAAACTTAGGCTCATCGTCTTTCTCTCCTATTGATATATCCACAAAACTTCCGTCTTCTCTGAATATTCGTCCATGCATAGAAAGTGGAACTGTAGGCCATTGATATTTCTTTATGCCCCCATAGTAGTGAGTTTTAAAGTAAGCAATCTCATCACTTTCATAAACTGGGTTTGGCTTTAAATCTAGTCTTGGTGAATCTATGTGAGAGATAACAAAATTAACTCCCTTGTCTAAACTCTCTTTTCCTATAGTGATAAGAACAATGGACTTACCTCTATTATTAACATAAAGTTTCGTCCCAGCTTTAAGAGATTTAGCATTTTTATTAAATGCCTTATAGCCTTTACTCTCTACCAACTCTATAATGGTTTTAACACATTCTCTCTCAGTTTTTGATGAATCCATAAAATCTTTATATCCCTCACAAAAATTAAGAGCAGCTTTAAAGCAATTTTTATCAGTCTTCAAAATATGTACATATTCATTTGCATACTCACTCTTTCTCGCCATGTTTTCCTCCTACTTTATCAGTCCTATACGATTAAGCGGCCAATAAATTATATATGCTTTAGCCTCTATATCTTTTTTATTTATAAACTTATTTGGCCAAAATCTTGCATCTTCAGAATTATTTCTGTTGTCTCCAAGTAAAAAATAACAATCTTCTGGCACAACTACATCTACTGACCTAAAAAAGCTATTAACTATCATAGGTTCATTGAGATAATCTTCTTCAAATTTTTCGCCATCTATATATACATGTCCGCATGTAGCTTTAGTATTAGGATTCGAAAACTTAGTTGTTCTAAATAATTCCTGCTCAGCTGTGTAATCTGCCTTTATCTCAATATGTTCACCTGGCAACCCTATAACTCGTTTAATAAAATGTACTTTTTTTGAGCCTTTAGATTCAGTATTGCAGAATGGACATTTATTATCATCATTCTTTTGATACATCTTGTGACATTTCTTACAATCAAAACCATAGTCAAATATCACTACATCGCCTCTCTTAGGACTGGTAAATAAATAATTTAATCTAAATCCAAAAAGTCTACTTCCAACTGGAAGATTGGACTCCATTGATGGTGTAGGTATAAATGAATTAGTAATAATGACATTGTTAATAAAAAATGCCACGACAAAAGCAACGGCTATTATGCCGATCCATTCAAAAATTTCGTTACGCAATGATTTCTTCATAACCTTATTATTTTATCAAAAAAATAGCGCTATGTAAAGAAATTAGCGCTATTTTATAACAAAAAAGCCTTGAATTTCAAGGCTTCTAAGAATTATTCTGCTTTAATTGCTCCTGTAGGGCAAGCTCCCTCACATGCTCCACAGTCTACACATTCACTAGCATTAACTTCATACTTAGTCTCTCCCTCTTTTATGCAACCAGTTGGGCATGCACTTGCACAAGCTCCACACTTGATACATTCATCTGATACTTTGTGTGCCATGTCATTATCCTCCTTAAATAGAATTATTAATAAATAAATTAGTAAAACTATGCTATAGCGGCATTAATCTTCGCCAAAATTGGTTCAACATCAATCCCATGAACCATACATGCGTCTTCAAGTGACTCCATAAGTGAAGATGGACATCCTACACAATGCATTCCTTCTGCTTGAAGTATATCTGCAATAGTCTCTGCTTTTTCAGTTTGTAAAATATCTCCCATCAACATATCTTTTGTTACTACCATGTCATGACCTCCTTTATAGTCTACTCAATTTGCTTACAGCATCTTCTTTTATAATTATCTTATAATGTTCCTCGTAATACGCCTGATTCATTCCAACTTTGCCTCTTATTCTTATGCCATATTCAGCAAGAGAATTACAAACCTTATTGAAATCATCAATTATATTTTTTGAAACATTTCCAGAAATGCTTAACACAAGATAAAACTTTTTATTCTTTTCATCTTTATACAATACACTCACATAATCAAAACTATTTACATTTCTACAAGCATCACTAGCCTTATCTATCTCGTCAAACTCAAAGATAGCTATTTGATCAGTCTCTTTTCTTATCTCAAGAGTTTCAACATTATTAACTTCATTGATTCCCTTTGTGTTGCCCTGCTTTAGTGCCTCTTCAAACTTATCTATAGTGCTCTCAAGCATCTGCATGATAGAAAATGGCAACTTCTCATTTTTCATAGGCGTAAACCTTGAATATCTTGCATCAAGTTCATCAGGGTTATAAACCTTCGTAACTATAAGTTTTATATCGCCATCTTTAAGCGGTACGGCTTCAACGGCAAGAGGTGCATCAGGAGTAAAACCCACTTCAATCTTTGCAAGATTCATCATCTCTATAAGTAAGTCCTTAGCCTTATCTGAGCCATATGATAAGTCGCTCATTTTTAGGTTTCTATTTTTAAGCTCCTCATTATTAATTATGAGAGCGATTGAATTTTCATCTATTTTCTCAATTTTCATAATTCAATAAATAATACAACATATTTTATCTTTTTTCAAGTTGCAATGCATAAAAAATATTATTCTTGCATATAGCTGTTTTAAGCATTAAATATCTCAGCTCAACTCATCAATTTTAGCAAGTAATTCTTGCTTTCTCTCATAAAATAGCACTTCTTTATTATGTTTAAAATATGCATCTGATCCAAAAGTACTTATGAATTTAGCAGTCGCGTATCTTGTAGTGAGTTCTGCTACAAGTATGACCATCTCCTGTCCATCTCCAAATACTTCTTCCACAAATTTAAACACATTTTCAACATTATTCTTAGTGATCTCTACTTTTTTAGTGTGGGCAGCAATCCTTTGCTCATAATCTCTTCTTATAAGTTCAAATGAGGTATCACTATTTTCTATTCCTTCTACTTTGAACTCTTCAAGTAAATACATAAGCGTTTTAATAACATAATTAAACTTTTTAGAATCAGTTGGTGTGAGAGTACCACTAGTAAGATAAATATTCAGTTTCTGTTTTTCTTCAAGTATATGTTTGTTTAAAGAATCCATATAGTGGAGTTTTTTATACTTATCTTCTTTAAGTTTTGGATCTTTTTTTACTCTTATTTTTAACTGTGAATTGTTCTTGCCAACTTCTATGCCTGATGCCAGTAAGTCCTTCTCATCAGCTACACTATTTTCAATTTTTTGTTCTTTCTTTTCTTCTTCCTTAATTTTAGTAAAGTCACCTGTTATCTCAGCCTTTATATACTTTAGAACATCAAGATATTCTAAAATACATGCCTCGTCATCAACTAAGGTAGACATATTGCTACTAATATTATCTATCAAAAGCCCAAGCAATGATATTCTCTCATCAAATTTAGCAAGTCGTGCTCTATTTTTTATGTCTTCAGTAGCATTGCCATTTACAATATTTGCTATTTGATAGTCTGATTTATATTTATTATAAAGATCATAATACACAGCAAATTCTTTGGCAACTGACTTATGGTGTATATATTGGCTTATTAAGGTCTCATCTACTTTTATATTATTTTTTTCATAGAGATAAATCATCTTAGAAAGGTCTTCCCATCCACGAGCAGTCACATAGTTTTTTCCTTCGGCAGTTGTCTCAACAATGTAGAAAAACTCTTTTTTTATCTCAAGAAAACTAAGTATGCTTCCATGAACATTGTAATTTAGAGCATATTCTTTCCACACATCAAAATTTGGTTCTACATTTATGACTTTTAGTCTGTCAAGAGTAACTATGTCATACTCTCTTACTGACTTATTGTATTCGGGCGGATTTCCTGCAGTAACTACTATCCATCCATCCGGTAATTTATGTTGCCCAAATACCTTATATTGCAAAAACTGTAGCATAGAAGGAGCTAAAGTCTCTGACACACAATTTATCTCATCGAGGAAAAGTATCCCCTCTCTTATGCCAGTATCCTCCATCATATCATAGGTAGATGCTATTATCTCGCTCATGGAATATCTTGATATATCATATTCTACTCCATCATAAGTTTTTTTCTTGATGATAGGAAGTCCGAGTGCACTCTGTCTCGTGTGGTGTGTCATCGAATAAGACACTAGGCCCACTCCAAGTTCTTCTGCAATCTGCTTCATAATAGCAGTCTTTCCGATTCCAGGGGCACCTATCATAAATATTGGTCTCTGCTTCTCTATAGGAATTATATAATTACCAAATTCATCCTTACTAAAATAAGCAATCATAGAGTTCTTAATTTGGTTTTTAGCTTCTTTAATGTTCATCTATATGTCCTCCAAAACTATTTTAATTGCCCAAGAAGGTACACTTATTTTCTTTTCGTTTTTTTCATAATCTTTTTTTATAAAGCAAAATGCCGTAGCATAGTCAGGTATTTTTGTAGGGTATGCACCAAGACCATCAGTAAAATATATAAGACCTTTAAGATTTTTATATTCACCCTTATTTTTAAGTTTTTCAATATAGTCAAATACTGGCCTAAAATCTGTACCACCAAACCCTTCAAGTACCATTTTATCTATAACATTCTTCAATTCTTCAATATTTGTTATTTTGAAGTCATTTTTTATATCTGTATCACATAGTATAATATGTATGTTGACTTTATTAAAGAAGTTTTCTCTCTTAGATAATATGTTGTAAGTCTTTTCAATAAACTTTTGAACTAAATCACCTTTTACTGAGCCACTTACATCTATTGCTATAGCAAATTCCTTAATTTTGTTCACTTCTTTATATTCAAGAGGCTCTACGAGAGGCACATTGTTATACATACTTAGTCCGTAAGTATAATAGATATTGTCAAATTCATCATCATTTAATTCAACATTCTCACCCATTACAGCAAATTTTTCAAGAAAAGTTTCATAATTATATCGTTCACGATTAACCTCTCTAATGTACTGCTTTAAAGTATTTGTCTTTTGCCCAAAGTCACTTGCAAACATAAGTAAATCTTCTTTAGTTCGCTCACTTATCTGCTTCCAATCATTATATGCGGCATTTTCAATCTGTGCTGCAATTCGATTTTTCGAATCATAATTTTTGTCTGACTTCTTATCAGTCATATTATCTGTATTGTCCTCAAACCTTTCATTTTCTCCATCGCCAATTTTCTCATTTATCTTTTCTTGTATGGCAATAGCTTCATCTTCATCAAGGCTACGATCCTGGTTTTTTGCATCAACAGGTCTATCTACTACTTCACCGCCTACTCTAGCTTCTTCATTTTTGCTGTCCTCGTTTATGTCGCTCTTATTGGTTGAGTCAGCATTTGGATTTTCATCCTCACCTGTATCTGCCTTATTTTTATCACCTTCAAGGTTTGATCCCTCATCCCCACTATCATCTTCTTCTTTCATCTCATCAGGATCAAAAGGTATATTATTATAGTCATCTTCATTATTAGCTTCTTGTTCTTTATCTTCATCCTTTAAATCGTGTTCTGCCCTCTCAACCTCATCATCATTTTGCTCGTGCTTCTTTTGTTCTTTATAGTCATCTTCCCTTTCCTTTTTCTTCCCACCTTCAGTACTTCCTACATTTCCAGTAGAAATAAACCAAAAAGAATGATCATCTCTTTCAAATAGTTGTCTAAGTCTCTTTATCTCATCATCAGTTATACCATTGGTCATAAAAAAACTATAGAGTTTTTCAGCGGTAAGTTCACCTACTCTAAGTTTTAATATATTTATCTCAGGAATCTGAGGATTCTGCATAGTTGGTACAAGCGTAGGCAAATCAAGTTCATTAATAATATTTTCAACTGATATATCGCAGGCAAGGTTCCATCTATCTTCATCTAATGATTTATTTATAAACAAATGAAAGAAGATGCAGTGTAATATAACATGTAGATAGTTCCTAAGGAGCATATTGTATTCAGCTTTATATAGTGAAAAAATGTAGTGGGGATTCATGTATAGGAATTCACCATCAGTAAAAAGTGTTGTATTAAAATCATATTTAAACTTAAGTTTATATAGTGCTACATCTAAAAATCTGAGCGACACCAAAGCCTCAGCTCGCACTTGCGAGAGCAGCTCATCTGCTAGAGCAATTACTTTTTCATAATTTTTATCAACCATATGCTATATACTATATCTGTCTTTATAATTCTCATTTTTATAATTCATAAGATAAGATAAAGAATTAAATCTTCTATTGACATTTGCATATTCTATAAGTGTATCAATATTTTTATCATTTATAAGTTTTAAAGAATCAAGTTTTATAAGCGGTGTCACCGTATTATCATCTATAAATCGCTCTGCTATCTTTACTGCATTTGCTTCAATAAACCTTGAAAATAAATCTTTATTTTCATCCGTAAGTTTATATGGATACTGTATACGATAATAAACATAACTGGTTTTGCTCTCGAAGTCCCTAATTCTCTGAAACTGACTATCAAGAAGTCCAAGGTCTAGTCTATTATTTTTAAAAACAGCATGTGATATTGAAAAAATATCAAACTTATCCCTAAATGGAATATAAAACTTAAATTTAACTTCCTCAGTGTTATCATCTAAAATTGTAACTACCACATTTTTTATAAAACTATAGGTATCAGGTATCTGGCCATCAGCCTCTCTATCGTATATAGGTTCGCTTAGCCAAGTGAAAATATTATATTTATTAACAGTATAGTTAAACCCATCATATATAGTAAACTCAGACACTCCAGTAAATGCCGAGTTTCCAATAGTCACAACACTTTTTGGTATAATAATATTTTTTATACTTGTAGCAAAAAAGGCTTGGTCACCTATCTTTAAAACAGTTTCGGGGATAGCTACCTGCTCCAATTTCTTACATTGCAAAAAAAGATTATTCGAAAGCTCCGTAAGGTTTTTTGGCAGTACTACTTTCTCGAGTGAAGTACAATTTTGAAAAGCACCCCTTCCTATCTTAGTCACAGTATCTGGTATCTCTACTTCCTTTAAATTGTAAAATGATGAAAACGCATAATCAGGAATCTCTGTAATGCCAGACTCCCAATCTATCCTATCAATATTTTTATTTATTGATTTAAAATCCATAATTTATAATATTATATCACATTATCATTTTAATAACAAAAGCAATAAAAAATCGGGCAACTTGTGCCCGATTTTACTGTTAAGCGAAAACTCTGTCCATTAGCCATGTAATATTTTTACATTTACTGGCAATTTAATCCGCCCCATGTTCTCTCCATTTACAGCAAATTTAAAAAACAAAACTCCATTTTTTGATATATCAATTACTATTGTCTTTTTTGTACTTGTGCTAGCGCCTTTTACATCTATTTTATTACTCTTGTCTTGACCTGAAATTGAACAACCAGCTGTGTCTGCGCTTGCCTCTTCTATTGTGCCCTCTGGGAATTCGCCAATTTTAAATGCTGCTGTATAATCTGTATTATCAAGGAATTCTAATTCAATACTTACCTTGTCCAAATCCTTAACATTTGCAATAGGCACTCCTACATATAGTGGTGCAACTGTTTTACTTTGTTCATCAATCGTTGCTGTTTTAACCTTATCAGAACCTAAAACTTTTAAAATTTCCCCTAATTCTGAACTATAAAGATTTGAAGATGTACAATTAGTTCCTGTAGAAGATTTAAAAAGATTTAATGTTGATTTTTGATCTTTAGTCCTATAAGAATGGTGACTTGTACCACTCGCTATTTGTCGATACCCTTGGGCTTTTTCTGAAGCGCTTGGTGCAGAAGATTTCCATCTACGCATAAATGCTTTGTTGTTACATGGATAAAGTCCTGTATGATTTGAATATGTCTTTATATGGAAATTTTTTGTTAGATTACTTGGAAGTCTCCAACCAGAATCATAAAAATCTCTAATATTCACATCATGAGTTTCTACCAATTCAGATTCATTTACGCCATACCATTCCTTAGGCCATACTGTTTTGTAAACAGTGTTTGCTGCTACATTTGTAAGATATCTTAAATCATCATCATATCTAATAGTACTCGAAAATTCACAGTCATTGCTGCTAATAGAGAATTTATTATGCACAGAGTTGGCATCTCCATCTCGGCCATAAGAATCACTATTGATTGAATACTCACAACAACTTAAGATAGTATAAGCAGTTTGGGCATTTATTTTCTTACCCATTTCACCAATTTTATTTCTCCATCCACCACACAGTCCGATTGAATAAGTCCCACTATTGGTGTAATCTGCTTGTGATCTAAATATGTTAACACAATTAAAGTTTTCATCTATTTTATCTCCATAACCATTTAAATCCCACATCATTGTGGTGCCTATTTTCCCATATGTTGCAACTAAATATTTAAAAGGTTCACCTTTATTAGTCATTTGGTGAAAACAATATGCAATATAGTCTATTCCAGCAGACCCGCTCCCTTCGATTGCTGTAGTTCCATTCATATAACCACCATCCCTACAAACCCAGCTAGTTAAAGTAAATGTGCCTCCTACCTTTCCCTCTTTATACGGATGACTTCTGTGATCTTCTACTAGTCCTACGGTTTTGCCAGGCCAAGCCAGCAAACGAGAGTTGTCCTCTATGCTTATCTTAATTCCAGATAAGTATGCTGCGATGGCACCATCAATTTTAGAGTCAATGCTTGTATTATAATTATCAATTTGTGCTTGGAAATCATTTTTTAGCGAGTCAAATTCAGCCTTTGTGATAAAAGCCGAGCCATCGTTATCACTTACAACTGCAGCAAAACTTTCTATACTTAAAAGAAGCACTAAAAATAGTGATGTCATTCTCTTTATCAATCTTCTCACTTTACTCATTTTATTTATCTACGACCTAGGCTCGTGTAACTCGCCCCTATGATTTGTATCGTCCCTACAACCCTACTATGTCCCCCTATAGTTTAGGGGGTCTCCCCAGTACCACACCCTACAAAATAAAAAAGATAGGGGGTCAAAACCCCCTATGATAGGGGGATTTTCGCAAAAAAATAAGGGCTCGTAAAACTCGCCCCTACGATTATAACTGCACTCCTACGATTTTAAATGCGCCATACATTCTCGTTTAAATATTTACTATTTTACCAAGGTTACTGTATCCATAACCACCAAGATCATCAAGTTTTTTATGTAGTTTATCACATTTAATCACTTCAATAAACTTCTTTACTTTTTCATCTTCTAGATTCTTTGTGAGAATCGCAAAATCATACTCTTCTATGCCTACCTCTATAAAGTCAAGGCCCATACTATCAGCAGCCGATTTAACTCCAAGCCCACAATCTATGTAAGGACTTGCTACACTTGCAGCCACAGCCATATGAGTTGCAACCTCTTTATCATAACCATCTATAGATTTTGGGTCAATCCCCAGTGTCTTTAACTTATAGTCAAGTAAAACTCTTGTCCCAGCACCTCTCTGCCTATTTACAAATTTATACTTTGGTAAATCTTCTATGCCTTTAATACTTAAAGGATTTCCTTTTTTAACCATTATACCTTGTATCCTATCAAATCCTTTAATTAGAGAAACTTTACCTTCTCCAAATATCTCTTTAATAATATCCACATTGTACTTACCATTATTTTCATCAAGTAAATGTGTAGGTGCTATTATAGTCTCTCCTCTCTTTAGTGCCATAAGTCCACCCATAGAGCCTACATGAGTAGATGACAAAGTTACATCATTATAATCGTTTGCCATGATATCTGCAACTATATCCATAAGCACATCATGTGAACCAATCGACACAAGCGTAGTGTCAAGAGTCTTTTTATTTTTTATAAGTTTAACTTTTGCAACTTCTCCTGCTTCAATTCCTTCACTATTTTGTGGAATTATAAGTATGCCGTCAGCTCTAACCATACTCATCTGTGATGCAGCTCCACGATTGAGTGGCGACGCTATATATTTATTATCAACCTTTCCAACTTTAACTCTCACATACTCTCTGTATTTTAATGAAGATACAAGTCTTTTTGATACAACTGCATCAATTTCATCCTGACTTACTTTCTCATGCGATAATAGTGGTTTTATATATAAATCAAATGCAAGATATGCACTTAGTGGATAGCCTGGAAGTCCAACAACAGGCTTACCGTCTACTATAGCGAGTATAACAGGTTTACCTGGCTTCATAGAAACACCATGCACTATTACTTCACCGAGTTCTTTTAGTATATGAACAGAATAATCTTCTGTGCCTGCAGAAGATCCTGCATTAATAATAGTAATATCATTTTCTGCAATAGATTTTTGTAGTTGAGCCTTAATCTTGTCATAGTCGTCTTTTACAATATCATATCTCTTGCCAATACCCCCGTTGTCATCGACCAAAGCTTTAATCATATAAGAATTTGAATCAATTATATCTCCTTCTTTTGGGTTATCTTTAGGATTTATAATTTCATCGCCTGTAGGTGTTATCCCAACTGAAAGTTTTTTATGGCACTTGATTTTTAAAATGCCTCCTGCTATTAAAGCACCTATATCTATAGGTTTGATTTTGTGATTGCTTTCAAGTATCATCTCACCAGCAACTATGTCTTCTCCTATAGGTCTTATGTTTTCCCAACCAGAAACTGGAGCAATAATTTTTATTGTCTCATCATCAATCTCTATTACATCTTCAGCCATCACTACAGCATCAAATGGTGGTTTTATAGAGTCGCCTGTGTCAACTATTTTATAATCAACTCCTGACTTTAAAATAACAGGACTCTCTTCACTAGCATTTTTGGTCTTTATACTCTCAACACAAATTCCATCCATGGCAGCAGCATTAAAAAGTGGCGAGTTGCACTTCGCGAATATTGCTTCAGATGTAACTCTACCTAATGCCTCGCTTGTTGGTACTTCTTCAACAAATTTAGCAAGTATTCCTTTTTCATTTAATGCAGAGTAATACTTGTCGTATGCTTCCTCTACTGATATTGTTTTTAAATATAAATTTCGTTTTCCCATATTTTTCCTTCGGGCTCGTAAAACTCGCCCCTACGCTGGCTCTGCAAGCATTCGCCCCTACAACCCTACAAGTAATAGACTTTGATTTTGTCGCCCTTTCGGATGCCTTCCTGATCAGTTTCTAAAATGATATAGCCATCGGCTTCCGAAAGTGTACGAATAAGCCCTGATCTTCCAAATATTGGTGTAACATTAAAATCTTTATCAATTTTTACAAGTTGAAATGTCATTCTACCTGGTGAAGCAGGCATATTTTCACTCATTATGCCTTCACAAACCAAATCTCTATTTTGCGAATTAGTTATCATATCATATAAACCACATACTATAAGTTTAAATAATACAGCTGATGCAACTGGATGCCCCGGAAGTCCCACTACTACAGTATTAGTATTTTTATCATATCCAGTGATTGTCGGCTTCCCTGGTTTTACAGCTATACCATGAGTCAAAACTCCTGAAGAAGTCACTTTATCTATCACTAAACTACTAGCATCCTTCTTGCCTTTAGAGCTTCCGCCTGATATTACTACTACATCGCTATTAGACATTGATTCTTGAAGAGTTTTTTCTAAAATATCAGCATTGTCTTTCACTAAATACTTATTTATAATTTTAAATCCGTATTTTATTGAAAGTGCCGACAACAAATTAGTATTTATATCTCTTATCTTTCCAAATTTATATTCTGATTTTTCATCTACCAGTTCATCTCCAGTAGATATAATTGTTATACTCCACTTTTTATATACTTTAACTTTATATATTCCTATAGATGATAAAAATCCAACGTCTGCGGCAGAAAGTTTTCTTCCTTCAGTAAATATTTCAGAGCCTTCTTTTATATCATCCCCTTTTTTTACCACACTCTTTCCATCTGCAACCGCTTCATATATAGCAACTTTATCATCAGTTATACTTTCTGTATGTTCTACCATCACGCAGGCATTACTATTTTTAGGTATCATGCTGCCTGTTGGTACATATACACATTCACCACTTTTTAGCTCAATGCCGCAGACTTCGCCCATCTTGCTCTCACCAACCACTTTTAAAAATGTTGGTATAGAATCATTTGCTCCCTGCGTATCACTAGCTATAACAGCATATCCATCGACTACTGACCTATCAAACTCTGGTACTGCCACACTGCTTACAATTTTTTCTGCCAAAATATAATCAAGTGCATCAAGCACATGCTTTTCTTCTATCTCAAGTCCTTTGCCACTTGCAATATATTCGTTATATAGTTTTAATTTAGCCTCATCAAGACTATCAACTTTAAGAAGTTCCATTAAATTATCTTCCCACCATTCATATTTATAATTTTATCGGCTATTTTATTAATTTGACTCTTGTCATGAGTAATTACAATCATTGTCTTCCCTTTTGCGTAATTTAAAATTATCTCTTCAGCTATCTCTTGTGACTTTTCATCCATAGCAGAGGTTGGTTCATCAAGAATTGCAAGATCATAATCCATCATCATAAATCTTGCTAGTGCTAGTTTTTGTTGTTCTCCTCCAGAAAAACCTTTGGATCTTTTACCTTTTAAATATCCTATTCCAAAATCATTAATTAATTTTTCACATTTCTTTTTGTCATTGCCGCTGATCATTATGTTCTTTTCTAAAGTCAAGTCAAATACATATGGTTTCTGTGGCACATACCCGACGTTTAAGCCTGTGTCAATAGTGCGATTACTATCATCTTTAATAATTCCAGCAATAATTTTAGCTAAAGTGCTTTTTCCAGATCCATTTGTTCCTGTAATGGCATAGATTTTTCCGTTTTCAATAGAAAAGTCATCTATATCTAAAACTACTTGTCCATTATATGATTTTTTTATTTTCCCAAATTGAATCATCTCTCGTACTGCATAATACTTGCTATGACATTTACTATAAGCGATATAAGCAGCAATACAATTCCCAGTGCCATAGCCATATTAAAATCCCCCATGTTAGTATAATTCATAATTGCCGTAGTCATTACATTGGTCTTAAATATTATAGCGCCACCAACCATAGAGACTGCACCGACTTCAGCTATTGCTCTTGAAAATGCAATTAGATATACTGAAATTATCTCGTACTTACTCTCATTTATAAGTAAAAATAATTTTTTAGTCTCACTAATCTTTATACCATCCATTGTATCTTTCATCTCAGGATAAAGCTTTTTTATAAATGGCTCCATAGTTCCTATAACTATCGGTGTTATAAGCAAAACTTGGGCAATTATCATTCCTCTTATAGTATATAAAAGTTTTAGATGTCTTAAAGGCCCAACTCCGGAAAATAATAAATAACATAAAAGACCGCACACCACAGGTGGCATACCCATGAGCGTGCGGTTAATAATTATTAAAAACTTATTCATGGTATATTTTTTATAACCATAAATAATGCCTATTGGTACTCCAATTAATAATGAAATTATAGAACTTGATATTGACATTTTAAATGTCACAACTAATATGTCTAGGAGAGTTTTATCATGATTAATTATTAAATTTATAGCTTCATTAAATATTTTCATCAGAGTACCAAAAGCAATTATCCTATTTTATAACTCCGCCATTTGCCTTAAATGTAAGGAAAGTAGCTTTGTCAGATAAAATATATGCTCCTCTTTCTGCAGCTTGAGTTAAGCATACACCCATACCTGCATTTGAAGAGATATACCAATCTTGATACTTCTCAAATGTTGTTGGATCATCAGTGATTCCGAGGTCCTTTGGCCAAAGAGATAACTCTTTAGTGTGAGTTCCTGATTTATCTCCACGAGATACAAATAAGAACTTGCCATCAGCTATTGCTTTAAATGCATCAAGAACTGAAGCAGCACCCTTAACATTTGCTGGATCCTCTTTTGGTCCGCAGAGTACAAAGAAATTATACATATAAGATAATCTCTCTTTATCAAATCCATCAACTTTTCTAGCAAAACCATCTTCAATAAACTTTTCTTCTTGAGCCTTAGCATGAACTAAAATTACATCAGCATTTCCTGCTTTTGCATTTGCAATTGATTTTCCTGTACCAGCTGAAAATACTTCAACCTTATAACCATACTTACTCTCAAATTGTGGAAGTAAATACCCAAGAAGTCCTGAGTCATTTACTGAAGTAGTGGTTGACATTCTGATTGTCTTTGTCTCTTCAGTTGCTGCAGGAATCTCTGCAGATGACTTTGGTGCATTGTCAAGTAAATAGAATAAATACTCACCGTATTTGTCATAGCCATAATTCTTGGCAAGATCTTCACCTTCACCAAGCATCCAATTGATGAGTGCATCTGCACCTGCTGTATTTAACTTTACATCAGTTACAGCTTTGTCATTTGCATCTACAAATGGAGCTGCATCATTTACTGCGAGAAGTGAATATGTGTTAATCATTGAATCATCTCTCTCAAGTAAGATTTCAAGATTTACACTTTTCTTCTCTTCTTCCTTTGCTGCTGTAGTCTCAACTGCTGTTGTTTCTACTGCAGCTGTTGTTGTAGTCTTGTTTCCACAAGCTACTAATCCGAGTACCATTGCAAGTACTGCTATTAATGCTAATACTTTCTTTTTAAACATATTTCCTCCAAATTTTTTTATAATTTAAAAAGCATTAAATAATTTATCAATATAAATCATCTAATGCTTAATTTACAAAGTTATCAATGTAGCTTCGCAAAAGGCAAGTATAAATGTCGCCACTTACACTCATTGGTTAAAATTGGCACTTGGTCAATAATAACTCGCTAACACTAATGATTTTTTTTTACTTATTGTGATTAATTACTCAGCTGGCTCAAACATATCTTTGCCAACACCACAGATTGGGCACTTCCAATCATCTGGTAAATCAGCAAACTTTACACCTTCTGCTGCTTCATCATACTTGTGTCCGCAAATCTTACACTTATAAACCATAATCGTCCTCCTAATAATTAATTAGTAATTCATTGCTCTTCTCTCAAAGAAGCTCTTTGGATGTTTGCATACTGGACAAAGTTCAGGAGCATTTGCACCAACATGGATGTGACCACAATTTCTACAAATCCACATCATTTGTCCATCGCTTGCTTTAAATACTAAATCTTCTTTTAAGTTCTTTAAAACTTTTAAATATCTCTCTTCGTGTTTCTCTTCAATCTTGCCAACCATTGTAAACATAGCTGCAACTTCCTTGAAGCCCTCTTCTTCTGCTTCCTTAGCCATTCTTGGATACATAGCAGTGTGTTCTTCATGCTCACCTTCTGCAGCATGAGTAAGGTTTGTAGCAGTATCGCCAATGCCGCCTAACTCTTTGAACCAAAGTTTAGCATGCTCTTTTTCATTTGCAGCTGCCTCTTCAAAGATTGCAGCAATCTGCTCATAACCTTCTTTTCTAGCAACACTTGCAAAGTAAGTATACTTATTTCTAGCTTGAGACTCACCAGCAAATGCTTCCATTAAGTTTTTCTCAGTTTTTGTTCCTGCGTATTTTGACATATTAACTCTCCTTTTTATTTTGTTAATTTCAATTTTGTTTACTGTCATATATTATAGTATATTATTAAATATTTATCAAATAATATATCGATTTTACCTTAAAAAAAGTGTTTTTTTAACAAAAAATACCACATTTTGTGGCATTTTTTATATAATATACTATTCTAAGGCTTCATATTGAGCAGGTATAGGAGTTAAAACTCCTAAAAACTTGAAGTCTTTATCACTATGATTAGTGACACCGTGGCAGTCTCCAACCTTATTGATAATGACATCACCAGCCTTTACAAGGGTATCTTTACCAACTTCACAGTGAAACATGCCCTCTCCCTCAAGAACATACCACACATCATCAGCATTTGGATGTCTGTGACACTTTACTGACTGGCCAGGTTTTACAACCCATACAACAGTACAAGATTTGTCAGTGTCTTTTACAACAGTTTTTACTGCTGCCTCAGTACTCTCCTTTAAATAATCTGCTACTTTAAAAATTCTGTTTTCCATTTTATTCTCCTTTCTGGCTCCGCAAGCGTTCGCCCCTACATTTGTATGGGCAAGTTTTACGAGCCCTCTTATTATTTTACTACATTGGAATTTTTTCAATACTTCTTGCTAATATACCATTCACATATGCAATAAATATTCCATAATTAGTAAATGGTTTCCCGGCATCCACTGCGCATTTCATTCGATACAACATCTCTCTATCAGGTGTCATACAACCTCCGCAGTGTATTACCATTTTATATTTAGACAAATCTTCCGGAAACTCTGTGCCAGATGATGTCTCAATATTTATATTGGCACCAGTGAATTCTTTTAGCCACTTTGGTATCTTATATGTACCAATGTCATAGCACTGTCTATGATGAGTACACCCCTCTGCAATAAGTACAGTGTCACCTTCTTTAAGAGTCTTAACAGCCTCTACACCTTTAACAGCTGTATTTAAGAAACCTTTATATCTAGCGAGAAGTATAGAAAATGATGTGAGTGGTACATCTTTTGGCACTAAACTATCAACAAATTTGAAAACTTGGCTATCAGTAATAACAAAGTCAGGTTTTCTACCCATAGTGTCAAGTACATTTTTTAGCTCGGTCTCTTTAGTAACTATGCAATAAGCATCATGATTTAATATATCTCTAATCATCTGTACTTGAGGTAAAATCATTCTTCCTTTAGGTGCTGATTCATCTATTGGTGTTACTAAGACTATAAAATCATTTTTCTTTACTATATCTCCTACAAGAGATTTATTTGCCTCATCTGGCCTAAGCCTTCCTATTATATTTTTTAAGTTCTCTATACCTTCTTTTGTAGTAGCACTCACAAATAGATAATTCTTTTTAGATGTCTCATCAAGTTTTGACTCCAAGTCCTTCTTTTTTACATCATCAATCAAATCTGTCTTATTAAATACTACTATATAAGGAATATCTTTTGTTTTAAAAATTTTCAAAAGTTCTTCGTCATAATTATTAATGCCTTCAGTTGCAGATACAACAAGCACAGCAATGTCAGATTTATTTAAAATCTTCTTTGCTCTATCTACTCTCTTTGCACCTAGAAGTTTATCGTCATCATCAAAACCAGGAGTATCAATGATAACTACTGGCCCAAGTGGCAAAATTTCCATAGCCTTTTGAACTGGGTCAGTTGTAGTTCCTTTCACATCAGAGACAACAGCAATCTCTTGATTTGTAACTGCATTAACTACACTTGACTTTCCTGCATTCCTACAGCCGAAAAAACCTATATGAATTCTATCGGAATTTGCTGTCTCATTTAAACTTCCCATATAGCCCTCCTTTACTCTTTTTTAAAGTCTCCTCTATCGATAACTAATTCATAACCAATTCGCTTCATCCTTGCACTCATGCAGTTTTTACATTCAGCAGCTTCATCTCCAGTGCAAATCTTATTGTCATATAATAAATATTTGCTTCTAACTTCTGTTGGTGAAAGATTTGGCATAACAACATTCGCGCCATGTTCAACTCCCATTTCTCTGCCAAGCGGATTAATAGTACCAAGGGCTGTGGTTGCTGGAAGTAGGACTCTTGGCAAAATAATTCGTGTAATAGAAAGAAGCAAAAGAGTTTTTTCTAAAGTTCCTGCTTTTTCATTTTTATAATCAGTATCTTTATGTGGAATAAATGGTCCTATACCACACATCTCTGGTTTAAATTCTTCTACAAATTTTAAATCAAGTGCTAAATCATAGTTTGTCTGATGTGGACACTCAACCATATATCCAGCACCCACCTGAAAGCCTATATCTCTTAAATCTTGCAAACATCTCATTCTGTTATCAAACGACATTTCTTTTGGATGAATTGTTTCATAAAGTTTTTTGTTTGCAGTTTCATGTCTAAGTAAATATCTATTTGCTCCAGCATTAAAATATTTTTGATAAGTTGATTTTTCTTTTTCACCTATAGATATAGTTATAGCACAGTCAGGAAACTTGCTTCTTATGTGAGAAATTATTTCGACCATCAAATCATCATTAAAAAACAAATCTTCTCCACTTTGTAATACAAATGTTCTAAAACCAAGTTCATATCCTAAATCACAACAATCATAAATTTGTTCTTTTGTAAGTCTATATCTATCACAGTTTTTATTTCCGTTTCGGATTCCACAATAATAACAATTGTTTTTACAATAATTCGAAAACTCAATAAGCCCTCTTGCATAAATTTTATTGCCATATACCGATGTGGCTAGTTTTACTGCCTCTTGTTTTAAAACTTCCTTTTCATCGCTTGTTATATTGTTTAGCAGTGATTCATATTCTTCAACGGACAAACTATGAGTGTCAATAAATTTACTAACTACCTTGTTCATAAGTCACCTCTATATACTTGCAAATTTTAAAGTTCAACTTTTATTTTTATTTCAACTGCGATTTGCTAAAATTGTTGCTGCTTTTAATGCTGCACCTATTCCTTATACCACGACATATTTTAAATTAATATGAATTTTTAGAATAAAGTGTTTTTGCACTTATACCATCTATTCTGCCAAGCTTACCTGTAAGCGCATTGATTTTATCTTCATCAGCACACATTGCAACGCTTATTATGTTTACATTGTGAGTCTTGTCAGGTATTCCCATCCTACCTAAAATCACATCTTGAAACTCATGCAATAAGTCATTGACTTTTTGTACTGTCTCTTTATTATTTTGTTCTACAATAATACTAATTGTTGCTATTCTATTCATAACTAAACCTACTCGGGCTCGTAAAACTCGCCCATACAATTTGCGGGCTCGCAGAGCTCGCCCCTACGCTAGTTAAAATAAGTTCTTCCAGCATTCGCATCTGGATTATATATACTCTTTATTTGGTCATCATTAAGTTGAATACCAAATATATCTTGATAATATGCTCTTGTCTCCTTAACTAAATCAACATCATTAAACATATCTGGATAAGCAGTTTTTGCAAACCAAAGAAGTGTAATAGGTGTATCTATTCCAGGTGTGTATGTTCTATACATGCCAAGTGGAAGTTTATAAACTTCTTTATCCTTTACAGCTTTCACTTCACTCCAGTCATATGTACCAACTGTGTTTTCATATAAATCATTTGGCAGTGCAGTTGTGAAATTTGTAATAAATATCATGTCTGGGTTCCAAGCGTAAACTTGTTCGAGATTAGTTGCTACTGAATTGTCTTTTTCAAGTTCCTCAGCTACATTTAGACAACCTGATGCATCTGCCCACCACTGTCCAAAGAAATTCTTACCAGATGTCATCATAGTACTGTCATTGTATTGGAATAAGAAGAAAACCCTCTTTTTCTCTTCATTAGTGAGTTTAGAAACTCTGCTCTTAATCATATCATAAATTTCAACTGACTTCTTTTGCGCCTTATTACTTCTCTCAGTTAAAATCTTTATATCATCTGAATACTTAAATACTTCTGTCAAAGTTTTAAGCCACTGGTTAAGTGTTTCTATGCAATCATAATGCCAGCCATTTGCAGAAATACCTATGGCACAAAATCCAGCCTTGGTTAAAACCTCTTTTTGCTCGTTGTTGTTCTCACTGTAAAATACTACATCAGGGTTTAATTTCATGAGTTCTTCTACATTGATAACATTTCCGTTCATAAAATCAGTTTTTGCATTCAAAATTTCTGGATAAATCTGAGAAAGCAAACTATTTTTAGCTGCGCTGTAACTTGTTGGTGCTATGCCAACAATTTTATCAGCACTATTGAAAAATACAGACAGAACTGCTGGAATTGGGAAAATGTCTGATACTACAATTCTCTCAATTTTATTTGGCACTTCAACTTGGTTGCCACCATGATCAATCACAATATGAGTGGTGCCAGATGGATCCTCTGGTGCCTGAGCATTGTTTGCGCAAGATAAAAGCGATGCGCAAATTGTTAAAACTAAAATAACTGATAAAAATTTCTTCATTTTTTTCCTCCTATAATATATCAATTAAATTTAAAATATTTTTACGAAACAGTCTACCCGAGAACCCTTCGTGTGGATGATTTACGAATATAGCTTTACTTGGCACAATTGGTCTATAGAGTGGGTCTGCAATAACCATTTTTGCATCTTTTATTGCTTCTGCAATATTGTCCTCATCCTCTATATGTAAATCAAACTTTTCAAGTGCTACATTATCTCTTACATTTAGATTCTTAACAATGTCGCCGTGATAAGTGTTTCCAAGTTCTACTGCAGAGATAACTTTTGCCGTATGGCCATATTTATTGTAAATGTATCTGGCAAGGGATTTTGAAGTTACTGATTCGCCAATTATATAGATTTTTTCGTTCTTAAATTTATTACCTATATCACTAATAAAACTTGGGGTCGCAAAACTCGCCCCTACGATTGCTTTAATTAAATCTTGCTTCATTTGGTTGCCATATGGGACTCCGACTATATATGGAGTATTAAATTCATTTTGCAAATATTCTGCAATCTTTATGCCAACTGATGACACAACGAGGTTTACTGAAGCTTCGCCTGCATTTGCCATCTCATCTATATCACATCCGAGTGCGAAATTAGAAATGACTTTTATGCCGTTAGACTCCAAAAACTTCTTTATGCTTTCTATTTGACCATTGACTGAAAAATCAATAGGTGTTGCACCTAATATATTAACAGAATTACTTTTCTTCTTTATATTCTTTTTTACAAATGCTTTGGCATAGTGAAGAAGTGCCTCTCCTGCTCCTTCTACATAAGAATGCATACCATTTGTATTTATACCAAAAGTTGGAATTTTTGTTTCCGATTCAATTACTCTCGCATTTGCTTCTATGTCGCAACCTGTAATCATAGGTATTGGTGTACCTGCGATAGCAATAAATCTTGGTTTTAATTCTTTAGCTGCCTTTATAATATCATTTACTAACTTTTGATCATCACCCATTATGGCTTCCATCTCTGAAAGTCCTGTGATAAATACCATGCTTTTACTATCATAATATCTAGGTTCATCATGTGTATTGTAAGTTGAGTTGCAACCCGAAGCATCGTGCATTATACTCATGCCACCCAGCTCATAGAGTGCTGATGGCACTCCTGATACATCTGCTGTATATGTACTTGTGAATGTTTGTATTTGTCTCATAATAAACAGTTACACCCCAATCCTTTCTTTTGAATTAATATTGACGCATCTTTTTCTTTCGAATTTGCTTCTATCATATTCTCTGCAAGTCTTTTGATGCCGTCAAATCCATAGTGACCACCGCACTCCACTTCATTTACAAAATAATTTGTATCTGTGAAGTATGCAGCTTTTTGGCCGAGTGCCAAGTACTTTTCACTTTGTTCTCTATCATTCTTCCTCATCGCAACATTTACTGTAGGGTAAAACATTATGTCTCTATCACTATATTTCTTTTTGATCTCATCAAGTATATCTTTCTCTCCGATTGAATCAATATATATTTTTTTAACATTGAAATCATAGTCGAGTAAAAGTTTTGCGAGACTTAATGTTGCTGGAGTAAATGTGTAATCAATAGCGATTGCTGTGTTCCCAATGACTTTTTTGGCTTCTTTAAGTTTAGTAAGTGCTTCATCTTCCTTAAAGTCAAATTTGTTGATGTCTACATTTATAGTATCAGCAAGTGTTTTCAAATAACTTTTTATTGTATTTGGGTCATAACTAATTGGGATGAATATCGCTTCTTGATCAAGTTTGTTGCTTATATCGTACAATCCCTTCTTTGCAACACCGAGATAGGCAATATTAAATCTACTCTTCCCCATCTCTTCATATTCGTCAAATGTCCTACAATATGTAATATCTCTTAATTTATATTTACTAGACCTTATAAGTCTCACAAGATCACTGCTCTCATCGGTTGCGTAGTTATTTCCAAATATATTTATTCCATTATCTTTTTTGTCAGTCTTATCTATAAGTGAATAAAGCTGTCTTCTCATAAGTTCATCTGGCGTCATTCCACTCTTTCTCATAATTGGATTCATATAGCAATCAGTGAACTTTATCTTTGGAAACCTCTTACGAAGTGTTTTATAACATAGGTCTAAATCAAGCGCCATAAAATGATGTATACAACTTGTATAAACTAGAATCGCTCTTGGTTTCTTTTTTAACTTTTTAATTATGGAAGTGACTCCATCTATAAGAAGTTCTTCCATATTTCCATCAAGTACATTATTTTCTTTGATAGTGACTGTTGAAAATTGACCAATAGTCCCCATCTCAGCAGCTGTAAGTACTACTCCTCTAAGACAATTAGCTGCACATACGAATACTTCATGACATTCTGGAACTAAAAATCCAGTATGAACTATATTCCATGTACCTCTTGCTGGGCAACCATATTCGAGTCCTGTGTCAAATGGTGCATCAGCATTAATTTCTTTTAATGATTTACCTATTGCAATGTTTCCATGTTCTTCACTAACAGACCTAAGCATCAAGTACCTCCTTCGCAAGTTTCTTATAAGCCTTAGCCATATCACTATTTGGAAATGCTTCAATGACGGTTTTTTTCAAATCTTCAGCCTTATGAACTATCTCATCAAATGGCAAAACTCCTACAATCTTAGTTTTGAACTCTTTACAAAGTTCTTTTACTTTCTTCTCTTCATCTTTCACATTCTTTTTATTTAATATAATACCACCAAGCTTTGCATAACCTCTGCCTTTAAAATTTTCTATAGCCATACAAATATTGGCTGCAGCATATATAGACATATTTTCACCAGATGTAATAACAAATACTTTATCTGCATATCCACTTCTCATAGGCATAGAGAAACCGCCACAGACTACATCACCAAGTACATCATAAAAGACTATGTCTGGTTTATATTTCTTATATGCACCCTTCTCTTCAAGTTTTTCGAGTGCACAAATAATTCCACGACCTGCACATCCAAGTCCCGGAGTTGGACCTCCTGCCTCAGCACAAACTATATCTTTATATCCAAGTCTAATCATATCATCAAGCTCGAAATTGTCTTTTTTATCTCTTATAAGTTCTAAAGTTGTATTTACTTTTTTGCCATGAGTAATAAGTCCTGTAGAGTCAGCTTTTGGATCGCAGCCAATTTGCATTACACTCTTTCCCATGTCAGCAAATGCGGCTGATAGATTTGATACGGTGGTAGATTTACCAATGCCGCCTTTTCCATAAATTGCAAATTTTTTCATATGTCCTCCTCGGGCTCGTGCAACTCGCCCAACTTTTATACGATTGATAATGGGATAATATCTTTATATGTTGTATCGCCGTCTTTTAGTTCTCCCACTGCAGCTTTAATTTTATAGGTAGCTTCTATATTTTCTTTTGTGATAATGTCGCCTGTGTTGCCAAATTTATATTTATAAGAGTCATTGAGTAATAAAACTTTATTTGAATATCTTAAGGCATGTTCTGGATAGTGAGTGTTGAAAATAATTAGTTTGCCGTGTGTTTTTAATCTATCAATTGTGTCAAGCATAAGTAATTGATTTCTGTAATCAAGATTTGACTCAGGTTCATCAAGTATAAGAATCTCTGGTTCTCTCACAAGTGCTCTTGCCATAAATACCATCTGTGCCTCACCACCACTTAGTCTTGAAACATATTTATCTTTCAAATGATATATACCAAGTTCATTTAATATATTATTAACTTTTAATATATCACTGTCTTTTGGCTTTAAAAGCGGATTTATCTGACTTGCAAGCCCAAGTAAGACTGTATCAAGTACTGTATATATAGATGTCTCTTTTCCGCCTTGCTTAAGATAGGCAACAAAAGAATAAAAATCTTTTTTATTAAAGCCATCTATCTCCTTACCATCAACCAATATTTCTCCACTAGTTTTTTTCTTTACACCAAGGAGACATTTAATTAAAGTAGTTTTTCCTATGCCATTTGGGCCAAGTATTGATAAGACATCGGGGCTTTCTAGTTTGAAATTTAAATCCTTAAAAACTATATGCTTATCATAAGAAAAAGTTAAATTTTTAATTTCTAAAATCATAATTTAACTCCTTCTCTACTTCTAATCATATATATGAAAAATGGTGCACCTATTAATGAAGTCAAAACTGATATTGGTATCTCAGCAGCAAACATAGACCTCGCCAAAGTGTCAATTATAACCATAAAGCAAATGCCAATGCTTATAGTGAATGGCACAAGCTTAGTATGGTTTTCACCCACAAGCATCCTGCAAAAATGTGGCACTATAAGTCCAACCCATCCCACTTGACCTGCCATAGCTATAGAAATAGCAGTTATTACAGTCGCTGCAACTATTACTATCATTCTAAGTAAAGTAATATTTACTCCCATAGTTTTTACAACTTCTTCATCAACTGTGAGAAGATTGATTCTCCACCTAAGTAAAAATATTATCAATATGCAAATTATGATTATAGGTCCACTTACAAATAATGTCTCCTTGCCTATAGATTGAAAACTTCCCATAAGAAAAAATGTTATAGATGGAAGGACCGTGTCAGTATCAGCCACAAACTTAACAAGTGATACAAGGCTTTGGAAAAGCGAACCAACTATTATGCCCGCAAGGATGATTGTCTGCTTTGACTCATCTCTCTTTATACCTGTAATTCCAGTTATAACAATAGTTAAAAGCCCAAATACAAATGCAGAAATTTCAATTCCAAAAATATTAAATCCAAATAGAATTGCAAGTGCCGCTCCAAAACTAGATCCACTTGCAACTCCCAAAGTGTCAGGCGTTGCCAGTGGATTTGAAAAATAAGATTGAAATATGAGACCAGCAAGAGGAAGAGAAGCTCCTACTAGAATAGCTGAAATTATTCTTGGTATGCGGACATTAGATAATATTAATACATTTTGTTTTGATATTTCATGACCTTTAAAGTAATCAATAATTTCACGTGTAGGTATGCTAAGCCTTCCAAATCCAAGACAAATAATAGATATTATTATTGGCAAAACAACCAACAATATCGCCACCAATATATTTATTTTTTTATTAACTGTTTTCACTTTTCTCATAATTAATGTGCTTCGTTAAAAACTTGATAAGAATCTCTCCATGCTCTGCAAATAAGATTTAAATTATATTCCTTTGCTAAATCAACTGCATCTGAAGTTGGCACTGCTTTTGATACAAGACATCCTAGTTTTGAATAGATTGCCTTTCTTGCCATATCAACCGGAACTCTGCCTGTAGTAAAGACTATGCATTTCTCAGGCACATAATTATTCATATATATAAATCCTATGATCTTATCAAGAGCATTATGTCTTCCTATATCTTCAAATGATTTTACTACCTTGCCATCATAATATAGATATGCAGCATGTGTGCCAGAAGTCATCTTGTGAATCTTTGAATCTTCATTAAATGCCTCTGCAAGATTAAACACATCTTTATCACTTACTTCCATAATTTTATTTACTTTCTCAAGTTTTGTTTCACTCTTCAGATATGTCCTATTATCTTGGCAGCAACTTGCAACATCATCTGATGCCTTAAGTTTACACGCATCGTGTACATAATTTTTAATCATCAGTTTTGCTCTAAGGCCATATTCACAAATATATATGCTCTCAATATCGTCAATATTTTTTACGATACCTTCACTTACTATTCTTCCAACAACTAATTCAACAAGATTAGTTCCGGTACAAACTAAACTCATAGCCTCTCTCTCATTGATATACACTTTAATTAAGTGCTCATTTAAAAGCTCATATGGTAAGTTTTCTTTCTCTCCATTTTCCTTATGGATTATAGAATCCCTAACTTCTGTATTTTCTTTTTCTTTGTAAAGATTTGTAATTTTCATAATTATAAAAAAGACCATATCACAAGATATGGTCATTGCTCCTAAAAATTCTCTACCATATCTTTCGCCTCAGATACTTCTTAAGCGTCAGGGGGGGGATATTTCTTATATTTAATTACATTAATTATATCACTTTTAAATGATTTTACAAGTAAAATAATTTAACAAAATTATGCGAAAATCAGGGTCTTGCAGCTTATGGATTTTGGTGCCTTAGGATTTTTTCAGCATCTTCATCACTTAATTCATAATCTAGGAAGTCCTTATAGAATTTTTTAAGCTCAGCTTTTATGTCAAAATCTTTAAATAGTTCTGGGTATAATTTTTGTGAACACCATTGAAATTGTAGTGCCTCCTCTACTCCATACCTATCCCATGCAAATATACCTTTCGGGTTGGCATATACTCTGCCTTCTTTCACGGCCTTTAAGTTTTGCCATGAAGCATCTGACATAATTTTATCGACTTCTTCCTCCGTATCACCTGTAATAATTACATCTGGATCCCAAAGAAGTAATTGTTCCATAGTCATAGTCTGTAAATTACCATCTATATCATTAGCAGCTGCATTGATGCCTCCGCTATATCCTATCCAATCATTTATAATAGTGTTTCTGCCATCAACACCCATCTTGTAGACTGAACTACCATGCACAATTGTAGTTTTTTTATCTTCAGGCACAGTATCAGTTACCTTTTTGACTTCACTTAGCTTTGTATCAAGATAAGAAATATATCTATTCGCTTTATCGACTGCATCACCGCCAAAAACTTCTGCAGTAAGTTTTATAGACCTCTTCATCTCATCATAATTTGTAAACGTACAATTTACAAAAGGTATACCTACATTTGTAAACATATCTCTATATTTTTCATTTGAACCAAATACAACATCTGGGTTTAAAGAAATAATCTCTTCTAGATTCATAGAATCTGAAAATTTTGCAAACTGAGCCTTACTTAAATTATCACACACCTTATACATCCATTGATATGATGGTTCATCGCAACAAGTCACAAGCATTCCCTCTGCATTTCTCAACATCACATCTACAGCATTGTGAGCAAACCAACTTTCTACAAATGTATTTACTTTTTCAGGTATCTCAACTTCTACCCCTTTCATGTCTACTATCTTTCTTGTTTTCTTTTCATTAACTGTGACAGCATCCTTGCTCGCACTCGAACTATCAACAGATTTATTTGAACTACAAGCTGTCACCAATATTATAATAACTGTAAGCACTGAAAAAATTAGCATTTTGATCTTATTTAAAACTTTATTACTCATTATTATTCTGTGTTTCCACAGCCTCCTTTAATTATATTTCGATTATTTTAAATTAATGGTACACATGTTTTAATTGCTTTTCCGTCGCTACCTTTAATCTCTGTAATTTTTACATCAACATTATATGCTCTCTTTAAATTTTCTTCAGTAACTATTTCATCTACTGTTCCAGTTACCACTTCTTTGTTTTTAGTTATGAGAATCACTCTGTCGCAACATAGAAAAGCATGATCTGGACTATGCGTTGTCATAAGTACACCCAATCCCATACTCGACAAATGCCTGATTGTGGACAATACTCTAATTTGATTTCCCAAATCGAGATTTGCTGTCGGTTCATCCATAACTAAAAGTTTTGGACTTTGTGCCAATGCTCTTGCAATTAAAACCATTTGCCTTTCACCACCAGATATTTCTGTAAATATCTTATCTCTTAAGTAAGATACAGATAATACTTCAAGAGCTTTATAGGCAACTAAATAGTCTTTTATTCCAGGTCTTTCAAATCTTTTCAATCTACTTATCCTACCCATCACCACTACATCAGGCACTGCAAATGGAAATGGCGGATTATTACTTTGTGGGACATAAGCAACGTTTTTTGAAAACTCTTTTACACTAATGTCACTCTTATTTACATTGTCAAGTGTTATGTTGCCTTTTATAAGTGGCAGAAATCCGAGTATAGATCTAAACATTGTCGTTTTACCAACACCATTTGGCCCGAGAATACCAACTATTTCTCCTTGCTTAAATCCAATACTTATATTTTTAATAATAGGAACATTTTTATAACCACATATTCCATTTTCAATTCTTAATTCCATTTAATTACCTTTATGTTTATACAAAATCAATATAAAAAATGGTGCACCAATAAGTGAAGTTAATACACCTAATGGTATCTCATATGCAAGTGCTGACCTACAGACATCATCTACGATAAGCATAAAAAGCGATCCAGTTAGAAATGATATTGGAAGAAGTTTTCCATTATTAGGTCCCACCATAAATCTAACCAAGTGAGGTATCATAAGTCCAACCCATCCCACTGTTCCTGCAATCGACACAACTCCAGCAGTTAAAAGAGTTGAACATATAATACAAATAAGTCTTATCAAACTTACATTGACACCCATGGCTTTTGCTTCATCTTCTCCAAATGACATGACATTCAACTGCCACCTTATCATCATTATGGGCACAACTCCAAAAATAAATGGTATCATAAAGAACATTAGATCTTTATAGGTGACTTTTGCAATACTTCCCATAAGCCAATATGTAATTTCAGGAAGCAATAAATCAGTATCAGCAACATACTTGATTATAGATACGAATGCCTGAAATAATGTTGATACTATAAGACCGCATAACACAAGCATTAATACCATATCTGCACTTTTGCTAATTGCTTTACTCAAACTATAAGTGAGTGACACAGCAAGTAAGCCAAATGCAAATGCAGCTATTTGAATTGTAACCCCATTTTGTTTAAGTAGCATCATAAGGCAAGCTCCTACACTTGCTCCTGCTGAAGCACCTAAAATATCAGGTGACACCATGGGGTTTCTAAATAGACCCTGGTATGTGGCTCCTGCCACAGAAAGAGATGCACCTACAAGCAATGCGGCAATTATTCTTGGCATTCGCACATTCCAAACTATAGTTTCATATACATCTTCCCAGGTCTTTTCAAAATGGAAAATATCTTTAAATAATATTTTTACAACTTGATCAATACTTACTGCATATCTACCGACATTAAAAGATATTAGAATTACAAAAAAAAGAAGCATAACGATAAAAAATCCTATCACTATGCTTCTACTATTGTTTTCTTTGATTTCTTTTAAATATTTACTAGTGTTTAAATCTTTCTCTTTTTCATTTTCAGAAACATTCACATCAAAATATACATCTATATTATCGTTTGATACAACGCTTTGATGTATATCTTTTAGAGCCATTACTACAACCTTCCTTTCATTCTTACAATTATTGCTTAATCTACTCCAACCATAACTGAAGATGCTTTAATTACTGCATATGCTTCCTTACCAACTGCAAGTCCTAATTCCTTAATTGAAGCCATAGTAATTACAGAACTAATCACATTGCCACCACCGATGTCGATTTTTACAGTCCCATTTACTGCTCCTTCCTTAATCTCTACAACCTTTCCTTTAAATTGATTTCTAGCGCTTAATTTCATAGTTATTTCCTCCTATAAATAAATAATATGTAATAAAAAAACATTAAATGAAATATATATATAAATCATCTAATGTTGCTTTATTCAAAATTATATGTAAAAAACAATTAATGCTACTTCGCAAAAGGCAAGCGCAAACATTACTATCTACACTCATTGGCTATTTAAACCCATTGGGCTTAAGTAGCTCGCAACATTAAATCAATTATATATATTTTATCACTTTAAACAAAATTGTCAATATCAATTTCCAAAATTGCAATTTGGGAAATGGCAAACTTTACAATTTTGGCAAAGTCCTCCATATCCAAGCTCTGCAATTTCTTCTTTAGTCCATTTAATTTTTGCAAGGACTTTTGGAAGCATCACATCAAATGCAGTTGCTGCCGCATACATAGCACATCCAGGGAGACCAAGTATTGGTACATCATTATCAAAATATCCTATAAGCATCATCGCGCCAGGTAATATTGGAGAACCATAACTCACTACATCAGCACCACTTTCAATTATTGACCATGGTGTCATATCATCGGGGTCTACCGACATACCTCCAGTACAAATTATCATATCAACATTTTTATCTCTAAGTTTATTTATAGCATCTACTATCATCTTCTTGTCATCATCACAGTATATCTTTTCTACTAGTGTCACACCATATTTTAGTAGTTTGTTTTCAACGACTGGAGAAAACTTATCGTCTATTATCTTGTTGTACACTTCAGATCCTGTCACAACCATCCCAAAATTTTTTATTTTATAAGGATAAATTTTTAGAAGTGGCCCATCACCTATAAGTTTTTTTGCATTCTCTAGTTTTTCTTTCTCTATGACAAGCGGTATAACTCTCATGCCTGCTATCTTTTTACCCTCATCAACATCTCCATCTTTAAGAGTAGCAATCATTAACTCATCTTGAGAATTAATCCGCATAAGTCTGTCTCGGTCTACTTTTAAAAATCCGCGAATCGTGCTCATTAATTCAATTTTGCCTTCTCTTATCTCACTTTCTGTCATATATTCACTTATGCACATATCACGAAGGCAAAGAGCTGCTTCATTTTCATGAAGCATATTTTCTCCAGTTTCATACACATACAAGTGTTTTTTGCCCATTGAAAGAAGAATTGGTATGTCTTCCTCTTTTATAATATGGCCTTTTTTAAATTTAGCCCCTTTAAATTGTCCTGGAATTATCTGTGTTATATCGTGACACAATACTGTTCCTATGGCTTTTTCTGTTTCTATTACTTTCATAACACTCCTTTTTGTTATCCGTTATTCATTCGTGAGATATACGCTATTTTAACATGTTTATTGTATTAAATCAAGAAAACATTAGTTCTATAAATTTTTATAAAAAGAACGGGCGTATAACCCGTCCAATACACTATACATTTCCTTACATTAAATTAGTATTAATACTTTTTCATTTCTTTTAACTTTTCATTGTCTAAAACTTTTTCTTCGCTTTTTATTTCCCAGTGTAACATTATAGTAAGTGCTGCTCTTAAAACAATTATCGCTCCAAGAATACCAAGCTCCTGCCATTCTCTAACAACTACAGTTCTAAGCACCTCTCCGCCCATCTTAAATGTAAGAGCAAGTGCTGTTCCATGTGCCAAATCAAGTTGGACATGGTTTTTCTTTTGTACCCATTTTATGAAACACTTAGTAGATGTAGTAACAAGAACTATAATTCCTGCCATTTCTAAGAAAAAGGTACATATAGCTACTACATCCATTAAAAAAGTATTTTCCAAAAAATAAATCACTGTTTCAACATTCATTAAATTATTCCTCTCTCCAGATATTTTTCATATATTTATATTTGCATTTTTTCAATAAAAGGGGCGGATGGTATCCGCCCCTGCAAAAGCTCGTGTAGATCGCTCTCACTTTACTATTTTGTCATTGCACTATTGCTCATCTATTGCACTATTTGGGCATACATCGTAGCAATTTCCACACTCAACACATTTATAGTAATCTATGTCGAATTGCTTTTCCTTCTCTACGATTGCACCATTTGGGCACTCGCTATCGCAAGCACCACACTTTACACATCTATCTGTTATCTTATACATAATATTCTCCTTTCAGCAAATATTAATGTTTTACAGTCTTGCTTCTATCTGTATAAGTTGTGTGTAAGATATGGTGTGAAATATGTCCACATGGCTCCTCAAGATAATCTTTATAAATAGCAGTTATCTCTGGGTTCTCATGAGATCTTCTAATCTTATTATTTCTATCAGACTCATAAGTCTTGTCCATACGAACACCGATCATAGATGGTTCAGATGTAAGTGGCGCACCACCACCATTTAAGCATCCGCCTGGGCATGCCATAACTTCTATGAAGTGATAAGGTGATTTTCCAGCACGAACATCATCCATAACTGGTTTAACATTTCCGATACCATTTACTACAGCAACTTTTACGTCCATACCGTTGATGTTAAGAGTTGCCTCTTTAACACCCTTATATCCACGAGCTGCTTCATAATCAATAGTATCAATCTTACCATTTGTAAGTTTCCATACAACTGTTCTAAGAGCTGCTTCCATAACTCCACCAGTTGTAGAGAAGATTCTTCCTGCACCAGTTCCACAACCCATAAGTGAATCAAAGTCTTGCTCCTCGATTGTAGCAAGGTCAATTCCTCTCATCTTAAAGAGTTTAGCAACTTCTCTTGTAGTAAGAACTACATCAACATCTTTTCCGTAGTCTCCGCCCATCTCTGGTCTTTGACACTCAAATTTCTTTGCAGTACATGGCATGATAGAAATATGATAAATCTTCTTAGCATCTACATTTATCTTCTTTGGAAGATAATTCTTTACAAGTGCACCAAACATTTGTTGTGGTGATTTGCAAGATGATAAGTGCTCAAGTTGATCTGGATAGTTATACTCCATGTATCTTATCCAACCTGGGCAGCATGAAGTGAGCATTGGTAATGTTCCACCATTTGTTACTCTACCAATAAACTCTGTCCCTTCTTCCATGATAGTTAAGTCTGCTGAGAAATCAGTTGTGTAAGCATAAGCTCCAACTCTCTTCATTGCAGCTGCTATCTTTCTAGTTACATCAGTACCTGTAGGAAGACCGAACTCTTCACCTAAAGTATTTTGAATAGCTGGTGCCATAGACCATACTACTGTTAAGTTTGGATCATCTATAGCATTTAATGCATCAACGATACCATTCTTCTCTGTAAGTGCTCCAACTGGACATACTTTTACACATTGTCCACAATTAATACAGCTAGTCTCAGATAATTTGTGTCCGCCTTTAATTCTGCAGTACTTATCTCCTGACTTATCTGTGTACATCTCATAAACTCTTATCTTTTGTACATCATTACATACATTGATACAACGTCCACAAGCAATACACTTCTCCATCTCTCTTACGAAAGCTGGGCTTGAATCGTCAGTTCCTCTCTTTGGAACTTTTACTGACTCAACAGTTAAATTGTAACGATCTGCAAAGTTATTTGCAACTTTTTGGAACTTACAATTTCCATTTGATTTGTGACAAGTTAAGCAATCTTGAGGGTGGATAGCAAGGAGCTTCTCCATTCTCTCTTGACGATACTTGTCAATGTTCTTAGAGTTAGTATAGATAACCATGCCATCTTTAGCACGATATCTACAAGCTCTACGAATTTTTCTTGTGCCGTCTTCATTTTCAATTTCAACTGCACATACTCCACACATTCCAGTAGGAGTTAATCCCTTTAAGTAACAAAGAGTTGGGATTTCAATACCTGCGAGTTTTGCTGCCTCTAAGATACTGCTGCCTTGTGGGCAAAAAACAGTTTGTCCGTCGATGATCACTCTAATGTTCTCATCTAGTTGTCCGCCATAAACTTCGTACATATTTGTTCTCCTTTTTTTATTATTTTTACAAAATTATTACTAAGTTTGGTTTCGAAATTATTATGCCTCATCTATTGCACTATTTGGGCAAACATCGTAGCAATTTCCACACTCAACACATTTATAGTAATCTATGTCAAATTGTTTTTCCTTTTCTACGATAGCTCCATTTGGGCATTCGCTATCACAAGCGCCGCATTTTACACATCTGTCAGTTATCTTATACATGATATTCTCCTTTCAGTTTTAGTTTCAAACTATAAGTTTTTTTCAAACCTCGGCTCTTCAAAATTGAAAAGCCGAGAATATTTTTACTATTTAACTGTTTTACTTCTATCTGTATAAGTTGTGTGTAAGATATGGTGTGAAATGTGTCCACATGGCTCTTTCAAATAGTCTGCATATATTGCTTGAATCTCTGGATTTTCATGAGATCTACGAATCTTATTATTCTTATCAGACTCATATGTCTTATCCATTCTAACACCAACAAGTGATGGCTCAGATGTAAGTGGTGCACCACCTCCATTTAAGCAACCGCCTGGGCAAGCCATAACTTCTATGAAGTGGTAAGGTGATTTTCCAGCACGAACATCATCCATAACTGGTTTAACATTTCCTATACCATTTACTACAGCTACTTTAACCTCTAAGTCGCCAATCTTTAATGATGCTTCTTTAACACCCTTGTATCCACGAGCTGCTACATAATCAATTGTATCTATCTTACCATTTGTAAGTTTCCATACAACTGTTCTAAGAGCTGCTTCCATAACTCCTCCAGTTGTAGAGAAGATTCTTGCTGCACCAGTTCCACAACCCATAAGTGAGTCAAAGTCTTCTTCTTTAATAGTAGCAAGATCAATTCCTTTAAACTTAAAGAGTTTTGCTGCCTCTCTTGTAGTAAGAACTATATCTACATCCTTACCATAATCACCACCCATCTCCTCTCTGCTTCTTTCAAATTTCTTAGCAGTACATGGCATGATAGAAATGTGACAAATCTTTTTAGCATCAACGCCTATCTTCTTTGGAAGATAGTTTTTAACAAGTGCTCCAAACATCTGTTGTGGTGACTTACAAGTTGATAAATGTGAAAGTTGATCTGGATAGTTATACTCCATGTATCTTATCCAGCCAGGACAGCATGATGTCATCATAGGAAGGACTCCGCCGTTTGAAACTCTATCTATAAACTCTGTTCCTTCTTCCATGATGGTTAAGTCTGCTGAGAAATCAGTTGTATAAGCATAACCTCCAAGAGCTTTCATGGCTGCAGCTATTTTTCTAGTTACATCAGAACCTGTAGGGAGTCCAAATTCTTCACCTAAAGTATTTTGTATAGCTGGTGCCATTTCCCATACAATTGTTACATTTGGATCATCAATTGCATCAATTGCTTCCTTAATGCTATCCTTCTCAGTAAGAGCTGCAACTGGACATACCTTTACACATTGTCCGCAGTTGATACAATTCGTATCACTGAGCATCTTGCCGCCTTTTACTCTTTGATATCTGTCTCCAGTCTTTGGATCAGTATACATCTCATAGATCTTAATCTTTTGAACATCATTACATACAGTTACACAACGTCCACAAGCGATACACTTACTCATATCACGAGTAAATGCAACACTAGTTTCATCAAGAGTACGCTTTGGCACCTTTCTTTCTTCAGGATTGATACCAAATAAGTGTGTAACCTCTTGCAAATGACAATTTCCATTTGTCTTTTGGCAAGTAAGACAATCATTTGGGTGTTTATCAAGTATAGTTTTGATTGCTTTCTCACGAAGCTTAGTTAATTCTTCAGAATGAGTTACAACCTCTATGCCGTCTTTTGCTTTAAGACGACAAGATCTTCCTATCTTCTTCTTTCCATCTGGATATGTGATTTCAACTACACACATACCACACTCACCAGTTGGAGTTAAACCTTTTAAATAGCAAAGAGTTGGAATTTCAATATTTGCCATCTTTGCTGCTTCTAAAATTGTAGAGTTCTCAGGGCAAAGAACAACTTGACCATCAATGACAACTCTAACATTCTCGTCTAATTGACCACCATAAATTTCTCTCATAGTTATTCTCCTTTCCCTGCTAATAATTTCTCAGCAGCTGCTTCTTTATAACGGATCCTTGATGGATCTTCATTTTCATAGTACGCAATTTCTTCGTTGTTAACTTCTTCAGTAAGCTTCTTAGATTCTCCTCCGCTTACCTTCTCAACCTTAACACCTATAACCTTATATCCAGGTATGCTACATACTGGATCAAGTGTCTCAGCATCAGATAAGTTGTTAGCACCATCTGCATAGTGGAATGGCATCCACATAACACCTGGTTCTAATGTATCTACAACTCTTACTTCAACTTCAGTTGAACCTCTCTTAGATGTAACTTTCAACCAATCACCATCTTTTAATTTTAACTCCATAGCATCATCTTTATTTACTTCTACCCAGTTTCTTGGAGCAGTAAAGTGGATGGCACGAGTTCTATCAGTCATAGTTCTAGTATGATAGTGATAGAGGATACGAGCTGTAATGAGTGTGAATGGGTACTTCTTATCTTGTCTCTCAGGAGATTCGATCCACTCAATTGCTTTAAGAAGTCCTACACCCTTATTTCTGATAGGTCCATTTGTATGAAGAATTGGAGTTCCTGGATGATCCTCAGTTGGACATGGCCAGTGTAATCCTTTTCCTTCAAGTCTAGCATAAGTCATACCAGCATAAGATGGTGTAACTTTTCTAAGTTCATTGAATATATCTTCTGCTTTATCATAATGGCACTTGTAACCAAGTCTATTCATGATTTCCATTATGATCCACCAGTCATCTTTTGACTCGCCTTTTGGAACTGCCAACTGTCTTACTCTTTGAACTCTTCTCTCAGTATTACTGAAAGTTCCATCTTTCTCAGCGAATGCTTTAACTGGGAATACTATATCTGCATATTCTGAAGTTTCATTTAAGAAAATATCTTGTTGTATCAAGAATGCTTTCTCAAGAGCATGTGCAACGTGATGAGAATCTGGATCTGAAACAGCTGGATTCTCACCCATTACATAAAGTACTTTAACCTTATCTTCAAGTATAGCTGGTATAGTCTTAGTAACTGTAAGTCCCTTATTTGGATTAAGTTTTACTCCCCAAGCTGCTTCAAACTTAGCTTGAACTTCTGGGTTAAATACTTTTTGATATGCTGGGTAATCTGTAGGAAGAGCACCCATATCACAAGCGCCTTGAACGTTATTTTGTCCACGAAGAGGGTTTACACCACAACCTTCACGACCAAAGTTACCTGTGCAAAGAGCAAGGTTACTTAAACTCATAACGTTATCAGTACCATTGATATGTTGAGTGATACCCATAGCATATGCTATGTATGACTTGTGTGAGCTTGCATACATTCTTGCAGCTGCTCTTATGTCATCTGGATTTACTCCACATATTTTTCCTGCATACTCTGGAGTATATTTCTTAACCATTGCTTTTAATTCTTCTATACCCTCAGTATGTTCTTTAATGTATTCTTTATCTTCAAGTCCTTCTTCAAAGATAACATTGAGCATACCATTTGATAATGCTACTGATGTACCTGGAGTAATTTGAAGATATATATCTGCTATCTCAGCAAGAGGTATTCTTACTGGGTCAGCTACTATGAGTTTCTTTCCAGCTTTTTTAGCTTGTCTCACATACATACCCATTACTGGGTGAGCTTCTGTAGTATTTGAACCTGTTACAAATATTACATCTGCCTTCTTAATTCCTGTTACGGTATTTGTCATGGCACCGCTACCAAGTGTAGTTGCTAAACCTGCAACTGTTGAGCTATGTCAGAGACGGGCGCAGTGGTCAACATTATTTGTGCCAACTGCTGCTCTAAGCATCTTTTGGAATAAATAATTATCCTCATTTATTGTTCTAGCTGATGAGAAACCTGCAACTGAATCTGGTCCGAAGTTATCTCTTGCTTCCTTAATCTTACTTGCAGCAAGATCGAGAGCTTCTTCCCAAGTAGATTCTACAAGTTTTCCATTCTTTCTAATCATAGGGTGTTTTAATCTATCCTTATGATTTATGAAGTCATAACCGAATTTTCCTTTAACACAAAGGAGTGCTTCGTTTGATGGTCCATTTGCTGGCTTAGCGTCAACAATCTTTCCATCCCTTACTAGGTATTCGATTTGACATCCAACACCACAGTATGTACAAGTGGTAACAACTTTCTTTGTCTCCCACTCTCTGAAGTTATTTTGTGCCTTTGGCATAATAGCACCAACTGGACATACAGATACACAGTTACCGCAAGATACGCAACGAGTGCTGTCTGCCATTGATACCTTTCCATCTATTATGGCCATTACTTTTTCTTTGCCAGATGGACTATCTTTTCCAATTCTCTCTTTCCAAAGTTTAGCATCTAAATTTGGTACAACATATCTCATCTTACCATCTTGTACCATCTCAAGTGCTTCTACCCCAACTTTGTCCTTACATACCTTTACACATCTACCACATCTGATACACTTGTCAAACTCTTGGAAATAAAATCTATTGGACATGTCTTTTGGTCTCTTGATGTAAGAAACTTTATCAGTTCCCTCTTTGACACCATACATCTCACAATATTTCTGTAACTTACATTCTCCAAGCTTTACACAGTTTACACAATCAAGTGGATGGAAAGATACTACTTTTCCTAAAATTTCTTTTCTTCTTTCCTTACATTTTGGACTATCAGTCCAGATGTCCATTCCATCTTCTACTTCTACCTCATAAGAACGAACAAGCTTACCATTAATTTCAACTACGCTCATGTCTTTTAATGAATACTCATAATCTTCTGGTTCATCAAAAGCAGCATTGAAATGACAATTCTCATCAATGGTAAAATTAGGAATATCAATTCCTAGATCTTTGGCAGCTTTAAAAACTCTAACGCCTTTTTCAACTTCGTATTCTCTGCCGTTGAATTTTAATTTCATTCTTTTCCTCCTTTGGGACTTTCTTTTTGAAAGTGCCTGTTTTTTTTAATTTAATGTCATTCCTTTTCGGAGGCGGGAGGGTACCTCGTTTCCAATGCACCCCTATCGTATTGTCATCATGAGCTATGCTTTTAGATCAACAATATCGGAAAGACATATTTATTGTACATATATATTACACTATGTTAATTTTATGCTTGAGCCTTTTCTGGCCACCAGTGCTCTATAAATGGAACTAATACAAATGCTACTACACCTGCAGTAAATCCTCCATTATAGAAGTTAAAGAAGTCATATTGAAGTGGTATAAGAGTAACTATAGCAAAGTGCATTATACCAGCAATGATTCCCCAGATAACTCCATACTTTCCTGAAATAGGAGCCATACCTGTTGAATATGAGAATGCAATAAGTATACCAACTGTTGACATACCAAGTCTTCCTGTCTCTGCACCAATGCCTAAAGCTGGGCAAAGTTTTGTAGATACTAAAGATATAAGAACATAACCGATACCTATTGGTAATACATTACATGGATGAGCACCAGCTGCAACCCAAGTATAGGCACACCATACTACACCTGCGATAGGACCGCTAAACTTAGCTCCAAAGCAGAACTTCATAACAGTATAGAATGCAAGAATGAATACTCCATAAACTGCAAAGTTTACAAGAGTAGCACCTATTCCATACTTCTCTACGAAATCTGCGCCGTGTCCAGAATCTTTAATTAATTTCCCGTAGTTCTTAAGTGCATCTTTGTCAAGCATTACACCTAAGATGAAGCAAATTGCAAATACTATTAAATAAGAAACTAATACAAATCCAAATATTTCTACTTGAGATTGTCCAGGTCCATTTGATGGAAGTGGAACATTAGTAACCTTAAATAAGAATCCAATTGTCATTAAGCAAAGGAAACCTGCTGGAGGTCCTGCGTTAAATAAATCACATCCAAAGTGGAAATTTGGAGCCTTAGCACAAAGTGCTGGGTAGAAACAACAGAATAAGATAGCAATGATAAATGCAACTACAAATCCAGCTGGGTGAATTGGTAAATTGCTCATAGCAGCAACACCTGTAGAACCCTCTACTCCTGGTGCTGTATATCCAGGCCATCTAAGAACTACTTCTGACATGATAGGTGCAATTGCAGTTGCGAAAATACCAAGATTCATCATAGAAGCTGGAGTCTTCTTCTTAAGTGCTGCATAAACTTGCATGCCAATCATAAGTGGAAGCATATTCATGACATTCATACCCCAAGAAGAGAAACCTACTGTCAAGAAGAATGCTGCAACAGTTCCACTATTTACTGCATCCATACCACCGCATACTACGATGTAAAGAAGCATAAGTAAGCAACACATAGCCATATTGAAATAAGTTCCAACTACACTTACTCCATACATGTCTTGTGTACATTGAGCTGGTGTCTTTAAAATTCTAATCCAACCAGGTATTATATCAGCTACTTGGTTGTTCATGACACCATATGCTACGGACATAGCAAAAAACATGAGTGTAAATAATGCTAATACTTTAAAAAGTATTCTAGCATTTTTAACTTTTTGATCCATTTTTAAAGTCCTCCCTAAAACTTTAAATTTTTTTTATATTAAATGCCAAGACTAACCATTAAGCACTACGAGATAGATAAGTGCTATGCATAAGCCTAAGCAAAATAATAACAAACTAACAGATAAACTATCAGTAACAGTTTTAACTGCCTTAGAACTATCTGATTCTACATTTAATACTGCAAATGCATCTCCAGATTTGATTGTGTTAATTGCGACAAAAAGTGTAGACCTTAAGAATGATACTATTCCATCTACTAATTTATCACATATTCTAAATATGAATGATAAAACAAATATGATTATAGGTGTGACGAAAGTTGTAAAATTATCAAATATAGAACAAATAAATCCGCAAAGATTTACAAGTCCCACCATAACTAATGGTCTATAAACTGAGTCCTCAAGGTCAAGCCAAGCTGGCCATACATTTACATATACTCTCTTACCATTTTCTCTTCTCATAAGAAGTGTTCTTATGAATAATAAGTATACTAATGCTCCAATTATAAGTGACTTGCCTGCGCCTACAAGGCAATCCACACTAAATATATCAAGGAACTTATCAGCATGTTCAAATGCATGTCCACCTTCAGTCATAAATGTCTCGCCGACATCAGCAAGTTTATCCATAAGTCCAAGATTATATTTATTTACTCTATCCATTATTGTAGAAGTAAATCCAAAGAGTGGTGGGATAAGTGCTGATAGACCAATAGCAAATTTTGAAAGCGGACTTATATAAGTCTTATTCATATCATCATATTTCTTTTGAACAGATGCATCTACATTCTTTTCCCAGAAAACTGCGATATATAGTTTTGTCATATATGCAAACGTAAGTCCACCAGAAATAGTGAAAATCCATTCTACTATACTATAGATATCATATTGCCAAAAACCATGTATACCTTCATGATGAAGTTCATGAAGATAATGAAGTATGGCATCGTGAATTAAAGTTTTTGACACATATCCACTCCAAAGTGGTACACCTGCTATACCTATGTAACCCATAAGATAAGCAAAATTTAAAAACCACTTTCCTCTTCCAAATCCTCTTATATCATTTAAGTTTAACTTATGTAAATTCATGTATACAGCACCGGCAACCATGAAGAGTATAAGTTTAAATACTGAGTGGTTTACCATATGAAGAAGTGCGCCACGAACTGCATAAGCATTATGATGTCCAAGCAGTGCTTGCATACCACAAGCAACTAATATAAATCCTATTTGTGACATAGAAGAACAAGCGAGTGTTCTCTTCAAATCCACTGAGAATAGTGCAAGGAATGCACCAAGGAACATTGTGATAGTACCAATTCCAAGTATTAATTTTCCATAAGTTGGGTCATATAAGAATATTCTTGATGTAATAATTAAGATTCCATATACACCAGATTTGGTAAGTATACCAGAAAGAAGTGCTGATGCTGGAGCTGGTGCTACAGGGTGAGCCTTTGGGAGCCAAATGTGAACAGGGAACATACCTGCCTTTGCTCCAAAACCAAATAGCATACACATTGCAGATGCCCAGATGGTCTTCACACTTCCACCCTCTGCAAGATAAGATGTTACAGCTTCATGTAATTCGTCTATTTCAAGAGTTCCTACTGCATTTGACATAAGGAATAACCCCATGAGCATAACCATACCGCCGAGAACTGCTATCATAAGATAAGTATCTCCTGCTCTCATAGCAGCTGGTTTTTCATCATGTACTACCATTACATATGATGCCATTGACATAAGTTCAAAGAAAACAAATGTAGTGAAAAGATTACCTGATAAAAATACGCCCATCGTTCCAGCAAAAGTCAAAAGCAAGAAGAAATAATATCTATTTCTATTTCTGTAGTGATGGAAATATTCATGTGAAAATAATGTAGTCATAGACCACATAAATGCACAAATAGTTCCATATATTGCTCTAAAGCCATCTAACTCTAGATGCAAATATTGACCACAGATATTATATACATAATAATGTAAAACCTCACCTTTTACTGCTACTGTAAATAAGAATATCATCACAAGTAAATCAATGATACACACAAGTGCAGCAAAATAGTCTCTCAAAGTTTTGTTTCTCCTACCAATTAAGTAAGATATAAATGCTCCCACTATTGGAAAAAGAACTAAAAATAATAAAACTGAACCTTTCACAGTGCCTCCTAAGCTATTCCATTCGCTACTGATTCTATAAAGTTTAGTAACGAATCGGAATTAACGCCGAAATATATTATCATTAATGTAATTAATATAAACACAAATCTCATAACTTTGCCTGGTGCTTTTACATCCTTTAAAGTGTTGTAGTCAAAGTTTTCACCAGGTATATAAGCAATTATAACTATATTAAATAAATATATTAAAGTTAAAAGTGATGAGATAACTAAAGCGACTATTCCTACAAGCGATAAAAAAGTGTTTGCTTCTATTGCCGAAGTGATAAGAGCATACTTACTTACGAAACCACATGTGAGTGGTATGCCTACCATGGCAAGTGAAGCTACTAAAAATGCAAACATCGCTATTGGCATTTTCTTTGCTATACCTTTCATATCATCTACATATTCTCTATGCGAGTATATAATTATTGCTCCTGCTATAAAAAATAAGTTAATTTTTATAATCGCATGAAATATCATATGTGTCATTCCTGCAGCAAATCCAGATTTTGTCATTAGTGCTACAGCAAATAATATGTATGAAAGATTGCTAGCCGTACTATATGCAAGTCTTCTCTTTATCTGTTTCTCTCTTACAGCCATTATAGAACTGTATATTATAGTTACAATAGCTATCACTGTTACTACCCTTTTCGCAAATGAGTCATACATATTCGTGTTGCCAAAAAGATAGAAAGTAACTCTCATTATTGCAAATGTTCCAGCCTTTACAACAGCAACTGCATGTAATAGTGCTGACACTGGAGTTGGTGCTACACCACAGACTGAGAGCCAATAAGTAAATGGTATAATTGCAGCTTTTACACCAAATCCTATAAAACAAAGTATGTATGCAATATTTATTAAAATATAATTATTTCTATAAGAAACCGCTTCTAACACTCCACCCTGTACAAACTCAACTGATGGAACAATACTTGTAAAAATTACAATACCGATAAGTGCTGTTGCCGCCCCCAATACTGATACAATCAAGTAGACTTTACCAGCATATTGTGCTCTTTTATCATAAAAGTCATGCATTATAAGTGGTAGTGTCAAAAATGTAAGTAACTCATAAAATAGATACATGGTAATAGCATTTTTACTAAATGAAAGTCCAAGTGCTATGCCAAACGCTATAAGATAATATCTAAAAAATGAATCTTGGTTTTCTTCGTGTTGCATGTACTCTGTAGCATATAATGTAGCTATAGGCCAGAGTATCGCTATAATTAGTAAAAATATTTTTGATAGTCCATCTATTTTAAAACCGATTGAAAATATCTTATTAAGATGTAGTAATGTAAATGTTGTAAAGTTGCTTGCAAATGCTATGTAAAATGCTAATACACTAGATGCGAATGCTGAAACTACAACATATACATTTCTTGTTTGATTATTAAGTTTTAAAACTGGTATTAATAATCCTGCTACAATTGGAAGCAGTATACCTGCTAAAACAATCATTCATTCCTCCGGGCTCTGTACGGGCGAGCTATGCGAGCCCCATTAATTACATAATTGTACTTGCTATATTAGTAAAGAAGTTTATTAGCGGTGTTGAGAATGTACCACATACAACACAAGCTACTGCAAGCAATACAAGTGGGAATAACATATACATATTTGGTTCTGTATTCTTTACTTTCTTATAATCAAAATCTACACCAGGTATAAATGCACTAATTGATATAGTAACTAAATATCCTGCTGTAAGAAGTGCTGATGCAAGAAGAATTATTGGTCCTACATAATTTAATGTTGGAACGCCTGATACAAGTGAACCTTGAGCGAGATACCATTTACTTACAAAACCTGTAAGTGGTGGTATACCTACAAGTGCAAGTCCTCCAATAGTGAAACACCACATGGTGATAGGCATATTCTTTCCTATTCCTTTGAGTTCTGCAACCATAGTTTTATGCTCTTTATATATAATTGCACCTGCTCCCATAAAGAGAAGGTTCTTTGCAATTGAGTGGAATACTACTTGAAGAAGTGCTCCTACAAATCCAATTGGGGTCATAGTAGAAAGACCAAAGAGCACATAAGAAACTTGGCTGACTGATGAATATGCAAGTCTCTTCTTCAAAACTTTTTCTTTATAAGCCATCATAGAACCCATAAACACTGTGATGAGTGCCAAAGTCATAAATGCATATTGAACCCAAGTTCCGCGAAGGAAATTTACACCAACTTGATAATAAATAACTCTTATTATAGCAAGCACACCAGCCTTAGTGATTACACCAGACAAAACTGCTGATGCAGGTGCAGGTGCTACAGGGTGAGCAGATGGAAGCCATCCGTGAAGTGGGAACATACCTGCTTTTGCACTAAATCCTAATATTGTTAAGAAGAAAATCACTTTGAGAAGAGCTTCATTACCTAAAACTCTGCTTGCTATCAAAGTTCCACCAGCTCTAAAAGTGATATCTCCATATTGATTCATGAAGAAAAATCCTACAAGCGCAAGTGACGCACCAAATACTGAGTAGAACAAATATTTAAGACCACCACTGATGGCTTCTTTTGTTCTTGTATGAAGTGCAAGTGGCAATGACAAGAATGTCATGAACTCATAGAATAAATAAAGTGTCATGAAGTTTGATGCCATTCCTAAAGCTATAAGCACTGACTCAGTGAGCAAATAGAATAAATAGAAGCTTTCATTATTGTCCTCATGCTTCATATATTCAAATGAAAATACTCCTGCAAGGAACCACATTATAGTTACTATACTATTGAACAAGATAGTCATACCATCTACTCTAAACTCAATAGGTAGAGTCTTAGTAAGATAAAACAATGTGAGTCCTTTGTAATTCAAGATTGCATAGAAGTTAAATACAAGTGTAAGTGCGAGAACTACTCCTACATACACTGTTCTAAAACCTCTGTCTGAAAATTGTTTCTTTATTACCAAAGTAAAAAGTGCTGCGATAGCAGGAAATACTACTGGTAATAAAAGCATATAATCCTTCATATTTGTTACTCCTAAAATTATATTATTCGTATATTTATATATTAAGCAAATTTATTTAATCCCATAGTTATAAGTGTTATAAAAAATGGTGACATAATTCCTAAAACAAAATTGCAAATTATGAATACTCCGTTTGAGAATATAAATGGCACATCATTCTTATCAGCAAAAACTTTTATCTTAGAACTTGTACTCGTTTTCTTAAATAAAACCATAAGTGCTGGCACATAATATATTGCATTTAAGACTGTACTTATAACAAGTGCAATTAGTGCAAGGACCGCTCTATTTGTAGGAAGTGCTGCAAGTGCAAGATTGTACTTTACAACGAATCCACCAAAGAGTGGTATACCTATCATAGAAAATGCTCCGACTGCAAATCCTATTCCTGCCCACAAGTTCTTTCGTGCTGCTCCCACTAAATCTTTAAACTTTCTACTGCCGTGTGCTTCATCCATAAATGCACCTGCAGTATTAAATAGCATTGGCTTAGTGAATGCATGAACTAATATTTGAAAGCAAGCTGCTATCATACCTGCATCATTTCCAAGACCGATTCCAAGATAAATGTATCCAATTTGAGCTACTGATGAATATGCAATCATTCTCTTTAAGTCTCTTGAATTGATTGCCTTGATAGAACCAATTGTCATCGCAAGGACACCGAGCACAAATAATATATCTAAAACTTTTGAGCCTCTTATAACTTCTATACTAAATACTCTATATACCATCTTTATAAGTAAAATGATGTATGCTTTAAGAACAAGTCCTGATAAAACTGCTGACGAACCAGATGTTGATGATCCATGTGCATCAGGTAGCCATGAATGGAATGGATAGAGTGCTGACTTTATGCCAAGACCAATTGCAAAAAGACAAATCACAACTTCTATAGGAAGTCTATACTGGCCTGCACCTGCAAGTGCTACTACTGACTCTTTTATATTTGACATAAGTAAATGTCCAGTTATGTCATATAAAATACTTATTCCTATCATTATGAGACCAGAGCCGAGTAAGCTCATCATGAGATATCTTGCTGTAGCAACCAAAGTTTCTTTACTATGCTTTAACATAACTATGGCACAAGCAGTAAGTGTATTTATCTCTACAAATACATATGCTGTAAACAAGTCATTTGTATAAATAAGTGCTATAAGTGAAGTATAAAGTAACTCCATCATCAAGAAATAGTAGTTTTGCTTTTCAGGTAATACATCATGAAAAATGTGCTTAAGACCACCAAGTAATGATAAAAGCATTACAAGTGCAAATGCTGTAGCCATAAGTGCTTCAAGAACGCCCACTCTTATCTCATTTCCAAAAGGTGCAGGGAAATGACCCATCATATACACATAGTAGTCGCCATTATTGATACAATAGATAAGCGTCATAAGCGACAACACAAAGCAAACTATAAGATTAAAGAAGCAGATCCCCATTGCTTTTTTAGGTTTAACTGCTGCACAAAGAATTCCTGTAAAAAGTGAAAGTATTATAGAAATAAAAGGAAAATTCTGTACTATATCATTTATTACATAATATTTATCCATTACTCTTCATTCTCCTCTTTATTCATCATAGATACTATCTCATGTAAATCCAATGTATTGTACTCTCTATAAAGTCTAACTGCTATAGCCAAAAAGAAAGCAGTGAAACTTACAGATACAACGATACCAGTAAGTACAAGTCCTGCCGGAACTGGATTTATATATTTTGTAAGTGTTGGTGTTGTCTCATTATAAAGGATTGGTGCCATCCTACCAGAGATATAACCCTTTGATGCAAGGAAAAGGTAAATGGCAGTATCCATAAAGTTGAAACCAATAATTTTCTTTATTATATTTCTATTGAGAAGTAAAGTTACGAAGCCAATTCCAAAAACTATTATAGCTGCCGTCTCATAGAAATTATTTATAAGTCCACTAAACATTAGATTTCCTCCCTATCAAATAAAGAATAGAATCCAAACATAGTGCAGGCAACAACTATTCCTACACATATATTAAGTGGAAGTATGAGTCCACTACTTAATAAATTTCCAGGTATACCCTTTGGTATGATTGAATGTATATGATTTGCACCTGTATAGAATGAATAAGTTTTTGATATCGCATAAAAACTTAATGCTATTATTGTGATAACTTTATAAACTTTAAAATTAAAGAACTTTTTTGTAGACTTGTCACCAAATGCGAGATTATAAAGGATTAAAGCTGCTCCCATTATTGTACCACCTGAAAAACCTCCTCCAGGTGATAGGTGACCATTTAATATTACATAAATTCCAAAGATAAGTGTAAATGGAACAAGTATAAGTGCTCCATGTCTAAGTATCACATCATGCTTATCTTCGTATATTTTTTCTTCAATGTCAGCCGCTTTTTCTTCTGCGCTAGTCTTCTTTCTAAATAAAAGTATAATTACTGCAGATGCTGCTATAAATAAAACCGTAGATTCACCCAAAGTATCAAATGCTCTATAATCAAGGATCATCCCCGCTACAAAGTTGATAGCTCCAGTATCGGCTATGCCATCCATTATGTACTTTCTAACTACCTCATTATTTGCAGGGTTACTTGGATTGCCAAATGGTGGAAGTGATGAAACTGTATATATAAGACAACCTATGATAACTATTGCCATGATAACAGCGATGACAGTGTAAGCATTTCTTGCGCCTTTACTCTCGCCTTTCTCTATCATAGAAGTGAGTCTCTCAGTCAGACTTTTCTCATGGTGCTTATAAGTCCTCTTTTCTTTTACATTAATAACTGTATCAGTATTAGGGGTTCCTTCTACAAATGAATTAATAACTTCTTTAAAACTGCTCATTGCTATTATCCCCCTCATTCATTTTATTTACCTTAACGAGAGTTATAAAAAATAATATACTCGTTATACCAGCTCCAACTGCAGCTTCAGTTATAGCTAGGTCAGGTGACTCAAGAAATAACCATATAACTGACATAACTAAACTGTAAGCAGTAAAAATAATTAATGAAACTAATAAATTATTTGTTATACAAACTGAAAGTGCACATATAACTAAAAATGCTACTAATAGATATTGAATATAAATCATATTTTCATCTCCCCGCACTCTTTATTTATATTTTTATTAGTTTGGCTTTCTATCTTTGCGATCAAGTGACTACAAATAGGGCTTGAAATCCAAAAGAACACTACTATACATGCTAGTTTCAAAGTGGTAAATGATATTCCCTCAAAAAATACTAGCCCAACAAGTATGAATAGCATTCCAAGGGTATCACAAGTTGCAGCAACATGCATTCTATTTAGCACATAATTAAGTCTATAGATTCCAATTATTGCAAGAACAATTATAAGGAGTCCAATGAATATAAGTATAGTTCCTATAGCAAGTCTTAAAATCGTCAATATATCCATACTATTTTTTGCCTCCTTTTTTTAATACATTTTTTACTACTTTCTTTGCCTTCCCTAACTCTCTTTTCTCATAAGCATATCCATATGCATAAGTGAGCACAACCATAGATATAAAGTTTATAAGTGCATATACAAGTGCCACATCAATAAGGAAATCTTCTCTCAAGAATCCTGCTATCATACAGATAAATATGATTATCTTAGTACCTATCATATTTATACAAATGATTCTATCTGCAACTCTTGGACCTATAATTGCCCTTAAAAAAATTGCAATTATAGATAGTGAAAGTATAATCATCGATGCTACAAAAACTATATTTTGAAAACTAACTACTGACATACTATAATTCCTCCATCTTTCTAAGCATTTTTACAAATATGGAGTCATCAATTCCATCAGCAAAACTCTTATCAAGGCAATGAACCTTATACTCGCCTTTTTCTGACAACTCTACTGTGATGGTTCCAGGAGTAAGAGTTATAGAGTTTGCAAGTAATATTCTATGTATTGGATTCTTTAAGTCAGTTTTAAAATGACAAAAATATGGTTCTATCTCTATCTTATTACTAAGCATGATAGTTAATACCGCAATATTTGCCTTTATAATTTCGACTATTAGCACTCCTATATAAGCGACCGTCATAAAATCTTCTTTTATAATGTGCTTTGTATTTCTCTTTTCCTGGAAGAAAAACTTCTTGCAAAAAATGGTTACTGCTAAAGAAATAATAAGACCAACTACAGCAATCTCAGCTGTAATTCTGCCATTAAATATTACCCACAGTATAAACAACAATATTATCACTATTTGCCTCCCTCTGATTTCACTTTCAATAATTTATCATAATCATCTTTGTAGTTTACATTTAAGAAATCTTCATCGTTATCTTCAACATCCACAAACTCATATTTACACATATCAGCAAGTTTCATAACGCTATAACTATCACTTAGCAAAATTGCTTCTATTTTAGGTGTCAACTCTTTTTTATAAACACCAATCAATGGTTCTCGATTTCCATGGTGTGTAACCATTGCTATATCCAAGTCTTTCTCAAAAGAGTACTCTATAACTTTTTTTATAGTTTCTTTCTTTACAAGCGGAACGTCTACACTTATAACTAAGGCTCTATCATTTTTAATATTATTTAGTCCAACATATATTCCCGAAAGTGGACCTTTCATAATATCATCTCTTATAATCTTTGTCTTGCAGTTTTTGCCTCTATAGCCTGCTGCAACTATATCTTCTACTCCTATGTCATTTAGTTTGTCTATTTGCAAATTAATAAGTGATTCATTATTGTAAATCAAATCGCATTTGTCAGTCCCCATCCTGCTTGACTTACCACCAGATAAAACTATTGCAGATACTTTTTTATAATCAACCATTACTTTTTACTTAGCAAAAACTGAGCAGTCCTTAAACTACTCTTAAAAAAAACATCTTCTCTTTACGAAAAAAAGAAACACATTTGTTCCCCTCTACCACAAATGTTGAACTACTATATATTATAGTTGAAAAGCGAGTTAAAATCAATAAAGATTTTGCAATTTTTTACATAATTTTTGAAATAAAAATGACCTTCTATAATGAAGGCCATATCATAAATAATTAAAAATCGTCTTCATCTTCAAGTTCTGACACATCATTTACTGGCTTTTCAAGTCCCTCAATCTTTATGCCTTTTTTCTCGGCATAATTCCAAAGAGCCGAATGTATAGCCTGTTCAGCAAGCAATGAACAATGGACCTTTACTGGTGGTAGCCCATCAAGAGCCTCCATAACAGCCTTATTTGTTACTTTTAAAGCCTCTTGAATAGTCTTGCCTTTTACAAGCTCAGTAGCCATACTGCTTGTGGCAACTGCTGCACCGCAGCCAAATGTCTTAAATTTGCAGTCTTTAATAATTCCAGTTTTATCATCAATGTCAAGATACATTCTCATTATATCTCCACATTTTGCATTTCCAACTGTGCCTACCCCTGATGCGTTTTCTATCTCACCTACATTTCTTGGGTTTTGATAATGATCCTTTACTTTTTCACTGTATGCCATAATATCTCCTTTTTGCGCTCGTGTAACTCGCGCCTACTATTGTATGGGCGAGTCTATGCCCTTGTGTATGGGCGAGCTATGCGAGCCCTTATTTATTCTTTACGAAGTCTTCGTATAATGGTGACATTGAACGAAGTCTCTCTACAATCTTTGGTAAGTTATCGCAGACAAACTTTGCATCATCCATTGTAGTCTCATGACTTATAGTAAGTCTGAGTGACCCATGTGCCTTTTCATGTGGAAGTCCAATAGCAAGTAAGACATGAGATGGGTCAAGCGAACCTGATGTACAAGCAGAACCAGATGATGCACAAACTCCTAAGTCATTTAATGCAAGAAGCATTGATTCACCCTCTATAAATTCAAATCCTATATTAAAGTTATTTGGTAATCTCTTAGTTCTATGACCATTAAGTTTTGAATAAGGTATCTCTTTCAAAACTCTGTCTATCATATAATCTCTTACTTCAGTTTCATGTTTCATTCTCTTATCTAGTTCTGAAAATGCAATCTCAGCTGCCTTAGCCATACCGATTATTCCAGCAACATTTTCAGTACCGGCTCTCTTTCTCATCTCTTGAGCACCGCCATCCATGAAATTCTTTATCTTTACACCTTTCTTTATGTATAAGAAACCTGTGCCCTTCATGGCATTGAACTTATGGCCTGAAACAGAAAGCATGTCTATGTTTTGAGCGGCCACATCTATAGGTACATGCGCATAAGCCTGCACAGCATCTACATGGAAGTATACACCTTTCTTATGACATATTTCACCAATCTCTTTTATAGGTTCTATAGTTCCTATCTCATTATTTGCATACATTATAGAAACCAAAATCGTGTCTGGTCTTATAGCCTTCTCAACATCAGAAGGATTTACAAGTCCATCTGAGTCTACATCAAGATATGTCACTTCAAAGCCTTCTTTCTCAAGTGCTTGCATGCTGTGAAGAACTGCATGATGCTCTATCTTAGATGTGATTAAATGTTTTCCCTTGTCAGCATTTGCATGAGCTGTACCCTTTATAGCCCAGTTGTCTGACTCAGTGCCACAAGCTGTAAAATATATTTCTCTTGGACTAGCATTTATAGATTTTGCAATTGTTTCCCTTGCATTATCAAGTGCCTCGTGCACATCCTGAGCGCCATCATAGATGCTACTTGGATTGAAGCATTTGTCACTTAGATACGGAATCATCGCATCGAGAACTCTCTTATCTACAAATGTCGTAGCCGCATTGTCCATGTAAATTAATTTGCCCATATTCTTCTCTCCTAAAAGTATTTACTTTTTAAAGCAACTATAGTATACTATTATTTACCTACTAAGTCAATAGGTAATTAAAACTTTAGGAGTATATATGATTTCAACAAAGGGTAGAAATGCATTAAAAACTATGATAGACCTTGCCGAACAAAATAGCAATGACTATATACCATTAAAGGATATTGCTAAGAGACAAGGAATATCTAAAAAATATTTAGAAGCAATAGTCAAAAAACTTGTTGACAATAAGCTTTTAGTGGGAACAAGCGGAAAAAATGGTGGTTATAAACTAAGTAAGCCTGCTTCAAAATATTCTATAGGAGAAATTTTAGATGCTGCCGAAGGTCCACTTTTCACCCTATCTTGTATATCAGATGAAAAAAGTCTTTGCAATAAAAGAAACACCTGCAAGACCTATCCTGTGTGGAAAGGTCTTAACGAGGTGATTCATAATTATCTTTATAAAAAGAAGCTGAGGGAGTTGGTTAAGTAAAAGTGAAGAAATAAACTATTATGCTATAAACAACTCATCCTTCTTCACATCCACAGTTACCTCGCCGCCTTCTTCTACTTTGTTTTCTATAATTGCCTTAGCGACAAGATTTTCAACTGAGGCTTGAATAAATCTCTTAAGTGGTCTTGCTCCAAATGATGGGTCGTAGCCATTTTCTATTACGTACTTTTTTGCTTTATCTGTAAGCTTTATGCTTATTCTCTTATCTGCAAGTCTCTTGTTTAAGTCACTAATTATGAGATCTGCAATCTTAGAGATATTCTCTTCAGATAATGGTCTAAACATTATAATCTCATCAAGACGGTTTAAAAACTCAGGTCTAAAGTGTTCTTTTAACTCATCCATAACTCTTTGTTCTACAAGAGAGTATTCAGAATTCTTGCTTCTACCACCAATTTTCAAATTCAAATCTTCATCAGCACTGATTTTGGTCTTCATCTCATTTCCAGTGGAAAATCCTACAGGATTGTCCGCACCTTCAAGTAATAGCTGCGAACCTATATTTGATGTGAGTATAATTATAGTATTTTTGAAATCTACAGTCACACCTTTAGCATCAGTAATTCTTCCATCATCAAGTATTTGAAGTAGTACGTTATATACATCTGGGTGAGCCTTTTCAATCTCATCAAATAATATAACCGAATATGGTTTCCTTCTTACTTTCTCAGTGAGTTGTCCACCCTCATCATAACCCACATATCCAGGAGGTGCACCTATAAGTCTTGCGACCGTGTGTTTCTCCATATACTCGGACATATCAATTCTTATGACCATATTCTCATCGTCAAACAAATTGTATGCGAGTGTCTTTGCAAGTTCAGTCTTGCCTACACCAGTAGGACCAAGGAACAAGAATGAACCTATAGGCTTCTTAGGGTCCTTTATACCTGCTTTACTTCTAAGTATACAGTTGGCAACCTTCTCTATAGCCTTATCTTGGCCGATAACTCTCTTATGTAAATCCTCTGCGAGATGTAAAGTCTTCTCTCTTTCTGTGCTTGTGAGTTTGGTAACAGGTATTCCAGTCCACTTGCTTATAACTTTTGCAATTTCTTCTTCGGTTACTTTATTATGAACAAGTGTAAGTTGTTTTTCTTTTATCGCATTTTCCTTTTCTTCTATTTCTTTTTCAAGTTGAGGCTTATCTTGGTATTTAAGTTTTGATGCAAGCTCAAGATTTGCCTCATTTTCAGCTTTCTCTATCTGCTTATTTATCTCTTCTAGTTTTTCTTTAATTCCTTTTACGCTATCAACTGACTCTTTCTCATTTTTCCATTTGCTAACCTTAGCATTGTATTTATCTCTAAGTTCCGACAAATCTTTTTGAAGTTCTGCTAATCTATCCTTAGATGCCTTGTCTTCTTCTTTCTTAAGTGCAAGTTCTTCTATCTCAAGCTGCATTATCTTTCTTCTCATCTCATCCAAATCTTGAGGCATAGAATCAAGTTCTGTCTTAATCATCGCACAAGACTCGTCAACCAAATCTATCGCCTTATCAGGCAAAAATCTATCACTTATATATCTATGTGAAAGTTCAGCTGCTGCAACTAATGCTCCGTCAGTAATTTTTACATTGTGGAATGTCTCATATCTCTCTTTTATTCCACGAAGTATAGAAATAGTATCTTCCACACTTGGCTCATTAATTTGCACTGGTTGGAATCTTCTTTCAAGTGCCTTATCTTTTTCAATATATTTTCTGTATTCATCAAGAGTTGTAGCGCCTATACAGTGAAGCTCCCCTCTTGCAAGCATTGGTTTTAAAATGTTTCCAGCATCAATTGCTCCTTCTGATCCACCTGCTCCTACTATAGTATGAAGTTCATCAATAAATAAGATTATTTGGCCATCAGATTTTTTAACTTCAGACAAAACTGATTTAAGTCTTTCTTCAAACTCTCCTCTATATTTTGCACCTGCAACTATTGACGACATATCAAGTGAAAATAATTTTTTATTTTTTAGTTGAGTAGGGACATCGCCTCTTACAATTCTTTCAGCAAGCCCCTCAACTACTGCAGTCTTTCCAACTCCAGGTTCACCTATGAGAACCGGGTTATTTTTTGTCTTTCTTGAAAGTATCATTATGGCATTTCTAATCTCAGCATCTCTTCCTATAACTGGATCAAGTTTTCTCTCTCTCGCTCTCTCAACCAAGTCATATCCATATTTATTTAGCACATCGTAGGTTGCTTCAGGGTTATCCGATGTCACAGATTGATTACCTCTAACTTCTGATAACGCCTTTAAAAATCCTTCTTTTGTGATATTATACTCGCTAAATATTCTCTTTATGGTTGAGTCGGCATAATTCATCATACAGAGAAATAAATGTTCAACCGATACATATTCATCCTTCATTCCTTTGGCAACATCATCTGCATTTATCATAACTTGGTTCAATTCATTTGAGTAATGATACTGGACACTTCCTTGAACTTTTGGCAGTTTATCTATTTCCACGTCAACAGCTTTACTCAACGACGCAATATTCACTCCCATCTTATCAAGTAAATTTTTGATTAGGCTATCCTCTATATCTATAAGTGCCTTAAGCAAATGAATCTGCTTAAACTCAGCATTGCCATTATTCATAGCCGTTTTCTCTACGTTTTGTATGGCTTCCATTGATTTTTTCGTAAATCTATCTATATTCATAAGTCTTACCTCCTTTTACATTTTTCCACATTATAGCACATATTGTTAGCACTGTCAAGTGTTGAGTGCTAATTTATAGTTATGAAAATTATAAAATTATTTTAATTCATAAAATGAATAAAATACATAAAATGTTTTTATCCCTTGAAATCTAATTAATATTCCAATATAATGATAAATCGTATTGGGCAATTTACACCGCGCTCGTGTAACTCGCGCCTACGAGTATAGGGGCGAATACCAACACCGTATGGGCGAGCTATGCGAGCCCTAAAAGGAGATTTATGTCAAAAACATTTGATTATAAAGGAAAATTAGTAGACGACCCTGTAGACCACGAGCTAGGTAGGATTCCTATAGGAAGACTCCTATTTAAAATGTCCGTCCCAATGGTCATCTCTATGTTTATGCTCGCACTATATAATGTAGTCGATAGCATATTCATATCAAGGGTTTCAGAAGATGCATTATCTGCTCTTTCTCTCGCTTACCCTGTCCAATTTTTAATGGTAGCAATTAACATTGGTACCAACGTTGGTATGACTGCTCTTATATCAAGATCTCTCGGTGAGAAAAACTTTGATAGGGCAAACGACTATGCAAACCATGGTCTCTTTCTTGCAATAATATATTCTGTCACGTTCGCAGTACTAGGTTTTTTATTTACCAAACCTTTCTTTTATGCGATGGCAAAAAACGAAAACATAAGGCGGGAAGGAATAAATTATCTTTCAATAGTAACTATCATTTCATTTGGATTTTTTATACAGACAACTTTTGAAAAGATGATGCAAGCAACAGGAAAGACTGTCGGTTCAATGATAACTCAACTTACAGGTGCTATAACAAATATAATTCTCGATCCAATTTTTATCTTCGGATACTTCGGCATCCCTGCTATGGGTACTCGTGGTGCTGCCATAGCAACTGTAATCGGACAAATACTTGGAATGTTTGTAGGATACATTTTAAATAAGAAATTTAACAAAGACTTAGATGTAAAATTATTATTGCTAAAAGTAAGAGATAAAAGCGAATCAGAACTTAAATCATTTAAGACTTTTACAACATTAGAAATTAAATTGGATATTATTAAAAATATATACAAGATAGGACTTCCATCTATTATAATGCAAGCGATAAGTTCTTTTATGATATTTGGATTAAATGCCATACTAATAAGATATGAGTCAGCAGTTGCAGTTCTTGGCGTCTACTACAAACTTCAAAGTTTCATCTTTATGCCACTTATAGGACTTAACAATGGAATGGTTCCTATAGTTTCATATAATTTTGGAGCGCACAAAAAAGCTAGAATCTACAAAGTAATTAGATCAGCACTAGTTTCAGGACTTATAATTATGCTAATTGGCATAACATTAATGTGGACTATACCTGACAAAATATTAGAATTCTTTAATGCGAGCACATTGATGTTAGCTACTGGTGTACACGCTTTCAAAATCATTTCACTACACTTCCCACTTGTAGCGCCAAATATAATTTTGAGTTCTGTAATGCAGGCTACAAAAAAAGAAATCTATAGCCTTGTTGCATCTATAATTAGACAGGTAGCCATACTCTTACCAACTGCCTTTGTACTTTCAAATACTTTTGGTTTAAGAGGTGTGTGGTTCTGTTTCTTACTTTCTGAGTTTATAGCTTTCGTAATCATACTTTCACTTTATATTAAAACCCGTAGGGAGCAAATAGAAACTCTATGAGACTAAGACATAAAAAAAATGCCGAAACCGACATCCTTAATAGTCCCCTAGTTATAAATGTAGGGGCGAACACCGACACCGTACGGGCTAGTTTTATGAACCCAACTCGCCCCCTCCACCTAGAACTCGGTATGGGAAAAGGCAAATTCATCATCGAACTCGCGAAACAAAATCCAGATATAAACTATATAGGCATAGAAAGATCCGCCACCATCGTCCTAAAAGCCATCGCAGCCTGCGAGCCACAAATTTCAAATTTACGATTTATGTGTGAAAATGTCGAAAACCTAGAAAACATTTTCCCACCACACAGCATCGACAAAATCTACTTAAACTTTTCAGACCCATGGCCAAAAAAGAGACATGAAAGTCGCAGACTTACACACAAAAAATTTCTATCATTATATGAAAAATTATTAAAGCCTGGATCACTTCTAGAATTTAAAACAGACAATGTAGAACTTTTTGATTTTTCACTTGAAGAAATTAAGAACTCAAATTTTAGACTTTTAGAATATACTTACGATTTGCACAATGACGAAAAATTAAATAAGGATAATATAATGACGGAATATGAAGCAAAGTTCAGCAAACTTGGTAACAAAATTTGTAAGCTAATTGCTGTAATATTAGACTAACATAATCCCTGTCAGCATCTGTCTTGTACTATCTCTTTCAAGTCTCCAAGAATTAAAAATACCACTGTGGTAAGTACAATATTCTGACCTAGTCATATTCTCTTCTCTTATACCATATTTCAGTAATGATAATCTTATACTTTCTGTCACATCAAGATAATATTTTTCAGGCTTATTAAGAATTGGCACAAAAACCTTATGTATCTCATCACATTCTAAAATCTTTTTAAACTCTGGTATTAAATCCATGCCTACTTCATAACATTTTCCACATATCGCTGGTCCAAAATGAATAAGCAAATCTTTTTTATCACAGCCATAATTTTCTATCATCAAATCAATTGCATTTTGAGTTATTTTCCCTACTGTGCCTCTCCATCCACTATGAACCATCCCTATAGCTTTTTTAATAGGGTCTAGAATATATACTGGAGTACAATCAGACTCAATAGTTAAAAGCATAATGCCTTTTTCATTGGTTATGGCACCATCGCATTTGCCGTCTATCTCCATACTAATCACGCCTTTTCCTGCATCTTCTTTTTTTACAATCATTATACTACTACTATGCCCCTGAGGCACTCTTACCATATCGCTTGGCACTATACCAAAATGTGATCCAAGTTCCTTATAATACTTTAGATCTTCCATCTCGGCCTCTATATCATGTGAATATATTCTCCACCTGCCTTGGTCTTTTGGCACCATAAGAGTTTTTACGAGGCCAGTGCTATCAAATTTTTCTACGTTCAAATATTTCATCTTCAAATTATATCATACTATAACCAGTTTTTCACATTAAAAACTTTAATTCCATAAAAAATAGGGCATTTATATATGTGCCCTATTATATACATAATTAATCTGTAGATGATCGTTTAAACTCCTTTGGTAAGAAAAGTCTTCGTCTCTTCTTCTCTCCCATATCATCTGTGTGAAGTCCTGCTTTAAAGAAAATTGCTTTTTTACCATCACCCTGATATTCTACTTTCACTGTATGCTTACCTATTGCTAAATCCCAGTAACCTTCTTTAACCTCTTCTGTTTTTCCTTTATGTGTTACTGTTATCTTGAGGTTTTTATCTTTTGTGTGCTGTTGCAAAGTTTTACCTACTTCAAATGGCTCTGTATCAAATGCAATTGTCATAGAAGCTGTTGCCACAAGATCAAAAGTTGCTGATTCACTTTGTTTAAATTCTGATATAGGTATCCCCTCTGAAATTGCACCTGTCCATCCATATGGTTTATATTTTTCACGTAATGATTTAGTTGCTGATGCATTTAAAATATCCGAAGCATAAAATTTTGTATTATTAAAATATGGCTCAACCCAATTTCGACAACGGACTGTAGTATCGGTAGCATCATAAGACCCTGTCCTAGTCCAACTGCAATTACCTAGCGTTTTTCTATTATTAGCACCTGTTCTATTCCACCATGCATAACCTTGACCTGTTGTAACTATACCTGCAAGTGTAGGAGTATTATATTGATATGTCTTATCTCTTGCATATTTTGGTGCAAAATCTACATCTCCGATTTTTTCATTTCTAGCAAATATATTTGTTGGATTTACAAAGTTTTGCCCTTCATCATCTTTTGGTGTGAATAATTGATTTTGTTTCTCACCTATATCGAAAACTGTTTTTATCTTAGTTGCTTCTACTTCTTCTGTCTGAACTTTATATTGATAATTATCTCCACCACCACTTCTATTATCCATAAATCCTAGATTGAATTTTGTTCCATAACAAGCTACATAGTTAGGTTGCCCTACTATATCACTATAATAATCATGTGTTTGTCTATTTTTACTTTCTCTTCGTATACATTTGCCTGCATCTCCCTCATAAGAAGCTCCACAACCATGCCATCTTATTGCAGGATTGTTGCTTGGTTCAGGAGTTCCGCCCCAGCTACCATTTGATTCTGAAAGTGAATTAATAGTGATTTTATATTTTAAATCATCTGCATAATATAGCATTTGATTAATTTTTTCTTTTTTATCGTATTCATAATAAAATATTTCATAATCTCTGACATCTGCTTTTGCCGTAACTACCCCACTTGTATTTGTAGTGTCAAGCCTCTTCATTTCCATCTGATAATGAGCTTGTGAACCAGCTGCTGTATTCAAAGACTGAAAATATATAGCCGCCATTGTGTAGTGTAGATATGGCTTACCCCATTTAAGATTGTCTATTTCATCAGTATTGCATATTAAAGTCTCTCCTCCTTCTCCATCGTAAAAAGTATCAGTAGTTTCTTTTGAAACTCTAATTCCCGCAAGATATGCTGCTATTGCACCATCAATCTTACTATCTATACTGGTGTTATACTTATCAATTTGTGCTTGGAAATCATTTTTTAGCGAGTCAAATTCAGCTTTTGTAATAAAAGCTGAACCATCATTGTCACTTACTACTGCCGCTAAACTATTTATTTTTAATGATATAATAAGCAAAATTGCTATTTTTTTGCACAATTTTCTAAACGTGTTCCCTTTCATTTGCTTGGCTACGACCCAGGCTCATATAACTCTCCCCTACTATGTCCCCCTATGGTTTAGGGGGTCTCCCCAGTACCACCCTCTACAAATTTAAAAAGATAGGGGGTCAAAACCCCCTATGATAGGGGGTCATAGGGGGGTCAAAGAATTGACAAATGTTGGACACAAAATATCAAATAAAAAAGGAATGACTTATCATTCCTTCCTTATCTTCCGTTACGGTTCTAGAGTTATATTATATTAGATAGCTAACTCCTTCATTTTTTCATTTAACTCTTCTTTACTGATATTTAACTTGCTAAGTACAACCTCTTCACTTATTAACCCTTCTTGCAATAAATTCACATATGTTTTTAACGCCCCTTCAAGTCTTCCTTCTAATCTACCTTCTAATCTTCCTTCTTCTCTTAGACCTTCTATGGCTTTTTCTACTTCTACTGGCATAAGTTTTTCCTCCTTCATCTTAGTAATTGTCTTGAAATTATTATTAAC
>CAMYZE010000005.1 GCA_947303805.1 uncultured Clostridia bacterium | reverse complement strand
TTTTACTTATTTTTGTTTTGAGTATAAATAATATGGCCGCAATAGTCTCTGACAATGATGGTTCAGCTTTCGTGACTAAAGGTGAATTTGAAGCGATGAAAAAGAATTTTGCCGATCAAATTACTAACTATAATAATAGTATAGATGGAAAAATCGACGGAGCTATAGCAGCATATTTAGCAGGTCTAGTCACCACCACGATTACTCCAAGGTCTATAATTTATCCAGATGCAGTAAAATATGGAGTAGTATCTATAAGTACTGCAAGTGCTTTAGATTATCAATTTGGTATACCTATGTGCACTTACTCACATCAGGAAGGAAGATTTGTTACTAATACTAATAACCAAGAAGCAGGAACTTTGTATCTAAGTACTAGTAGACCAAGTAAAGCTGAATTATATCGTCAAGAAAAAACTGTTATAACTGATCTTTACGCCAATGATACTAATAAAGATAAGTCAATAGCAAAATGGGATGGCTATTATGACAAATGTTATGATTCGGTTGATTTCGCACAGATTTTGATTGATACTGCTAATAAGGGATCTAAAACTATGTCTTTCACTGGTTCCGACCAGATGGCAATTCAAAATACCTACTGTATAACCAACAGGGATTTAACTAGTTTGGATTTACAGGATGGTTCAAGATGTTTTAATACACGTTGGGGCAGATTTTCAGGGGCAAATAGAGAAGGAGTCAATTCTTCTGCAGTGCTTGGTTATATTATATCAACTATAAACCAAGAATGGGGCACAGTAAAGTACCCTTATGTATCTGTATTAAATGATTATAAATATGATATGTTTTCTAATAAGGAAAGAAATTTCAATTGGTCTTACCCAGGAACTTATAAAAATGTTTTTAAAGATCATAATGGTCGTTCTTTTGCAAATGGTAACGCCACAAGGAAAGGAAATGGTAGATCATGGTCTGGTCATTTAAGAGAAGATAATGTCGCTTGGCATTTCTATTATTTATTTGCAAATGGTGCTATACCTTGTTACAATGATGCAATTAACCATGATGTAAATCCAAGAAAAATAGTAAATCAAGGTCCAAACAATGCTTACCTTACAATGGATAGATGCTGGGTGGGGAGCGGTACACAATATTTATATATGCCAATATTGGGGTTTGAAACAACTTATCTTACAAGATGGTCGCAGATTTATTATGATGGTAGTGCTAATATTGCTAAAACTTATAAGAGTAGAGGCTATGATACTTCAAGTAGCATATTAACTAATGATAAAGATCCAACAAATGTGACTTATCATTTGGGATTAACTTCAGGTTTTCCTTTAATCCAAATAGATAAAAATACTTCACTTAGATATAATCTAAAATTTGAGGATGCTACAAAAGATTATGTAGTATGGGTTTCTGCTGTGCCATTTTCTTCAGAGCTTCATCCAGACAAAGATCCAGATTGCTTAAAACTTACAGGACTAGATAAAGCTGATGTGGGAGAAAAGGGATATCTTGTTAAAAAAGGTAAGGGAACATTCACAACAGATGTCATTGATAAAGAGTCAACTATATTTATAAAGTGGGGAATATACAATAAAGACCTATATAAAATAGGTGGCGGGAAATTAATGCCAGAAGAAGATGGATATATTATAAAGGGTAACTAAAAGTGGGGATGCATATGAAGAAATCAAAAAAGTTTAAAATTATTATAGCATCATTATTGCTTGTTTCTTTAAGTGGAAATATTTTCGCTGCCGCTGTTTCTGATAATGATGGTTCTGCTTTCATATCAAAATCAGAATTTGATTCTCTAAAAGCTAATTTTCAGGCACAAATTGATAATTATAATACATCTATAGACGGAAAAATTGATGCAGCTATAGCTGCCTATCTTGCAGGCATAAAAATAAGTGCTCAATCAATTAAACCGATTATTTTTCAGGATGCAGCGCAATATGGAGTCATATCTATAGATAGTAAAAATCCAATCGATTATTGTTATGGCATCCCAAGATTACAAAATGATACATCGCAAACAAGATTCAAGCCAAATGAATCAATATCTAGTTCAGGAAGTACTACTGGCTTAGTTATGACAAGAAAATGGAAACAACCAACAAAACCAAAGCCTAATACAAGAAGCAGACATTTTGCCACAAAATCGGTAATTACTAAACTTGTTCAAGATGAGACAACTAAGACTAACTCTATCGCTCAGTGGGAAGGATATAGGAAGGAATGCGATGATTTAATAAAATCATTATCTGTAATAAGAGCTAACGATTGGGGTACTAGTGCAACTACGGCTCAAAATGGTTTAATATTCTCAAGTGCTTATTGTATTATGGAGACTCTATACCCTGTGACCAATGAAAATGTCATTGGAAAAACATTGTTTATCCATAGGGATAAACAAGTAACTGGTGGGTCAACATATACATCTATAAATATGTCTACTACTGAAAACTTTACTGCAAAAAGTATAACACATGATTGGGGGACAAATGTCTACCCATTTGTGACTGTTCTTCAAAACTATAATTACGATATGTTTTCAAATAAAGACAGAGATTATAATTTTTACTATACAGGGACATATAAGAGATATTTTAAGGCTGATACATTGTCTGATACTTATGATAACCAAGCTACCTATACGTGGAACCCTGGTGGATACCAAGCTACGCAAAATGTTGGAAATCCTTTTAGGTATGGTTATAATGGCAATTCAGATGTTAAGTGTGCTTGGTATTCAATATCTGCATGGACATGTAAATACCAAACAGGAAATATAGGAATTTCATCGAATAGACTTTGGAATAATAATTCATCAGGTTCTAAAACTTTAGAATATCGTGTTCCTATGATTGGATTTGAAACGACATACCTTAAGTCTTGGAAGCAAATATACCTTGCAGGTACTGAGGGTATAGCTACATTTGAAAAAGCTAAAAAGCGAACAGCTGCAGATAGTGTATTGACTAGTCCAAAAGATTCAAGCGCTGTATATCTTGGGTTAACAGCAGGCTTCCCTATAATAAAACTTGATAAGTATGAAAAGTTAAAATTTGATGCTATATTTAAGGATACAAAAAAGGACTATGTAGTATGGGTTTCAAATAAACCATTTTCATCAACTGGTCACCCGGATGATGATACTAATTGCTTAGAGTTAAAAGGTCTTGCAAAAGCATCTAATACATCAAGGGGATATCTAGTAAAAAATGGATCAGGAACTTTTGAGACACCAAAGTATAAGGAAGCGGGATATGTATATCTCAAATGGGGAATCTACAATGATACAAAGGCAAATATAGGTGGCGGTATTTTACAACCTACAGGATATGCAACTGTAATTCATGAACCGGAATAGGAAGTAATTATTTATATATAAAACGGCGATTATCGCCGTTTTTTTTATTTTTTTTGATTAAAAGTGATGTCTTTTGCATAAAATTGCGACATTTTGCGTATATTATGTATAAATATAAATATTTTACTTGACAAATCGCGCAAATGTGATATAATTTTGCATAATTATTCATTTTTGATGTATACACATTAGAAGAATAATATATAACTTATTGGAGGAAAAAAATTATGAAAAAGTTTTTATCTTTAGTTTTATCAATCGTTATGATTTTAGGATTAGTAGCATGTGGTCAAAAAGCTGCCACAACAACAGCAAGTGCAGATGGCACAGCAACAAAACTAGTTATGTGTACTAATGCAGAGTTCCCACCTTATGAGTATAAGGATGGCGGAAAATTTATGGGAATCGATGTTGAATGTGCAAAACTTATTGGTGAAAAACTTGGAGTAGAAGTAGAGATACTTGATATCGCATTTGATTCACTTATCCCAACTGTTATGAGCGGAAAGGCAGATTTTGCTATGGCTGGTATGACTGTTACTGAAGATCGCAAGGAGAGTGTAGATTTCACACACACTTATCAAAAAGCAGTTCAAGCTATTGTTGTGCCAATTGATAGTACAATTTCATCTGCAAATAGTTTAGAGGGAAAGAAGATTGGTGTTCAGACAGGAACTACTGGTGATATCTATTGTTCTGGAGATTTTGGTGACGCAGCTATTGAGAGATACTCTAAGATCATTGATGGTTTCCAAGCTATGAAATCAGGAAAGATTGATGCAGTGGTTGTTGATGATCAAGTTGCAAGTGCTATCGTTGAGCAGGATTCTACTGCATTTAAAATTTTAGAGACAGCTTATGCAGAGGAAGAGTATGCAATCGCAGTTAAGAAAGGTAACACTGATTTATTAAATAAATTGAACTCAGTAATTGATGAGATTAAGTCAAACGGAGAACTTCAAGCTATCGTAAGTAAATATATTAAGTAATTTCATGGAAAATATAATTAAAGCATTACAATTAAATTTAATAAAAGATAATAGGTACATATATCTTATTGATGGCTTAAAGAATACAATGATAATTACACTATTTGCCACGATTGTCGGTATAGTGCTTGGACTATTAATCTCTCTCATAAGAACAACTTATGATAATACCAATGGTCTAAAGAATTCAAATGCCATACTTAGAGTATTAATTAAATTTGCTAATGCTATATGTCAACTATATATAACAATTATAAGGGGAACTCCAGTTGTAATTCAACTTATGATTTTGTTCTTTTGTATATTTACATCAAGGAATGCGAGTGGAGTCCTCATTGCTATAATAGGATTCGGACTTAATTCAAGTGCCTATGTGGCAGAGATATTTAGATCAGGACTTATGTCTATTGACCAGGGACAAATGGAAGCTGGAAGGTCACTTGGACTTTCATACCTTGATACTATGAGATTAATAATTGTACCTCAAGCATTTAAGGTAGTCTTGCCATCACTCTGTAATGAATTTATAGTTCTTATAAAAGAGACTTCTGTCGCGGGATATGTGGCCGTTCAAGATTTGACTAAAGGTGGAGACATCATAAGATCGAGAACTTATGATGCTTGGACACCGCTTTTAATAGTAGCAGGTGTTTATTTGCTTCTCACTTGTATATTTTCCGCATTTGTAAAGAAATTGGAAGTAAGTTTAAGAAAGAATGAGAGGACAAATTAGTATGGATAAATTGCTTGAAATCAAAGAATTATGTAAAAGCTTCGGTGACCATCTTGTCCTTGATCATATCACTACTGATATCAATAGAGGTGATGTACTTTGCCTTGTAGGACCAAGTGGTGGTGGTAAATCAACATTTCTTAGGTCTCTTAATTTACTTGAGATGCCTACAAGTGGAAAGATATATTTTGAAGGAACGGATATAACTGATCCAAAAACGAACATTGATAACGTAAGAAAGAAAATAGGGATGGTGTTTCAACATTTTAACCTCTTTCCACATTTGACTATTATGGAAAATATGACTCTTTCACCTATCAATGTATTAAAACTCAGTAAAGATGAAGCTGAAAGTAAGGCGAAAGAACTTTTAAATCGAGTTGGTCTTATGGATAAAAAAGATACTTATCCAAATATGCTTTCTGGCGGGCAGAAACAAAGAGTTGCTATAGTGAGAAGCCTTATGATGAATCCAGATGTTATGTTATTTGATGAGCCTACATCTGCTCTTGACCCAGAAATGGTTGGAGAAGTTCTTGATGTTATGAAGGAACTTGCTAAAGAGAAGATGACTATGGTTGTAGTCACTCATGAAATGGGATTTGCTAGAGAGGTTGCTAATCGTGTGGCATTTCTTGACCAAGGACAATTCGCATATGAAAATAACCCCGATAAGTTTTTCAAAGACCCAAACAATGAAAGGCTTAAAAACTTCTTAAGTAAAGTGTTGTAGAATAAAAGGAATAAAAGGGACGTAGAATAAAAGGGACGGAGATTATTATTGCAATAAAAGGGACGGTGATAATTATGATTGACAAGAATAAAATAAAAAAAGTAGTTTTAGCCTATAGCGGAGGTCTAGATACCTCAATTATAATACCATGGCTTAAAGAAAACTATAACAACTGCGAAGTAATCGCAGTGTCTGGCGATGTGGGCCAAGGCGATGAACTTGAAGGTCTTGAAGAAAAAGCAAAAAAGACTGGTGCATCAAAATTGTATGTTCTTGACTTAAAGGATGACTATGTAGATAACTACATAATTCCAACTATGAAGGCCGGAGCAATTTATGAAGATTATCTTCTTGGCACAAGTCATGCGAGACCTTGTATAGCGAAAGGGCTAGTTGAGATTGCACTTAAAGAAAATGCTGATGCTATAGTTCATGGCTGCACAGGTAAAGGAAATGACCAAGTAAGATTTGAATTAGCCGTAAAGCATTTTGCACCTGATATGCCAATAATTGCTCCTTGGAGAGAGTGGAATATAAAATCTCGTGAAGAAGAGATTGATTATGCCGAAAAACATAATGTTCCTTTGAAAATAAATAGAGAAACAAATTATTCAAAAGATAAAAACTTATGGCATTTATCACATGAAGGTTTAGACCTTGAAGATATAGGAAATGAACCTCAGTATGATAAAGAGGGTTTCTTGGAAATGGGTGTATCACCGATGAAAGCCAAGGATGAGCCAACATATATAACTATTAAATTTGAAAAAGGAGTCCCTATTGAATTAAATTGTACCAAAAAATCCGCTAAAGATATTATTTTAGAACTAAATAAAATAGGTGGAGAAAATGGCGTAGGTCTTCTTGACATCGTTGAAAATAGACTTGTAGGTATGAAGTGTAGAGGGGTGTATGAGACACCAGGTGGAACAATACTTTATAGAGCTCACGAGGCGCTTGAGACAATCTGCCTTGATAAGATGACACTCCATGAGAAACAAAAACTTGCAATTACTTTTGCAGAGCTTGTATATAATGGTCATTGGTTCTCACCTCTAAGAGAGGCACTATCTGCATTTGTAGATAAAACTCAAGAGACAGTTACTGGTGTAGTAAAACTAAAACTGTATAAAGGAAATATAATTAAAGCGGGGCTTAGCAGTCCATATTCATTATATGATGACGAGCTTTGTACATTTGGAGAGAGCGATTATAACCAAGCGGATGCGACTGGATTTATCAACCTATTTGGACTCTCAACAAAAGTCAACTCACTAATGAAAAAGAAAAATGGGCTTATGTAGGGGCGAGTTTTACGAGCCCGAAAAGGAATCATATGTCAAAACTATGGAAAGGCCGCACATCTGCAAAAACAAGTGTGCTTGCCGATGAGTTCAACTCATCAATAAAAATTGATAAAAGAATGTATAAAGAAGACATAGAGGGGAGCATGGCACATGTTGCTATGCTCTCTCATTGTAATGTCATAACAAAGAGTGAGGCAAAAAAGATTTCTGATGGTTTGTCAAAGATTTTAAAAGACATTGAGTCTGGTAAACTTAAAATTGATGAGAAAGCAGAAGATATACATATGTTTGTCGAAGAAGTGCTTACAAAGAGAATAGGTGTAGTTGGTAAGAAACTACATACGGCGAGAAGTAGAAATGACCAGGTGGCACTTGATATTAGACTTAATTTAAGAAAAGAAATTACGCTTATAAATTTTACTATAGATAAGCTTATAAGTTTAATTATAGATATTGCAAACAAAAATCGCGACACAATAATGTCTGGCTTCACTCATTTGCAGAAAGCCCAACCTATAACATTTGCTCATTATATACTTGCATATGGTATGATGTTTAAGAGAGATATGGAGAGACTTTATGATTTATATAAGAGAGTAAATATATCTCCTATAGGCGCCTGTGCGCTTGCTGGCACTACTTACAAGACTGATAGAGTTTACGAGGCAAAATTACTTGACATGGACGGTGTGTGTGAAAACTCAATTGATGCAGTTTCTGATAGAGACTTTATAGTCGAGTTTGCTTCGGACCTTTCTATCATTGCAATGCATTTATCAAGACTTGCTGAGGAGATGATTATATTCACAAGTGCTGAGTTTGATTATATAGAATTATCTGATGCAGTGACAACTGGTTCGTCAATTATGCCACAAAAGAAAAATTCGGACATGGCAGAACTCGTAAGAGGAAAAACCGGAAGAGTTTTTGGCAATCTGATGAATATTCTTACACTACTTAAAGGCTTGCCACTTGCGTATAATAAAGATATGCAGGAAGATAAAGAATTGATATTTGACTCTATAGACACCGTAAAAAACTCTCTCAGTATATTTATTGAAATGCTTTCAACTATGAAAATTAATAAAGAGAGAATGAGGGAAGATGCAAGTGCGGGTTTCATAAATGCAACAGACCTTGCAGACTATCTTGTGACTAAAGGGATGGCATTTAGAGATGCATATAAAATATCTGGGGAGATTGTTAGTTACTGCTTGAAGAATAAAAGGGACGGAGATAATTATTGCAATAAAAGGGACACACATGTAGAGAGTTGTAACAGACAATCACAGTGTAGGGGCGAGCTTTGCGAGCCCGCTGTGCCGACATTACTAACTTTAGAGAATCTACCATTAGAAGTGTATAAAAAGTTTTCGAAATTGTTTGATAAAGATGTATATAAGTTCATTGATTTAGAAACTTGCGTTAAAAGAAGAACAAGCATTGGCGGGTCGTCGCCTAAAAACATTGATAGGCAGATTTCATTTCTAAAAAAATAGAAATTTAATCTTTGATTACATTTCATTGTTATGGACACTCTTTAATAGTGTTATTTTTATAGCAATAATGTCACTTTTATTTCAAAGATTGAGAATTATAAGGAATTTAATATTATTAAATTTAAAGGATACAAATTATGAGCAAAGAATATGTATTTACACCGCAGGGTGTCTGTGCAAGAGAAATAAAATTTGAAATTGAAGATGGTAAGATTTATAATCTTAGATTTCTTGGCGGTTGCAATGGAAATCTTAAAGCCATCGGAAAACTTGTTGAAGGTAAGGATGCAAAAGAAATTGCTAGCATTTTAAAGGGCAATGAATGTGGTAACCGTGGAACATCTTGTGCTGATCAACTAGCTATAGCTATAGAGAAAGCAGTGCAATAATAGGTACGCTTTTTTCATTTAAGGTAGAAATATGGTTTTTAGTAAAAAAAGTAAGATAGTAAAAAGTATAACATTGTTATTTTGCATAATAGTTTTTAATTTGCTATATGCATGTAGCAATAAAGAATTTAAATCTTCACAAAACATATATGTCGCATGGAGTAATACTAAAGACTCATATAGTTTTATTAGTACACTTAAGACTATAGAAGCAGTTGGAGCAAAGCCAGTAGTATTAGAACAAGTGAAATCAGCAGACCTTAAATATGATGAAAACAATAAGATTATTGATGCGACAGATGAAAATGGGATATTGACATTAGATGCTGCAAAACAAATAAAGATAAATACATGGCAAAATTCTAATGTAAAAGAAGTTATGAAAGGCGTTGATTGCGTAGTATTTCCAGGTGGCGTAGATATATGTCCGACGCTATACTACGATGTAGAGGAATGGCATTGGATTTTAGATGATAGTGAATATAGCGCAGAAAGAGATGTATCAGATTATTTGCTTCTCTCGTATTGTCTTGAAAATGATATCCCAATGCTATGTATCTGTAGAGGGATGCAAATGTTGTCAGTAGTTTCTGGAGCAGATATGATACAAGATATTTCTACTTGGTATACAAACCAAGGATTACAATATCAATTGTTACATCGTGATATAGATAAAAATGATTTTATGCCTCATTCTGTAACTGTATCATCTAAAGAATCATTATTATACCAAATTTATGGAAGAGATATTATAGATAAAGTTCCATCATGGCATCACCAAGCAGTGGAGAGTGTTGATAATACCAGACTTGTGGTGACAGCATATACTGATACTGATGGATATAAGATTATTGAAGCTGTGGAAAGACCAGATAAGAGATTTTGTATCGGAGTTCAATTTCATCCAGAAGTGGCAGTGAGAAAAATACTTGATAAAGAGGTGGACGCCGAAAAATATATGGAATATGATAAAGCGGTAATTTTATTTAAGGCTTTACTAGAACTAAAGCAATAATATTTTGCCTAATTATTTATAAATAAAAGGGACGGAGATAAATATTTTTAAAGCAATGATTAATTTTTCAAAAAACGATGAGTTTTTAACAATAATAATCACCGTCCCTTTTATTTTAGAAGTAGATCATATAATTCCTAGTGAAAGTTTTTATAAAGACATATATCAAAATCATTTAAAATATTCCGTAATAATTAGATTAAACAATGATGGAGTAAAAATATATGAATAATAAAAGAAAATATATAATAATAGGTTTGGCTATAATTTGCATATTAGCAATAGTTGGAATAATTAAATTATCAAAAAGCATAAAAGATGTAATAGAAAGAAACAAAAAAATTGAATTAGGAAAACAAAAATATGAATCTGATGATTTCTATATAGAAAAAGTGATAGGAGAAGTTCTAAATAGAGATGTTGATTATGATGAATTACCTTTGTCTGAAAATTTCAAAAAAAAATATAGAGGAAAAGATATAATAGAATATGAAGAAGGACAAGAATGTAAATTTCAGAATGATTTATGTTATTATAATAAGGACAAAAAAATTTGTTCTATACAAGTAAGTCATCTGCCAGTACTCGAAACTGATTTTTTTAGTGTGATTGAAGAAGTGAGAGTAAAGTATGTTATCAATGAGTTTTATGAATTAGATGATATTGAAATATTAAACCGGAGAGTAACATATGAAAGTGGTAGTACATATATATATTACGATATGTACAGTAATATAGAAGGATTATTATACATGATTTTAAACCCATTTAAAATTAATGATTGTGAAAATTCTATGATTGAGGTATCTGATGCATTTAAAGAAAAGTATCCTAATTATATGTTAAAGAGTATATTAACTACTGATAAATATAAATATGCAGTTATTCAAAGCACAAATAATAAATATGAATTTGATATTAAGACATTAGATTTTGACAAGACAAGATATTATAAAGCAAAAATGATACCAAATAAAGTGCATGAAGAACAATTGGATGATGTAATATTTGAATTTATATGGGAAGAAGAACCGATGGATAGTAAAGAATTAAGAAGTCTATTAATTGATTATGGTAATTCAAAAATTGAAGGCTGGCCATTTGATAAATATAAATAAAGAAAAATAAAAGAGACGCAGATAAATATTTTTAAAGCAATGATTGATTTTTCAAAAAACGATGAGTTTTTAACAATAATAATCACCGTCCCTTTTATTGCACTATCTTTATCTTATATTTATTAAACTAATCCTTGCAATTTTCACGGTATCGTGATATGATTAGTTTATAAAAAGGAGGATATATGCCTTTATTATCAAAGTTTTATGGAATTTCAATTAAAATGTATTTTAAACAAAGCGAGCATAATCCACCGCATATTCATGCAATATATGGTGATGATGCTGCAGCTATAGATTTGAATGGTGAAGTTTTAGATGGTTATATTACACCAAAAGCTTTGGCTTTGGTTAGAGAATGGATATCATTGCATAAATCTGAAATTGAACGTATTTGGAAAACACAAGACTTTGTTGAAATTGAACCATTAAAATAGGAGGTGCCTATGATTAATAAAATAATGTCGGCTTCATTTTTAGATAATTATATAATATGTGCCCAATTTGCAAATGGCGTCACAAAAAAGTATGATTTAAAACCATTATTTAAAGAACTTAAACAATTTAATAAATTAAAAGAAAACAATCTATTTATGTATGGTCAAGTCGATATTGGTGGATATGGCGTTGTCTGGGATGACAAAATTGATTTATCTGCTGATGAAATATGGGAAAAAGGTAAAATTGTTAAGACACATTTTGATAATCTATTATCAATAGGAGAAGCAACAAAAATGTGGAACCTTGACGATAGTACAATACGCAAGGCTATAGCAAGGGGGAAATTTGTAAATGGTATTGATACTCAAAAATTTGGGAAGCAATGGGTAATAACTAAAGAAGCAATGGAAAGAGAATACTCATAAAAAGTAAAATAAAAGGTACGGGGATAAATATTTTTAAAGCAATGATTAATTTTGCAAAAATTATGAGTTTTTAACAATAATAATCACCATCATTTTTATTCAATTGGGTAAGAGATGAGTTTAATGATGAATAAGAATTTAAAAGCAGGTAAAATAAATGGTAATTATAGAACAAAATATCAATCAGGTTAAGTATAGTAATCAACAAGATAAATTGAATGATGATAATTGCTACAAAAAGCTTCTAAAACATAATCCTGATATTATTGTTTTGAATGAAGTGACTCGCCCTGAAAACATTGTAGAAAGAATAAAAGTATTAACTAACAACAAGTATAATTTTTTGACTAATGAAAAAGAAATCTTTTTCACTGATCAAAATGGCAAAAAAAAAAGACAAAACAGAATATTAATATTATACGACAGTGAGCAATTTATAGAAGCATATAAAAATGAGAATCTATATGATGCAGAGAACCATTTGGATTTTTTACATGTAACACTTTATGATAAGGAAAATACTAAATTAAATGTTATTGGTTGTAGGATTTATCCGACAAACAATTTTGAAGATGCTAAAGTGTCCCTTAATAGTATTAGTAAATTAATAAACTATGCTTTAGTATATGATAATGTTGTTTTGGCAGGTGACTTTAATAATGGTCCAATAATGAAAAATGGAATATATGATTCAAAAATAAGATTTAGCGTGTATAATTACCACAAGATTTTTGATATTGTTATGTCAAGTAATGATTTAAAAATTCTAACTGCTGGAATAGATACTTGGGGGTATGTTATAAACAATCCTGATTATGAAAATCAATGGACATATTTTAATGATAATAAACGTTATAGAACTATGTGTGATCATTTTATTGTTTCAAGTAATTTTAGAGAAGAAAACATTGAAGTAATTTCAGACAAAGATATTGAAACAAGTGAATGGGGGATACCAAATCATAGAATTGTAAAATTAACTGGGAAATTTATAAAAACACATTTTGGCAAAAACACCATGCTAACGAATGAATTTAGATTAAACTTATGTTTATTTATAGAATTTTTTCAATATCTTGAAAGAGATTTGAAGAGTATTTATGCAAAATTAATAGATGGATACTATCCAGATTGTTTTGATGAGGTAGCAGAAAAACCAATAGGAACATTAATAAAAAAATTAAAAGAAGTTGAAAAGAATGAACAAGTAAATTACTTATCCAATGAAGATTATGTTAATTTAGAAAAAGTTAGAGGGATGAGAAATTACTGGTGTCACACTTGTTATAATGAAACTGATTCTTATATAGAACAACAACCAGATATGAGTTTAATTAAGAAACATAGAGGACTTTTAGAACGATTGAAAAAGGAACGAGAAATTGTTAGATTATTGAGTATTAAAATGTCTGATATTTCAAATAAAATTCCAGAGAAAGTAGGAAAGTGGAAACTAACTGATTTTATAAAAATAATTGGTCCAATTCATTATGTGCAAATAGGCGAATAAAATATGTCAAAGTTGTGCTATAACTATGATTCTGGAGAGTATGAAGATATAGATGAAGATGGATACAACTGGACGCGCGGAGAGTATCCATATAATTGGGATGATAGTGAATATAAAAGAGAACGAGAAGAATAAGAACAAAGAGAAAGGGAAGAACGCGAGGAAGAAGAGTGTCGAAGAGAAGAAGAAAACGAATGGTAAAAAAGTTTTTATGATGAGTAATAAGTTATGAGTGAAATCATTATACTTTATGTAATTTTAATAATAGTTATTCTATTACTTGCTCCGTATTTAAAAAAAGCAAAAATAGATTTTATAGGGAAGGTTGGAGAGAATAGAACATTAAGCATTGTTCAGTCAATTAATATCAACTTTAGAGTAATACAAAATTTGTTTATTCCAACTGGAAATGGTGGCTACACAGAAATAGATACTGTGTTTATTACTGATAAATGTATATTTGTTATTGAAACAAAGAATTATAGTGGTTGGATATTTGGTAATGAAAAATCAAAACACTGGATGCAAATATTATATCAAAGAAGACATCAATTTTATAATCCTATAATGCAAAATGCTACACACATAAGATACTTACAGAAACAAATAGGTTATAAGATTCCTATATTCTCAATAATAGCTTTTTCTAATAGATGTATTTTTAAGAAAATGTATGTTTATAGCGATAGAATTAAAGTATGTCATTTAAATAATTTAGCAAATGTAATTAGAGAGACTAATGATTCTATTAATTTTTTTATAACAAATAATGAAATGAATAATATAAGTAAAAAATTAGAGGCTTTTATAAATGTTGATGAATCAATAAGGAAAAAACATATCGAATATATAAAAAATCACTATAAATGAGAATAAAAGGGACGTAAAAAGGGACGGTGATAAATATTGAAAAAGTATAGTCAATAAGCTATAATTCATTTATATTATAATGAGTATATTTAATTATAAAAGGAGGAAAGTAATGTTTAAAAAGTTATTAGCAACTGCAATTGTTGCTACAATGATTTTATCAAGTTTTTCTTGTAAAAATCAAAATTCAACTAAATTAGAGACTACAGAAGAAAAAAATGAATTAAGCCTTGAGATTTTAATGGAGCAAGATGATTCCATGAGAAATATCTATACTCTTCTTGCAGTAAATGAGAATGCTCCATTTGCAGACACTGATGGCAACCCTATTAAAGATGTTAAAATTAATACTAAAGGTGCTGATGCATTTATCAATTGGCTTCTTGGAGAAGGTGCAGATATTGCAGAAAATTACAAATACGATGAGTATAAGATGCACCTATTCAATAAGCTTAATGGCGCACCAAAACCAGCATCAGCAATTGAACCAGCTACTGATGAGACAAGAGTTATAAGATTATCTACTACTACTTCAGTTCAAGACACTGGTCTTCTTGCTGTATGGAGAGAAAAATTTAAAAATGAATATGGATATGAAGTAGAAGTATATTCTGCTGGTACTGGCAAATCTATCGCAAATTCTAAACTTGGTAATGCAGACCTCATATTAGTTCATGCAAAATCACAAGAGGATAAATTTGTTGCAGATGGTTTTGCAAGAGTAGTTGATGGTTTCAGCCAAGAAAGATTATCATTTATGTATAACTATTTTGTACTCTGTGGACCTAAAGATGATCCTGCACATGTGAGAGAAGCTAAGACAGTGCAAGATGCATTTAAGGCCATAGCTGATGGTAAATACAAATTTGTATCACGTGGCGATAATTCTGGAACTCATTCAAAAGAACTTTCTTTATGGCCAAAAGAGCTTGGTATAACTATTGAACCATCATCTTTTGAAAAATATAGCGATTGGTATATTTCTTCAAATGCAGGAATGGGAGTTTGTCTAACTCAAGCAGCAGAAATTGGAGCATATATATTATCTGATAAAGCTACTATGTCAGCATTTATTGCTGGTGGTGGAGTTATAAAAAAATAAAAGAAACTAACTTTAATGTGAATTAATGTAAAAAGAGCATCCTTTAAAAAGGTTGCTCTTTTTATATGCAAAGCCCTATTTTTATTGACTATAATCACTAAAAATACTATAATATATTTATAAAATGGCGGTTTGTCGCCTATGTTTTTGTGTCGCACAAAAAGTGACGATATATTATATAAGTATTGAGGAATATATGGAAATTACAAGAGAAGATGTAAGAAATATAGCTATTATTGCCCATGTAGATCATGGCAAAACGACCTTGGTTGATGCACTTTTGCACCAGTCGGGTATTTTTCGTGAGAATCAGGAAGTTCAGACAAGAGTCATGGACTCAAATGATCTTGAGAGAGAAAGGGGCATAACGATACTTTCTAAAAATACTTCTGTAAATTATAAGGATGTAAAAATTAATATTGTAGACACACCAGGCCATGCAGACTTTTCAGGAGAAGTAGAAAGAATACTTAAGATGGTCGATGGCGCGATACTTATAGTTGATGCATTTGAAGGAACAATGCCTCAGACTAGATTCGTGCTATCTAAGGCACTTGAACTTAAACTTCCAATCTTAGTGTGCATAAATAAAATTGATAGACCTGAAGCAAGACCAAAGGAAGTAGTAGAAGAAGTTTTGGAGTTGTTCCTTGATTTAAATGCAAGTGATGAGCAGCTTGATTGCCCATTCATATACATGTCTGCAAAAGCAGGATATGCGAAATTAAATTTAGAAGATGATTCTAAAAATATGATTCCTCTCTTTGACACCATTCTTTCATATTTTAAAGCACCACATGGTGATGTAGATGCACCAGCAAAACTTCTTATATCAACTATTGATTATAATGAATTTGTAGGAAGAATAGGAATAGGTAAAATAGAACAGGGAAAGATTGAAATCAATAAAGAGATGGTTGTAGTAAATCATCACGACGCAAATAAAAAAGAAAAGATTAAAATATCAAAGTTATATGAATTTGAAGGACTTGAGAGAGTAGAAGTAAAAGACGCAAAACTTGGTTCTATAGTTGCAGTCACTGGTATAGAAGATTTACATATAGGAGATACAATAACTGATACAAGTGATTTAACTCCTATTGAGTTTCAAAGAATTAGCGAACCTACTATATCAATGTATTTCATGGTAAATGATTCACCACTTGCTGGAACTGAAGGAAAGTTTTTAACATCAAGACATATAAGAGAAAGACTTTTTAAAGAATTAAATACAGATGTGAGTCTGAGAGTTGAAGAAACTGATTCGCCAGATTGTTTTAAAGTTTCAGGTAGAGGCGAGTTACACCTTTCTATATTAATTGAAACTATGAGAAGAGAGGGATATGAATTTGCTGTTTCAAAGGCAGAGGTTATTTATAAAGAAGATGAAAATGGCAAGAAACTTGAGCCTATGGAACTTGCTTATGTAGATTTGCCTGAAGAATTTTCTGGAGCAGTCATACAAAAACTCACTCAGAGAAAAGGTGTGTTAAATGGCATGACAAAAGGCCAAGGTGAATTTGTGAGACTTGAGTTTTTGATTCCATCAAGAGGCCTAATTGGATATAGAGGAGAGTTCTTAACTGACACAAAAGGCACTGGTATACTCAACACGATGTTTAATGGATATGGTCCATATCTTGGAGACCTATCTTACAGACCAACTGGTTCTCTCATAGCATTTGAATCAGGAGTTGCAGTTGCATATGGTTTATTTAATGCACAGGAGAGAGGGCTTTTATTTATAGGTGCAGGAGATAAAGTATATAGTGGAATGGTGGTAGGACAAAATCCTAAGAATGAAGATATAGAAGTAAATGTATGTAAGACTAAAAAACTTACGAATATGAGATCATCTGGTGCTGACGAAGCGCTCAAGCTTGTACCAAAAAAGATTATGTCACTTGAGCAATGTCTTGAATTTATTGATACAGATGAACTATTGGAAGTGACACCTCAAAATTTAAGAATTAGAAAGAAAATTCTTGACCCTACTCTTAGAAAACGTGCAAATATGAAAAAAGAAGGATAATGGAAAATAAAATTACAAAAAAACAAATAATTGCAAAAATACTTGCTTGGCTAGGTCTTATTATTATTACAGTAATTCTATGTGTCATGGCTTATGCACTTATGAACGCAAATGGTAGGCTTGCCCTCGCCATGATTGTGACACTTGTATTCGTATCAGTGATTTACTGGATAGGAATTAAAATCTATAAAGATATGGAAGAGTTTGATAGTTTAAAATATAAAAAAGAAGAACAAAAGAGAATGAATGATCTAGCTCATATGGATACGAAAAATATTTAAGATGTTTGATTTTTTAGAAGATAAAAAGTTTTTAAAATTAGCCATTACTATTGCTTTACCAGTGGCTTTGCAGAATATCATCAATACTGGAATTAATTTTGCGGACACTCTGATGGTGGCAACTCTTGATGCGGACTCTGTAGCTGCGGTAGGAATAGCAAATAATGTTTTTTACTTTTGGAATACATTCTCATTTGGCATTATTTCAGGCGGAATGATTCTCTGTAGTCAGTTTTATGGAGCAGGAAAACCTGAAGGCCTTAGAAAAACATATGGCCTCACTATAATTTTAGACTTTATTGCATCTATGTTCTTTTTTCTGCCATGCTTTTTTGCAACAAATCGAGTACTTTCTATTTTAACTACATCGCCACAGTTGGTGAATGTGGGCGTTAAGTATTTAAAAATAGTTTGCTTTATGTATCCTATACAATCTGTAACTCTTACTACATTACTCATACTTAGAAGTTTTGGAAAAGTTAGGGTAACAGTTTTCTCATCACTTGCTACGATGATTACGAATATAGTCCTTAATTTTATACTTATTAATGGACACTTTGGTGCTCCGGCACTTGGAGTAGTAGGAGCTGCTATAGCGACGATAGTGAGTAGACTTCTTGAGGCTGTAATACTAGTTTCGTATTTGTTTATTTCAAAATCAGTACTAGTTGAAAAGTTATCAGACTTACTCAAGTTTTTTGATAAAACATATTTATCGCTTTACTTTAAGACATCAATTGTTACTATTTTAGATGAGTTTGTGTATGGACTTGGCACATCATTATATATGGTAGCTTATGGAAGACTTCCTGCAGTACAAGTGTCAGCGATTACAATTGTACTTGTAATTTATGATTTACTACTTGTGTTCTTTATTGGATTTGGATCAGCTTGTTCTGTCATACTCGGCATGGAACTCGGTAGCAATAATAAGGATAGAGCTAGGCTATATGCAAAATATTTTATAAAACTTTTCACTTTGTTAAGTGTGATTGTGGCTGCATTGACATTTGTAAGTAGAGGGATAATATGTAAAATGTATGCTAATCTTGGTGCTGATGTAGTATATTATATAAATTTACTTTTGATGGTCACCACAATATTTATGCTAGTTGGAAATTATGGATTTTTATTTCTGGTTGGCATACTTAGGTCTGGAGGAGATATTACAATTACTATAATTATAGATATTTTATCATGTTGGTGTTTGGGAGTTACACTGTCGTTTCTATCAGTACTTGTTTGGAAGCAACCAATACATGTAGCATATGCATTACTTCTTGTTGATTCTGTAGTTAAAGGAATTTGTGGATATATAAGATATAGACAGTTCAAATGGGTAAATAATTTAGTTTTAAATGTAGATTAGGAGGACTTATGTCAGGACATAGTAAGTTTAATAACATTAAACACAAAAAGGAAAAGGCTGACGCAGCTCGTGGAAAAATCTTTACAGTTATCGGACACGAAATTGCTATCGCAGTTAAACAAGGCGGACCAGACCCAACTAGCAATTCAAAACTTCGTGATGTAATAGCAAAAGCACGAGCAAATAATATGCCTAATGACACTATAGAAAAAGGAATTAAGAAGGCTGCTGGAAATGTTGACGCTGTAAACTTTGAAGAATTGGTATATGAAGGATTTGGACCATCTGGCGTAGCAATTATGGTTCGCGCTCTTACTGATAATAAAAACAGAACTGGCGCAAATGTTCGATCTGCATTTACTAAGGGAAATGGAAACCTTGGTTCACAGGGTTCTGTATCATATATGTTTAAAGAAAAAGGTCAGATACTTGTTGATAAGGAAGATTGCGATAAAACTGCTGATGAACTTATGGAGCTTGCTCTTGAAAATGGAGCCTCTGATTTTAATGAAGAAGAAGATTCTTATGAGATACTGACGGAGCCAAATGATTTTTCTACTTGTAGAGAGGCGCTTGAAAAAGCGGGAGTAAATATGATTGAAGCAGATGTGACAATGATACCTGAAAATTATGTATCAGTTACAGATGAAGATGCAGTATATGGACTTAGAAAGACACTTGACTTACTTGATGAAGATGAGGATGTAAAAGCTTATTATACAAATTGGGAAGAAGAATAAGATGTATGATTATTGTTTAGTCGGTGCAGGATTATTTAATGCTACTCTTGCAAGATTAATAAAAAAAAATAATAAAGATGCAAAAATCGTGGTGGTTGAAAAGCGAAGTCACATTGCTGGAAACATATATGATGAAAAGATTGAAAATATAAATGTTCATAAATACGGTGCTCATATTTTCCACACTAGTGACATTGAAGTATGGAAGTTCGTCAATGAAGTTACCGATTTCAATCGTTTTACCAATTCGCCGATTGCAAATTATCAGGGAGAGATTTATAACCTTCCTTTTAATATGAACACCTTCGTAAGAATTTGGAATATTTCAACTGTTCAAGAAGCAAAAGATATAATCAATAACCAGAGAAAAGAGATAAAAGGTGAACCTAGAAATCTTGAAGAGCAGGCAATCAGCCTTGTGGGACGAGATATTTACGAAAAATTGATTAAAGGTTATACTGAGAAACAGTGGGGAAGGGATTGCAAAGATTTGCCTGCATTTATTATAAAAAGAATCCCTGTTAGATATACATTTGATAACAATTACTTTAATGATAGTAAACAAGGCATACCACTTGAAGGGTATACTAAGATGGTTGAAAAACTTTTTGACGGCTGCGACATGGATCTTGATACTGACTATTTAAAAAACAAAGACAAGTATAAAGCCGATGTGACAGTATATACTGGAGCAATTGATGAATACTATGACTATAAATTTGGTGAATTGAATTGGAGAAGTCTTAGGTTTGAGGAAGAGATATTACATCAAGATGATTTTCAAGGTAATGCGGTTGTAAATTATACTGAAAGAAAAATACCTTATACTAGAATTATAGAGCATAAATATTTTTTACTTGATGAATCACCATACACAGTTATAACTAAGGAATACCCAATGGATTGGAAAGTGGGACTAGAAAGATATTATCCAATGAATGATGACAAGAATCAAGAACTCTATAATAAATACAAAGATTTTTCACAAAAAGATGATATTATATTTGGTGGAAGGCTCGGAATGTACAAATATTATGATATGGATAAAGTTATAAGAGCCGCGATGGATTTATACAATGAAAATAAAAAGTTTAAAAAATAAAATAATTGCAATTTTAATCTGTGCAATGGTATTTAGTGAGTCAACTGTCGCAGGGCATTTTTTCTATGACAATGGCGTAAAAAAGTATATGGATGATAATGGCCATACAGCTATTGGTTGGAGATGGATAGATGACAATGGCGATAATATTGCGGAGTGTTATCGTTTTGAGTTGGATGGTTCTATCGCAACTGCTTCAAAGGTGAAGGGCAAAGATGTAAATGACTATGGGCAATGGGTTGTAAATGGAGTTGTTCAAAGAATATATAAGTCAAGCGGCAGACCTCTCTATTCTGCAAATGCTGCACTTGGAGAAGTAGACGATAATGAGTACTTTGACTTGGGCACATATTCACAGACTAGAAGACTAAATGCTACAGGCAAAAAGAATATAAGAGACTTAATAGAAGCTGATTTGAAAAAAGATGAAGAAGGATACCGTAAGAGCTTAATTGGTCCTAAAGGCGAATTTATAAAGCCAGAGGAAGGATATGTACTTTCAAAAGGTGTAAGGAGTTTGGTAAGTAAGAGACCAATTGCTACAAAAAGTAGCTGGGCTATTATAGATGATGCACTTAAAGAGGATGCAATTAGATATGTAAGTGCCACTGAGAGTATCGTTGCTGGAAGAGATATGAGGTCATTTGTGTCAGCATCAAATAAATATACTGCAAAGGCTGATAACGTTAAAATTTGGGGCGGAGAGGTTTGGAATGATGTAATCGTCCTTCAGGGAAATGGTGCATATGTCAAGTTTGTTACAACTGAGGATAAGACAAAATTCCAAGCAAATTATATGACATTTGAAATAGCCCATCAGACTCACGGTGAATCTACGGCAGATACTTATTGTGCAGTGGAACTATATTTAAATGGAAAGTCTGTTGCCGTCTATGATGAGTTTTGTGATGATATACCTGAACTTGTTGAGGAGTATCTTGATGAAGGCGAGAAGAATATGGAATTAAGAGCTATAGTTACTGGTGATGCACCTGGAAGAAAAATATACATAAGAAATGCTAGATATAGAATGTTGAGAGAAAAGAAGGATGAATAATCAATTTATTTACTTTATATATATTTTGTGATAAAATAATATAGTATTGAAGGGGGAGATATTATGGGATTATTATTAGCACAAAGTGATGGTTTGGCTGGATTATTCGGTGGAAACCAAACTATGGTTATTGTATTATATGTAGTATTCTTGATTGCGATTATGTATTTCCTTATGATCAGACCACAAAAGAAGGAAGAACAGAAGAAAAAAGAACTTATGTCTTCCCTCGCTATTGGTGACAGTGTATTAACCGCTTCTGGATTTTATGGGATTATAATTGATATGACAGCGGATACTGTTATCGTAGAGTTTGGAAATAATAAAAATTGTAGAATACCGATGCAAAAACAAGCAATTGTGAGAAGCGAAAAACCTAATTACAAAGCTGAAGAAACTACAACTGATAAGAAATAAAAATTATTTTGAACTCGTATAATACGAGTTCATTTTTTATATATAAAAGTTTCATCTTGGAGGAACTATGTTTACTAATGATAAAATATTGATGGCAAAAAATGGTGATAAGGAGTTTTATATTTTGCCAAAGATGGCAAATCGACATGGACTTATAGCTGGAGGTACTGGTTCTGGAAAGACGATTACTCTTAAAGTGATGGCTGAAAGTTTTTCTGATGCAGGTGTACCTGTTTTCCTTGCAGATGTGAAGGGTGATCTTGCAGGTATGTGTGAGTCTGGAGTTGATAGTGACGACATGAGGAAAAGAATAGAAAAGTTCAAACTAAATGAGTATGGATTTAGCTACAAAAAATATCCCACACAATTCTTTGAGATTGAGAGAAAAAATGGTCTTCCACTTAGGACGACTGTAAGTGATTTTGGACCTACACTGCTTTCACATATTTTTGAATTAAATCAAACTCAGTCAGATATTTTAAATGTCATTTTCAAAATTGCAGATGACGAAGGGTTATTATTGCTTGATTTAAAGGATTTAAAGAAAATGATAGAGTATGTAGGTGACAACAGCAAAGACTTTTCATCTGTTTATGGAAACATTGCAAAAACAAGTGTGCAGTCAATTCTTCGCTCGATGATTTCACTTGAACAGGAAGGGATAGATAAACTTTTTGGTGAACCAGAACTTGAACTTTCTGATATTATCAAAACTGATTCAAGTGGAAAGGGTATGATAAATATTATACATAGCCAGAGTTTAATACTTAGCCCACGAGTTTATTCTGCATTTATGTTATGGCTTATTTCAGAACTATATGAGACAATGCCAGAGGTAGGAGATCTTGATAAACCAAAGTTTGTATTTTTCTTTGATGAAGCACATATATTATTTAAAGATTGTCCAGCTGCGCTTTTGAAAAAAATAGATCAGATGGCTAAACTGATTAGATCAAAAGGCGTAGGGCTTTATTTCATTACACAAGATCCTACTGATATACCAGATACTATACTTCAGCAGCTTGGTAATAAGGTTCAACATGTGCATAGATCTTATACAGCCAAAGATAAGAAAAATCATAAGGCCATATGTGATAGTTTTAGGGATAACAAGGATTTAGATATTTCAGAAGTCCTTGAAACACTTGGTACTGGAGAGGCACTTGTGTCTTTTCTTGACGAAAAAGGAGCACCGGAAGTTGTAGACTTTGCAAAAATTCTTCCACCACAGAGTAAGATGGGAACTATTGATGATACGACGAGAGACAAAGAAATTAAATCATCTACTATATATACTAAGTATATAAAAGACATAGATAGAGAGTCTGCATATGAAATATTAAATAAAAAAGTAGAAGAAGCGCTTGCAAATAATTTGGAAGCAGAAAATGCTGCAAAACTTTCTAAAGAACAAGAAAAAATTCTTAAAGAACAACAAAAGGCATATGAAAAAGCTGTAAAAGAAGAGGCAAAGAGACAGGCTCAGGCTACAAAGAAGATGAACACAGCTATAAAGAGTGTTATGAAATCTACGGGAAGTACACTTGGAAGAGAAGTTTCAAAATCGCTAACTTCAGCTTTGTTTGGGTCAAACAGCAAGACAGCATCTAGAGTGGCTGGAAATATTGGTTCGGCTCTCGGAAGAAATATATTAGGAACATTGCTTAAGGGGTAGGATATGAGTAGGGTAAAAACGATTGGAGTTTTAACAAGCGGTGGTGATGCACCTGGTATGAATGCTGCAGTTCGCGGAGTGGTCCGCTGCGCAGTGAACAATGGAATAAGAGTTTTAGGATTTGAAAGAGGATATAATGGCCTTCTTGATAATGAATATCGTGAGATGGATAAGAGATCTGTATCAGATATTGTTGATAGAGGTGGCACTATTCTTTTTACTGCAAGGTCAAAAGAATTTGGAGAAGTAGAGGGTAAAAAGAAAGCTATTGAAATTTTAAAGAAGGATGGTGTAGATGCGCTAGTAGTTCTTGGGGGCGATGGCACATTTAAGGGTGCTATGGATATGGCCAATCTTTCAGGCGGTGAAATTAATGTTATAGGGGTGCCAGCTACTATAGATCTTGATATTGCTTGCACTGAATATACTATTGGCTTTGATACTGCAATTAATACTGCTATGGAGGGCGTTGATAGAATTAGAGATACAAGCACATCTCATGAAAGATGTAGCATTGTTGAAGTTATGGGTAGAAATGCTGGTTATATTGCTGCATATACAGGGATATCAACTGGAGCTGAAGAAATAATAATACCAGAAAACAATGAATACGGTGATATCAATAAAATTATTACAAGGGTTAGAATAGCAAATAAAAAGGGAAAGAAACACTATATAATTATAAACGCTGAGGGCATAGGACACTCATCTGATATGGCTAAGATGATTGAAACGATGACTGGTATAGAGACTAGGGCAACTATTTTAGGTCACCTTCAAAGGGGAGGTTCGCCAACTTGTAAAGATAGGGTCTATGCTTCTATCATGGGTTGTAAAGCTGTAGAAGTTTTAATGGATGGAAAAAAGAATAGACTTATAGTCTATAAGAATGGTGAGTTTACTGATGTGGATATAAATGAGGGACTTTCAGAGAAAAAAGTTTTCCCACAATATTTCATAAAAACAGCAGAGGAGCTTGAGTCTAAATAATGAATCAAATACCAATAATAGTATCAAATTCATATACTAAGAAGTATTATTTAGATGAGAGATTAAATGTCTTACCAAAAGAAGTTAAAGATACTTTAAAAATTATTTTTGTAAAGTTAACTGAAGATGTGGGAGGTGTTGTTGAAGTTTTATTTGACAATCAAGAGTATGATTTAGTTTTTAATACTTACAAAAATGACGATGACTATAACTATGACGAGATAAATGCGAATTATAAACTATCACGAATTGAAAGAGAATATTCAGAAATATTTTCTCAAATCGCAGAGTTCTGCAAATTTAAATTAAATGGTTTGGTATAAAGTTGTATGGGCGAGTTTTCGAGTAAAAAATTGTATGGGCGAGTTTTGCGAGCCCAAATGAATTATGTTTAAGATAGGGAATGTTGAAATAAAGAATAGAATATGTGTAGCCCCTATGGCAGGCATCACAGATTTACCATACCGCATTATTTTAAAAGAAATGGGTGCTGCACTTATGACTACAGAACTTGTAAGTGCAAAAGGGATATACTACAATAATCCTGGAAATGCCACAATCATGGCTACTGACAAAAAAGAAGCACCAATAGCTCTTCAACTTTTTGGCTCGGATCCAATCATCATGTCTATGGTTGCAAATAAAGTGAAAGAACCATATGATATAATTGATATAAATATGGGATGCCCTGTACTAAAGGTTGTGAGAAATGGTGAAGGTGCAGCTCTTATGAAAGACGAATCACTTGCAGCAAGAATTGTTGAGACAATGGTTCGAGTTGTGAATGACAAACCAATCACTTGTAAGATAAGAATTGGATTTGATAATAAACATATAAATGCAGTGAGTTTTGCAAAAGCACTTGAATCTGCAGGTGCTTCTGCAATAACTGTTCATGGAAGAACAAAAACTGAATTATATAGTGGTGATGTGCATCGTGATGTTATTAAAGATGTAAAATCTTCGGTTAAGATTCCAGTGATTGCAAATGGAAATATATGGACTATTGATGATGCAAAGACTATGCTTAGTGAGACGGGCGCCGATGCAATTGCTATTGGTAGAGCAATTAAAGGGAATCCTTGGTTTGTGAAAGAATGTATAGAGTATATAGAAAATGGCAAGAGAATCGAAAGGCCGACTAAGGAAGCGATAAAACAAATGATGCATAGACATGTGAATGATGCAATTAGTTTTAAAGGTGAGTTTACGGCAATATCAGAACTTCGACATAATATAGCGTGGTACACACACGGCATGCAAAACTCAACAAAATTTAGATTAGCACTTAATAGTGCAACAACAAAAGATGCAATCACAAAACTTATAGATGAACTGTAGGGGCGAAGTTTTGCGAGCCCGGCTGTATGGGCGAGTTATACGAGCACAAATATGTATGGGCGAGTTGTACGAGCCCCTGGAGGATATATGAAAAAATATAGTGAACTAACAAAGGAAGAATTAAAAAATTTAAAAACACAATTAGAAAAAGAAATCCAAGAGTTAAAATTATTAAATCTTAATCTTGATATGAGTCGTGGTAAGCCTTGTAAAGAGCAACTCGATCTCTCAATGGATTTAATGAGTGTTCTTGATAAAAATTCAAACCTAATTTGCAAAGATGGGACAGACTGTAGAAACTATGGGCAACTTGGTGGTATAGAAGAGGCTCGAGAACTTCTTGCCACATTTATGGAAAATAAAGTTGAAAATATTTTGATATATGGAAACTCATCACTTAATGTCATGTATACTATGATAATGCAAGCTTGGGTGTTTGGCATAATGGGAAGTACGCCTTGGAGTAAACTACCAAAAGTAAAATTTTTATGTCCGGTGCCAGGTTATGATAGACATTTTGCCATCTGTGAAGAATTTGGTATAGAAATGATTAATATTCCTATGTCAGAGACAGGACCTAACATGGATTTGGTTGAAAAACTTGTATCAGAAGACGACAGCGTAAAAGGTATCTGGTGTGTGCCAAAATATTCAAATCCTGATGGGTATACATATAGTGATGAAACTATAAAAAGATTTGTTCACCTAAAACCGAAAGCATCTGATTTCAGAATTTTTTGGGACAATGCTTATACAGTTCACCATTTATATGAGGAGCCAGAAAAAAGAGATCACATACTTGAAATTTTAACTGAGTGTGAAAAAGTTGGAAACCCAGATATTGTCTACAAATTTGCATCTACATCAAAAATTTGTTTTCCGGGATCAGGTATAGCATCACTTGCAGCATCTGACAATAATATTAAAGATATAAGGAAACATTTAAAAATACAAACGATAGGATATGATAAAGTTAATGAGTTAAGACATGTCCACTACTTTAAAAATTTGCAAGGCATAAAAGCTCATATGTTGAAACATGCAACGATACTTAGACCAAAATTTGAATTAGTATTTAACACATTTGACAAAGAACTATCTAATATTGATATGGTTAGGTGGACTAAACCTCGTGGAGGATATTTTATATCATTTTATGCCATGCACGGAACCGCAAAAGATATAGTGGCTAAATGTAAGGAATTAGGGGTTAAATTGACAGATGCTGGTGCTTCATACCCATACCATAAAGACCCAGATGACTCAAATATACGAGTTGCTCCAACTTATCCATCAATAAATGACTTAGAAGTTGCTTTAAAAGTTTTCGTGACAGTGGTTAAATATGTAACAGTTGAGAAATTGTTTGCATAGGGAAGTCACTCTCTTTATTTTATATAGATATTTTGTATAAAATTTGCTAAAATTATATATGAGTACATAGATCCATAAAACTATTATTAGTTTAGAGAGGAGCACTGATGTATAAGATTATCAAAAAGGTAAATCTTGCAGACAAGCTTTGTTTGTATGAAATTGAAAATAATAGATTGGCTAAGGCTGCCATGCCTGGCCAATTTTTAATTGTAAAAATTGATGAGAAAGGCGAGAGAATTCCACTGACTATCTGCGATTATGATAGAGATAAAGGAACTGTTACTATAGTGGTACAAGAAGTTGGGGCTACAACAAAGAAAATGAACGAGATGAAGGAAGGAGATTATTTTCAAGATGTCGTAGGTCCGCTTGGAAATGCTTCTGACTTAATTGGTCGATCAAAAGATGAACTTGAGAAATTAAAAATACTTTTCATTGCGGGTGGGCTTGGAGCAGCACCAGTTTATCCTCAGGCAAAATATTTGTCAAAACTTGGAGTTAGTTTTGATGTGATACTCGGATCAAAAAGTATAAATACATTGATACTTGAAAAGGAATATAGAGATTTAAATTGCAATCTTTATGTTTGCACTGACGATGAGAGTTATGGTTTTAAAGGCCCTGTAACAAATGTATTGAAAATGTTATATGACGGAAGCATCTCTGAGGCAAATTACAAAACAATAGATGGGAAAAAAGTTAAAGGTAAAGATATTTGTAAGAGTGTAGATAAAAAAACTTATGGTCATGCAGTTGCCATTGGCTCTGCTGTGATGATGAAGTTCAGTTGCCTGACTACAAAAGAACTTGGTATACCTACAATTGTGAGTATGAATACTTTGATGGTAGATGGCACTGGTATGTGCGGCGCTTGTAGACTTATGGTAGGCGATGAACTTAAGTTTTGTTGTATCGATGGACCGGAGTTTGATGGATATAAGATAGATTTTGATGCGGTTATTAAAAGACAGGCGCAATATAAAGATGAAGAGAGTAGGGCGCTACTTAAATTAAATGAAGGTCCAACACATTACGGTGGTTGCGGAAATTGTGGAGGTTAATATGGGTAATAGAGTAAAAGTAAGAGAACAGGATCCAAAAGTTCGTGCAAAAAATTTTGAAGAAGTTTGCTATGGCTATAATGAAGAAGAAGCAGTCTTAGAAGCAAGCAGGTGTTTACATTGTAAAAATCCACAATGTGTAAAGGGCTGTCCAGTTGGACTTCATATACCAGAGTTTATTGAAGAGTTAAAAAATAAGAGATTTGAAAATGCTATAAATGAAATTCATAAGTCAAGTTCACTTCCTGCAATATGTGGAAGAGTTTGTCCACAGGAGACTCAGTGTGAGGCAAAGTGTGTACTTGGCATAAAGGGTGAACCAGTTGCTATAGGAAAGCTAGAACGATTTATCGCTGACTATGCAAGAGAACATGGACTTGAAGATAATATAGAGATTAACAAGAATGGAAAGAAGGTTGCGGTAATTGGCTCTGGACCTGCAGGCTTATCTTGCGCTACTGACCTTGCCAAACTTGGATATGACGTTACAATTTTTGAGGCATTACACACTGCTGGCGGAGTTTTGACCTATGGTATACCTGAGTTTCGTCTTCCAAAAGATGAAGTAGTAAAGGCAGAAATTGAAAATGTTAAGAGACTTGGAGTTAAAATAGAAACTGATGTTATAGTTGGAAAGACTATCTCAATTGAAAGTTTACGTAATGAAGAAAAATTTGATGCTATATTTATAGGTTCAGGTGCAGGACTTCCTATGTTTATGCACATACCTGGTGAAAATTCAAATGGAGTCTTTTCTGCAAATGAGTTTTTGACTCGCGCAAATCTCATGAAAGGATTTAGAGAAGACTATGATACACCAATAAAAGTTGGTAAGAAAGTTATTGTTGTCGGTGGCGGAAATGTTGCTATGGATGCGGCAAGAACTTCTTTAAGACTTGGTGCAGAAACTCACATAGTTTATAGACGTTCTGAAAAGGAATTACCTGCAAGACTTGAAGAAGTTCATCACGCAAAGGAAGAGGGAATAATCTTTGATACCCTTTGTAATCCGGTAGAAATAATTGCTGATGAAAATGACAATGTAAAAGCTGTCAAATTGATAAGAATGGAACTTGGTGAGCCTGATGAAAAAGGAAGAAGAAGACCGGTTGAAATAAAAGGATCAGAATTTGATATAGATTGTGATATGGTAATAATGGCCTTAGGTACAACGCCAAATCCAATGTTACCAAAAAATACTAAAGGACTTGAAATAGATAAAAAGGGTTGCATTTTACACGATGAGGAAACTACTGCCACAAGTATAGATGGTATATTTGTAGGTGGGGATGCAGCAACTGGAGCAGCGACAGTTATACTTGCCATGGGTGCAGGAAAAAAAGCTGCAATTGGTATACATAATTATTTAACTAATAAATAAATATCAAGGAGGATATTTGCAATGAGTAAGTCGTCAATAGCTTTTAATGGCACTAAAGAGCAAGAGAGTCAACTTAAATCTTTTATTAGTGCACATAAAAGTGATCCTGGTCCACTTATAATGATTATGCAAGAAGCTCAAAAAATTTATGGTTACTTGCCAGAAGAAGTTCAACGCATAATCTCAAAGGAATTAAACATTCCTATGGAAAAGGTTTATGAGGTTGCAACTTTTTATGCACAATTTAATTTAGTTCCAAGAGGTCAATATCATATATCTGTTTGTCTTGGCACTGCTTGCTATGTAAAAGGTTCAGGAAAGATTCTTGAAGCAATTGAGAAGCAATTGAAGATTAAAAATGGTGAATGTACTGCTGATAGAAAGTTTTCACTTGACTCATGTAGATGTCTTGGTGCTTGTGGCCTTGCACCTGTCATGAAGGTAAATGAAGAAGTATATGGCAAACTTACTCCAGACATGGTTTCAAAGATATTAGCAGAGTTTAAATAGGAGGGAATTTATATGACGATTGAAAAATTAAATCAGATTAAAGAAAAATTTGCTCCTATAGTTGAGCAAAGGCTACACGAAAATATTCATACGTGTAAGGATGGCAAGAGAATCATTTCTCTTTGCGCCGGCACTGGATGTCAGTCTTCTAAATCGCTTGTTATTAAAGACAAGTTTATAGAAGTGTTGAAAGATAGAAATGCACTTGATAAGGTGACTATTGTCACTACAGGTTGTCATGGTCTCTGTGCTCTTGGTCCTATTATGCAAGTTTATCCAGAAGGAATATTTTATACAGGCGTTAAACCAGAGGACGTTGAAAGAATAGTTGATGAGCATATAATAGGTGGAAATCCTGTTAAGGATTTAGTTTATAGTGAGACTATAAAAGGTGATAAGTTTGTATCAGTAGAAGACACAAACTTTTTTAAGAAACAAAAAAGAATAGCACTTCAAAACTGTGGAATTATTGATCCTGAAAAAATTGATGAGTACATTGGAACAGGTGGATATCAAGCACTATACAAAGTTCTCACAAGCATGGATCCTGATTCTGTTATAAAAGAAGTATTAGACTCTGGACTTCGCGGACGTGGTGGCGCTGGCTTCCCAACAGGAAAAAAGTGGGCGCTTGCTCGCCCAAATAAGGCTGATCAAAAGTATGTAGCATGTAATGCAGATGAGGGTGACCCTGGTGCATTCATGGATAGATCAATTCTTGAAGGAGACCCACATTGTATCTTAGAAGCTATGGCGATAGCGGGATATTCAATTGATGCTACTAAAGGATTTATATATGTTCGTGCAGAATATCCTATAGCAGTTGATAGATTAAATATTGCAATTGCTCAAGCTCGTGAATATGGATTACTTGGCAAAAATATTTTTGGTACAGGTTTTGATTTTGATATAGAACTTCGTCTTGGTGCTGGAGCGTTTGTATGTGGCGAAGAGACAGCACTCATGGCAAGTATAGAAGGAAAACGTGGTGAGCCACATGCTCGTCCACCATTCCCTGCATTAAAAGGTCTATTTGATAAGCCAACAGTTTTAAATAATGTTGAGACTTATGCTAATATCCCTAAAATAATTAATAATGGTGCAAAGTGGTTTAGATCTATGGGAACTCCTACATCACCAGGTACAAAAGTATTTGCACTTGGTGGAAAAGTTCACAATGTAGGTCTTGTAGAAGTGCCTATGGGAATCACACTTCGTGAAGTTATAGAAGATATAGGTGGTGGCATACCAGGTGGCAAGAAGTTTAAAGCAGCTCAGACTGGAGGACCATCAGGTGGATGTATTTCTGCTGAAAATCTTGATGTAAAAATTGATTATGATAACCTTACGAAGATAGGTTCTATGATGGGATCAGGTGGTCTCATTGTAATGGATGAGACTGATTGTATGGTTGACATTGCAAAGTTTTATATGACATTTATCGCTGAAGAGTCTTGCGGTAAGTGTACTCCTTGTCGTATAGGTACAAAGAGAATGCTTGAAACACTTGAGAGAATTACTGAAGGAAAAGGTGAAGAAAAAGATTTGGTTGAACTTGAAGAGTTAGCTGGCTACATAAAAGATAATGCGCTCTGTGGACTTGGCCAAACTGCTCCAAATCCAATTCTCTCTACTATGAAAAACTTTAGGAAAGAATACATAGAGCATATTAAAGAGAAAAAATGTTCTGCTGGTGTTTGTAAGAAGTTATTACAATATAAGATTGACGCTGATAAGTGTAAAGGTTGTACGCTTTGCGCAAGGAATTGTCCAGTAAACTGTATAACAGGTACACTTAAACAACCTCATGTAATTGATCAAAGCAAATGTATCAAGTGTGGAACTTGCTTTACTAATTGTAAGTTCGGCGCAATAACTAAAGGATAGGAGGTAGAGGAGATGAAGAAAACAGCGAAGAAAACTGTTGCTAAGAAAACTACTAAGAAAGTTGTTGCAAAAGCAAAAACTACAAAAGCTAAAGCTACAAAGGCAACTACTAAAAAAGTAGATAGCAAGGTTCAAAATAAAATGTTAAACATCAAAATCAATGGCATAGATTATAAGGCTCCTGTTGGTTCAACTATCCTTGAAGCATGTAGGCTTGCAAATATTGAGATTCCTACACTATGTTTCTTAAAGGATCTAAATGAAATTGCAGCTTGTCGTATATGTATGGTTGAAGTTAAAAATGCAAGATCTCTTGTAGCAGCCTGCGTATACCCTATAAATGAAGGAATAGAGATATTTACAAATACAAAAAGAGTAGTTGAGTCAAGAAAGAAAACTATAGAACTTATACTTTCAAATCACAGAATGGATTGCTTGTCATGCGTTCGCTCTGGAAACTGTGAACTTCTTGCACTTGCTCGTGCTAATGGAGTTGATGATACAAAATATCAAGGTGCTAAAACACCTACTAAGATTGACGACTCTGCTGTACATCTTATAAGAGATAATTCTAAATGTGTACTTTGCCGTAGATGTATAGCAGCTTGTTCTAAACTTCAATCTGTTGGAGTTATAGGTACAAATAATAGAGGATTTAAGACTATAGTTGGTAGTCAGTTTGATATGCCACTTGGCGAGACATCTTGTGTGCACTGCGGACAATGTATTAATGTCTGTCCTGTTGGAGCACTTTATGAGAAGTCAGATGCTGATAAAGTGCTTGATGCAATAAGAGATCCTGAAAAGTTTGTAGTTGTGCAAACTGCACCAGCAGTTCGTGCGACTATTGCAGAAGAGTTTGGCGCACCTATAGGAACTAATGGTGAAGGTAAGATGGTTGCAGCCCTAAGAAGAATTGGATTTGATAAAGTGTTTGACACTGATTTTGCTGCAGACCTCACTATCATGGAGGAGGGAACAGAACTTATAGATAGAATTAAGTCAAAGAAGGCAGTTCTTCCTATGATTACATCATGCAGCCCAGGATGGATCAAGTTTATAGAAAACTATTACCCAGATTTATTACCACATCTATCAACTTGTAAGTCACCTCAACAGATGTTTGGTGCTACACTTAAAACTTACTATGCACACAAAAATAAAATAGATCCAAAGAAGATAGTTTCAGTATCTATTATGCCATGTACTGCAAAGAAATTTGAGATTCATAGAGAAGACCAGTCAGCAGCTGGAAAAGGAATGCCAGACCTTGACTATACTATGACTACAAGAGAACTTGCTCGTATGATTAAAAAACTTGGAATCGATTGGAACTCACTTCCTGAAGAAGAGTTTGATAGCCCTATGGGAACTGATACTGGAGCAGCTGTAATATTTGGAGCATCTGGTGGAGTTATGGAAGCAGCACTTAGAACGGCAGCTGAAGTTCTTGCAGGTAAGAAGATGAAATCACTTGATTATAAAGAAGTTCGTGGCATGAAAGGAATAAAGGAAGCATCTTATACTATAAAGAAAGGTCTCACAGTAAAAGTTGCTGTAGCATCTGGAACTGCAAATGCAAGAGTATTGCTCGATGCTATCCGCGAAGGAAAGGCAGATTATCAATTTATAGAAATCATGTGTTGTCCAGGCGGATGTATAAATGGTGGAGGACAACCACAAGTTTCTGCTCATATAAGAAATACAGTCGACTTTAGACAAAAGAGGGCAGAAGTTTTATATAAACAAGATAAGAGCATGAAACTTAGAAAGTCTCATGAAAATCCAGACATACAAAAACTCTACAAAGAGTGGTTTGGAAAACCAGGTTCTGAGAAAGCACACCATGCACTTCATACATCATATGTAAAAAGAGATTGGACTTAATAAGATGAAGGGCTGTTTTATGCACTGGTGGATAGGGGCATAGTAAATAAAAACGATATAACAATAATTTGGAAAGATGGGACTGAGAGTTAATGGGCGGTCTCATTTTTTAATTGATAAACTCTTGACTCTATCCTGATAGAGATAGAGATGGTTATTGCTAAATATATGATTTTTTTGTATAATGTATACAGGCGATAGATGTAATATGATTTTTTTAAGAAAGGGCAAGTATATGCAAGTATCTGTAGATAAAAATTTAATCGTAGAAAATGATATAAAAGACTTTATGTCTGATGAAGAAAGAACATATTATTCGAACAAACTTCTTGAAGCTGAGAAATATAATACGGAACATCCTGAAGTTTTGACATCAGAGGAATTCCATAAAAAGATAAAAGAAAAATATGGAATTTAAATATCAAATTGTTTATACAATGCAATATTTTGATGATTTTAATAATATTGCAGATTACTATATAGAAAAATTCAAAAACAATGATTTGATAGTTAATTTAGAAAATCATATTTTGGTGCGAGAGAAGTTACTAATGTCATTTCCTTATTCATTTACATTATTTGAGTCAAATAAATTGTTGAAGCACGAATATAGAACTTTTAATGCACTTAATTATAAGATATTTTATTATGTTGATGAAATAGCGAAAGTTGTATATATGGAACGGATATTATATGGAGGAATGGATTTTGATAATGCTGAACTATAAAGATAGCGTAATGGTGTGATGAGTAAATGATGTGAGTTAAATAAGCCAGTATGCCGAGGGCATGGTGGCTTTTTTATTTATAGCGATGACTAAACTTTAGAGGAAATTAGGCGTTTGAAACTTACATAAACGACCTGAAAGCAAGTAAAAATAAGTTAAATGACTTTGACGAAGGGTTGTTTTATGCATTGGTTGATAAGGTCAAAGTCAATAAAGATAATATAACAATAATATGGAAAGATGGGACTGAAGGGGAAAGTGGGCCTCAGTTTTAATTCTGAGAAAAATTTACTCTATACGATAAAAACATTATTGACGCATTATAACAAATTTGTTATAATGTATGTAACAGAGGTATTATGTTCGATATAGAATTTTGGGAAGATAAAAAAGGCTATAGTGATGTCGCAGATTACATTGAAAACTTATCTAAGAAGAGTGACAAAGATAGTAGAGTAAATTTAAAAAAGATAGTTGCATATATAGATATTCTTTCTGAGAAAGGAAGTTCGATTTGCTATCCTGTTGCAAGACATGTTGATGATGATATATGGGAATTGCGACCGCTTGATAATAGATTTATGTATGCATATATTACTGGCAACAAAATTATTATTCTTTCTCATTTTATAAAGAAAACCAACAAAACACCTAAAGCAGAAATAGAGAAAGCAAAAAAGCGACTTGAAGAGTACAAAGAAAAATATAAATAATAAATTTATTGTAATTATATTAAAATGTATAGGGGTACAATATGAAAAATTGGAAAACGATTAGAAAATCATTAAATTTAACAAAAGAAGATGAAACGGCAATAGCTTTTGAAAAGAACTTAATAAACAGTGTAATTGATATAAGAGAAAAAGAGGGTATATCGCAAATTGAACTTGCAAAAAAGGCAAATGTAAAACAATCTCAAATTGCAAGGTTTGAAAAAGCGGTGCATTCGCCACAAATTAATAGTATTTTAAAGATTTTATATCCGCTTGGATATACATTGAAATTGGAAAAAATAAAAAAATAATCATTATATGCACTCGTGGATAGGGTAAAAGTCAATAAAGATAAAATAATAGTTAAATGTAGAAATAAAAGGGACGGAAATAAAAGGGACGGAGAATATTACTCTTGATTCCTTTAAAAAAAATGAAAATTAATCATAAAGCAACAATAATTATCGCCGTCCCTTTTATTCTGCCTTTTATTTTGTAAAATATATAGCATAAAAATAAGGGCGGTACTACCGCCCCTTTTCATTTATAAACATATTATTCTATATCCGACTCTATAATACCAAAGTTACCGTCGCCTCTCTTATAAGCAACACATATTTTGCCATTTGTGTTTTCATATATGAAGAATGAGTGCCCAATCATATCAAGTTGCATACAAGCTTCTTCTTCATCCATAGGCTTAAGCAACATTTGTTTCTTTTTTACTATTTTAATCTCAGTTGGTTCTTCCTCAATTTTCTCTTCAGAGAAATTACCTTCGGCGTTGTTTCTCATGATAGTTTGAATCTTTTTGTCACGAATTTTTGTTCTATATTTTCTTATTTGTCTTTCTAATTTTTCAGTTGCTGTGTCAATTGCCGCGAAAAGATTATCTTGTTTTTCAGATACTCTTAATAGATTTCCTTTAACTGGGATATTGATTTCAGCCACATCCTTACCATTTTCTTTCTTAAGAGTTACAGTTGCAGTAGTCTCATTTGTAAAGAACTTATCAAGTTTTGAAAGTTTGTCATTTGCCCTATCTTTGATTGCATCAGTCAAATCCACATTTCTGCCTGTAATAATTATCTTCATATTTACCTCCGCCACAATGGTTAAAATTTAATACAGATTTAGGGCTGTATTATTTACCATTATTTATATAATAATTATAGCATATTATTGGTGTTTTGTGGTATAATTAATTTAAGAAATATATAAATACTTATGTGGTAGAAAATATTTTTTTATGTAAGGACTTGTAAACTGCGCCTCTACGACAATCGTTTGCCTATACGACTAGAGTTTGCCCTTACATAAGTAAGTTGATAATTGTAATTTGAAAGGATGAAAAGAAGATGGCATTATTAGAAAGTTGGCATGAAATAGCCTATGATACAACCGACCAAAAGGCTATGCAAAAGGTCTGGGAAAAATATTTCAAAGAAGAAAAGGAAATTTATAAAAAACTTCTCTCTGATGTCAATAAAGAAGTTGTTGGAACTGTAGAAGGTCTTGCAAATGAATATGGCATGGATGTTGTTTATTTTACTGGTTTTTTGGAGGGAATAAATGAGTCTATTGAAAAGCCAAATCCAGTTGAAAAACTTAAAGAGTCTTCAAAGGTAAAAATTAAAATAAAACCAGAAGATTTATATTTTAATATGGTAAAGGCAAAAGCGAGCTGGCTCTATGAATTGGAAGAGTGGAACAATATTTTACCTGAGGACAAAAGAAAAGAATTATATAAAAAATGTAAGGACGAACAAATTGTAAAGAGAGAAGAGCCTAAAGTTTATCCAAATGACCCATGTCCATGTGGTAGTGGTAAGAAGTATAAGAAATGCTGTGGAAAAAATCAATAAAATGAAAATAAAAGTTATAAATAAAACTGAAATTCGAAGCATAATGAGTATGAAAGATGCCACTCTTGCAGTTAAAGAAGCAGCAATTAAGAAGAATATGGGGCAAATTATCGAATTATAATCTTTTATAATTTCTTGACATAATTAACCATTATGATATAATATGTAGGTTATTTAGCACCTCTAGCTCAGCTGGTAGAGCAGTAGACTCTTAATCTATTTGTCCAGGGTTCGATTCCCTGGAGGTGCACAAAAAGCAAGAGGGGGTAACCCCCTCTTGCTTTTTTGTATTTCCGGGACTCGAACCCGCATACACCGAGCGAAGCGAGGTGGTAAGGGTTCGATTCTTGTTTTTGCTTGCACTCCGGAAATCAAACCCGCATACACCGAGCGAAGCGAGGTGGTAAGGGTTCGATTTTATATCTTAATTATTATTTTTGTGATATAATTAATACAACATATAATTGGAGGACCACCAAAAATGAAAAAATTTTTTAGAACTTTAATTACGTTATTAGTTATTACTAGTTTATTTTCTTGCAATAAAAAACAAAATATTGTCCTGCAAAAAAGTGAAGCAACATTTAAATCTACAATTAACAATATACAAAAATATGGCAATATAGTCTTAAATGGAACTGGCGATGATTTCTTAAAATGTGGCTTTGACTACGGAGACATTGTAAATGTAAATATTAATAATGCTGACTATGAGCTACCAGTTGTATCAAACTACTCAGATGTTGAGCAGGGAAAATATTTATGTCGTGTGGGCATAGATACTGAGACAAAATTGGATAGTGTAATCTTAGCAATAAATATGGGAGATTTTGCAACATCTACTGGTGTTGCCACAAAAAATAAAATTGACATTGATCCTGGATTCAAATGGGATTATAATATTACAGAACCTATCTATGCAACTATTACAATGAAAGAGAAGGCTGGATATTATGAGAAGTATATTTCTAGTACTCTTGGTCTTAAACGATCTGACGAAAGGGCTGACTATCCAAATTTAAGCGATGAGGAGTTTGCAAACTTCCGCATGATTAAGACGTCAAATATTAAAGATGGTATCATATACAGGTCTTCTTCGCCTGTCAATCCATTCATAAAACGAAATAAATATGCAGATGCTGCTATGAGAGATGCTAAAATTAAGTCTGCTATAAATCTTGCTGATAGTCAGGCAACAATTAATGAGTATGAATTGTATAATGAAAGTTATTATTCAACCACTAATGTCACTCTATTAGACTTGAGTATCGATTTTCAAGCGAAAGAGTTTAAAGATGGAATAGTTAAGGCAATTAAATTTATTGGTGAGAATGAAGGTCCTTATTTAGTTCATTGTAACGAAGGAAAAGATAGAGCAGGATATATGAGCGCCATTATAGAGTGTATGATGGGAGCCACAGCGGAAGAAGTTGTAAAAGATTACATGATTACATATTACAACTACTATAATGTTGCTGAAAATGATGATAGATACAATACTATAAAAAGTAAGAATATTGAAGATACATTAAAAAAGAGCTTTAATGTTGATAATATTTATGGAATAGACCTAAAAAAAGAATGTGAAGAGTTTTTAATATCTATCGGTCTTACAAATAGTGAAATAGAGGCTGCAAGGAGCAGATTGCAAAAATAGCCATATTCTAAGGCTATTTTGGATAGCAATAGGCATTGATTTCTTGACACAAATGCCAAAAAGTGCTATATTTAATAGGCTAAAATTGTAATGTTATGGTCGGAAACCATAGAAAAGAGGTAAAAATGGCAAAAGAAGGAGTACATCCAAAATATCAAGAATGCAAAGTTACTTGTAACTGCGGAAATGAATTCACAACAAGAAGCACAAAATCTAGCATCCACGTAGAAGTTTGTTCAAAATGTCACCCATTCTACACTGGACAACAGAAGGCAGCAGCGGCTCGTGGTAGAATAGAGAAGTTCAATAAGAAATTTGGATTAAATGGATAATTAAAATAAGGGCGATATACTCGCCCTTAATTTTTTATATTGTTAATGATGAAGTGTAATAAAAAATGTTATAGTGGCATAGGTGGTCAAGCGGTCATTGAGGGCATCATGATGAAAAATAAAGATGACTACTCAGTAGCCGTAAGAAAGTCAGATGGTCAGATTGTCGTTAAAAAAGACAAGTATCTTATGTTGTCACAAAAATATAAAATTCTTGGTCTACCATTTATAAGAGGTATATTTTCAATGGTAGATTCTCTTATTCTTGGTTCTAAAACATTAGAATACTCTGCTTCGTTTTTTGATGAAGAGACAGGTAGTGACAGTGAAAGTAAACTAGACAAGTGGTTGAATGAGCATGTAAATGAGAAAACCATGGGTATTATAATGAGCATCATTACAGTTGTATCTGTTGTTTTCGCTTTGCTTGTATTTTCAGTACTACCTGCAGCTATTGGCTCACTATTTAAAGCGATTACAAAAACTAATAGTCATTTCTTAACTGCATTTATAGAAGGTATAGTTAGAATAATAATCTTTGTCCTATATATTAAATTAATATCAAGGATGGAAGAAATTAGAAGAACATTTGAATATCATGGATCAGAACATAAGTGTATTAATTGTATAGAGAATGGTTGGGATTTAACTGTTGAAAATGTTTTAAAAGCAAGTAAAGAGCATAAAAGATGTGGAACATCGTTTTTAGTATATGTAATGGTAATTTCAATTTTCCTATTTATGTTCATTAATCCACCGACACTCATGCACAAATTTATATCAAGAATTGTTCTTATTCCAGTTGTGGCTGGAGTGTCTTATGAGGTATTGAGATTTGCTGGTAAGTTTGATAATAAGTTTGTTGATTTTATATCAAGACCAGGTATGTGGATGCAAGGACTGACAACTCTGGAGCCTGATGCAAAAGAAGTTGAGGTCGCAATAAAAGCTGTTGAAGAAGTATTTGACTGGAGAAAATTCCAGAGTGAGAATTTTAGGTAGTGATGTGAAAGAAAACAATTGGGCTCGTGAAACTCGCCCATACGGTAGGGGCGAGCACTGCGAGCCCGAAGATTGATTATGAATGTTTATGATTTTGACGGAACAATCTATAAAAATGATAGCACACGAGATTTTTATTACTATTTACTAAGACATTATACAAAAGTAATAAAGTATCTCCCTAAATTTATTTTAGATGCAATTAAATATAAACTTGATGTCGTTACAAAAACTAAGATGAAAGAGACATTTTATCGATTTTTAAATAGTTTTGAAGATGGTGAGATAGATAGAATAGTATTAGAATTTTGGGATAAGCATAGATATAAAATATATGACTGGTATTATAAACAAAAAGAAGATACCGATGTGATAATTAGTGCAAGTCCAAGATATATTTTAGAACCTATATGCAAAGAGTTAGGAGTTCATCTCATTTGCTCAGAAGTAAATGTAAAAAATGGTGACTATATAGGGGAGAATTGTTACGGTGAAGAGAAGGTTAATAGATTTTATAAAGAGTATCCAGATGGTGTTATAGATAAGTTTTATTCAGATTCAGATTCTGACTTGCCACTAGCGAAACTGGCGAAGGTTGCCTATAAAGTAAATCGCAGAGGCAGTATCAGTAAGTGGTAATTATGAAATTAAGAGATATATTAGAGGAGGGCAAATCAACCCTCGCAAGAAACAAAATTGAAGACCCAGATTTTGATGCAACTGAAATTTTGCTAAATCTTCTAGATATGGATATGGCAAGATTTCTTTTTGAGTGTGAAGATGAATTAGAAGATAAATATGACAAAAGAACAATTAGTAATATAATAACAGATTTCGATGAACTAATTTCTGCAAGAGCACAGCATTTCCCTCTTCAGTATATTTTAGGCGAATCATATTTTTGTGGACTTAAGTTCAACATAGGACAAGGTGTGCTTATACCAAGACAGGATACAGAGATTCTTGTTGAAAAAGTCATCGCAGATAATCAGGATAAAAATAAATTTATTCTCGATATGTGTACAGGTTCTGGTTGCATAGCAGTTTCTCTTGCTGCACTTGGTGATTACAAACTTGTGGTTGGAACTGATATATCAGATGATGCTTTAGAGATTGCGGCAAAAAATGCTGACGAACTCGTGCTTGATAGGAGTCTTGATGATGAGATGAGTCAACATATATACTTTTTACAAAGCGATATGTTTGATAATTTGGAAAAAATTAAAGAAAAACTTGGAATAGAGTCCTTTGACATTATAACTGCAAATCCGCCATATATTAGATCTGATGAGATTAATAAACTACAAAAAGAGGTGAAAGACTTTGAGCCAAGACTTGCTCTTGATGGTGACAAAGATGGACTTAAGTATTATAAGGCTATAGCAAAGGATGCAAAGAATTATTTAAATAATAATGGAAAAATATATCTTGAAATTGGTTATGACCAAAATGATGATGTTAAGAAGATTTTTGAAAACTTAGGTTATACCCATATAGAAACGGTAAAAGATTTAGGAGGAAATGATAGAGTTATTATATTTACTATATAATATAACTTTGTTATAATTTATAAAATGAATAGTAAACTTACAACTTTATATAAGCATTATGAAGAAATAATGCAAGAACTTAGTACCGATGTAGTTGCAAAAGATATTGACAGATATACTAAGCTCATGAAAGAACAAAACGATCTTGAGCCAATTATTAAGGCATACAAGGCTTATTTGGCTGCTGAAAAGATGGAGCAAGATTCTTTAAATATTATAGATACTGAGTCTGATGAAGATATGCTTGCTATGGCAAGAGAGGATCTTGCAAATGCTAAAAAGGAAAAAGAAAGACTTGATGAAGAAATAAAAATATTACTCATTCCAAAAGACCCAATGGATGACAAGAATATAATTATAGAGATACGTCAGGGTGCTGGTGGAGATGAGGCTGCACTCTTTGCTGCTGAAATATATCGTATGTACATGGGATATATAGATTCGATGGGTTGGAAAACAGAGCTTTTAAGTGTAAACGAGAATGGCCTCGGTGGATTTAAAGAAGTTATTTTTTCAGTTAATGGCAAAGGAGCATATTCTAAATTTAAATATGAGTCTGGAGTTCATAGAGTGCAAAGAGTTCCTGTAACAGAAAGTAGTGGAAGAATTCACACGTCTACTATAACAGTTGCTGTCATGCCTGAAGTTGATGAAGTCGATATTCATATAAACCCTGCAGATGTAGAGATGGAAGTATATAGGTCAAGCGGAGCAGGTGGACAACACGTAAATAAAACTTCATCAGCAGTTAGACTTATTCATAAACCAACAGGTATAGTAGTTGCCTGTCAAGAAGAGAGATCGCAATTTCAAAATAAAGATAAGGCTATGGCTATGCTCCGCGCAAAACTATATGATATAGAGCAAGAAAAACAGCATAGTCAATATGCAAGTGATAAAAAAAGCCAGATTGGTACCGGTGATAGATCTGAAAAAATTAGAACATACAATTTCCCACAAGGACGAGTTACTGACCACAGAATAGGACTTAGTCTTTATAATATTGATGATATTATGAAGGGTAATATAAATGAATTAATAGAAACTATTATAGCAGAAGACAGAGCACTTAAACTTTCTGCGATGGAAAAGGAGTAAAGTATGGGATATGTAAATGAAGTATTTGACAAAGTGGTAAGAGAAAATCCAAATGAACCTGAGTTTCATCAAGCAGTTAAAGAAGTATTTTCGACTATAGAGCCAATTGTTTCTAAAAATGAAAAACTCTATAAGGAAGCAGGTTTACTTGAAAGAATTGTTGAACCTGAAAGGATTGTTAGTTTTAGAGTTCCTTGGGTTGATGACAAGAATCAAGTTCATGTAAATAAAGGTTATAGAATTCAGTTTAATTCGGCAATAGGTCCATATAAAGGCGGTATAAGACTTCATCCAAGTGTAAATCAAGGTATACTTAAGTTTTTGGGATTTGAACAAATATTTAAGAATGCACTCACTGGTCTTCCTATGGGTGGAGCAAAAGGTGGTTCTAACTTTGACCCAAAGGGAAAATCAGATAATGAAGTTATGAGATTTTGCCAAAGTTTCATGAACGAACTTTATAAATATATTGGTAAAGACACTGACATTCCTGCTGGTGATATTGGTACAGGTGGAAGAGAAATAGGATACATGTTTGGACAGTATAAAAAACTTACTGGACTTTATGAAGGTGTGCTCACTGGAAAGGGACTTACTTATGGTGGATCTCTTGCAAGACCTGAAGCAACAGGTTTTGGTGTAGGTTATATGGCTGCTGAGATTTTAAATGGTGTAGGTAGTGATGTATCAGGAAAGAGAGTTGGAATAAGTGGTTCTGGCAATGTTGCAATTTACTGTGCTAAGAAGTTTGAGGAACTTGGAGCAAAGGTCGTAACTGTTTCTGATTCAAATGGTTATGTCTATGATGAGAATGGGATAAATGTTGATGTAGTAAAAGATATAAAAGAAGTTAAGCGTGGTAGAATTAAAGATTATTTAAATTATGTAAAGACAGCGAAGTATGTCGAGAATGAAAAGCCATGGGTCGAGACTCTTGATATTGCAGCACCTTGTGCAACTCAGAATGAGGTTGATGAGAAATATGCAAAACTAATGGTTAAAAATGGTGTTAAACTTGTAGTTGAAGGCGCAAATATGCCTTTAAATATTGATGCTATAAATGTAATGAAAGAGAATAAGGTTCTATATATGCCAGGCAAGGCTGCAAATGCTGGTGGTGTATCTGTATCTGGTCTTGAGATGAGCCAAAACTCACTTAGACTTTCGTGGACATTTGAAGAGGTTGATAATAGACTTAAAGATATAATGATAAACATCTATAAGCAGGTTACTGAGACAGCTGAAGAATTTGGACTTAAGGGTGATTTTGTGGCAGGTGCAAATATAGCTGGATTTAAAAAAGTTGCTACAGCAATGCTCGCTCAGGGCATATGTTAATGAAAAATATGTTAGTTTTATGAAAGTTTTGTGAAAATTGGGGCTAAAAAGCCCCTTTTTTCTTGTAAAAAAGCCTTAAATATTATATAATTTATGCATTGATAAAAATGCTTAGAAAAATGCTAAAAAGGGCATTTGCTTTTTTGTTGTGTTGCTCTTTTTTCATAGTAAATCCGCATTTTAGTTTTTTGGGTGCGATTTATACTTATGCATTGCCAAGTTCCGTTTCAGTTAAGGGAACTAGTGTTAATGTGCGTAGTGGACCAGGTACTTCATATAGAATATTAGGGACTGTATCTCTTGGTTTTAGATTAGTGCCACTTGATATGCAAAACGATGTTTCTTCAAACGGCAAGAAATGGTATAAGTTTAACTATAATGGTCAAAATGCTTACATTAGAAGTGATTTTACAAAAGAAGCAGCAAATTATGTATATGATGCACAGTTTGAAGCTGATCTAAGCATGAAGGGATTTCCAGAATCTTATAAAGTAGGTTTAAGAGATTTACATGCTAATTATCCAAATTGGATTTTTACATTACATAGAACAAGACTTGATTTTAATTATGTTTTAAATAATGAGTTGATTGGCACAAGAACGTTGGTCAATGCAACATCAATTTCATCTTATAAATCTACTGATGAAGGTAAATACGATTGGGTAAACTCTAAATGGCCGACATTTGATGGTAATGCTTGGGTGGCAGCAAGTAGAGAAGTTACTGCAGCATATCTTGATCCAAGAAATTTTTTATATGACCCTTATGTATTTCAGTTTGAACATCATACATTTAATGCCAATATACATTCAATTGCAGGCATAAAAGAAATGGTAAAAGGGACATTTCTAGATGCGAATGTAACTACAGAAGGACTTACAAGTAATTTAAATTCATTCAATGGCAACATTATTTACCCAGGGACAGAACTAGTGCCTTGGGACCCTAATATACCAGTAATACCTATTCTTATGAATGATAAAGAAAGTGATGGATTAGTCACAGGATTTAGCAATGTATATTATTCACCTAGCATAGAACAACTTGGACCTGCAGCAGGACTACCTATACAAAATAATACTGGACAGGAGAGTGTGATAAACTCTTCACAGTATAGTAGTGGACAGGATGTAGAAGAGTCATATCAGTATAGTTATATGCCTAAAGGTACTTATTCATATGCTGAACTTATATATGATGCGTGTAGGCAGGTTAATTGTAACCCTTATTGTATAGTTTCGATGATTCTTCAAGAACAAGGTAAAAACGGTAGTGATTCAGTGTCCGGAACTAATAAAAAGTTTAAAGGATATTACAACTTTGGTAATATAAATGCCTTTGCAAGTAGCGACATGACAGCAATAGAAAATGGACTCAAGTATGCGAGCCAATCAGGCTCATACAATAGACCTTGGAATTCTAAAGAGAAAGGTATTTATGGGCTTTGCGATTTTTATGCAAATAGTTATGTGAGAGGCGGACAAGATACATTTTATTTAAAGAAGTGGAATGTCCAAGGCGATAATTTATTCAAACATCAGTATATGACAAATGTAGCAGGTGCAGCAGCTGAAGGACAGATACTTGGAAATGCTTATGATGAAATTGTTTTACAAATGCCTCATGAGTTCAAAATTCCAATTTATAATAATATGCCTGAGACCGCATGTCCTATACCGACAAAGGATGGTAGTCCAAATAATAAATTAAAATCACTTGCAGTTGCTAATTACATTTTGACGCCGACATTTAACCCTGATGTGAGTGATTATTCAATAATGTTAAATGCTGATACTAATTCAGTATTTATAAATGCAGAGGCATATGATACGAGAGCGGCAGTAGGCGGAATTGGTAATATTCTTACGACTACATCATACACTGTAGCAACTATATACTGTGTTGCCGAAAATAAAGACATCAGGCAATATAATATAAGTTTTTATAAGCCAGGGGCTGAAAATGTACAAGTTAATCCAGCAACGCTTAGTCCACAAATTCTAATACCTACGAATGCAGGAATAATTATAGGTTCACAAAATAATTATATAGATTCAAATGGTCCGGGAGGACGATTAATAAACACAGGTGATGCACAAGTATTAATTGGCAAAGGACCTGGAGAGTAGGAGGAAGTATGAAAAACTTCAAATCATTAAAATTTTTATTAACTACATTAGCATTAGTTTTTGCTTTTGCATTTTCTGCATTTGCAGGAACTGCAGTTATTCAATTCGGAGACCCTAAGGTTACAAGAGACAAAGTTTTCAATGTAGCTTGTAAAGTTAAGTCAACTGATGTAAGACTCAAAACTGCTGATATCACAGTTCAGTACGATCCTAAGATGATTGAGTTTATAGAAGGAACCAATTCTGAAGGTGGTGCAGGAACTGTAAGAATAAATGGAGGAGGAGTTGGTAAGAGCTCTGGCACAAAAACTTTAGAGTATCAATTGAAGTTTAGAGCACTCTATGCTGGAACAACAAATATAAGTATAGCTGATCAAGAGGTTACCGACACTACAGACAATCTTGTAAATGTAACAAAGCTTGGAACTTCAAAAGTTACAATCAACCCATCTAATACACAGTCAAAAAATGCTAATATTGCAACTCTCGAGTTTTCACCAGGAGAACTAGATAGAACATTTGATCCAAGCATTTTGTCATATAATACAGAAGTCAATTCTGATGTGGATTCGCTTGTGATTTCAGCAATCACAGAGGATAAAGATGCAAGGGTAAATATTTCTGGAAATGCTAATTTCCAAACTGGTATGAATAAAGTAACTATTGATGTAACTGCTCCAGATGGAAAGACAAAAAAGCAATATGTATTAAATGTTACAAAGTTTGAAACTGGTGTTACAAATGGCAATACTACTATTGCCAATGGACAAAGATTTTCTTCAAATGCATATACAATCACAATAATGATAAAGCCTGATGATGTGCCAATACCAAGTGGCTATAAAAAATTACAGTATGAGAATGGAAGTGAATCAATAGAGGCGTATGGACCAAATAATACTCCGGCAAACGAGACACCAGAAGTATTTCTTGTATATGGCATGAACCAGAGTGGTGATATTGATTTCTATAGATATGATTCAAAAAGTGGCGAGGGAACTATTCAAAGATATATTCCTGAACCAAATTCAGGTAATTTTGAGGATCTGGCTGCAAGATATGAAAAACTCAATGAATCTTACACAATGGTTTCTAAAAGATTTGGAATACTTTTCCCTGTAACTATTATATTGGCTGCATTAGTAATTATTCTCATTATTATTTTAATAGTTATGATTGTTAAGGGTGGCTCAAGTAAGAAACCAAATCCTTATCAATTTGATGATGACGATGATGATGACGATGATGACTATTTCTCTTCAAAACCAAGAAAAATAACTTCATCCAACTATAATTCATCACATAGCAATGATACAAATGATTTTACAAGTAATAAAAATAATGATAAAGATAGTTTTAGTACAGATATTGAAGATTTAGGATAGTAGATGGAATATACCAAGAAGGCAAAAAAAGTTTTAAATAATGCACTTATTGAATCAAGTAAGTTTGGACACTCATATTTAGGAACTGAGCATATTTTACTTGCTTTACTTATGGAAAAAAATAGTTCAGCCTATGGAGCATTAGTTCTTAATGGTGTAGATGAACTAACTGTTAGGAAGATGATAGAACAAAATATTGATTCAGGAAGTGATGTAAGTACATTGGAAGCGAGCGGTAGGTCTCCTTCAGCTGATAGAATATTAAAGAGAGCTGAAGAAGAGGCGGAAGCTCTTCACAATGATAAAATAGGCACAGAACATATTTTGATGGCTATCCTTAAAGATACAGATTGCCTTGCAATTAAGATTTTAAACACTATTAAAGGCACAAATGTCAAAAAAATATATGTTGATCTTTTAAATAGTATAGGGGCAAATGATAAGTTTGCAAATGTAAAAAAGTTTGACCCTATGTCTGATACACCTGTTCTTGACCAATTTTCAAAGGATTTAACTGATTATGCGAGACATGATTTAATAGACCCTGTCATAGGCAGAGAACAGGAAATTAACAGAGTTGTACAGATATTGTCTAGAAGAACAAAGAACAATCCATGTCTTATTGGTGAACCAGGTGTAGGCAAAACCTCTATTGCTGAAGGGCTGGCTACACTCATAGTAAAAGGACAAGTACCAGAAACAATTAAAAATATGCGAGTTGTTTCACTTGACATGAGTGGAATGGTTGCAGGAACTAAATATCGTGGAGAGTTTGAAGAGAGAATAAAAAGAATTATTGAAGAACTTTCTGCAAATAAGAATATTATTCTATTTATTGATGAAATTCATACCATTATTGGTGCAGGAGGTGCTGAAGGTGCTCTTGATGCTGCAAATATTTTAAAGCCAGCACTTGCTCGTGGAGATATACAAGTTATAGGTGCGACTACTATAGATGAATATCGTAAGCACATTGAAAAGGATGCTGCTCTAGAAAGAAGGTTTCAAACTGTAGAGGTTAAAGAGCCAAGTGAAGAAGATACAATACAAATATTAAAGGGATTAAGAAAGAGATATGAGACATTTCATAAGATAGCTATATCTGATGAGGCGATAGAGGCGGCTACAAAACTTAGTGTCAGATATATCCCAGATAGAAATCTTCCAGATAAAGCTATAGATTTAATCGATGAAGCTTGTAGCAAATTAAAAATTAAGTCTTATGATGTGCCTCAAGCTGTAAAAGATTTAAAAGACGAGATAGATCAACTTGAAATTGAAAAAGAAAAATTAATTTCTAAAGATCTCATAGAAGAAGCGTCAGAAGTAAAGAAAAAACAACTCACAAAAAAGTATAAATATGATGAATTGATTAAAGAAATAGAGGCTAAGAGAAAAGAAAGCGAACTTAGAATTACTGAAGATGATATTGCTGATGTTGTATCTGGATGGACAAAAATACCAGTAAAAAAACTTACCGAAGATGAAAATGAAAAACTAATGCAACTTGAAGACACTCTACATAAAAAAGTTATTGGACAGGATGACGCTATAAAGATTATATCTAAGGCTATAAGAAGAAATAGAGTAGGAATTAAGGATCCAAATCGTCCGATAGGTACGTTCTTATTTCTTGGGCCTACTGGTGTTGGTAAGACTGAACTCTGTAAAGCTATAAGTGATACTTTATTTGGCAGTGAAAAGAACTTAATAAGACTTGATATGTCAGAATATATGGAGAAGTACACAGTAAGTAAACTCATAGGTTCACCTCCAGGATATGTAGGTCACGATGAAGGTGGCCAACTTACAGAAAAGATACGAAGAAATCCGTATTCTGTAGTTTTATTTGACGAGATTGAAAAGGCAGACGAAGATATTTTTAATGTGCTTTTACAAGTTCTTGACGAAGGCCATATGACTGATTCTATGGGTAGAAAAGTAAGTTTCAAGAATTCAATTGTAATACTTACTTCAAATGTAGGAGCAAATAGAATAATTGATAATACAAAGCCTGGCTTTGACACTTTGGATGACGATAAAGAAAGAGACTACGAAGAGATGAAAGACAATGTGATAGCCGAAGTAAAAAAAATGTTTAAACCTGAGTTTATAAATCGTCTTGATGATATAATTGTTTTCCATAAACTTAGTAAAGATGAAATATCAAAAATTTTAGATTTAAATATTAGAGAAATTAAGAATAGAACTAAAGAAAATTTAAATATTGATTTTAAAATAGAGAAATCGGCAAAAGAATTAATACTGGAGAAGGGATATAAAGAAGAGTTTGGTGCAAGAGAACTTAAGAGAACACTTACATCAATGCTTACAGATTTACTTGCCGAGGAAAAATTAAAGGGTAATATTCATAGCGGAGATTCATTATCTATAGCTGCTAAGAATAAAAAACTTGTTATAAAGAAAACTGATGAGTAAGAAGACTAACAAAAGTTCATTTTACTGTAAAGAGTGCGGATTTGAATCTATAAAATGGCTTGGACAATGTCCTGGTTGTGGTTCTTGGAACACTTTTGTTGAGGCTGAAAAGATAAGTAAGGTAATCAGTAATTCATTGGGAATAAATACCACTGCAGAAACTATTGAACCAAAATCATTAAATAATATTGAAGAAGTAAAAGAAGAAAGAATACATACTTCTATTTCTGAATTTGATAATTTACTTGGTGGTGGTATAGTGAAAGGCTCACTTTCACTTATAGGCGGTGCACCTGGAATTGGTAAATCTACTTTATTGCTTCAAGTTGTTAAATCACTTGGTGATAATGGGATAGATATTCTATATGTATCTGGAGAAGAAAGTCTTAACCAGATTAAATTAAGGGCTAATCGTATTGGTAAGTTTAGTGATAAAGTTAAGTTTATATCTGACACCAATATGGATGCTATTATTTCTACGGTAATAAAGATTAAACCTCAAGTACTGATAATTGATTCTATCCAAACTATGGCTATGAATATTGATGATAAAGTACCTGGTTCTATAACTCAAGTTAGGGCGTGTACTCAAGCAATATTTAGACTTTGTAAAGAATATAATATTAGTAGTTTTATAGTTGGTCATATTACAAAAGAGGGAACTGTAGCAGGTCCAAAGTTATTAGAGCATATAGTTGATGTAGTTCTTTATTTTGAAGATGATCAATTAAAGAATTTAAGAATATTGAGATGTAACAAAAATAGGTTTGGCTCCTGCGATGCACTTGCAGTATTTGAGATGACTAGTGAAGGACTTAGAGAAGTTAAGAACCCATCCGAGATATTTTTAGAAGGAAGACCAAGTAATGCTACAGGCTGTGTAGTAACTTGTGTTATAGAGTCTGGTCGTCCAATACTACTTGAGATTCAAGCACTTGTAACTAAATCAGCATTTGGCATTGCAAGAAGGACTATAAATGGTGCTGATGTAAATAGATTAAATTTATTAATTGCAATTATAGAAAAGAGAATGAATATACCTCTATATGAGTTTGATATATATATTAATATTACTGGCGGACTAAAAATCAAAGATACCTCTATAGATTTGGCTATAATAATGGCAATAGTGTCATCATATAAAAATGTTGCATTGAAAAATGACTGCATATATTGTGGAGAGGTTGGCCTATCTGGAGAAGTTAGAAGTATATCAAATATTAATTCGAGGGTTCAAGAAGCAATTAAACTTGGTTATAAAATAATATTTTTGCCAAAAACTAATGTAGATAGTTTAGATGAAAGTATTATAAAAAAGTATAAAGATATTGAAATTAAGCCTATTCAAGATGTCTTAAACTAAATAAATTAACAGTTTATTCACAATTTTTTAATATAATTCAGAAGATGAATTTACATAATTTAAAAAAATTCATATCATGTTTCATAGTAGCAGTTCTTTTATTGGCATTTTTATTGCCAAATTTTGATAATTTAGGGTATATAGCGGCGACGGTAGTTAATTCTACTACTCAAACTACCCGAAGAAAACCTGTAGGTCATAAGATAGAAGGTGCTGAATATTATGAAGAATTGTGGGATAAGTTTAGTGTAATTGCAATAGATAATGGTGGTGGAAGCGGAGAAGGCGGAGGAGCAGGAGATAACAATGCTTCAAATGCAGGTAACTCTGGAAATTCTCAAGACGCTGGTGGCACTTTTGGTGAAGCGGCAGGGCAAGGTCTTGGCACAGGAAATGTCGCAAATCAATCAGGAACTGGTTCTGGAAATAGAGGTGGATCTACAGGTTCTGTACAAGCAGATGCATTACGTGCACTTAAAGCTAAGATTGAAGAGTCAAGAGCAGAATCATTAAAAAGAGTTCTTGAGACTGCTAATAATGTTGAGTCTGTAGCGGCAAGTATAGCAGAAAGAGAGAGTATACAAAGCTCAATACAAAAAAGAATGCAGCAAGAGAGTATAAGAGCAAGAATAGTGCAAGCAGAAACTCAAAGACAATATGAGACTCCAGTATTTATTGAAGAAACAACAAGAGCTATTCGTAATCTTGAAACTCGTGCTGAAATATCAGCTCCAACTTCAGTGTCTAATTATAGAGTAACAATCGCTGAAAGAGATTTGACTCCTACTCCAGTTTATGTTGAGGAGTTTAATCCTTTAGTTGAGGCAGCAGAAACTATTGCTATATCAGATGTGGAACCTGGTGATTTTGTTCAAGTGACAAATGCAAAAAGCTCTGTTACAGCTAATATAAATCAGACTGTTGTAAATAGTCCTACAAGTGCTGAAAATGAGGTGTCTAATGAAGCGGTGACAGAGACAACATTAGAGACTTTTGATTCACCTATTGTTGAAGAAGAGACTACAAAGGAAATAGCGAGTGAGGAAAATGAGACAAATAAAGATGAAAAAATAGCTGATGAAGAAGACGGTAAGGGATCAAAGGGTGGTCAGGATGCTGAACAAGACGAAGATTTGACTGGAGATGACGGAGAAAATGAAAGCATGGGAATGGCTGAAGAACAAGGACAGTACCAAAAAGAAACTGAAGGTGAATTTGCAGGAAAAAGGATATTTGAATTAGATAGAAATGGTGATTTAGGACTCAATCCTGAACATTTATCAGTCACAAACATGAAAGGTTTAGTGACTGCTGTAATTACTCTCTTGTTCTTACTTGGAGCACTTACATTTGTTATAGGTACAAAAGATAAAATTAAAAAGAATAATTATTTTTAAGTTGAGGTATAAAAATGTTTAATGGAGTTACTACAAATAGTATAATGAGGCAAATTGTTACTTTACTTGATATGCCAGTTAAAGTGGTATTAATTGCAATGCTTATCATATCATTAATAATGGTAGGGGGACTTTTGGCTGAGATGTTTCAAAGAAAATATCTTACTGTCAAGGCTGCGAGTGTAATTGATGCAATAAAACAAGGAAAAAATGATCCAGCAACTATTATAAAAAATAGTGCTTTGCTTGCAAAACAAAAAAGGCTATTACTTGAGCTTACCATTCACAATGCATTGAGTGATGATATGAAAGAAAACTTTGCGGCATCGCTTCTTGATAATTACAGTGAAAATCTAGATTTTGTAATTAAGAGATCTGATCTTCTTATAAAACTTGGACCTACATTTGGACTTCTTGGTACTCTCATACCACTTGGTCCTGGTATTATAGCACTTGCGCAAGGCGATACAGCAACTCTATCATATTCACTTCTTGCTGCATTTGATACTACAGTTATCGGTCTTATCGCTGCATCAATTTGTACTGTAATTTCACTCATTAGAAAAAGATGGTATGCAAAAGATAAAATCATGCTCACTTTGATTATGGAAGCTGTTTTAGAAGCAGAGTGTAAAGGAAAATAATTATGAAAAATAAGCTAAAAGATAGAAATCGAGCCTTGACTGTTGATGAAAGCGGTTCGCCAATGGATGGGGTTTCAAATATGTCTGATGCTATGCTGGTGTTGGCTGTAGGAATAATGCTAGCTCTAGTTATAAATTGGAAAATTGACATAAAAGAAGCATATAGAGGACAAGAACAAAAAGAAGTTGTCGATGATTCTAAACTTCAAGAGTTTGAAACTGATGAAGCAAAGCAAGACAGCGCAATTTCGTTTGAGGATATAGAAAGCAAGTATGTTAAATCTGGAACAGTGTATACAGATACTCATACAGGAAAGACCTATGTGGTCATAAATGAATAAAAAAAACAGCCTATTGGCTGTTTTTAAGAAATTTTATTTACTGCTTTTGTAAGACGTCCAACTTTTCTAGCAGCTGCATTCTTGTGAAATACTCCCTTGCTTGCAGCCATATCTATTGCCTTAGTAGCTTCTACTAATATTTTATCAGCTTCAGCTTTGTTACCACTCTTTACAAGTTGGTCGATCTTTTTAACAAACATTTTTATTTTAGATTTTTGAGTTTTATTTCTCTCAGTTTTAGTCTTAGTAACTTTGATACGCTTTTTAGCGCTTTTAATATTTGCCATTTTTAATCTCCTAATATATATTCAATGAAATACGACACGGATTATTTCATTGCTTATAAATAATACAAAAAATGATAGGAATTGTCAAGATATGAATACGAACTTAAAAAAACTAGTTTTTATAGCACTATATACTGCAATTTTTGTGGTATTAAGTATTTATGGTACAATTAATTTGCATGGAATGAAATTGACATTGCAAAACATTCCAATATATGTTGGAGCTATATCGCTTGGTTCTATAGCTGGAGCAACAATTGGTTTTGCAGGTATGTTTATCAACCAAATGATAACTTATGGATTCACTGCTACAACATTATTTTGGGTTATTCCACAGACTATAATTGGCGGAGTGTGTGGATATTTATTTGAAAATAAAAAAGTAAAGGTAGGTGGAGGACTTAAGTTTTGGATTTGTATAATCACTCTCCAAGTAGCACTTACCATTTTAAATACTATAATTATAGCTATTGATGCAATAGTTTTTGGCTACTACAGTTTTATTGTAGTTTTTGGCCCTCTAATACTTAGAATGATGGTATCAATTCTTACTGGTATTGTATATTGCCTAGTTCTCCCTGCAATAAATAGAATGACAAAAAAAATACATTGACCTTATGAGTAATCTCACAAAACCAATGTATGTCGGGGTGACAGGACTCGAACTTGCGACCCCCTGGTCCCAAACCAGGTGCTCTAGCCAAACTGAGCTACACCCCGCGAGCCTTATAATATTAGCATAAGTATTAAAAAAAGTCAAATGAATATAAATTATATATTTAAGGGGTTTTAAATGAAAAAGAGTAGTATAATCATACTAATGATATTTATGGCCATTTCGGCATTTTATATAACTTTTAACCAGAGTATTTATAATCTTATTAGTAGAGAATTATATTTAGGTGGCAATAATGGAGAGTACTTATACGGCTCAGCTGAAGGTCAAAAGGGTAGAATTGGACTTAAAATTAAGGTAGATAGTTCTGGCACTATTAAGGAAGTTGTAGTTACTGAGCATAGTAATAGCGACGTAGCTATACAAGCTTTACAAAAATTAATTGATAGTTCGCTTGATAAACAAAATGCTGATGAGATAGATGTAGTAACTGGAGCTACTGATACATCAAATACATATAGGAGTATTATTTCATCACTTTTGTCCACATCAGTTGTAAAAGAAGTAGAAGATAAAACTGAAAAAATTTCATTGTCGGAGCCTGATGTACAGTATGCTATCGAAAGAACAGTTGTAAATCGTGAGGGTTTTAAATCTGGTATCGGAGGATATGTGATGAATACTTTCCAAGATGCCGACTACAATCGCAATGGAAATCTCCTTACACATGAATATATTTGTGCTGTAGTATTAAATGAGAACAATAGAATTGAACAGGTTAAATTCGATCATATCGTAAGTAATATTAGTTTTGATAGATTTGGCAAAATACCTACAGGTGGTGCAAAGGCATATGTATTTACTTCTGATAAGTCAAAACAAGGATTTAATGGAATGATTAATGACGGAAATTATGTTAATATGTTTGACTTTGAGAAGCAAGTACTTACCTATAGACATTTTGAAGAAATAAAGAGTAGATTTATAGGGAAAAAAGGTTATGCACCGCTTATACATGCACTTGAAAATGCAATAGATAATTCTAGATTCATCGGCGCTAGTCAGGGTGATACTTTGGGATTATCTGTCAATAAGATTCTTAAGAAACGAGATATAATAGATTCTACTGAGACTGAAAATGGGAGAGTAAATTTTATTTCAAATTATTGTTTAATTACTACTGATAAGACAAAGGTTATTAGTTCTTGTATGTTTGACAATGTGGTTAATACAGTTACTCTTATGAACAATGGTAAGATTTTAGGAAGTCGCGAAAAAGAAATTTATACTTTAAATGAATTAGCCAATACTTCAAAATACACTAAAATCGATTTTCCAAGATATGAAATGAAACTACAACTTAATACTTTAGGTGAGTTTATGAAAGGCAATTCAATTGATAATATGCTCACACTTATATCAGAGTTTACTGATGACAAGGGAATGGCCAAGCCAAATGCAGCATTTAAAGATTTAAAAAGTATAGATTTTATTGAGTTTATAGACTTGATTTCAAGAGCCTATGTAGATGCAACAAAAATTAGTGCTGGCTAGACCTGCCAAGAAAAATACTTGACAGATTAAAACATACATGGTAATATATAAGTCCGCGACTTTGCGGACTTTTTTACTGCTTATGGAAGAAATATTTAACAAATCTATACTTTATGATTTGTATGGTGGGGTATTAAGCAAAAACCAACAAATTGTATATGAGTATCATGTCAACGATGATTTGTCTTTTACTGAGATTGGCGAAGAATTGAATATGTCAAGGCAAGCTGCGTATGACTTATTTAAAAACGCTGATAAAAAGCTTAATGAAATTGACAAGAAATTAGAACTAAGTATAAGGTTTAAAGATATTGAAAGACTGGCAATTGAAATTAAAAATCTTGCTGGTGATAATAAGCAGATAATTAGTTTATCAAATAAAATCATTAAAAAAACTTCAAAAGGAGGAAATAATTAAATGGCTGTAAAAATTCGCTTAAAGAAATTGGGACATGCACATAATGCTTTTTACAGAGTAGTTGTTGCTGATTCGCATTACCCAAGAAATGGAAGATTTATTGAGGAAATAGGTTATTATAATCCTTATAAAGATCCATCTGAAATCAAAATTGATGCTGAGGCTTGCAAGAAGTGGTTAAATAATGGAGCTAAGCCAACTGAAACAGTTGGCAAACTTCTCAAGGCAACCGGTATTACCAAATAAGGTGACTATATGAAAGATATTTTAGAATACATTGTAAAAGAGTTAGTCGTAAAAAAAGATCAAGTTAATATCAAAGAAGAAAAAGACGGCAATTTTATAAGGTATACAGTGCAAGTTGATAAAGATGATTTTGGCAAGGTAATCGGACACGAAGGTAAAATTGCAAAAAGTATAAGGGCGATAATGGGGGCTATAGCTACCATTAGAGATGTGAAAGTAGTAGTAGACATAAGATGAGAAACTTTTTGAGAATTGGCAAGATAATATCACTTCATGGAATAAAAGGTGAAGTAAAAATATTTCCAACTACTGATGATATAAAAAGATTCGATGATCTAAACAAGTTTTATATAGTTGATAACGAAGATGCAAAAGATTCTATGTTTTGCGACAAGCCTATATATATATCGGAAGGCGTTAAGTATATAAAAAACACGTGCATTCTGAAAATTAAAGGTTTTGACAAGATAGAAGATTCTACAAAACTAATTGGTCAGAATATCTATATAAGTAGAGCTGATGCAGTAAAACTAGAAGTAAATGAGTATTTTATTATGGATCTTATTGGGCTAAAATGTTTTAAAGATGATGAACTTATTGGAAATGTGAAAGATATTATGACTACTAAGGCAAATAGCATATTAGTTGTTGACTATGACAAAAAAGATTTATTAATACCAATGGTTTCTGATTTTGTAGAAAAAGTAGATATTGAAAACTCTATAATTAAAATTAAAACAATAGAAGGTCTGATTTGAAAGTTAATATAATGACACTCTTCCCTGACATGTTTAATGACTTTATGAGGGAAAGCCTTATAGGAAAAGCAGTTGATAAGGGTTTAATAAAAATCAATATTTTTAACATTAGAGATTTTACAAAACAAAGAGCTAACTCTGTAGATGACGAAGTATATGGAGGCGGAAATGGCATGTTGATGATGGCTCAACCAATATATGATTGTTATCGGAAAGTCATGGATGGCAAAAGCGGAATTAAAACTTATTATATGTCACCTAAGGGCAAAACATTTAACCAGAACATGGCAATCGAAATGTCTAAAAATAGTGAATTTAATATCTTATGTGGACATTATGAAGGGGTTGATGAGAGAGCACTTAAACTTATTGATGCTGAAGAGATATCTATAGGTGATTATGTTCTTACTGGTGGAGAACTTCCGGCGATGGTTGTTATAGATACAGTGGCTAGATTTGTAAAAGGCGTGTTGTCAAATGATGAATCCACAAATGAAGAATCTTTTATGAATAACTTACTTGAATACCCACAGTACACAAGACCTTATGAATATGAAGGACTTACAGTTCCAGACATACTATTAAGCGGAGACCATAAAAAAGTTGCTAAGTGGCAACTAGATCAAGCAATAGAAATTACAAAGAAAAATAGACCTGATTTATATGAAAAATATTTGAAAGATAAAGTTTAGGAGGATAATATGAATTCTAAAGTAAAAGAGATTGAACAGGCTACACTAAGAAAAGAAAAACTTGAGTTCAATGTTGGTGATAGCGTAAAGGTACACAATTTGATTCGTGAAGGCGAAAAAGAAAGAGTACAAATTTATGAAGGGGTAGTTTTGAAAAGACAAGGAGGCGGCAATAGAGAGACATTTACTGTAAGAAAGAACTCTAATGGCGTAGGAGTTGAGAAAACTTTCCCAATAAATAGTCCAATGGTAGTTAAGGTTGAAGTCGTTAGAAAAGGTAAGGCTAGAAGAGCTAAACTTAACTATTTGAGAGAAAGAATTGGCAAGGCTGCCAAAGTAAAAGAAAATATGAATGTTGAGGATGCACAAGCATAATTGGACGAAAGCTTTGTAATAAAAGTTTGCAGACTAATTGCAGATATAGTTTTTGCTGTGGCTTTAGCATTTACAGTCAGTTATTTATTCTTTGGTCAAGTTTTGCAGCAAGGTTTTAGTATGGCACCATATATAAATGATGGCAATATAGTTTTGGTAAATAGACTTTACAAAACTATTTTTCCTCTCGACAAGCAAGATGTAATAGCATTTTATAATAATGGTCAGGAAAGCATCAAAAGAATATATGGTTTGCCTGGTGAAACTATAACCATTAGCAATGGGAATTTTTATATTGATGACATTCAGATAGAGTCTGAAGATTTAAAAAACTCATTGTCGTCAAATATTGAGCAAAATGTAAAACTTGGCGAAAATGAATACTATGTTTTGGGTGATAATTTAGACAGCTCAAAAGATTCAAGATTTGCAGATGTTGGCAATATAGCAAGAGATGATATAATTGGCAAGGTCTGGTTTATAATTAGATAATGAAGATTGAATGGTATCCTGGCCATATTGCAAAGGCTAGGAGAGAAATTAAAGAACATTTAAAGGAAGTAGATTTAGTGATTGAGATTATTGACGCGAGATGCCCAATGTCATCAATCAATTTTTTAAATGATGAAATAAGAAATAAGAAGCGGCTCATAATTGTAAATAAGGTTGATTTAGCAGATGAAAAATGTCTAAAAAAAATTACAAAGAACTTTTTGAAAGAAACTATTAAAGAGTTTGATGGTGAGATATTGTTTTTAGACAGCAGAAACAATAATATTAAAAGAGAAGTTGATAAAAAGCTAGATATATTAACTAAAGAAATAGTTGAGAAGAATGAGAAGAAAGGCATTGTAAATACTGTTGTAAAGGCTATGGTAGTAGGAATGCCCAATGTAGGTAAGAGTACATTTATAAATTCCTATGTTAAGAAAAGAGTAAATAAAGTTGAAAATACACCTGGAGTTACAAAAAAACTGCAATGGACAAAGATAAGCGATAAAGTATTGCTTCTTGATACACCCGGTGTAACTGTAAAAAAATTTGAAAATAGTGATGTAGGATTAAATCTTGCTTTGGTTGGTTCTATTAATGATGATATATTGGAAAAGCAAGATTTAGCTTATGAGTTTATTAATAAAACTTATTCTAAATATAGTTTTTTATTTATAAAAAGATATAAACTTAGCAAGGTTAATGATAATAGCTCTGCCATAGAAGTTATGGATGAGATTGCGGAGAAGACTGCATCGTTTAAAAAAGGTGGTGGAGTAAACTACGATAAGGTGGCGAATCTCATCATTAATGATTTCCGAAAAGGACTCATTGGTAACATTAGCCTTGAAAATTAACTTATATAATGCTATTTATCCGCCGCAGCATACAGCACGAAAACGCCGGTGGGTAACCTATGGATAGAACCGAAGCGTTTTCTTAGCTATATGCTGCGGCTAAAAATAAATATAAGTAAATGTAGGGGCGAGCACCGCGAGCCCGAAAGTATGAAAAAGCTAAGTGATGAAAAAATAAATAATGAGCGACTTCGCCTAAGTAAGATGTCGGAATTTGAAAATAAGTTTAGCGAGTATATTATTGCCGGCATAGACGAAGCTGGAAGGGGTCCCCTTGCTGGACCAGTAGTAGCGGGATGTGTGGTACTTGATAGATCAAAAGAGATTTTATTCTTAAATGATTCTAAAAAGCTTTCTAAAAAGAGAAGAGAAGAACTTTATAAAGAAATTAAAGAAAAAGCATTTGCATTTGGTATTGGGATTGTGAGTGAAAAGGTAATAGATGAAATTAACATACTTGAAGCAACTCACATAGCTATGAAAGAGGCTTTTGACAATGCCAACTCAATGTATCGAGATAAATTTGATAAGGAAATAAATTTGCTTTTTGTAGATGCTTTAAAGATAAAAAATATTGATGTTAAACAAGTTAGTATAATTCATGGCGATGCACTTTCGATATCGATTGCGGCTGCAAGCATAGTTGCAAAAGTGACAAGAGACGAAATGATGGAAGAGTATGATAAAAAATATCCAGAATATGGATTTGCAAAGCACAGTGGCTATGGCACGAGATTTCATATGGATAAGTTAAAAGAGATAGGCCCATGTGAAATTCATAGAAAATCATTTTTATCATTCTTGAATAAATAATGAACTGATCATAATGAACACAAGAGAAATTGGAAAACTTAATGAAAATAAGGCAAAAAAATATCTTGAAGAAAATGGATATCAGATAGTAGATACTAATTTTAATTGTAAGATTGGTGAAATAGACTTAATAGGTAAAAATGAAGGCTATATATGTTTTATTGAAGTTAAGTACAGAGGTAATGATAGCTTAGCAAAAGGGTTTTATGCTGTAGATAAGTCTAAACAAAAGAAAATATACAAAGTTGCACAAGTATATCTAATGTCACATAAACTTAGTCAAAATACTGCTTGCAGATTTGATGTAGTTAGTATTGACGGTGACGAAATAACTTTAATTAAAAATGCATTCATTGGGGGAAAATATGGGTAAAATAGCATTAACAGGAGATAGACCAACGGGTAAACTACATTTGGGCCATTATGTGGGGTCATTAAACAATCGTTTAAATCTTCAAAACGATAAAGGTTTTGATGAAATATATGTTATGCTTGCCGATGGCCAAGGATTAACTGATAATTTTGATAATCCCAAAAAGATAAGAGATAATATAATTCAAGTTGCATTAGATTATTTGTCAGTAGGAATAGATCCCAATAGAGTAACTATATGTATACAAAGTGCTCTGCCAGCTCTTACTGAGCTAACATTTTATTATATGAATGTTGTTACTGTGCCTAGACTTGAAAGAAATCCTACTGTAAAAGCAGAAATGGTTCTGAGAGGATTTAATGAAGGTGATGAAGGTCTACCTGTTGGATTTTTCACTTATCCTATAAGTCAGGCAGCAGATATAACTGCATTTGATGCAAATGTAGTACCTGTAGGTGAAGATCAAAAACCAATGCTGGAGCAGTGTAGAGAGATTGTTCATAAGTTTAACACGATATATGGAGAAACTTTGGTAATGCCAGAGATTATGCTTCCAAAGAATGAGAAAGCAACAAGACTTAAAGGGCTTGATGGAAAAGAGAAGATGTCTAAGTCTCTCAATAATTGTATTTATTTATCTGAGCCTGCTGACTCTTTAAAAAATAAAGTTATGTCTATGTATACTGACCCTAATCATTTAAATGTTAGTGACCCTGGACAAGTAGAAGGGAATGCAGTATTCAATTTTTTAGATGTATTTTGCGAGGATAGTCATTTTAATGAATATTTAAAAGATTATAAAAACTTAGATGAGATGAAGGAACATTATAGAAAAGGTGGTCTTGGTGATGTCAAATGTAAAAAATTTCTTTTATCAATTTTAGAAGAAAAAATATCTAAGTTTAGAGCTGAAAGAGAAAAATGGCAGAATAATTTATCTGATGTATATGATATTTTGAATATAGGAACTAAAAAGGCAAAAGATAAAACCGATGCGACATTTACAAGAGTTAAGAAAGCAATGCATATGGATTACTTTATTGATAAAGATAAGATTGTTAAAGAGTGGAAGGAAATACTAGGTAAATAATATGAAGCTTAGAGGGCTTAGAGGAAGTGTATTAGAAGATATGGTAAATAGAACGATATCTGACTATCGTGTAAAAAAACTTGCCCTAATACAAAAAATTCCAACCCCTATAGTTCCAACTAAGATGGATAAGGAAGGTCATATAACTCTAGCCTACTTTGATAAAAAATCAACAGTAGATTATTTAGGAGTTGTGCAAGAAATACCAGTTTGCTTTGACGCTAAGGAATGTAAGTCTAATACATTTCCACTTTCAAATATCCATAAACATCAATATGAGTTTATGGAGGATTTTGAAGCTCAAGGCGGTGTTTCTTTTTTATTGATATATTTTAGTAAAATGTCAAAAGTTTATTATATGAAATTTAATGAACTAAAAAAGTTCTGGGATAAAAAAAATGATTTCACTTTTGAAAAGCTTAATGAAAAGTATATTATAAATGTAAAAGGAAAAATAAAAATAGATATATTGAGCAAACTACAGTTTGATATTGATGAAAGATAGTATGAATTTATCACACGATTTTTTAATTGAAAAATTAAAAGAAAGCGAATATGATGACAAAGAAATAGAGTTGATTTTGAATGGGCTTCATGAGAAAAAAGTTACTACTTTTAGAGTAAATGAATTAAAAGGAAATTTTGATAATATAAAAAATGATTTTACAAAGCTTGACTTGACTTTTACTATAGATCCAAACTTTAAAAATGCGATCATTCTTAATGACTATTATCAAAAAGATGGCTTTGATAGCAGCACAGGACTAGATATTACCAATTTTTCAATATATAAAGAAGGGCATATTTATTTACAATCACTTTCTTCTATGTTGCCTGTACTTGTATTAGACCCTCATGAAAAAGAGAATATTCTTGATATGTGTGCAGCACCAGGAAGCAAAACTACTATGATTCAAAGTATGTGTAAAAATAAGGTAAATTTAACTGCAGTTGAGTTGCATAAAGATAGATATGAAAAACTTAAGTTTAATTGTGATAAGCAGGGTGCGAATGTGCTACTTATGAACATTAATGCCTTAGATTTAAATGATATGTTTAAGTTCGATAAAATATTACTCGATGCACCTTGTTCTGGTTCTGGTACTTTAGATATATCAAATAATAAATATCAAAATAGTTTCCAAGAAGCATTGATTAAAAAGTGCGTAAGTACACAAAAAAAATTGATTAAAAAATCAGCTAAGTTATTAAAAGCTGGAGGCATCCTTATTTATTCTACATGTTCGTTGCTTAAAATAGAAAATGAAAATATAGTTGATTATGCATTAGAAAATGGATTTGATATAGACTTTTGCCGTGTTAAAGTAAATAAGAATACTTTTAGTTGTGGAAGTTCTGTAAATGAAAATGTATATATAAAAATATTCCCGGATAAAATATGGGAGGGGTTCTTTGTGGCAAAATTAATAAAGAAGTAATTAAATTTCTTCTACTAATATTTCTGGTTTTACATTTATACTATAGTTTTTATGATAAATACAAAATCCTGGTGATTTACCTTTAACTTTCTTTAATTCTTTCCTAAGTGTATAGTCTACGGTTGCCTTTGTCTCATTTTTCTTTTCGCTGAAATATGCAGCAAGCGAAGCAGCTTCAATAAGAGTCTTATCATCAAGTTTTTCATAGGGTGCTTTAACTATGACATGAGAACCTGTGGCATTTTTTATATGTAGCCAAGTGTCATTTGGACCTGCTAGAGTGAATGTGAGATATTCATTTTGCAAATTATTTTTACCTACATATATATCTATACCACTACTAGATTTATAGTGGTGAATATTGTAATTAATATTATTTTTTGATTGTTTTTTAGATTTTTGCTTAATTGATTTCCTGGACTGAATATCAATTTTTTGTTTTTTTAAGCTAAAAAACTTATTTGCTTCATCAAAATATTTTATAATTTCTTCCTTTATTAAATACATATCATTTCTATCATTCGGAAGTTCTAAAGAATGTTCAATTGTGTTTAGATGTTCTAGTTTAATAGTTGTCTCTTCAATTAGTTTTTCAGCATTATCTTTAGTTCTTTTTAGTTTGTTGTATTTGTCGTAGTATCTCTCTACATTCTGAGCTACAGTCAATGATTCGTCTATTGGTATATGAACAATTTCATCATTGTGATTATAGTCTTTACATGTAAGTATACCATCTTTAATGTCCTCTAAATTGTAACCAAAGCATGATACTAGTTCACCAAAATTTTTAAATTTTTCAGTATCTTTGCACTTAGCGAGATCTTTATTATATATGTCAAGTTTTTTATTAAGTTTAGTATAAAGACTCTTGATTACATTTTGAATTTCTTTTTTGTCATTGGTGTCATTTAAGTCTTGATATTTGTTTTCAATGAATGTATCAAGACATTTATTGATGGTATCGAAAGTTTCAATCTCACCTTGATAAGTGTCTAATTGAAAGATATATAAATCTGATGGTTTTTCATTCTTGTAATTTATAACTGGGTGGAATAGGTTATTATTTAATAAAATTTCATTTAAACTTTCTGTTAAATAAATAAAGAAACTTTCATAGTCATCCTTATTTTTAAAATGCTTATTAACTATTTCATAATTAAAACTTTCTGATGGTATTTTAAATCGCCTGCTTTTAAAGTATTCAAGTATGATATGCATAATTAGTGGTTTAGAGAGACCAGCATATTTTTTTGCAACTATATTTGCGATATCAATTGTTTCATTATTTATGCTTGCGAGTGCCAAACCTTCATTTATGCTTGACATAAAACCAACAAAATTTTCTGTAAGGATATCGGATTTATTTGTGATGCCCTTTGTACTATATTTTTCTCTTATTATTAACCTTTTATTTTCAATACTACTTTTAATAAGTATGTCAAGAATAATATTGCTAGAGTCAGTGATGATGATATTGCTATATTTACCCATTATTTCAAAATAGATGAAATATGTAGATAGGTCACCATTTTCATTGATATTTTCAAATTCAAATTTAACAATTCTCTCAAGACATAAGCTGTCATCATTTTTTGTTACAGACTTAAAACCTATTTGCTTAATGTTTTTGATCAAGGCACCTTGTAAATATTTCCTTAAAAGCATGCAAAAACTAGGCGGAGTTGGAAGATTTTTTGTTTCATTTGTTGATAACAACATGTATGGGAAATTAGGATTTGCTGATAGAGTTAACACATAATTTTGACTATTTTTGCGTATGTGAAAATCAACCTCTTTATTTGACCTTTGGGTAATTTTAGAGATGTGTTCGCCTAAAAGTTGGATTTTCAATTCCTTTATTTGTGATTTTATAAATATACCGTCGTATGCCATATATATATTTTACTTGACTAAAAAAAGTCTTTCAAGTATAATTTAAAAGCACTTTAAATTTAAGGGGTGTTAGCTCAGCTGGGAGAGCATCTGCCTTACAAGCAGGGGGTCATAGGTTCGAGCCCTATACGCCCCATTTATAAGTGCTATGGCGAGGTAGCTCAGTTGGCTAGAGCACGCGGTTCATACCCGCGGTGTCGAGGGTTCGAATCCCCCTCTCGCTACTTAATAGCGAGATTAAATCTCGCTATTTTATTTTAAGGAGAAAATATGGATACCCATGTTAAAGATTTACTAGATGAGTTTAAAGAAAATGAGCCGACATTTCATGCTATGAAAGATTTTGTATTAGGATACTTGAGAAAAATGATTTGCGAAGAACAGGGAATTTTCATTGCAGGTATCGAAGCTAGAGTTAAGCAGTATGATAGTCTTGTTGGAAAACTCAATTTAAAAGGTCATAAATATAAATCTATTGAAGATATTACAGATCTCTTTGGCGCAAGAATAATTACATTTTATATTGACCAAGTTGACTTTATAGCAAGTCTTATAGAAAAAAAGTTTGATATTGATTATGAAAATTCTATAGATAAAAGAAAACTTTATGAAGTAGACAGATTTGGATATATGTCACTACACTATATATGTAAGATTCCTAAAGAACTTTATAGTGACAAAGAGTTTCCTAGGTTAAATGATTTTAAGTTTGAGATACAGATGCGAACAAGTTTGCAGCATGTATGGGCCACAATATTCCATGATACAGGTTATAAGTCAGATGTTGAAGTTCCAAAGGAATATATTAGAAAGCTTGCAAGACTTGAAGGGCTTTTGGAAATTGCTGACGATGAGTTCTTGACTATTAGAAATGAAATTGATTTGTATAGAAAGAAGATTCGTTCGCTTGTTTCAAAGGGTGAGTTTAAGGACATTTCACTTAATATTGATTCATATAAAAATTATATTGACCTCAAACCTTATATGCCACTTGTGCAAAAGATTGCAAATATCACTGGAGCCGAGGTAGAATTCGTAAGTTATCTAAGGTTTTATGAAGTATTTGTGGATTTGGGAATTAAAACTTTGAGTGAAGTTGAGCAAATGAGAATTGATAATAGCGATGATGCTTACAAGTTGTCACTTATACAACTTGGCGGCACAGACATTGATATAATATCTTCTACAGTTGCTATACAAAATATACTTACAATTTATATATTAAAAAAGAAAGCTACAAGAGAAGAGACAAAGAGTATGCTTGAAAAAGTATATGGAAGAACTGTTAGTGATAATTATCTCGAGAAGATATTTGAACAGACAAAAGGTATTATTCTAATATAGAAGGGGATATAATGGGAGAAAAAAAGATCGATACAAGTTTTTTGGATAAAGCATTAATATTTGCCATTAAAGCTCATAGTGGTGTTGAGAGAAGAGGTAAAGATTTGCCATATATAGTTCATCCAATGGAGGCAGTTGCTATAGTGGCAACTATGACTAAAGATCAAGAAATACTTGCGGCCGCTGCGCTTCATGATGTAATTGAGGATACTGAATATACTGAGGAGAGTATAAGAAAAGAGTTTGGTGAAAGAGTTGCTAATCTTGTATCTTCAGAAACTGATCTCGTTGTAGAGGGAAAAAGTGAGTCTGATTCATGGAAAGAAAGAAAGCAATACGCGATTGAAAGACTTGCTAAACTTGATAGGGATGAAAAGATAGTTTCTCTTGGAGATAAACTTTCAAATGCAAGAGCAATGCTGCAAGATTATGAAGAATTGGGCGAAGAATTGTGGGATAAATTTCATGTCAATGACCCCAAACTTCATAAGTGGCATTATGAAGGACTTAGGGATTCGCTTAGCGAATTAAAAGGGACTTATGCATACGAAGAATTCTGCGAAATAATAGATAAGCTTTTTAAAAAGTATTAAGTAAAATGTAAGTAATAATTTTGATAATTTTTCTTGAAAATAGAAAAATTAGTTGCTATAATAATTAAGTTATTAGGGGCATAGTTCAAGGGTAGAGCAACGGTCTCCAAAACCGTTAATGTGAGTTCGAATCTTACTGCCCCTGTGTGCCACCTGTAAAGGTGGTTTTTTTAATTATGAACTATGAATCATTTCTAATTAAATACTCAGAAATAGGATTAAAGGGCAAGAATCGTTATAAGTTTGAGGATGCCTTAGTGAGTCGCATTAGAGAGACCTTGAAGGAATTTGAGGGTGTTTTTAATGTATATAAAGAGCAAGAGAGAATATATATAGACTCAAGTAAAGATTTTTCAGATATATATGATAGGGTTATTGAAAAGTTAAAAAGAGTTTTTGGAATATTTACTATATGCCCGATCAAAAAAGTTGAATTCACCAGTGATTACAAAGAATTATCAAAGTTTGTTTTAGATTTTGTGAAGAATGTTTATGGCACTGACCCTACATTTACTTTTAAAGTTAAGACTAGAAGAGTAAATAAGAGCTTTGAAATGCATTCAGATGATGTGTCTGCTGAACTTGGTCATGATATTCTTGAGACATTTAATAAAACAAAGGTTGATGTGCATAATCCAGAAGTTAGGATATTTGTTGAAATTAGAAATCATATAAATATATATTCTGAAAAAATAGATGGACCTGGGGGATTGCCAGTAGGTACTAGTGGAAAAGCAATGTTACTTTTATCTGGAGGAATTGATTCGCCAGTTGCAGGATATATGATAGCTAAAAGAGGTGTCGTAATAAATGCAATTTATTTTCATGCACCACCATATACTAGTGATAGGGCAAAACAGAAAGTTGTTGACTTGGCAAAAATAGTTTCAAAGTGGGCAGGTCATATAAAACTACACATAGTTAATTTCACTGACATTCAATTAGCAATATATGAAAAATGTCCACATGATGAACTCACTATCATTATGAGGCGATATATGATGAAGATTGCTGAGATGATAGCAGAGAAAGAAAAATGTATTGCGCTCATTACTGGAGAATCTATAGGACAAGTTGCATCGCAGACAGTAGAATCGCTTAGAAGCACCAACGAAGTATGTAAATTGCCAGTATTTAGACCACTTATCGGATTTGATAAAGATGAAATAGTTGATGTTGCTAAAAGGATAGGAACTTTTGAAACTTCGATTTTGCCATACGAAGATTGTTGCACAATATTTGTAGCTAAGCATCCAGTTACTAAGCCAAATCTAAATCATATTTATAAGTCTGAAGAAAGGCTTAAAGAAGTTATAGATGATTTAATTGCAAAATCGATTAATACACAGGAGGAAATAATATGTTAAACAACTTTGTTGAGAAACTTGCATATTATAATGGTATAGTTAATGGTATTGTGTGGGGTGTTCCTATGCTTTGCCTTATACTTGGCGTTGGAATATTTTATGCATTTAGGACAAGACTTTTTCAGGTGACACATGCAAAAGACGTATATGACAACACAATTAAAGGTATAATAAATAGTGTAGAAGATAAAAAGTCTGCAGATTCAAAAAATAATGTTATATCACAGTTTCAAGCATTGTCTACAGCACTTGCATCAACAATTGGAACTGGCAATATAGCTGGAGTTGCCACTGCTATAGTAATAGGTGGCCCTGGTTCTATTTTTTGGATGTGGATCTGTGCAATATTTGGAATGGGGACTCACTTCGCTGAAGTAATTCTTGGCATCTACTATAGAAATTATAATAAAGAACTTGGTTATAGTGGCGGACCAATGTATTATCTTGATAATGGTGTTGGAAAGCAATTAGGACTTAAAAAACTTGGAAAAGTGCTTGCTGTGTTGTTTGCATTTTTTACATTTATGGCATCATTTGGAATCGGAAATATGACACAAGTGAATTCCATTTCCGAAGCACTTAAGACAAACTTTGGTGTACCAACTATTGCAGTTGGAGTTGTACTTGGAGCTATTGCAGCACTTATAATATTTGGCGGCATAAAAAGAATTGGTGCCGTTGCAGAAAAGATAGTTCCTTTTATGGCAATATTCTATATATTAGTTGGAATAATAATTGTTGTAATGAATATTAAATATGTACCTGAAGTATTTGTAGCCATATTTAGAGGTGCTTTCAGTACTGCAGCTATTGCGGGCGGTATACTTGGTACGGTTCTTAAAAGGGCCATAACTTATGGATTTAAGAGAGGAGCATTTTCAAATGAGGCAGGTCTTGGTTCAAGTGTTATAGCACACTCTGCTTCAAATGAAACTGAACCAGTAAAGCAAGGTCTTTGGGGTATATTTGAAGTATTTTTTGATACTATAGTTGTGTGCACATTTACTTCGCTTATTGTTTTGTCATCAACTATCAATGCACCTTCATTTGACACACAGCTTGCTAATCTTACTGAAAAGGAGACTATAGTCTGTGTTGATGATTCTCTTAGGGATGAAGATGGAAATGTAATGCTGGTAGATAATGAAATATTTAGAATGCCAGTAAAGATTGATTCTAATAATAATGCTCCAATATATAGTGAAGAACCTGAAAATGTTGGCAAATTTAAAGAGTTGAGTATATACGGTAAAAAGTATTGGGTTGAGACTTTGCCGGATGAAGAAGTGAATGACAATTCATATTTTTATGGTAACGTATTAAGAATAAAAGCAAATCCTGTATATCATACTAATCGTGAGATTCTTAAGGACGAAGATGGTAATTTGGTTTTTGACTCTATTCATGTTGAAAATATTAATGGAGTATCGCTCGTTACACTTGCAGTATCAAATAGGTTGTCGCATGTTGCTGGTAAAGTACTCGCTATTGCTGTAACGCTTTTCGCATTTACAACTGTGCTTGGTTGGTCATATTATGGAACCAAAACTATAGAATACTTATTTGGAAGTGTATCAACATATATTTATAAGACACTCTACATAATATTTATAGTTATAGGAGCTACAATGAACTTAAATCTTGCGTGGGATATAGCTGACACATTAAATGGACTTATGGCTATACCAAACCTTATTGGTGTTTTACTATTATCAGGAACAGTAGTTAAAATTATAAAGAATTATTATGATAGAAAAGCTGGTAAAAATGTCGCACCAATGATTTCCTACAAATAATACACGTAGGGGCGGATATCATCCGCCCGATAGGAGAAGTATGGAATTTGTATTAATTATAATTGGATTTGTGCTATTAATAAAAGCATCCGACTATTTTGTAGATGCTAGCACTGACATCGCTAAAATTTTTAAAGTGTCAGAAATTGTAATCGGTGCAACGATTGTTTCAATCGGAACAACTTTACCTGAAACTATGGTATCCGCAACAAGCGCCTTTAGAGGTCATGGTGACATAGCATATGGCAATGCAATTGGTTCTATCATTTGTAATACTGCACTTATATCAGCAATATCATTAATTTTTGCTCCAGGGTTAGTTGATAGAAAAGCACTAAAAGTTCCAGTGACATTTTTCTTTTCATCATTTGCACTTTATGCCACATTTGCATATATGTTTAAAGGCTTTAGTAGAATATCCGGAATTGCTTTAGTATCAATTTTTATAATATATGTGTGTTATGTCATTTTTTCAAATAAGTCTGGGACTAAAAATATTAACAAAATTATTAAGCAGGCCGAAATAGACATAGAAGAGATTGAAAAAGGAAAATGCTTAGATGATAATAGTAGCAATAAAGTTATAAAGTCAATTTTGGTTATTATTCTATCTGCAATAGTTATAGCATTCGCATCTAATTTACTAGTTGATAATGGAACTATTATTGCTAAAAAATTTGGGGTGCCTGAGTCAGTAATAGGACTCACTATGATAGCACTTGGCACTTCGCTTCCAGAATTATCTACAGCAATAACATCACTTATTAAGGGACATAGTAGTTTATCACTTGGAAATATCATAGGAGCTAACTTTTGCAATATAGTTTCAGTTACAGGTATCGCATCAATTTTAGGTCCATTTAAAATTCCTACTTCTAAAATGATTAATGGAATTAATGCATCACTTATTGTTGATGTACCTATTGCTTTTTTGGTGATGATTATATTATGTGTGCCATCGTTGATTAATGGAAAGACCAAAAGGTGGCAAGGTATAGCACTCATTTGTATATACACGTTATTTTTAATATATCAGTTTAAATAGCCCGTAAATACGGGCTTTTTTAATTGCAAATTAGTGCTTTATTTGGTATAATATACACAATAGGTTGTAGAAAAATATATGTTAGCCATAAAATGGCTAATGTTTGTTTGAAAAATATAAATGGCAAATAAAAGATCAACACAAAAGAATAGTAACGCACAACTTCATGATGAAATGAAGTTTTTTAAGGACGAAAAGTTTAAAAAGATAAAGAATCCTTTCTCTGAAGTGATGCATGAACACTTATCTAAGCAGATAATTTTAGTAGCTATTATAGTTGTTTTAATAATATTTCTATTTATGAACTTAGATAAAGTAGGGGCATTTATTCAAAAGCTTATCGGAATTCTTACCCCTATAATTCTTGGATGGGTCCTAACATTTATAATGGCACCACTTTATAATATTATCTTTAATAAATTATCCAAAAGTAAAGATAAATTGTTAGTTAAGTTTTCAAATGTAATTGCAACCGTTGTTTGTACAATTATAGTTATAGGAGTAAGTGTAGGATTAGTATTCTTATTCGTGCCACAACTCTATAGTTCTATAACTAGCTTTTTGAATCGAGTAGGTGGATATTTAGCTGGGATAAGAGAAACAATAGAAAGTTTTAAAGTTAGTTCAAATAATGATACAACTCAGCAACTTTTGCAACAACTCGAGAAATCAATATCAAGTATAATGGATGATACTAGCAAAATTAATTATAGTGCTATCGCCACTAGTGTATTTACGGGATTTGCAGTAAGTTTTAGAGCAGTGCTTAATTTTTTTGTAGGCTTAGTGGTTATGATATATTCATTAAATCTTAAAGATGAATTATGTATGGGACTTAAGAGAATGCTATTTGCATTTACTAGAAAAGATATAGGTCAAAAGATATTAGTGGAAGTTAGATTTGCGAAGCATGTATTTTCAGGTTTTTTTGTAGGTAAACTTCTCGACTCACTCATCATTGGAGTTATATGTTATATATGTTGTCTACTTATGAAAATGCCTTATACTCCGCTTATCTCTGTGATAGTTGGAATTACAAACATAATTCCATTTTTTGGTCCATTTATAGGAGCTGTACCATCATTTTTATTGATATTTCTAGAAGAGCCATTTTCATGGAAACCCTGGGGATTTTTAATATTTATACTTATACTTCAGCAAGTAGATGGAAATATTATAGGGCCAAAAATACTTGGAGATAAGACAGGAGTTGGAAGTTTCTGGGTACTCTTCTCAATACTTCTATTCGGTGGACTTTTTGGATTTGTTGGAATGATTATAGCAGTGCCCCTTTGGGCAGTAATTACGAGACTAACTGATGAGATAGTTACTGAGAGATTATTGAAAAAAGATTATCCACTTACGAGCGAAGATTATAAGAGACTTAAAGAGTACAATTCACATATTGTGAAGGATGAAAAATAATGTATTTGTCATCTAAGGGAAGATTCTCTAAACATATAGATTTTATATTACTTGATATTTTTTGCATGGAAGTTTCATTTGTCATTGCGTACTTTGTAAGGCATGGTAACTTAGCACTATTTGACAACAAGTCTTATAGAGCAGCCATGATTATACTTATTGGTTTAAATCTTGTGACATGTTATATATTTAATAGTATGCAAGATGTACTTAAAAGAGGAAGACAACTCGAGTTCTATGCTTCTATAAAACAAGTTATCTTAACCACACTATTTCTCGTATTATATTTGTTTATTTCAAAAACTAGCGAAGATGTTTCTAGAAATACAATTATTACTTTTCCTTTTTTTTATTTAATCACATCATATATATTAAGACTTATATATAAATCAATACTAAAAAAAATACTTAAAAATAAAACTAGTAGACAATTTATAATTATCACATTAAATAATAAAGCTTCAGAGTTAATAAGAAAGATTAAAAACACTGTCAATGATATTACTATAAAAGGTTTAATATTACTTGATAATAACACTGCAAATGAGATTGACGGCATAAAAGTAGTAGCTAATAAAGATAATTTATTTAGCTATCTTCAGAAAGAATATATTGATGAAATATTGTTATCAGTCGGAGATTTTGATGCACATGACATTATAAAAAAGCTTAGTTTGATGGGAATAGTGCTCCATATTGAATATAATGGTATAGAAGATATAGTTGGCAGCAACAATAAACTTATAGTTGAAAATATCGCTGATACCACTGTTGTTACTAGCACTATAAATACTATAAATCCACTTCAATTAATCGTTAAAAGATTTATGGATATAGTGTTTGGAATAATCGGTTCTTTAGTCACATTGATTTTAACAATTGTTATAGGACCAATCATAAAGTGCAAATCAAAAGGACCTATATTCTTCGTTCAAGATAGAGTTGGTAGAAATGGAAAAGTTTTTAAGATGATAAAGTTTAGAAGTATGTATCTTGATGCAGAAGATAGAAAGAAAGAACTAGCAAATCAAAATGAAAATAAAGATCAGATGATGTTTAAGATCGAAAATGACCCAAGAATTATTAAAGGCATTGGTGAGTGCATAAGAAAAACTTCAATAGATGAGTTCCCACAGTTTATAAATGTACTGAAAGGTGAAATGTCTGTAGTGGGCACTAGACCACCTACACTTGATGAATGGAATAAATATGATTTACATCATAGAGCCCGCCTTGCTATTAAGCCTGGTATAACAGGACTTTGGCAGGTAAGCGGTAGGTCGGAAATTAAAGACTTTGAAGAAGTGGTGAGACTCGACACTGAGTATATAAAGAACTTTTCACTGTGGAAGGATGCGGCGATAATATTTAAGACTATTAAAGTAGTGTTTAAAAGGGAAGGGGCAAAATAGTTTTTAATGGGATTTTCAAATTTTAAAACTAACATAATAGCAATCAAATCTAATATTAAAGTGTTAGTTTGGTTGTTAGCAATATCGTATGTTTTATACAGTTTTTTTATTAACAATAATTTAGTTAATACTTATGATGGATTATGTCATGGTAATTCTCATATAGCAAATGAGTGGGAAATAATGATAGGTAGATTCTTTATTCCTGTGTTGTGCATATTAAGGCTTGGTATAGCAATTGAGCCATTGATTTCAATTTTATCATTATTCTACTTGTGCTTTGGACTATATTTGATTTTAATAATTTTTGATATGGTTAACAAAAGAGGTGTATTCCTATCTCTTATAACTGTTTCAAGTTCTACTGTGTGTATATGGTTATCATATAGATATACATCGACTGCTTTTTCATTAGGCTTTTTGTTTGCTGTTATCGCTTCATATATGCTAATAAAGTTTGAAGAAGCTAATTTATTATCATATGTATTGAAATTATTACTTAGTTCGCTTTTTATAATGTTATCTTTAGCTTTATATCAAACACAAGTGGCTGTTACACTATTAATAGCTATGATGTATTTTATAATTCATACTTATAATAATCATAATAATTCATTAACAAGTTTTTTTAAACCTTTATTAGATACAGTTATTTCGTTTATAATAGGTATGATAATATATAAATATTTTTGGGATGTAATACTAAAAGTTCTACACATATCAGCATCTAATTATAAAGGAGCTGACAATTTACACTTTACTGAAATGATACTAAATGTTCCGAATAAATTTGTGAATTCATTTAATAACTTTTATTTATATTTTTCAGGCAAATCTTTTAAGTCTGATGCATTAAATTTATATATGGTTGGTTGGTTATTAATCATAATCTCAATTTTATTAATAATTTATAAATTGATTAAAAAAAATTTATCACTATTTAGGATAGTTTTTATCATAATTGTTTTATTATTAATACCTTCTGCTTTGTCGATAACTACGTTCTTAGCTGCTACAACTGAAGGAGTTTCTGGACAAGGGACTATAGCATTTGCAATATTGTTTACTCTAATTGGAATGATAATATTCAATCTATATGATTTTAGCATTTACAAAAAAAGCACAATTACAATGTTGACCGTCTTTCTAATTATACTACATGGAAGATTTAATCAGCTTATGGTAGATACATTTGCTATGTATGATTATAGAAATGCTTCCATAAGTTTAGTTAATCAAATTATTGGCAGAATTGATAATTTATATTTTCAAAGCTCAGACTTAGATATCAACCCAATTAATAATGTAGTGTTACTTGGAGTTCCGGTTAAAAATGAATTATTCAAAGTGACAACTCATAGTTTTCGTCGTCTAAGTAATAGAGATTGTATAAATGATTTTGCCAAAGTAGGAAACTTTTGGGGAAATAGTAAAACAAACATTGAATGGATGCAGTTTTCATATGAAGGATTAATAGATAGGTGCATGAATTTGAATTATGTTGCTGATGTAGACAAGTATATGAAATCTGCTTACTTATATGAAGATGAAAATTTTATTAATAGAAAACCTTTTCCGAGTTATGAATCAATTTTTGATATAGATGGGACGGTGTATGTGAAAGTTTCAGAATAGCATATTAATATGTATTAAATCTTCACAAATTACATTTAATGTAATTTAAATTTAATGAAATTGTTAAGAGAGGCGAGTTTATTTTGAATATGGATAGAATTGCTGTATTAATACCATGTTATAACGAAAAGTTTACAATTAAAAAAGTTATTAATGATTTTAAAAGCTATTTACCTAATGCAATTATTTATGTATATGATAATAATTCAAGTGATAAATCTGATGAAATTGCCCAAAATAATGGTGCAATTGTGCGATATGAGAGAAAACAGGGTAAGGGTAATGTTGTTAGAACAATGTTTAGAGATATAGATGCAGAGTGTTATGTAATTGTTGATGCTGATGATACATATTCATTATCTAAAGTTAATGAAATGTGTGAATATATATTAAAAGACAGATATGACATGGTTATAGGCGACAGGCTTTCATCTCAATATTTTTCAGAAAACAAGAGACCTTTTCACAATATTGGCAATGCATTTGTTAGATTTATAATCAATAAGTTTTTTAAAACAAATATTAAAGACATAATGACTGGTTTTAGATGTATGTCTTATGAATTTGTAAAAACATTTCCTGTATTGTCTAGAGGATTTGAAATAGAAACTGAGATGACAATACATGCAGTATATAGAAATATGAATATAAAGAATGTAGTTATAGATTATAAAGATAGACCACAAGAATCGCCTTCGAAACTTAACACTATTCCAGATGGACTGAAGGTTATCTTTACTTTTTTTAAGCTGTATAAGAACTATAAGCCGATGCAGTTTTTTTCAATTTTTTCGGTTTTATTAGCAATCATTTCTACTGTTTTCTTTATACCTATATTGTTAGAGTTTAGACACACTGGCTTAGTTCCTAAGTTTCCGACTCTTATTATGTGTGGGTTTATATATATGGCATCAATTATTTCTTATTTTTCGGGATTGATATTGTCATTTATCGTCGAAAAAGATAAAAGAGATTTTGAAAATTATTTTAATCTTGTAAAAAGACTTAAATATATTGATCCTTAAATTTTTTTAGATTAACTCTACCATAAATTTAATAATAGGCGGTTGATATGGTATTTATTCCATTATTATTTATAATAACTTATTCTATTATAATTGCACTTATATTTAATGCATCATTTTGTAAAGCATTACCTACTAGCATATATACTATAATTGCAATAGTATATATATTTGGTTTTTTTGATAGTTTAATGATAGGGTTATATGTAATTGTATTTATTTTTATTTTGTTTGCTGGTTTTGTGGTTGTTAATTATAGTAATTATAAAGAACGACTTAAATGTATATTGTTAGATAGAAATTTGTTTTTATTTTTAGTATTATATTTGTTTGTTATTTGGTATACCAGTGAATCATATCTAACGCATTGGGATGACTTTAGTCATTGGGCACCATTTGCAAAAGATATGTTTTTGAGAAATAAGTTTTATTTTACTGAAGGGCATATAGCCACTACACATTTATCATACCCGCCATTTCAAGCAATCTTTCAATATATTTTTGCTAGGCTGTCTAATAACTTTTCAGATCAAAATTTATTTAGAGCGCAGATTGTGATAGTTATTTCGATAGTATTTCCAATATTTGAGTATTTAAAGAATAAAAGTCTAAATAAATATATATTAACAATACTTTTAGTATTAGTATACTATATATCAATGTTTAGGATACATTCTGATAATCCATTATATTGTATATTGCCAGACTGCACTATGGGTATAATATTTGGATCTTTAATGATAAAATCATTTGAATTTAATATTAACAGTAAATTTTCTATATACGATTATATTGTTTCTGGAATTGCTTTGGTTTTAATTAAACAAATGGGCATTGCATTATTTTTAGGAGCATACTTTACACTTATTATTATGCAGTATATGACAAAAGCAATAAAATTAGAGTTTATTTTAAAGTATATATTATTGTTTTTAATACCTATTGTTTTTATTTCATGTTGGTATATTTATGTTAGGAAATGTCAAATTGTAGACCAATTTGATATTGATAAAAAAATCAGTCTTAGATTATTGTTTAATATACTTTTTAATAGAGGCGGACTCGAATATCAAAAAACGACATTAAATAATTTTATAAAATATTTATATACTTTTAGAACAATATACTTAAAATATTACCAGTGGGTACTGTTATCAATTATTAGTTATCTCATATTGTGCTTAAATTTTATAAAAAAATATGGAAAGAAATTGATATTGTTTTTAACTATTAACATCTTAGGGTATTTAATCTATACTTTTGCGATATTATGCTTATATTTATTTTGTTTTCCAGAGCATGAAGCTATTGGCCTTGCATGCATATGGAGGTATTTATCTTCATATATTATATCAGTACCTTTGATATGTGGATATTTTCTAGCTAAAGAATCTATGACTAATCATAAATTAATTAATATATATACCATAGTATTGTTTTTTATAAGTTTGATTTTAGTAATTAGTATATTCATTTCCAAACAAAAAAAATATTATTGTAAGAAAAGTATTAGTAATTCTATTGAAACTAAATTAAAAAATGATTGGGAAATTGTCGATAAAAGTTTAAAGAACTCAAGAATATTAATTTTGCAAGAGAATGGAACGCCATTAATGGGAGCAATTTTTCAATATCACTATCTCGATAATAGGATATTTAGAACTCTTAATGTTAATGTAAATTCTGAGACATTTTGGGACAGCAAATACAATGAAAACGAGCTTGTAGATCTACTAAAAGGTTTTGATTATATTTATCCATATAGTGTAGGAAATAGTTTCAATGAAAGATACGGGCATGTATTTGGTACAAATTTAAAAAATAGAACGCATTTATATAAGGCCGAGAAAAATGGTAATAGTTTAATTTTTAATATTTTAGAATAATTAAAGGAATAGTTCCATTCAACGTTATATCATGAAAAGCAATATTAGAATGTGTAGAATTTTAGGTGTTCACATTGCTGCAGTAAATATGCAGACGCTTCTAGAGTTTATTACTAATAATATAAAAATAATTCAGGGACAATATATCTGTGTTTCAAATGTCCACACTACTGTAATGGCATATGATAATAAAGATTATCTAAATATTCAAAACAATTCAATTCTTTCAATACCAGACGGAGGACCATTATCAAGTGTTGGTAGAAAAAGAGGATACATAGAAATGCAGAGAACTACTGGACCAGATTTACTTAATGAAATACTAAAAATTAGTGCTGATAAAAAATATAAGCATTATTTCTATGGATCTACAAATGAAACTTTAGATAAACTTAAATTAGCAATTAATGAAAAATATGGCAATGTAAATATTGTTGGCACATATAGCCCACCATTTAGAAAACTTACAGCTGAAGAAGATTTTCAAGTTGTTGATAATATAAACAAATCAAATCCCGACTTTGTCTGGGTGGGATTAGGAGCACCAAAACAAGAAAATTGGATGTATGATCATAAAAATAAAGTTAATGCCTTAATGATTGGTGTTGGTGCAGCATTTGACTATCTAGCGGGTAACATAAAGAGAGCACCTATGTGGATGCAAAAATTAAATCTTGAGTGGCTCTATAGGCTTATACAAGATCCAGTAAGATTATTTTCAAGATACTTATATACAAATATAAAATTTATTATATATGCTGTAATACTTGGAAAGTAAAATGTATGGGCGAGTTTTACGAGCCCGTAAATGTAGTGGCGGTACTTGCGGAGCCCGATAGGAGATATATTGAAGAAAGCACTTATAACAGGAATAACAGGTCAAGATGGATCATTCTTAGCAGAATTTTTGTTAGACAAAGGTTATGAAGTACATGGAATCATAAGAAGAAATTCTACTGAAAGACATGACCGAATAGTTCATATTGAAGATAAAATTAAACTTCACTATGGTGATATGACTGATTCCCTCAACATAGTTAGAATTATCAAAGAAATTGAGCCAGATGAAATATATAATCTTGCAGCTCAAAGTCATGTGCAAGTAAGTTTTGAAGAACCAGAGTTTACTGCAAATGTAGATGCTGTTGGAACACTTCGTATCGTAGAAGCAGTTAGAATGCTTGGACTTAATAAAAAAACTAGAATATATCAAGCTTCAACTTCAGAACTTTATGGAAAAGTAGAAGAAGTTCCACAAAGTGAAACTACACCATTTCATCCATATAGTCCATATGCAGTAGCTAAACAATATGCATTTTGGATTTCTAAAGAATATAGAGAAGCATATGATATGTTTATATCAAATGGGATTTTATTTAACCATGAGTCAGAGAGAAGAGGAGAAACTTTTGTAACTAGAAAGATTACTCTTGCTGCAGGTAGAATAGCCTGTGGACTGCAAGAAAAATTATATCTTGGAAATCTCGACTCGCTTCGTGACTGGGGATATGCAAAAGACTATGTAGAATGTATGTGGTTAATTCTCCAAGCAGAAAAGCCGGATGACTATGTAATAGCTACTGGTGTTCAACATACAGTTAGAGAGTTCGCGACTTTAGCATTTAAGAATGTCGGCATAGAACTCAAGTGGGAAGGAAAAGAGATTAACGAAAAAGGAATAGACATTAAAACTGGTAAAGTTGTAGTAGAAGTTTCTGAAAAGTTTTATAGGCCGACTGATGTTGTAAATCTTCTTGGTGATCCAACTAAAGCAAAAGAAAAACTTAGATGGAATCCACAAAAAACTTCTTATGAAGAACTTGTTAGAATTATGAGCGAGCATGATTTTAAGCTTGCAAAGCAAGAGAAAATGTTTTCAAATGAGTAAAGTTTTAAATTATGAATAAAGATTCAAAAATTTATGTAGCTGGGCATAATGGAATGGTTGGTTCTGCCATTGTCAGAGAATTAAAGAAAGAAGGCTATAATAATTTAATTCTTAAATTACATAGAGAACTTGACCTTACTAGACAGATAGATGTAGAAAGTTTTTTTATTAAAGAGAAACCTGAATATGTTTTTTTAGCAGCGGCTAAAGTTGGTGGAATAGGCGCCAACAGCGCAGCACTTGCAGACTTCATGTATGAAAATATGATACTTGAAATGAATGTTATAAATGCTGCATGGAAGAATGGTTGTAAGAAATTAGAATTTCTTGGTTCGTCATGTATATATCCACGAATGGCACAGCAGCCAATTAAAGAAGAATACTTACTTACAGGCGAACTTGAAAAGACAAATGAAGCTTATGCACTTGCTAAAATTTCAGGACTTAAATATTGTGAATTTTTAAATAAACAATATGGAACAGATTATATATCTGTAATGCCTACAAATCTTTATGGACCAAATGATAATTATCACCCTGAACATAGTCATGTACTGCCTGCTCTTATAAGAAGATTTCATGAAGCAAAGATAAGTGGGTTGAAAGAAGTAACATGCTGGGGAGATGGTTCTCCGCTTAGAGAGTTCTTATATGTAGATGATTTAGCAGAGCTATGTGTATTCCTTATGAATAACTATAGTGGAAATGAGACAGTAAATGCAGGAACTGGTAAAGAGATTAGCATAAAAGATTTGACAAAACTTGTAGCAAAGATAGTAGGATATAATGGTGAAATTAAGTGGGATACAACAAAGCCAAATGGAACACCAAGAAAATTATTAGATGTAACTAAAGCATATAAACTAGGATGGAAATATAAGACTGAACTTGAAGACGGTATAAAACTTGCATATGAAGATTTTTTAAATAATGCTATGAGGGTAGAAAGATAGATGAATTATATTCTTTTATCAGGTGGATCAGGGAAGAGACTTTGGCCACTATCAAATGAGATAAGATCAAAACAATTTATAAAAATATTAAAGACTGATGATGGTAGCTATGAATCAATGGTCCAAAGAGTATATCGTCAGATTATGAATGTTGATAATGAAGCAAATATCACGGTTGCAACTTCAAATGCACAAGTGCCGACTCTTAAAAATCAACTTGGAGACAATATAAATATTTCTATAGAACCATGTAGAAGAGATACATTTCCAGCTATAGTACTAGCGTGCATGTATCTAAAGGATGTTAAAAATTTAGATATAAATGATACAGTTATAATTAGTCCAGTTGATCCATATGTTGATGATGATTACTTTAAATCACTAAAAGAACTTGATGAAAAAATGAAGGTATCATCAAATAGTATCGGACTTATAGGAATTAAACCAACCTACCCAAGTGAAAAATATGGCTACATTGTTCTTCGTAAGGATGAGCAAGAGTCTATGGTTGTAGATAAGTTTATAGAAAAACCCACAGAATCAGATGCTAAAAAGCTTATATTAGATGGAGCTCTATGGAATGGTGGAGTATTCTGCTTCAAACTTAAATACATTATTGATAAGGCACACGAATTAATTAGTTTTACTGACTACAAAGATTTATATGATAAATATGATTCATTAACCAAAATCAGTTTTGATTATGCAGTAGTTGAAAAAGAAAAAAATATTGATGTTGTTAAGTATGATGGCGAGTGGAAAGATATTGGTACTTGGAATACTTTAACTGAAGTAATGACAGATAAAACCATTGGCAATGTAATTATTGACAATAAGAGTAATAATGCTAACATTATAAATGAATTAAATATACCAATTATAGCTATGGGACTTAATAATACAGTTGTGGCAGCAAGTCCTGATGGGATATTTGTATCAAATAAAAATGAGTCAAGTTATAATAAACCGTTAGTTGAAAAAATAGACAATAGACCAATGTATGAAGAAAGGGCTTGGGGAGATTTTCAAGTTCTTGATATATATAAAAACTCTCTTACAAAGCACTTGTTTATAAAAGAAGGAAAGAGCATAAGTTACCAAAAACACAATCATAGAGATGAAGTGTGGACAATTATAGGTGGCGATGGATTATTCATCTTAGATGATGTAGAGAAAAATGTCAAAGCCGGTGATGTGCTTACTATAAAAAAAGGACAAAAACATATGCTTAAGGCAATTACAGATTTACATTTTATAGAAGTTCAATATGGTGATGAAATTTCGGAGGATGATATTGAAAGATATAATTTTAATAATTAATTGTGCAATTGGGATGGAGAAAGCATATGAAGATATTGTTTGTAGGATTGATAGCACATTATACAGAGGGGCTTAAATATCAGGATAATTGTTTCAATAAAGTTTTGGTTGAAGATGGCCATGAAATAGTATTTTTATCAGATGTTCAAAGATATGAGGACGGAGTATTAACATTTTCAAAAAAATCAGATTTCATAGATGAAACCGGTGCTAGAATTATACGAGTTCCATATTTGTTTTGTAATTTTATAGGGAGTAAGTTTAAAATATTTCAAAGTATTTATAAATATTTAGAAGAGTTTAAACCGGATATTATTTTTTGCCATTCTCCACAGTACTTTAATGTGTTTGAAGTTATTAAATACAAAAAAAATAATTCAAATGTCTTAGTTTATGCTGATACACATACATCTTTTAGTAATGCTAAGATGGACAGATGGTATTTTAATATATTATATCGTTTCTATTATAAAGCATTGTACAAATCAATTGAACCATATTTGGAAAAGTATTTCTATATAGGTCTTGAGGAAAGAGATTTTAGTGAGAAAGTTTTCAAAGCAGACAAAAGTATTATGGAATTTCTGCCGCTCAGCGGTGAAGATATTTCAATTGAATTATATAGTAAATATAGAAATGAAATTCGAAACAAATTTGGATTTAAAAGCACTGATATTATATTATTTCATTCCGGCAAATTTGATAAAGATAAAAATACAATCTGGGTGTTAGATGCTTTAAAAAAAATTAATAATAATAATATAAAATTACTAATCGCAGGTTATACACCTAATGATAACATTGAATTAATTAGAAGAATTAATTCCGAAATGAATGTTATAAATATGGGTTGGATTCATGGCAATGAATTGATAAAATATTTATGTGCTTGTGATTTGTACTGCCAACCGGGTTCACCTTCTGTTACTTTACAGACAGCAATTTGTTGCAAGACACCTATAATTTGTTTTAAACATAGTTTTTATAGTTATCTATATGATTATGGAAGTATAATTTGGATACATGATGAAAATGAATTAGTAAATGCTATTGATAGTGTAATGGGCGATAGAAAATATTTGGAAGAATTACGTAATTTTGCTAAAAAAAATTCTTATAAATTAGATACTAGATATTTATTAAAAAAAGCATTGGAGATATAATTATGAATTATGCACTTGTTGGATGTGGAAGGATAGCGGTAAATCATATAAAAGCTGCAGTTAATAATAAATTGAATATTGTAGCTGTTTGCGATATTGATTTAAGCCATATAGACATATTATATGATAAAACAAAGTTTAACGACGTGTATGATGTATTAAAAGTCAGAAAGTATATTGATTATAAAGTTATGATTGATGAGAATCCTAACATTGAGCTAATTGCTATAGCTACAGATAGCGGTGTCCACGCAGAAATTGCAAAATATTGTATAGAAAAAAATATAAATGTTATCATAGAAAAACCTATGGCAATGTCCATGAAGGATTGTGATGAAATAATTAAACTTGCAAATGAACATAATGTAAAAGTTTCAGTTTGCCATCAAAATAGATTTAATATTGCAATTCAAGAAATGAGGAAAGCGCTTGAAAGTGGGCGATTTGGTAAGATTTCGCATGGCTCAATTAATGTACGTTGGAATCGTGGCAAGGACTACTATGATCAAGCCGCTTGGAGAGGTAAGTGGGTTTCTGATGGTGGATGTCTATTTAATCAATGTATACATGGTATTGACTTACTTAGATGGATGATGGGAGATGAAGTGGAAGAGGTTTATGGAGTTACAAAACAACAATTTCATGACTATATAGAATGTGAAGATATAGGTATGGCGGTAGTAAAGTTCAAAAATGGTGCTATTGGAACTATAGAAGGAACAGTAAATGTATTTAAAGAAAATTTAGAAGAAACATTGTATCTTTTTGGCGAAAAAGGTACATGCAAAATTGGCGGAAAATCAACAAACAATATAGATTTTTGGAATTTTTCTGATAAAGATGTTAACGATGATAAGAATAAGAACTTGCAAGAACAAACTTCAAATGTATATGGTAATGGGCACACATCGTTATATGCTGATGTTATTGATGCAATTAAGAATGATAGAAAACCATATATAGATGCTGTAGCAGGAAGAAATGCCGTTGAAATGATACTTGCGATTTATAAATCTTCATTTACCGGACAACCTGTAAAGTTGCCACTTAATAATGTTGCTTCGACTGATTTTGTAGGAGAGTTTAATTAATGCTAAATTATTTTGTTCATGAAAGTTCATATATTGATGAAGATGTTCAGATTGGCGAAGGCACTAAAATCTGGCACTTTTGTCATATACAAAAAGGTGCAAAAATCGGAAAGAATTGCAACATTGGTCAAAATGTATATATAGGTTCAAATGTTACAATAGGCGATAATGTAAAGATTCAAAACAATGTATCGGTTTATGAGGGTGTAACAATTGAGGATGATGTATTTTTAGGACCTTCTTGTGTTTTTACTAATGATTTAACACCAAGAGCAAAATTCCCGAAAGGTCATGAAAACTTTGTAAAGACTTTATTAAAAAAAGGTGCAAGTATTGGAGCAAATGCAACAATTGTTTGCGGAAATACAATAGGTGAAAATGCAATGGTGGGTGCCGGGGCAGTAGTGACTCATAATGTTGAAGATCATGCAGTTGTAATTGGTAATCCAGCTACTAAATATGCAATTGTTGATGAAAAAGGAAATATTAATGCAATTTAGAGATTTAAAAAGACAATATGATTTTTTAAAGCCAAATATTGATAGAGCAATATTTGATGTTATTAATGATTCAAATTTTATTCTTGGAAAACAAGTAGATGAACTTGAAGAAAAACTTGCATCTTATGTTGGTAGAAAATATTGTGTATCATGTGCAAATGGAACAGATGCATTGGTTCTTGCACTTATGGCTATGGGTGTAGGCAAAGATGATGCTGTATTTGTACCTGATTTTACATATATAGCTACTGCTTCTTCTGTCTCATTTGTAGGTGCTACACCTATTTTTGTTGATATAGATTTAGACACTTTTAATATGTCGCCTAAATCATTAGAATTAATGATTGAAAAGGTTATTAAAGAAGACAAGTTAAAACTGAAAGCAATTATTCCTGTTGATTTGTTTGGATTGCCGGCTGATTATAATAACATTTCAGAGATTGCAAACAAATATAAATTAAAAGTAATTGAAGATGCGGCACAAGGATTTGGTGGTAGAATCAACAATAAAATAGCATGTTCTTTTGGAGATATATCTTGTACATCATTTTTTCCAGCAAAACCACTTGGATGTTATGGAGATGGCGGTGCAATATTTACAGATGATGAAGAAATCTATAATCTCATTAAGTCTCTAAGGTCAAATGGAAAATCTGAAACTGATAAATATGATAATATACGAATAGGAATGAATTCAAGACTAGATACTATACAAGCTGCAATTTTGAATGTAAAGTTTGATGCATTTGTTAATAGTGAATTAGAAAATATTAATGCTATTGCTAATAAATATACAAAAAACTTTAAAAATAAATTTAAAACTCCACATATTCCAGATAAATTTTTTTCAAGTTGGGCACAATATACTATACTGTGTGACAGTGAAGATCAAAGAAATAAATTTAAAAGTGTTTTAAAAGATAATGATATACCAAGTATGATCTATTATCCAAGAGGAATGCATCAACAAAAATGTTTTTCTAAGTATAAGTTTGACAATAATTATTATTCAAACACTATAGAAGCTACAAAAAGAGTTTTAAGTCTTCCAATGCATCCATATTTGTCTGATAAAGAGATTGATGAGGTATGTAATATTATAAATAAAGTATAGGTGATTATATGAGTGGATTAAAAGAGAAAATTTTGAACAAAAAAGCAGTTTTAGGTGTATGTGGGTTAGGCTATGTTGGTCTTCCTTTAGCTGTTGAAAAAGCCAAAGCTGGTTTTTCTGTAATTGGTTTTGATGTGCAAAAAGAAAAGATAGACTTGGTAAATAGTGGGAAAAATTATATTGGTGATGTTGTTGATAACGACTTAGACAAATTAGTCAAAGATGGAAAACTAAAAGCCACTACAGATTTTAAAGATGTATGTAACTGCGATTGTATATGCATATGTGTTCCAACACCTCTTGATATTCATCAAGAACCAGATATATCTTATGTAAAATCTTCTACAGAAGAGATTGCTAAATATTTGCACAAAGATATGTTGGTTGTGCTAGAATCAACTACATATCCAGGTACAACTGAAGAATTAATAAAACCAATTTTAGAAAATACTTCAGGATTAAAGTGTGGAGTTGATTTTTATTTAGCTTTTTCGCCTGAAAGAGTAGATCCAGGTAATTTAATATATAAAACAAAAAATACTCCAAAAGTTGTAGGAGGTTGCACGCCAGAGTGTACAGATATTGCTGCAACTATGTATGAATGTGTTCTTGAAGCTCCGATTCATAGAGTTTCTTCACCTGCAATAGCTGAGATGGAAAAAATACTTGAGAACACATATAGAAATATCAATATTGGTTTAATTAATGAATTAGCAAGGCTTTGCCACAAAATGGGAATATCAATTTGGGAAGTTATAGATGCTGCAAAATCTAAACCATATGGGTTTCAGGCATTTTATCCAGGACCAGGACTTGGTGGTCATTGTATCCCACTTGATCCATATTACTTAACTTGGAAAGCAAGAGAATATGGATTTCATACAACTTTGATTGAGAACTCTATGATTATTAATGATTCTCAACCTGCATATGTAGTTGAGAGAACAATGCATATTCTGAATAAATATAAAAAAGCAATTAATGGAGCTAAAGTTTTGATATTAGGGGTTGCATATAAGCAAGACATAGATGATTTTAGAGAGAGTCCAGCAATAAGAGTAATAGAAGAATTGATTAAAGTTGGGGCAGATATTAGTTATTATGACCCTTATGTTAGCAGGTTTAAAAAAGGTAATTTAAGTATGACGAGCGAAAAAGAGTTAACTAAAGATTTGTTGTCGTCAAAAGATATTGTAATTGTAACTACAGCACACACTAATGTTGATTATAAATTTGTTGCTGAGAATGCGAAATTAGTATTTGATACAAAAAACATTATGAAGGACTTAAATAAAAATGAAAGAATTCATGTACTTTAGTTAGAGATGAGAATATACTCGTTTTTATTTTAAAGCTATATATAGGAGATGCTTCGTGAAAGTTTTAAAAGTTGCAACATATGATTGGAAGAATGCAAGTAGAGATAAAAGAGAATTGTCTTTATATAGAGAATTGGGACATGATGTTTATGTACTATGCAAAGGGAATAAAAATGATTATTTAAAAAGAGACAATGTGGATGGATTTGATGTTTTTAGATGTACAACGCGACCATTGGGAAGTTTATTACCACGTTTTATTAATCGAATTGTAAGTACTATTATGTGGGTAAAGTGTATTATGAAAATTAATCCAGATGTGATATCTGGTGAGAATCCAAATGGTGCATTTATTGGAGTTTTAGCAAAGAAAATAATTAGAAATAAAAATATAAAATTAATTTATGATGCACATGAATTTCATTTGTTTGCTGGGAAAATAAGTAATTTAAAGAGAACCGCTTTGAAATTATTGGAAAAGTATATATTAAAGAATGCTGACTTAACAATTGTCGTAAACAATTCAATATTAGATGAGATGACAAAAATATATAACTTTAAGTGGAATGCAATTTCATTATTGTCTACTCCTTCAACATTTAAAATTAATACTGACAAAGTTAAAAGTATAAGAGAGTATTATGACAGCAAGATTAATAATGACCATAATAGATTTATTATTGAATATCATGGAATTATTAATAAAATGAGAAGTATAGAAATTTTACTAGAATTATTGAGCATCAACACAAATTTATCATTAGTTTTAATTGGTTCCATACAAGATAATTATAAACAAGAATTAATTAATTATGCTCGTGATAGAGGTGTTATTGATAGAATTCTATTCCATGAAGCTGTACCAATTTATGAATTAGGAAATTATATTAATGCTGCAGATCTTGGTATATTCGTTTTTAAAGTGTTTTATAAGAACTTGTATTACGCATTGCCAAACAAATTTTTTGAAATTATTCAGTCGGAAAAGCCATTAATATGTTCAAATTTCCCGGAATTGCGAAAAATAGTTAGTAAATATGATATTGGATTGCTAGCTGATAGTGACAATGTTGAGAATATTAATTTATTAGTTGAAAAAATTAGAACAAATACGATTTTATATAATGAGTTAACAAATAATGTTATTGCTGCAAAAAAAGTATATTGCTGGGAAAATGAAAAGTTTAAATTGAAGGATGCTTTTGAAAAAATAGTACAAAATTAATTTATATTAATTGTAAATTGGAAGGATTATTATGAAAGTGTGTAACAGATGTGTTATGAACGATTTATCTGATAAAACTATAACTTTTGATAACAATGGAATATGCAATTATTGTTCAGAAGCATTGCAAAAAATGAATTCAATTTATTTCCCAAATAATGAAGGAAAAATAAAGTATGATATAATTATTAATGAGATTAAAGAAAAAGGTAAAAATAATAAATATGATTGTTCTATTGGTATATCGGGAGGCATTGATTCATCTTATTTAGCATATTTGGTTTATAAAGAAGGATTAAAAGTTTTAGCTTTTCACATAGATGATGGATTTGACACTGATGTTACTAAAAGAAATATTGATAAACTCGTTAATAAAACAAATATTGATTTAATTGTTATTAAGCCTGATGAATTTCAATTTAATGAATTAACTAAAGCATACATGCGAGCTGGAGTTCCTAACATTGCTATACCACAAGATAATATTTTATTTGCAAATTTATACAAATATTCAAATAAGAATTCGATTAAATATTTTATTTCTGGTGGAAATTTTGCAACTGAGAGTATTTTGCAACATGGCAATACGCACAATTCACTTGATTTAGTTAATATTAAAGATATTAATAAAAGGTATGGTAAGTATCCGATTGATAAATTGGATTTTATTTCTCGGTTAGATAAGAAACTATTAAATATTAAGTTTACACTTAAGGAAGTTAGATTACTCAATTATATTGATTATAATAAAGATAGAGCCATGAATGAACTTAACGATTTTTGTGGATTTGAATATTATGGTTCCAAGCATTTGGAAAACATTCTTACCGCATTTTTACAATTATATTGGTTGCCTAAAAAATTTGGAGTTGATAAGCGAACATCACATTTTTCAAGTTTGATTGTATCAGGGCAAATGACTAGAGATGAGGCATTGAAAGAATTAGAAAAACCATTATATGATGAAAAAACAATGCGTTCATATATAGAAATTGTCAAAGAAAAATTAAACATTTCCAATAACGAGTTTAATGATATTATGGATGCTCCTACACATCAACATAATGAGTTTAAAACTGACAAATTATATGATTGTTTAGTAAGAATGAAGCGATTAATTTCAATTAAATAATATTTATTTATATTGTATATAATTTTAAATTTTGACATGTTTTAAATTAACATACATGTGTTAATGCAGTCTTATTATAATGGCATATTAGTATGGAAAATATCATAGAAAAGTTTTTGAAATTTGAATGCGAAAAGTGTTTGTTTTCAAAACATATTGATAATTATTTTTATTGGCCATTTATTAGATTTGAAATATACATACAAATTACGCAATTCAATAATTACAAATCTTCAAATAGTACTTTTATTAAATTTAAAAATGTACCACACTTGATATATTGTTTTTTTCAATCAATTTTTAAAAATCCTTTTAGAATTCATAATTATAATAAAATATTGTTTTTACAAAGCCCATTATCTAATTTAGATATTGATGGACATTCAATATGCAGATTTACAGATTTAATTATAGATAAGTTTGATGATGAAGTATGTATTTCTGATAGTTTTGTTACGAATAAAAATAGGCGCAGAAAGATTAATTATTCTATTGAATCATTAGAATTCTTTTATAAGTTACTGTATAAATTCTTTTTTTGCTTTTCTAAATTTAAGATTGCTATTAACAATCATGCAAGTGAGTTAAAAAGTATATTGTATGATGAGTTTAATGTAGACATTTCGGAAAAATACATTTCAAAAATTATATTTAAATCATTATTTATACACAATGGAATAATAAAAATGTACAAAAAATTATTATTAAAGATCAAACCCAAGTGCATTGTTTACCAACAATATTACAACATAGAACACATGTGTATGAACGAAGTTGCCAAATCTCTAGGGATTGATACAATAGAATTGCAGCATGGAGTTATTGGCAACTCACATATAGCATATAATTTTTTATCTAGCAAAAATTATAATTTTTTTCCTACGAAAATTTTCTTTTGGGGAGAATACTGGAAAAATACTGCCAGGATACCCATTGGTGACAAGAACAAAATTGTTACTGGTTTCCCATACTACGATTATCAAATAGGATTATATAATCATACTAAAAATAAAAGTAATAAGTTTAGAATTTTAGTTTTATCACAAGATACAGTTACATGTAAGTTTGTTTCGATTTTTGATGAACTATTAACAAAGTTTGAAGCGAATAATGTTGCTTATGAGTTAATTTATAAATTACATCCACTAGAGTTTAATAACGATATGAATATATATAATAGAATTAGAAACCATCAGAATGTTAAGTTTATTAACAATTTAAATGTTAGTTTATATGAGTGTTTTGCTAATTCTGATATTCAAATTAGTGAAAATTCTACAGCATTATTTGAAGGATTACGATACAACCTTAATACATATATATATGGATCTAAAATCGGTAGAGTATATATGAAAATTTTGAAAGATGAATATAATGCTGAATTTTTTGAAAATTCCGATGATTTGTTTAATTTAATTGTTTCATCAAAGCAAACTAATAATAATAATTCTGACAGGTTCTTTAAGCCTAATTCTCTTGCTACTATTGTGGATGAGTTGAATAAGTATTTATAATATCTATGATAAAAAAAATCATTTCAAAAAAATCTGGATTAAATAAAACATTTGTTATTAATGTAATTAGCACTATTATCTTACAAGGATTTGCGATTATTACTATGCCAGTATTTTCAAGGATTCTTGGAAGCGAACAATATGGCTATTATGCGATTTTTAATTCATGGACGAGTATTTTTGCATCATTTATATCATTAAGTATTAGCGCTGGTATAGGTGCAGGAAGTTATAAGTATAAAGAAGAATATGTAGATTTTAGAAATAATATGTTTTTATATACTATTACATTATCTATATTAAATATTTTAATTTGTATTGCTTTATATCCATTTTTTACTTTTCTTTTTAATTTTAAGTTTGATATTTTTATTTTGGTTTTATTGACTGCATTTTCTTCGACTATTATATCAACAGTTAATAACATACTGATTTATGAAAAAAGGGCAATTGTAAAACTGTTTTTGTCAGTTTCGTTATCGGTAGCTAATTTTATAGTATCGTTGCTTTTTATATATTTATTAAAACCTCAGCAATTGTATTTAGGAAAAGTATACGGGCACTTTCTTGTATTTTTTTTGGCAAGTTTAGTATTAATTTTTTATTTTTTGTTCAATAAAAAGTTTTACATTTCTACTAAATATTTTAAGTTTTGTATTCTTTATGGCTTACCATTAGTTTTACATACTCTTTCTGGCAATATACTCAGTCAATCTGATAGAGTTATGATGCAAAAACTAGGTATAAGTATGGCAAATGTAGGCATTTATAGCATTTTTTTTACTTTTTCTTCTGTAATGAACACTATATTATCTGCATTTAATACTTCGTATGTACCATTTTATTATGACTTTATTGATAAAAATGATAAAAAGACGATGATTGAGAAATCAATTAATTATTCAGAATTGTTTACAGTATTATCTATTGGATTTTTGTTATTATCCAGAGAGGTTTCAAAAGTTATGGTTACACAAGAGTTTTATTTAGGAATAGAATTAATACCAATATTTGTATCATCAGTTTTTTTTAATTTTTTGTATCATTTTCCTGCAAATTTTGAATTTTTTTATGGTAAAACTATATATGTATCAATTGGGACAATTTTAGCAGCAATAGTTAATATAATTTTAAATTACTATTTTATAATAAAATTTGGAATATTTGGGGCGGCAATTGCAACATCAATTTCAAGTCTATTCCTCTACATATTTCATTATATTATTGCTTATAAAATTGATAAATTAAGGTTTTATATGAAAATTGAATACTTTATCCCTTGGATATTATTATATTTTTTGTTTATCTGGTTATTTTATTTGCTTAAGGATTATGCTCTTTATAGATGGCTTATTGGTGGATTTATTGGTATAATTGAGTGTGTGAGAATAATTAAAAGAAAACGAATTTTTTGAATTTTCAGTTTTATATACTTTGATAATATTCTTATTATTTATTAGAATTAATATTTATGAGGTGTAATATGTTGAATAACAAATAAGTTTTAATAACTGGAAGCATAGGGTCTTTTGGTCACCATTTTGTAGATTATGTTCTTGCTAATTATAAGCCAAAAAAATAATAATTTATTCTAGAGACGAGTACAAGCAGTTTATTATGGCAAATAAATACAAGAAGTATAAAAATGTATTAAGATTTTTTATTGCTGATGTAAGAGATAAAGAAAGGTTAAAAATGGCTCTTAATGGTGTAGACTATGTTATACATGCGGCTGCACTTAAGCAGGTACCTGCATGTGAATATAATCCAAATGAAGCTATTAAAATGATTATTAATGTTGCAATGAATGTAATTAATGCAAGCCTTGAAACTGGAGTTATAAAGGTTGTAACACTTTCAACTGATAAAGCTGTAAATCCGATAAATTTATATAGTGGTACCAAATTAGTATCGGATAAATTATTTACAGCGGCGAATTCATATATAGGTAAGGATGGCACGCGGTTTGCAGCTGTTAGATATGGTAATGTTGCAGGCTCAAGAGGGTCAGTCATACCCTTTTTTCAAAACATTATTGGTAGTGACAAAAAGAATTACCTATAACATATTTAAGGATTACACGTTTTTGGTAAGCCTTGAACAAGGTGTTGAACTTGTTATCAAAGCATTAAAAGAATCAAAAGGTGGGGAAACGTTTAAATCAAAAATACCATCATTTAAGATAACAGATTTAGCTAAAGCGATGTGCCCTAATTGTGCAATAAAAGAAGTAGGTATTAGAGAAGGCGAAAAACTTCATGTGATAATGGTTACAAGAGAAGATTCAATGTATACATATGAATATAAGAACCATTATATTGTTTACCCACATTATAACTGGTGGGGAAAAAATGATATAATTTAAGGTGGAAAGCTGGTAAAACCAGAATCTGAATATAGTTCTGGAACTAATACTGAGTGGTTGACAGTAAATGATATTAAGAAAAAATTAAAAACAGATATATTTAATCATTAAATTATGAATTATTGTTTAGGGACAGTTCAATTTGGGATGAATTATGGTGTACAAAATAATGGTAGACCTAATTTAGAGTTGGTGTTTAATATTCTTGATGAAGCAATTTCTAATGGAGTTTTTTGTTTTGATACTGCTATGGCTTATGGAAATGCAGAGCAAATTTTAGGAAAGTACATTTACGATAGAAATATAAATAAAGATTATATTAAAATTATAACTAAGGGAAAATCTCAATCTGATCTACAGATTATTATTGACAATATTAAGAATTCAATTGAAAATATGCATATAGAAAAATTATACGGTTTTTTGTTTCATGATTCTTCAGTTGTATATTCAAAAGATTCAATGGATTCGTTAAATAGAATAAAAATGAATGGGTATGCTGAAAATATTGGTGTTTCAATTTATACACCTGAAGAAGCTTTAAAAGCGTTAGAGTATGATATTGATATTATACAAGTACCATATAATTTATTTGATAGTAGATTGGATAAGGTAAGTTTTTTTAAAAAAGCAAAGGAAAAGAGTATTGAAATATATGCTAGAAGTTCACTATTGCAGGGTTTGGCACTTATGGATTACAATAAATTACCTTCTAATGTATTGTTTGCTAAAGATTATTTGATAAAGTTTGACAATTTATGCAAAAAATATAATGTTGATAGATTAAATGCTGCTGTTAATTATGTTTCATCTAACGATTTAATTGATTACATTGTATTTGGAACTGATAATTTAAAGCAATTCAAAGAATATATGGTAATAAAGGATAAAAAGTTACCGATTGAATTTATTAATGAAATTAAAAATTGTTTTAGTGATGTACCTGAAAAATTAGTTAATCCTGTTTTATGGAAATAAAATGTATCCAAAGGAGTTATAGTTTTATGAGTAAAATAATTTGTGGCAAAGGACAAGAACTTTATAAAAAAGCTAAAAAAGTTATTCCTGGCGGAACTCAATTATTGAGTAAAAGACCTGAAATGTTTTTACCTGATTTATGGCCTTCGTATTATAGCAAAGCAAAAGGTTGTAATGTTTGGGACCTGGATGGCAAAGAATATATAGATGTAAGCTATATGGGAATAGGGGCATGTGTAAATGGTTATGCAAATGATGAAGTAGATGATGCGGCTAGAGAAGCCATAGCAAATGGTGTAATGTGTACTTTAAATGCACCTGAGGAAGTTTATCTTGCAGAAAAACTACTAGAACTTCATCCATGGGCCGGTGGTGTAAGATATGCAAAGGCAGGTGGAGAAGCTATGGCATTAGCAACAAGAATTGTACGTGCATATACAAAAAAAGATATTATTTTATTTTGTGGATATCATGGATGGCATGATTGGTATTTATCAGCTAATATTTCGAATGAAAATGCATTAAATGACCAACATTTGTCTGGTCTTGAGCCACTTGGTGTTCCAAAAGGTCTTGCTGGAACAAACCTACCATTTCATTATAATAGTTTTGAAGAGTTTGATGAATTGATTAAAAGACATAATGGTAAGATTGCTGCAGTAGTTATGGAACCTATTAGAAATGATTATCCAGAAAATGGTTTCTTAAATCATATTCGTAAAGTTACTGAAGAAAATGGTATACTTTTAGTTTTTGATGAGATTACTGCTGGATTTCGGCTTTGTGCTGGCGGAAGTCACCTTGTACTAGGGACTACACCTGATGTGGCTGTATTTGCAAAAGGTATGACAAATGGATACCCTCTCAGTGTGGTAGTAGGAAAAAAAGATGTTATGGAAGCATCGCAGGGAACATTTATTAGCAGTACATTTTTTACTGAGAGAGTATCTCTTGCTGCAGCACTTAAGAATATTGAAATTTATATTAGAGATAAAGTAAATGAAAAGCAAATCGAATTTGGTAAAAAAATTAAAAATGGATGGGAAAGTATTGCTAAAAAATATAATTTAAAAGTGCATGTTGGTGGAATTGACCCATTAGGACATTTTAGTTTTGAGTGTGAAAATCCATTGGCATATAAAACATATGTAACACAAGAAATGTTAAAAAGAGGATATTTAGCATCTAATTCATTTTACACAACGGCAGCACATAATGATATCATAATTGATAATTACTTAAAAAATATTGATGAAGTGTTTAAAGAAATTGCTGATTGTGTAAACAATGATGGTGATATTTCTTCTAAGTTAGAGGGACCATGTTGTCAAGCTGGTTTTCAAAGATTAAATGGATAATTAGGTAAAAAATATGAAATTTTTAGTTATAATTCAAGCAAGATGTGGTGCAACACGATTACCTGATAAAGTATTAAAGATGATTCAAGACAAAACATGCTTAGAACGTATGCTCAATAGAGTTAGTAGATCTAAGAACATAGATGAGATAATTGTTGCGACTACAATTAATAAAGAAGATATTAAAATAGTGAATTTGGTTACAAGTTTAGGTTACCGTGTATTTGTAGGTAGTAGTGGAGACGTTTTGGATAGATATTATCAATGTGCAAAACTTATTAACCCAGAATATGTTATAAGACTTACAGCCGATTGTCCACTATTTGACTATAGGGTTTTAGATGAAGCAATAAGTGAGTTAAAGCTAGACACTGATTATTTAACTGAACTTAGTGAAACTTTTCCTGATGGTCAAGATATAGAAATCATGAAATATAGTGTGCTTGAAGAGGCTTGGAAAAATGCAGACATGATGTCTGAAAGAGAACATGTAACACTTTACATAAGAAACCATAAAGATCGATTTAAGATTCAAGACTTTGAATGTAAAGTTGGAAACTTAAATAAAGAAAGATGGACATTAGATGAACCAAAAGACTTTGAATTAATTAGTAATGTATATAATTATTTCTTACCCAATGATGATTTTACAATGAAAGAAGTTTATGATTATTTGCAATCTCATCCAGAGGTACACTCAATTAATAATATGATTAATCGAAATGAAGGACTAAGCAAATCTATATTAGAAGATATAAAAATAGAGAAAGGAAATTAATATGTTGAACGGAAAAAGTGTATTAATAACAGGTGGTACTGGGTCTTTTGGTCATCACTTTGTCGATTATGTTTTAGCTCATTATGAACCTAAAAAAATTATAATATATTCACGAGATGAATATAAGCAATTTATAATGTCAAATGAGTATAAAAAATATAGTGATATTTTAAGATTTTTTATTGGTGATGTTCGCGATGTAGAGAGACTAAAGATAGCTTTACATGGTGTAGATTATGTAATTCATGCTGCGGCTTTAAAACAAGTACCTGCATGTGAGTATAATCCAAATGAAGCAATTAAGACTAATATTAATGGCGCTATGAATGTAATAGATGCATGCTTGGAAAAAGGTGTTAAAAAAGTTGTAGCTCTTTCAACAGACAAAGCTGTGAACCCAATTAACTTATATGGTGGTACAAAACTTGTTTCCGATAAACTTTTTTGTGCAGCAAATGCATATAGTGGTAATGATGGATGTACATTTTCAGTTGTAAGGTATGGAAATGTAGCAGGAAGTAGAGGATCGGTTATCCCATTTTTTCAAAACTTAATTGATAAGGGTGAAAAAGAACTTCCGATAACAGACTTAAGAATGACCCGTTTTTGGATTAGCCTTGAGCAAGGAGTAGAATTAGTAATAAAGGCTTTAAATGAAGCTAAAGGTGGAGAAACATTTATATCAAAAATCCCATCATTTAAGATCACTGATTTGGCTGAAGCAATGTGTCCGGGATGCAAAACAAAAGAAGTTGGCATTAGGGAAGGCGAAAAACTTCACGAGATTATGGTTACTCGTGAAGATTCATTGCATACATATGAATATGATAAACATTTTATTGTATACCCTCATTATGATTGGTGGGGCAAAACAAATTTGATTCCAGGAGGGAAGTTGGTAGAACAGGGGTTTGAGTATAGTTCTGGAACTAACACTGAATGGTTAACGATTGAAGATTTAAGAAATAGATTAAAAATAGATTTAGATAAACATTAATATAAGTATGGAAAAGTTAGCAATATTTGGTGGAACACCAATTAGAACAAGTAAAATCGGATATGGTAGACAGTGGATTGATGATGAAGATATCAAAGCTGTTTCTGATGTTTTAAATGGTGATTATTTAACATGTGGACCCAAAGTTACAGAATGCGAACAAGCAATTGCAAAGTATGTAGGAGCAAAGTATTGTACGATGTGCGCGAATGGAACAGCAGCTCTTCACATAGCGATGCTTGCTGCAGGTGTAGGAGCTGGAGATGAAGTGATAACAACTCCGTTAACTTTTGCTGCATCTGCTAATTGTGCATTGTATGTAGGGGCAAAAGTTGTGTTTGCTGATATTGATAAAGACACATATGAAGTTGACCCTGATGATATAGAAAGAAAGATTACAAACAAAACAAAGGCAATAGTATCAGTTGACTTTACTGGGCAAACTGCCAATCTTGATAAAATTATTGAGATTTGTAAAAAACATAATATCATTCTTATTGAGGATGGAGCTCAAAGCTTTGGTTCATCGTATGAAGGAAAGAAAGTTGGTTCTATAGCTGATATTACAACATTCAGTTTTCATCCTGTTAAATCTATAACTTGCGGAGAAGGTGGTGCTGTAACAACTAATAACGATGAATTTGGTAAAAGAATTGCATTGTTTGCAAGGCACGGTATTACTCATGACGAAAAATTAATGAAAGAAGCACCGCATGAAGGACCTTGGTATTATGAACAAATTGAACTGGGATATAATTATAGGTTAACTGATTTTCAAGCAGCATTATTATTATCTCAATTAAAAAAGATAGATAGATTTAAAAATAGAAGAGATGAAATAGTAAAAATATATGATGAAGAATTATCTAAAATACCAGAAATAAAATTGCAAAAATATACTGAAGGTAGTGACACCTTTAGACATTTATATATAATTCAATTAGATTTAAATAAGCTTAAATGCACAAGAAGGCAGGCCTATGATGCTCTTTCTGCCGAGGGAATCCAGTGTCAAATTCATTACGTCCCAGTTTATTGGTTTCCATATTACGAAAAGTTAGGTTATAAAAAAGGACTTTGTCCGAATGCAGAAAATGTATATGATAGTATTATGTCTATACCAATTTTTCCACTGATGAATGATAAGGATGTTAATGATGTAATAATGTCTTTAAAAAAAGTCATTAATTACTATAAAAAATAAATAATGAAACATTGATATTTATATATGAACGTCAAATTAAAAAAAATTACTGTTGATGATCTTGAATTATTAAGAAACTGGCGCATGCAAGAAAATGTCACTAAATATATGCTAACTGACCCTATAATTACGAAAGAGTCGCAGTTAGAGTGGTTTAACAAGATAAATAATGATGAATCTAGAATAGATTATGTAATAGTCTGTGATAATGTGCGAATAGGATACTATGGTATTACTAATATAAATTATGAAAATAGTAGTTGCGAAATTGGATTTTACATTGGTGACAACGAATATAGAGGTAAAGGAATATTTAGAATTGTTCAAAAACAGATTGAAGATAAGATATTTAATGATTTAGAATTAAACAAGATAGTTATTAATGTATTAGAAAATAATCCTATTATTGATGCCTATAAGAGAAACGGATTTACTGAAGACTTAAATCTTAAAAGGCAAATTTTCAAAAATAATACTAAACACAATTTACTTTATTTATATAAAATTAAGAATTAATTATAACGTAATGATAAAATTATTAGATTTTATAAAACAAAATAAAACATATGTTATTGCTGAAATGTCTGGAAATCATGGTGGTGATTTTAATAAGTGTGTAGAGATTATTAAAGCTGCCAAAGAAGCTGGTGCCGATTGCCTTAAAATACAAACATATACGGCAGATACTATTACTATAGATTGCCATAACGAAGAATTTAAGTTAAATGGTGGATTATGGGATGGCAAGTATTTATATGATTTGTATAAGCAAGGATACACGCCATGGGAATGGACTAAAGATATTAAAAGAATAACGGAAGAAAATGGGATGGATTTTTTATCTACCCCATTTGATTTTTCTGCAGTCGACTTTTTAGAGGAAATAGGTTTAGAATTTTATAAAGTTGCAAGTATGGAGATAAATGATATTCCTTTAATTAAAAAGATTGCTTTAACTAATAAACCAGTTATTATATCATGTGGTATGGCAAGTGTTGAGGAAATTAGAGAAGCCGTTGATACATTTAGAAAATATAGTGATAAAGAAATAATTTTATTAAAATGCTGTAGTGCTTACCCGTCAAAGTATGATGATATGAATATATCTACAATACCTGATATGATAAAAAGATTCAATACTTATGTTGGTTTGTCAGATCATAGTAGTGGTTCAATTGCAAGTATAGTTGCAGTAGCAAGTGGCGCGAGCGTAATTGAAAAGCATATATGTCTTGATAAGAAATACAATACAGTTGATAGTGGATTTTCACTTGATAAAAATGAATTTAAACAATTAGTTTTAGATATTAGAAATACGGAAAAGGCAATAGGCAAACCTACATATGGACCATCTAATGATGAGATGAATAGTTATAAAATACGTAGAAGTCTATATGCTGTTAAAGATATTAAGAAAGGCGAAAAGTTTACCACTGAAAATATTAGATCAATTAGACCATCAAATGGTTTGCACACAAGGTATTATGATTTTTTGATAAAAAATGGGCATGCAAAATGTGATATTGTGTTTGGAACACCATTAAATGAAGAATTGATTGTTGAAAAATTGTATTTGAATAAGGATTAATTATTGGTATGATTAATCCTTATATTATTATTAAAATAAAGAACTAAATAGTATATTTGTTTGGAGAATAATTTGCATAAAATTGGTTTAAAACTATGGAATATTAATACGAATTATTATTATGATGAAGCAATTCACTTATATAATGATGGGATATTTGATTATATTGAACTTTATATTGTTCCAGGACACTTAAATTTAATTGATAAGTGGAAAGATATAAGAATACCATTTGATATTCATGCACCGCATTTTGCTCATAATATGAATTTATCAAAAAAAGAATACGAGAAAGATAATTATAGCAAATATATTGAAGTGAAAGAATATGCAGATTCATTAAATGCTAGTGTCATTATATTTCATGGTGGCATAAATGGTGATTATAAAGAAACTGGAAGACAAATTAAAAACTTTAATGAAAGTCGTATCTTAATTGAGAATAAACCATATCAACCACTTAGAATGTCAGAAGATAATAAATGTGTAGGATCTAAATATGAAGAAATTAAATATATAATGGAAGAGTCTAGATGTGGATTTTGTCTAGACATAGGGCATGCAATTTGTTCGGCAAATAGTCAAGGAATAGAACCATATAGTTATATAGAAAAACTTGTAACATTAAATCCAAAAAGAATACATTTAAGTGATATTGATACAACTTCTAAATATGATCAACACTTAAATTATGGAAAGGGAAATTTAGATTTTAAGAGAATATTATCAATTATTCCCAAAGATGTAAATATAACTATTGAAACAAATAAAATTTCAAAAACTGATTTAGATGATTATGCTGATGATGTTTATTACTTGAAGAATATATTATTAAATTGTATTAATTTAAAACATTAAATCTTATTATAATATTTTGTAAGGAGGTATATGTTTAGTAGTAAAGATAGAAGCAAACCTATTACTGAACATATATATTTTCTGAGATTTGTGTTGTTTTTAATATAATTTTTGCGATTATAGTAATTAATTTAATTAATAGTCATTTTGCTTTTCCTAAAATTTTAGCAATTGGAATATTTGCATATTCAATTTTAAGAGTAGTTGAAAAGTTTGTGTATCAGATTAATGTACTTTTCTTTTATAGGATTAATCAATATATGTGGGGAGATGTTAGTAGTAAAAAGTCTGTAAAAGCAAGTAATAGTAATAAGAATGACTCTTGTGTACTTAAATCAGCAACAAGAACTATAATAATGCTTGTTTTAAATATGATAGAATATGTTTTGCAGTTTTCTGTTATGTTTGGTTGTTTAAACATTATATATGATAACCCAGCGATTTCAATGTCTCTTTTTGACAACTTTAAAGTATTTATGCTAAGTAGCAGGACTGAAAATGCTGAGGGGCAGCTTTTGATTAATCTGGTCAACTTTGAATTAATAATAGGGATATTTATGAATATTCTTTTTATTAATAGATTCATTAACGAAATACCAGGTTGAGACATGGGGATAAATTATAATAATAATTACTGTATTATAAATATGCTTTTTAAAATTTTTATTGATACAATGAAATTTTTGAAAAAAATATCTTTTTTGCTTTTGATACGAAAACATTATTAATATAGTTTTTACTTGACTCTAATATCAATTTTAAAATAATTAATTGACATTAATATAATTATTTGATAAAATTAATGCAATATAGAATCTTTAAAATTTATTATAAGATTTAAGAGGAGAAAATATGGAATGTGCAAATGTTTTTGATAATTATCAACCACCTGTTTGTAATGTTTGTGGCAAAAATTTGATTGATAATCCTAAAATGTCTTTGATTAATGTAGTAGAAAATATCAAAACACATAAGATAAAATCGTTTATCCCATGCTGCAAAGGTAAGTGTGATGATTTAATTAGTAAAACTATTAGATTAAATGATAACTATATTAGTAAGTGGAACGACGTATTTGATTATCAAAATCCTTATTTATATTTAAAATATGTAATCTCTATGTTAAATTTAATGCAAAGTGATGAAGGATTTGAGAATAAAGAAGCATTTGAAAGTTTTAAAAAATTTATTATCGCTATGTTTCCTTATGTTTCGAGAAATATGACTAAAGAAGAAAAGGATTATGCGAAAGAGATTAATTCATTGCCTATTATGTAGTTTTTTATTTTCAATTTTTCGTTAAATTTGAAAATTCAATAAATTATAAAATAATTTGATATATTTTCTCTTGTATAAATACTAAAATAAGAATGTAGTTTATGCAAATAACTTAGTGTAGGTAAGTAGGCATTAAGGTACTGTATAGAAAAACATTCTTTTTATTTACTCTAAATATTTGTAATTGGAAATAGAAATGAAGGTCTTGGTAATATTTTCTCATAATAATTATTTTTATAATAATATTTAAATTTTTCAAAGACTCTATTCATCTATATGAATAATGAGAGTGGCATATGCAGAAGCAAATGCAAGTATGCAAAAGACTACTAATATCTATCTCTAATCTTCAACAATAATATTAATACTAAATGTCAACTTCCCACTAGAATAAATACTCAATAAATACAAGTAAAGAAAAATCCGAGAAAATCGGATTTTTTCTTACAATTTTAGTCGACACACAAATTGTTAATAAACTGGTGGAACAAAATAGCGAAAATGAAAAAACTATAATTTTTTCTAATTATGCCTTTGGCAATTATATTGTTAATAATGTTGTAACTAAATTCACAAAAGAAAAGAAAATTAGGTATATTCTTTCTAAACTTGATAAATTAGATAACAGTACAATGCAGATTATATTAAGAAATGGAATTGATATTTTTTTGAATTTAAGGATAAGATTGTTGATAAAATATATTTAATTAAAAAGGACGACGAGGATTCGTCTGATATTATAAATTTAGTATCGTACTATCAAATATGTCCCTAGTAAAAATATTAAAAAATGATGATGAGGAGGTAATTTTCCAGAGACTTTATTAAATATTATACAAATATATAATAAGAATTTTTCTTTAAGATAGTATTTAATATAGGTAATTAGGTAATAAAGTATTGTATAGAAATACATTTTTATTAAGCAAAAAATATTAAGGGTAGCTTAATATAATTAAAAAACGTTTAAATAATTGTATTGTAATGACTTTTAAAATATTGACAACTAAATGCTGAAAGTTTATAATTATTACATATTATTTCAAAAGGAGACAAATTATGACTGAGACAATTAGCTTAAGAATTGATAAAGATACACGAAAAAAGATGAACAAAGTATGTGATGAGTTGGGACTTTCACTTTCGACTGCGTTTAATATGTATGCAAAAGTTATCGCAAGAGAGAAACGGATACCGCTTTCTTTGGATTTAAACAATACTTATAATTTAGAAACACAAAAAGCAATTCATAATGTTATTAACAAAAAGAATTTAAGCAAAGCGTTTAATTCCATTGATGAATTAATGGAGGACCTTGATGCTTAAAATCAAGTATGAAAAGCAGTTTAAAAAAGATTATAAAAAGATTATTAAACGTGGATATAAGAGTTCTGACTTTAGGAAAGTCATTTCATACTTAGTTAATGGTGATATATTACCAAAGGCTTATAAAGATCATGAACTTGAAGGTAAATACAAGGGCTTTAGAGAGTGCCACATTAAAAGTGATTGGCTATTGATATATCATATAAATAACGAAGAATTAATATTATATCTGACAAGAACCGGGACGCATTCCGATTTATTTAAGTAGCAGTAAGAAATATACATAATGTTTTCATTAGGATTAAAAGTTTAAATCTATTTTGCAAATTTACATAATTTTAATATTTTTAACATTATAGTTTAACAATGCAGCATCCTTAGTATATAAAGATAAGTTTTCACAAACACTTTGTGATAATAACAATCTGTCAAATGGATCTTTATGACTGGAATTATCGTTTTTTAATGTGATATTACGAATATTTAATATATGTTTTGGCTTAATGGGTAATATGTTGAATTCTAATTCTTCGCAGAACTTTACAAATAAACTTTCGTCGATCGGCATTTTCTCATATCCATATTTAGCATTTTTTATTGCAACTTCCCATGCTGATATAAGGCTTACATATATATTATTTTTTAAGTTAGTAATATCATCTATACAGTCTTTTGTTAATTTGCTGTGATCAACCATAGCCCAAACAGCAATATGTGTATCTAGTAATATATTCATTTAATCCTCACTTTCAAATAATTCTGATATATCATCGTTAAGAAGTATATCATCTGATATCTTAAATTTACCTTCAGCTATAAATAGTTTCCTTTTTCTTTTATAACCGTTTATGCTAAAAGGTAGTGCCTTCAAGTTAATAACCTTTTCAACAAAAGCATTAACTGCTTGAGAAACAGTCATTCCCATTTTATTGCATATCTCTTCAAATTCTTTTTTGGCAGTATCATCAACGCGAACTGTTATACTTGAATTTAATGTTCTTTTTCCCTTGCTATTTTCAAGTTTTTTATACATACCACTATAGTCAATACTCATTGTATCACCTCACAATATCTTGTAATACGTGTAAGACACGTATTACATATTATACAATCATTTTTGTATTTGTCAAGTGAATTATGGATAAAGCATAATATGCTGGTAAGCCAAAATTTATTGATAAATAAACAAACAATTGATATACTTATTAGGTGAGTATAGAAGAGTTTGCATAAAATGGGCAATAATCTATACAAAACTTATATTAGTAATGAAGAGATAAATTGAGGAATTTATGAATAAGAAAATTAATGTTATTAAATTAATAGTTGCTATAGCAATACCACTTGCTGTCGGCATGTTGTCATCTTTTATAACTAAAGATGCCATGATGAGTTTTAATGCCATGAAGAAACCGCCGCTTGCACCGCCGGGAATATTATTTCCGATTGCATGGACTATATTATATATCTTAATGGGAATATCAAGTTACATCATTTATGTTTATGATGCCAAAAATGATACTTCAAGTTTAAATCTTAAAAACAAATGTTTATCATTATACGCAATTCAACTAATTTTTAATTTTTTCTGGTCAATTATATTTTTTAAATTTAAGTTATACATTTTTGCATTTGCATGGCTTATTATTTTGTGGATATTAGTATTTAAGCTAATGTGGGAAAGCAAAAAGATAAGCAAAGTCGTATCTTATTTATTAATTCCATATTTGGCTTGGATGGCATTTGCGGCGTACCTAAATATTGGGGTGGCAATATTAAATTAATTTTATTTTATTTGACTCTTGGGTTATGCTATAATCTAAGAGTTTTTATATTGAAAAATTTAAATTTCAGAGGTGAATATGATAGAAATAATTAAAAATAGTAAATATGATAAAACGGTTAATAATTTGGCCCATTATCTATATTTTATTTTTCAGTTTGCTTTTGTCATATCTGGCACTGCAATAGTGAGATTAAACCAATCTACCTATAAATTTTCTACACTATTTATGATTGTGCCATTTATTTTAATTGCAATATGTGATTTGTATTATTTTTTAAGAGGTAAATTTAGTAAAAATGAACTTATAATATATGTATTGGTTGGTATAGTGCTGTTAATTTCATTTTATAATTATAGAAATGTCATGGTGCTGGCTAACCTTGTTATGATATCTACATTTAAAGACTCTGACGGGAAAAGAGCGATTAAGTATTATTTAATAGCCACAGTTTCTGCTTTTATCATTGCTTTAATACTTGGGGTCATTTTTCCTGATATTGGAAATGTAATACAGTTTAGAGGTGGAGTTGAAAGAGAAAGACTTGGTGTCGGTTTCTTTTATGCATCACTTGGTCAATTTTATTTTTTGTCAATAGTATTAGCGTATATGCTATACAAGAATAATATTAAAATATATGAATATATAATTATAATTGCTATAGATTTTATATTATTTAGATTTACAGATACAAGAGCACCATTTTTTTATACTATATTGGCACTAATACTTTTTGCTATAGTTAATATATTTAGAAATACATTTGTATTTAATGTATTCGGAGTTATAAGTATTTTATCTACTCCATTTGCATTTATTGGTATGACTTTGATGTCGTTATTTTTCAATAGTGATAAAAAAGTATTAGCATTTATCAATAAAATAGTTAATGGAAGATTATATTTAACTCATAATTCGCTTATAGAATTTGGTGTAAAATTATTTGGACAAACTCAGCCTAAAGCTCTTGGAGACCCACATTATTATCTTGATTCAAGTATGATGGTTCTTCTAATATTATTTGGAGTCGCTGTATCTATAATTAGTGTATGCTTTATGACTTATTTTGCCTTTATTTCATACAAAACAAAAAAGATTGCTATTTTAACTGTTATATTTATAATCGCACTTAGGGGGATGTTTGATTTAGGATTCATGGCTATACAGTTTAGTCCAGTGGTTTTATTATTTATGCCAGTTCTTAAAGAATATTTAAACAATAAAAATAATTCGTAGGAGAATATTGTAAATGCCGAAGAAATTACTTACAATTTCTATTGCTGCATATAATGTTGAAAAACATATTGTAAATACTTTAGACAGTCTAATTAAATCCAGGTATATAGATGAATTAGAAGTTTTAGTAATAGATGATGGTTCAACGGATAATACTTTTAAAATTGCAAATGAATACGAGAAAAAATTTCCAAATACAATTAAGGTAGTACATAAAAATAATGGAGGTTATGGCAGCACAGTAAACTATAGTTTAAGTGTTGCCACTGGTAAATATTTTAAACTTCTTGATGGAGATGATTTTTTTGATAATGACGGATTAGATAAACTTGTGGATGAAATAAGAATATCAAACGTAGATGTTATATTCAATGCTTATAATAAGATATATAGTGATAAAAACATAAAAAGGGTTGGTTTTAAGAACATACAGTATAATATTGATTTAAATATTTCAGACATTAATATTAATTATTATATTGCAATGCATGCTTTTACATTTAAAACAAATGTCATAAAGTCATCTGGCTTAGTTTTGAAAGAAAATATTTTATATACAGATTGCTATTATACTGCTATACCACTCAAAGAAGTTCATAAAGTACGGTTTTTAGATTTTCCAGTTTATAATTATAGAATTGGTGATATTGGACAATCAATTAGTAGGAAGGTAAGGTTAAATCATATTAATGATATAAGAGATATATCGCTTGATTTAGTAAATTTTATCAAAAATATTTCTGACACCAATATAGATAGTTATGAATTTTTATGTACACAAGTGGCATCATTTTGTATAAACTATTTGGGAACGATTCTGATGATGCCGACTTCAATTAAAGCTTCGAATTTTTTTAAAGACTATGATAATGAAATAAAACATCTATCTGAAGCCGTTTACAAGAAAATTGAGGATTTGGCTGGTATGCTTCCAAAGTCAATATCATTATTGAGAAAAACAAACTATTTATTATATTGGTTTTTCTCGTTTGTAAGACAATTTGTCTAACAAAATGCGATTAGTATATATACTGTATATTATTATGTATGATGGAGAGAAATATGAATGCAGTAGTAAAAGATAATAGATTTGATAAGTTTGTAAACAATATTGTTTATGCTTCTTTTTTTATACACCAATTATTTTTTTTACTTTCAATTTCTGCCTTGTCTAAAAATATTATTGAAATTAGAAAAGGAACACAATTAGTAATTATAATTTCATTTTTAATAATGAGTTCAACCATTTTGTTTTATTTCCTGCGTGGAAAGTTTTCTTTAAAAGAAGTAATAGTTTATGTTGTGATATTTGTTCCACTTTTGGTTTCGTTATACAATTATAGAGTTGTAATGGTTATATCGAATTTGTTTTACGCTGCTATATTTAAAAATGTTGATTGTAAAAAGTCATTAAAAGTTGTACTATGTGCTACAGTATTAGGATTTTTAGTTAACATAATTCTTGGATTTATAACTAAGTATTCTGGTAATGCTATGCAAACTAGGTATGGAATGGAAAGAATTAGATATGGATTGGGCTTTTATTATGCATATATGACTTCATATTATTATCTTACAATAGTTATAATGTTCATTCTCGCTTTTGAAAAATTTAATATATTAATGTATGTTACATTAACTTTTTTTAATATTGTAATTTTTATATTCTGTGATACCAAAGCTGCATTTGCATATACATTGGTTGCGTTGATATTACACTTGTTGTTTATTAAATTTAACTTTAAAACATTATTTAAGTTTTTTAAGATTGCAGTTATATGTTCAGTCCCTTTTGCTGTAATTTTTGCAATTTTTTTACCAATTTTATATGTTAAAGGTAATGCTTTTTGGGATCTATTTAATAAAATAGTAAATGGAAGGCTGTATCTAACTCAAAATGCTATTGCTGTTTGCGGGTGGAAATGGTTTGGCCAAACAGTAAGTATGGGAAAAGTAGGTGCATATTATGCGGATTCTGCAATTCTTACTATGTTAATAGGTAATGGATTAGTCGTATTGATAATGTCTACAATTTTTATGACATTCTTTTCTTATATGGCTGTAAAAATTAATCATAAACCTCTTATGATAGTTTTGTTTATAATTGCAGTAAGGTCAATATTTGACTTAGGATTTATGACTATGCAGCTTGGACCAGTAATAATTATGTTTTATGATGTATATAATAAATATAGAAGTGGTATAGTATGCGATTATTAGTAATTAGCCTTTGTACTCAAGGTGTAGGGGTTATGAAAGAACATTTCATTTATTATTCGAGAAGGTTTGCTAAACTTTCTGATTTATATTGCATAACAAATGATAATGTTAGTAACGATGATTTATATGCTATTGAAACTTTAAATCTAAGATATGTTCATAGTGATCCGCTTGGTTATTTTTCACCATTTAAAATTCATAAAATTATTAAGTTTATTGAGAAAGTAAATCCGGATGTGATATTTGTTTTATCACACCATACTACAAATATTATTTTAGCTGATTTTTTAAAAAAGTATAATGTTGTTTATCAAGTGCATGACCCTGAGCCGCATATTGGTACAAGTTTTTTGGAAAAAAATATTTTGCAAATTCAATTAAAAAAGTTTGCAAAGTTTTCTAAAAAGATTATTGCATCAGCAGAAGATGTAAAGAAAAAAACATTAAATGTCATTGATTACGACGCTGAAAACATAGAGGTGATACCACTGGCCGTTTTAGATAATTATATTGATGATACTATAGAACCATCTGCCGATAACATAGATTTATTATATTATGGTAAAATCAAGAAATATAAGGGATTAGATACTTTTTTTGAAGCTTTGACTCTTCTTGAAAAAGAAGGTATAAAGCCAAAAGTAAAGATTGTTGGGGGAACTGATGTTCTTAAGGTTTTTCCCAATATTAAGTACATTCCAGATAATGTTACAATAGAAGGATTTGCCGAAAATAATAAATTAATAAGTTATATAAAAAAGGCAAAGGCTTTGGTTTTACCTTATCATGAGGCGACAGGGACAATGGCAATTGGTCAAGCATTTTATTATGGAACACCTGTGATAGCTACTGATGTTGGTTGCTTTGAGGAGTATGTTGGTGATGCTGGAATTATTTGCGAACATAGTAATCCAAAGTCACTTGCAAATGCAATTCAAGATTACATATTAAATTTAGACTTACAAAAAGAAATGTCTATAAATGCAAAAAAAATGTATAATAAAAAATTTAACATTTCAGATATAATTAATAAACATATTGAATTATTCGAAAAAGTTATAACGAGGTAATTTATGAATTCAGTTATAGATACATTTTGGTCAAAATTAATAAGTAAAATTGATAAAAGATTTTATTTGATATTAATTAATTGTTTTATTTTTGGAATTGTATCACATGGAGCTCGTATATTTGATTATATTTATATGAATGATGGAGTATGGGGATTATATTCAGCTGGAGGCACAACAGGTTTAGGACGATGGTCTTTAGGAATCACAAATAGAATTATAAAATTTCTTATGGATGGTCACAACTATCAATCACCTGTTCTTTTAGGCATTTTAACAATTATTACAACTGCCATTTTTATTCATATAGTAGTTATTCTGTTGGACATTAATTCTAAAGTTTTAATTTCTTTGCTTAGTGGAATTATAATTTCTTTCCCATTTTTTCCTTCGCTATTCAATTTTATGTTTACTGCACCATTTTATACCTTTGCAATGGCACTATCTGCTTTTTCTGTATACTTATTTGCAAAGTATTATAACAAATATTATATGATTCTAGTTTGCTGTTTTTTACTTTCATATGCTATTGGTATTTATCAAGCAGTTTTACCCGTAGCGTTAACTTTTTTGCTATTATATACTATTAAACTTATAAGGGAAGATAGTGTTAATAATGATATTATTATAAAAGAATTATTGTTTATAGCTTTGTCTGTGGTTATATACATCGTTCTTGCAAAAATTTTGGCAATAGTTAATAAAACTGGTATATGGGGGGCAAGGGGAATTAATAAGTTCGGAGTTGACACAATTGAAAACTATTTTAAGAAGATTGTAAAATGTTATATTTTATTTTTTGCACCAATGAGTAATTATAAGCTGACCAATGTGTTTTTAAATGGCAAACTTATATTCATTTATTATCTATCTTTGGCCGCATTAGCGTTCATGATTAAAATTAATTTTTATGATAAAGTGTTAGCAATTAAAAATAATAGAATATATAATGTTTTTTTGTTGAGTATATGTATTTTGGCTATTCCGTTTGCATTAAATTTTTTATATTTTATGATATACTTAGGCGATTTCGTTTCAGTATTCATGCTAATGTCATTAGTGTTTTATGTAGTATTTTTTATTTGGAATGTTGACATGTTTAATGATTGGAAATATAAATATTTTCATTATGCTATGCTTTCAATTTTAATTCTTACCCTGTATACTTATTGCAGATTTGATAATGCAAGTCATCTTTCAAATAATTTAAGATATAATAGACTTAAAAGTTATTATATTGTTATGATTTCATCAATTAAGAATACTCCAGGATATAGTGATGATATGCCTGTGTGTTATATAAATGAAAAAAATATGAAAGATTTGACATATATTGATACTGATTATATTAAAGATATTTATGTTGATGGTAGTACTATAGGAGCTTATAGTTATATGAAAGATGAATTTATGGGTAATTTTTTGGGATTTTATCCTTCGAAAGTTCCTGAAGAAAAATTTAAAGATAGGCAAGAAGTAATTGATATGCCTCATTATCCAGATTATGGGTCGATTAAGATTATAGATGATGTAGTTGTGGTAAAGTATTAATAATATTAAATTTATAGTTGTTTATTATATTATATAAGGCAAATAAAATTGTTTGACATTTAATATAAAATGTGTTAATATATATAAGGTTTTACCGAAGACAGTAGGTGCCCAAAAGCATAAATCCTACCGAGGCGAAATAAAGTTATTTATAATTTTATTTATATACCTCGTAGGTCTTCTACGAGGTTTTTTAATCTCTTTAAATTCGGTAACTAAGTAAGAAAGAAAGGAGAAAATATGGCTAAAGTTGAGTTAAAAGCTCCTATAATTGAAGAAATCAAAGGTAACTTTGATGGTGCACAAGGTGTAGTACTTGCAGATTATAGAGGCTTAACAGTAGCAGAAGACACTGATTTAAGAAGACAACTTAGAGAAGCAGGTGTAGTATATAAAGTATATAAAAATACTTATATTAAAAGAGCAATATCTGGTACAACTTTTGAAGGTCTAACACCTAGTCTTGAAGGACCTACGGCAGTTGCAATTTGTAAAACAGATGCGACAGCACCAGCAAGAATTATTTCTAAGTTTGCTAAGACTGCTCCAAAACTTGAAATCAAGTGCGGAATAGTTGAGGGAACATTTTATGATCAAAATAGTATTAAGGCAATTGCTGACATCCCATCAAGAGATGAATTGCTTTCAAGATTACTTGGATCACTTAAGAGCCCAATTACAAATATGGCTCGTGTTATGAAACAAATCGCTGACAAGAAGGAAGCGTAATCAAAAGGAGGAAAAAATATTATGGCAATGAGTAAAGATGAATTTATTGCAGCATTAAAAGAAATGTCTGTTATAGAATTAAATGATTTAGTAAAAGCATGTGAAGAGGAGTTCGGAGTATCAGCAGCAGCTGGAGTAGTTGTAGCAGCAGCTGGAGGAGCAGCTGGTGGTGCCGGTGGAGAAGAGAAGACTGACTTCGATGTAGAGTTAACTGATGCAGGAGCAGAGAAGATAAAAGTTATAAAAGTTGTTCGTGATGCTACAGGTCTTGGACTTAAAGAGGCTAAGGAATTAGTTGAAGGAGCTCCAAAGGTAGTTAAAGAGGCTTGCCCTAAGGCAGAAGCTGAAGAACTTAAGAAGAAATTCGAGGAAGTTGGCGCAAAGGTTACTCTTAAGTAATTAGTTTATTTTAGTTTTTAAGATAGGTCACTTGTTGGCCTATTTTTTTTACAAAAAATTATTATATATGTTATAATACTTATATGAAAATAAATAATAGACTAAGAAAGATGATAAAACACTTTATTTTTAAATTTCATTTTATGCAAAAGTATAAAATGTTGAAATCTTGTAATCCAAGCGATTATTGTAGGTTTATATATTATGATAAAAACAAAATTACTCAATATATAAAATTAATAGATAATATTGAAATTAACATTAAGAAGAATCACAGATTCATCCATTGGATTGATGAGAATCTTAAAATATTCCATATGGATTCTGTGATAGGGAATATACCACCAAATTATAGTTTGATATTAGATAATCCGATGGATTATTTTTATCATTATAATAAAGAATTTTTAAATGCAATTAAAAGATATATAAGTAGAATAATTATTAAGATTCATAATTCTGATTGTGATGAAAAACATAAATACATTAAATATTTTGAAAATATGATTAACGCAAAAGCCAACTCGTTAGAAGAAGCACTCCAAAGGATATTATTTTGGTCATCACTCTTTTGGCAAACTGGTCATAAATTAGTAGGCCTGGGTAGATTAGATTTAATTCTTGATAGATTTAGAGACTTAAATACTAAAGAGGAACAAATAGATATTATTTCAGATTTTATTAGTGAACTCCACGATTATTATAGTTTTAAAAGCAACAGTTTGCCAGGCGATATAGGACAAATAATTATTGTTGGTGGAAAAAGCGTGGATGGAAGTTATTTTAGCAATAGTTTGACATATTCTTTTCTTAAAGCGGCAACGAAACTTAAATTTTCAGATCCCAAAATATTATTAAGAGTTTCTAAAAATATGCCTGAAGAATTATATGATTTAGCAGTAGACTGTATTTCGACAGGTATTGGATCGCCGTTACTATCAAATGACGAAGTAGTTATTAATTCATTAATTGACTTTGGTTATGATAAGATTGACGCATATAATTATGTAACATCAGCTTGTTGGGAACCGGTTTCGTATGGTAACAGTCTTGAACAAAACAATATTACAAATATTAATTTTGCAAATGTATTAGTAAAAACTATTAAAGATACTAAATTTAAAAATTCAGTATGCTTTGAAGATGTTTTAAAACTTTATAAAGACAAATTGAAAGTTGAGTTGACTATTATTTTTAACTATTTAGATTCAATTATTTGGGAGAAAGATCCATTGTTTTCTTCTTTTATTGATGATTGCAGAAAAAAGGGTGTTGATATATCATTAGGAGGTGCAAAGTATAATAATTACGGAGTATTATCAATTGGTCTAGCAAATGCAATAGATTCATTAATGTTAATAGATGAATTAGTGTTTAAAACTAAAACTTTTAATCTTAGTGAAATATATGATGCTTGGAATAATAATAAAAAGTTGTTTGATATAATTAATAATAAATTATTGAAAAGCAAAAAATATTTTGGACATGATGATGATAAAAATATTATTTTTACTAATGAAATTATAAACTTCACAAACGAACTTGTGGACAAATATAGAAATAAGTTTGGTGGAAAGTGCAAATATGGTTTAAGTTCGCCATCATATATTGATTTGGGAAAGAAAACATTTGCGACATTTGATGGTAGAAAATGTAATGAGGCTACAGCTGTAAATATTTCATCGGTCGACAACGTTTCTCCTACAGAACTTATTTCTTTTGCTTCAAGTATAGAATATCATGGAACAAATTCAAATGGCAATGTTATTGATTTTTTTGTGTCCCCTACTTTAATTAACAATCATAAAGATAGTTTCAAGGATTTGATAAAGGGTAGCATTAATAATGGCTTTTTTCAAATGCAGATCAATGTTGTAAATAGTGATATATTAATTGATGCAAAACTTCATCCTGAAAAGCATTTAAATCTTGTTGTTAGAGTTTGGGGATTTAGTGCATATTTTAATGATTTACCTGATGAATATAAAGATACTATAATTAAAAGATGCTTAGTTTCTGAAGGTAAATGTAGTGAGTAAATATTGGCTAAAAGTATTAAAAAAAATTATATTTTTAATTTAATGTATCAAATAGTATTGGTGGTAACACCTTTAATTACAATACCATATTTGTCAAGGGTTTTAAATGCAGATGGTATTGGCGAGGTCAGTTTTGCCGAATCAGTTGTATCTTTTTTTGTTTTATTTGCCAGTCTTGGTATAGGAACATATGGCCAAAGGGAAATATCATATTATCAAGATAATAAATTAAAAAGAAGTGAAGTATTTTGGAATACTTTTATTTTAAGAGTTATTACTTCGCTTACCGTCTTTATAGTTTATTTAATGGTATCATTGGTATACTTTAAAACTAAAATTTACTTAATATTATCAATAAATATATTAGCTACTCTTTTTGACATTACTTGGTTTTTTCAAGGTATTGAAGAATTCGGTAAAATTGTTGCAAGAAATATATTTTTTAAGCTGCTCAGTGTAGTTTTTATATTTTCATTTGTAAAAGATAAAAGTGATGTAGTTTTGTATGCTTTTTCGATTGGCTTTTTTATATTATTAAGCAATTTATCTCTTTTTATATATTTAAAAAAGTATGTTAATAAGATAAAAATTAATAAGATTTCCCCATTTAAAGATTTCATGATAGTTATATCTTTATTTGTTCCGACTATTGGTATACAGATATATACAGTTCTTGATAAAACTATGATTGGATTTATTACTCACAATAACTTTGAAAATGGATATTATGATATATCTGTTAGGATTGCTAAAATACTACTAACAATTATTACGTCTCTCAGTATTGCGGTCATTCCAAGAATAGGGTTGCTATATAATAAAAATGAACATGAAACGATACGAGTTTTAATGTATAAAAGTTATAGGTTTGTTTGGCTTATGGGAATTCCACTTTGCCTTGGAACAATTGCAATATCAAACAATTTTATTCCTTGGTTTTTAGGAGGAGGATATGATAAAGCTATAATACTAGTAAGAATTTTATCTTTTTTGATTATAGCAATTGGTATCAACAATATTACTGGAGTCCAATATTTAATTCCAACCAAAAGAGAAAATTTCTTTACGATGTCTGTTATGCTAGGCGCAGGACTCAATCTATGTTTAAATATATTCTTGATTAGATATTTTATGTCAATCGGCGCAGCAATTGCGTCCATAATTGCTGAGACATTTATAGCACTATTTCAACTATATATGATTAGAAGTGAGATATCTCTTAAAAGAGTAATTATAGAAGGAAAGATTTATTTCATTGCTGGAATTATTATGTTTACTGTCACATCATATATGTCTAATAATCTAAATCCTTCAATACATAATTCAATATTTATTATATTTGTTGGAGCTATTATCTATTTTACAGTTATTATCATTATGAGAGATAACTTTGTTTTAGAAAACATAAATAGTATACTTTCAAAAACAAAGTTGAGATTTAATAAAAATGAAAGATAATTTATTAATCACTAATATTCAAAGATTTTGTTTAAATGATGGACCTGGAATACGAACTACGTGCTTCTTTAAAGGGTGTTCCATAAAGTGTCCATGGTGTTGTAACCCTGAAAACATCAGTCAGCTTAGGGAAGAGTATTTCAATGATAATAGAGATTGTGAGGTATTTGGTAAATATTACACCAATACTGAATTATATGGTATATTACTAAAAGATAAAGTATTTTATAACAATGTAGGCGGAGTTACTTTTTCTGGGGGAGAAGCATTACTTCAGTTTTATAAGTTTAAACCATTGCTTGATTTGCTAAAGAAAAGCAACATTAATACTTGCTTAGAAACAAGTTTGTTTGTTGATAATAGTATATTTGTTGATTCTATTATTTATTTTGATTATTATATAGTTGATATAAAAATTCTTGATAAAAATAACTGCAATAATTTAATAGGTGGAAACTTAGATTTATTTTATACTAACTTAGACGTATTGTTAAATTCGAATAAAAATATTTGGATTAGAATACCAGTTATTAAAGGATATACTGATGACTATGTTAATAAAAATAATATTGTTTCCTTATTGAAAAATATCAGTAGTAGAAAGAATGTAGTGAGTATAGAATTAATTAAGGGGCATAATTTGGCAAAAAGCAAATATAAATTCTTAAGCACAAAGATTCAAAACATAGTATATCATGAATTAGAAGATTTAAGTGATGAAGAATTGCATTGTTATAAACAATTAATTGAAAACGAGTGCAAAGATGTTATGGTTCGTATTTTAAAACTATGAGTTCATTATTAATCTTTGATATAATAATACTTATTGTCTAATTTATTGTTAATATTCATATTTAGCCGTATCTTAAATATGGCTTTTTTATTGCAAAAACTACAATTTTTAGCTATAATATAAGATATAGAAATGGGGGGACTATTTCTTATTTTTTGTGTGGAAAAAGCCCCTTAAGTTTAATTAAATGAAAAACCAACACAGTAAAATCATAATAATAATTGTTGTTCTTTTATCAATAGCATCAATTACATTTAGCCACTATGTACCAAGTGTGTCTCTTGGTGTGCGAAATGCTTTTTCAAGTGTAATTGTACCTATTCAGAAGGGTATTAATAATGTTGGTATGATTTTTGTACGTAGAGCAATGAACTCAACTGATCTTAAGGATGCTAATGAGCGAATTAAAATATTAGAGGCTCAAGTAGCATCACTATCTGAAGCAAATAATTTGCTTAAAGCTAAATCTTATGAGGCAGATCGTTTAAGGTCTCTTTATGATCTTGGCAATGAGTATGACATTTATCCTAAGACAGCGGCTAGGGTAATAGCAAAAGACACTGATGAATGGTTTCAAGTTTTCAAGATAGACAAAGGTTTAAAGGATGGCATCAAAGTAGATATGAATGTGCTATCCAACAATGGACTTTGTGGCATTGTGTCATCGGTAGGATATAATTATGCTACTGTGAGGTCAATAATTGATGATGAGTCAAGAGTGGCTTCTATGACTCAACACTCATTTGAATCTTGTATGGTAGAAGGTGACATAACTTTATATAAAAATAATCGTCTTAGACTTACTGGGATAGACATGAGCACAGCCGTTGTAGATGGCGATAAGATCGTCACATCAAATATATCGTCAAAGTTTTTGCCAAATATATTAATAGGATATGCAACAGATATATATGTAAATGATAACCAACTTTCAAAAAGTGGATATCTAATTCCGGTGACTGATTTTAGAAATTTGAATGAAGTGTTGGTTATTACTCGACTTAAATCTGAAAGTATAAAAGACTAGGTTTATAATGGTAAAATTAAGATTTGGAAAATTTAGCAAGATATTAATTCATGTACTAATAATTTTCTTTGCATTTTTTGTGCAGACATCAATTTTTCCATTAATACCGTTTTTGGCATCATCACCAAATTTCCTTTTGATAATTACTTTTTCTTATGGCTTATTATATGGAGAAGACATAGGAATGATAACAGGTATATTTTGTGGCTTACTATGTGATATGTATTTTAATGGTGATTTTGGATTTTATATTTTAATATATTCATTAATAGGGTTTGCAAATGGTACTTTAAATAAATCTTTTTTTGAAAACTCAATTTCATTGCCTATGATTTTAAGCTTTGTAAATGGGCTCGCCTATAATTTTTATATTTATTTTACTCACTTTCTAATAAGAAGAAAGTTTGCAATACCATATTATGTATTTAATGTGATGGTGCCAAATATTTTATTTACATTAATTGCAACGGTATTAATTTACAAGTTATTGTATAAACTCAACTTAATTCATAGAAATTAGGGTTCGTCGAGTTCACCCTTAAAAGAAAATATATGCAGATTATTTTATATATAATTAGAGAGATTTTTAGAGGAGAAAATAATAGGAATAATATTATTGGATTTATTTTCTCTATAATGTTTTTAATGGTTATTGTCAGGCTTTTTAATTTGCAAATAGTTAATGGTGAATACTATGAACAAAACTATGTGCAAAAATCAGTCAAGACTGTCACAATTCCAGCTGCTCGTGGTAACATCTATGATGTTGATGGCAATATACTTGCTTATAATGAATTGGTAAAAAATATCACTATTGCAGATGTAGATGCTTACAAACAAAATAATAAAGACATTAATCGCAGAAATAAAATGCTTTTATCTCTAGCAAAAATTCTTGAAAAATATAATTGTAATATATTATCAAGATACTTTATCGAAATAGATGAGAAGGGAAATTTTGAATTTACAACTACATCTGAAAGACAACATAGAACATTTATAGCAAATATATATGGTAGAAGAGTGGAAGATCTTGATGAGGGTAGAAATTTTCAATTTAGGTCTGATATTTCTGCAAAAGAAGCATTTGACTATTCAAAGCATCGATATGCTATGGATTATATAACTGACGACAATGGTAACCCAATTATAATTTCAGATAAAACCATGCTAGATATGATAGGGATACATTATACCATGCGTCTTACTTCTTATCAAAAATATCAGCCAACCACTATATCTGAAAACGTAAGTAGCAGGTGCGCATCTGAAATACTTGAAAACCTTGGAGAATTGCAAGGTGTTAATGTCGAAGAAACAAGCGCTAGGCGATATAACTATGCTATATATTTTGCCCATATAGTTGGATATGTTGGACAAACCAGCGAAGCTCATATTGAGAGATTGAAAGAAAGAAATGATCAATATGATTTAAATGATAAAGTTGGACTTCTCGGCATTGAAAAATCTATGGAACAATATCTATGTGGAACAAAAGGTTACAAAAAGATTGTTGTAGATTCTGGTGGAAAAATATTAGAAACACTTGAAGAACAAGAATCAAAAGCTGGAGCAGATGTGTATATCACTATTAAAGTTAACGATCAAATTGCTAACTATAACCTTTTGGAACAGCGACTTGCTGGTATACTTGGTTCTAAAATAGTTAATAGAGATGTGTCTAATGTTAGATTATCTTCATCAAAAATGGAAATATCTGCACATGATGCTTATTATCATTTGATTGATAATCATGTGTTAGATAAAGATCATTTTGCATCAGATGATGCTCAATATGCTGAAAAAGAAATTTTTAGATTATTTCTTGAAGCCAAAGAAAGAGCAAAACAAATAATATATACTAACCTTATGGATTCAAATGCAGACATTCAGATGAATCTAAGCAATACTGCACAAAATTTTATGGCCTACGTCTATACATATTTGCATACTCACAATAATATTTTAATGTCAGATGCCATTGATAGAGATGTTTCAGAGTATATAAGGTGGAAAGAAGATACGATTTCTCTTAGGGATTTCTTATTTAAAGCGATAGAAGAAACTTGGATAGATACGACCAAAATATATGCGAGTGAAAGATATGGTGATAGAGACACGATATATAATAGTCTTGTGACCTATATCATGAGCATACTCGATAATAATGAAGAGTTTGATAAACTTGTATATAAGTTTGCAATTAAAGAAAAATATATCACAAACAGACTTCTGATTATGGCATTATTCGAACAAGGTTTCTTACCTTGGAATGATGTAGAGTATGATAAAATATCTAAAGCTACTGATGACTATATGTATACTTATTTTATAAGACTAGTTCGTGATATGGTTTTAAAACCATCTGATTTAGCTTTAGATCCTTATGCAGGGTCAATAGTTGTTACAGATGTAAATTCTGGAAAACTCAATGCACTTGTCACTTATCCATCGTATGACAATAATTTAGTTTACAATAGAAAGTACATGGAGTCACTTAATAATAATAAATCTTATCCGCTTGTATGCTGTTCAACTCAGACGCAACTTGCTCCTGGTTCTTCATTTAAACCTATAACAGCACTTGCTGCACTAGAGGAGAGAACAATATCATCTACTGAAAAAGTTTTGTGCGATGGAATTTTTAATGAGATCGATCCACCAATTAAGTGTTGGGCATATCCATATGACCATGGTGAACTTGATGTAATAGATGCTATAAGCAATTCTTGCAATGTTGTTTTTTCTAAATATGGACATTATATGTCGTATGATGACTATGGAAGTTATAGTACTGACAATGGTCTCAGAATTTTACAAAAGTATTGTAGGTTGTTTGGGCTTGATAAAAAATCAGGAGTTGAAATTGATGAATTGGCCCCAACAATATCATATACAGACCCTGAAAGATCTGCTATGGGTCAAGGAACTCATGCATATAATAATGTTCAATTAGCCAAATATACTGTTGCGCTTGCAAATGGTGGTGCTCTCTATGACTTATCACTTATTGAAAAAGTTGTGGATAAGCATGGAGATGTAAAATTGCAATTTGAGCCAAAGATTGTTCAACATTTACCAATTACAGAAGAAAATTTTAAAATTGTGCATGATGGTATGAGAAAGATGGTTACTGATGGTATAGCTAAGATAATATTTAGATCTCAAGGACTTCAAGTCTGCGGCAAAACTGGTACCGCGCAAGAAAGAAATGATAGAACTAACCATGCTGTTTTTGTATCTTTTGCGCCTCAATATGCACCTGAAATTGCTGTTAATGTTGTTATACCATTTGGATATTCTTCAGGAAATGCTGCAGCACTTGCAAACCGTGTATATAATTATATGTATGGTGTAACTTCATTTGAAGAGATTCTTACAAAGGGAACTGATGATATAAAATCAATATCTGTATCTGAATAATGTTTGATTTAAACTTAAAAAATTATGGATTTTTACAGTTACTTGTCTGCATAATGCTAAATATTGCAGGGTTAGTTTTTGTACAATCAAGTGTGGGTGAGAGAATATATTCTTTTATGACACAACTTGGTATATCAATTGCATCGCTCATTATATGCCTATTAATTTCTTTTCTTAATCTAAAAAAAATTATGCCAAGATATATATGGTTTTTCGTAATATCTGTATTTGCACTTTTATTAGTTCAGATTACAGGAACTGCATTTGGCAGAAATTCAATTAGGTGGATAAGAGTCCCATTCGTGAATATGGAGTTACAACCTTCAGAATTTGCAAAACTTTTCTTAATACTTTTTACTTCTAAGTACATGGAAAAATTAGACATTCAGATTAATCAATTTGGTAATTTATTTAAGCTATTTTTATTTTATTTTGTTCCATTTGTACTAATATTTATTCAACCTAATTTATCAAGTTCACTTATATTTACATCAATATTTGTTGCTATGCTCTTTGCATCAAAACTTAAACTTAGATGGTTCGCTATATTTGGTGGGGTAGTGGCAGTATTATTCCTATTAGTTTATTCATCAGTTAGGTTTGGTTTTATTGATAATATTCCTTTCCTTAGAGATTATCAGAAAAACAGAATTGTCTCATTTTTTGAACCTACTGAAAAAAACGAGGCTCAGTATCAGCAAGAGAATTCTGTTATCGCTATTGGGTCAGGAAAACTTACAGGTAAGGGTATAAATAATGACTTACCAAATTCTGTTAAAAATGGCAAATGGCTTGCAGAGGCTCAAAACGATTTTATTTTTGCTGTTGTAGGAGAAGAAGTTGGGTTTGTAGGAACTATGCTTATAATTCTTCTTTATATTTTCTTGATTATTAGTTGCATTTTCACTGCATCCAAACAAAGAGAATATTATAAAAATTTAATTTGTATAGGTGTTGCCACTTGGCTTGCAGTTCAGACTTTTATAAATATAGGTGTAGCCACATCGCTTATACCAAATACTGGTGTTCCACTTCCATTTTTTTCTCAAGGAGGATCATCGCTTTTATCAATCTATATGGGAATGGGATTTGTGTTAAATATAAGAAGAGAAACAAGAATTTAATGAAAAAATGTTTAAAAAAAATAATAGCTTTATTTCTAATTGTCTTGATGTTACTTTTTACTATTTCATGTAAATCATTTAAAGTAAATTATGACAGCTCAAGACTTTTAAGTAATTTATATGTTGCCAATGATAGTACATTTGCTGATGGTACTGCGAAATATATTGTAGTTCCTAATGCACTTGAAGAACAGATAGTAAATAATATTGGAGCAGATGGATATTTCATCGCTTCACTTGATAGATTTGAATCAAGCTTTGCAAAATATCACAATCCTTATAAAAGACTTCCTATGGCAAGCCTCACTAAACTTATGACCGCTTTAATTGTACTTGAAAATTGTGATGATTTAAATCAAGAGTATTATGTAAGTAGTGATGCAGTTGATCTTGAGAAGGATGTTTCTAAAGCAAACTTAAAGTCTGGCGATAGATTAAAAATTTTAGATTTACTTTATGGCCTGCTTGTTCCTTCTGGAAATGATGCTGCCATGTGTCTAGCAGAAAATGTTTTTAATAATTATGATAATTTTATTATTGCTATGAATAATGAGGCTGAGAGAATAGGAGCAGTAAATACTCACTTTGCTAATCCGCATGGACTTGATTCTGATTATCATTTTACAACTGCATATGATATGTTTTTAATTACAAAAGAACTTATGAGATATCCTATTTTTAAAGAAATTACAACAACTAAAGAGTATAAGTCAAATATTATACAAAGTGATGGTACTGTAAGAGAGGAAACCTGGTTAACCACTAATTATTTTGTGACAGAAGAGTTACTCATGAGCGGAAATGTTTCACTTGAAGGAACTAAAACAGGAAACACCACAAATGCTGGAAATTGTCTTGTAATAGTTGCTTCAGATAAGAAAACAAATACAAAATATATTAGTGTTGTTTTAAATGCTAAGTCAAAGAGAAATTCCTATTATAATTCAAATGCATTATTGAGTTCAATACCAAAATGATTTTTCCAAAAAAAGAAAAAATTAATAAATCAAAGAAAAAGATTTTTTATATTTTTAGAGTACTATTTGTAATTTTAGTTGTTATTGGCATATATATATTAGCTAATTTTATAAAAATATTTAATAGTGAAGGTGTTAAGATATATGAGGTAACTACTGGTGAGATAGTGAATGTAGATAGGCATAAAGGCTTTATATATAGAGATGAAAGTATAGCAAATTGTCAAAATGATGGATATATTAACTACTATGTTGCAAATGCTGACAGAGTTAATCGAGGTGCCTTTATATATACTATTAATGATGAGCCTAGTATAATTGATAAGTTTGAGTTAAATAACGATGATAAAAAGAAAATTAGACAAAATATTAAAATGTATAGCAACAATATTACTAATTATGATTTTTCCAATATTTATACTGCTAAAGATTCTTTAAATAGTTTAATTAATGAAATAAATCTAGTAAAGCAGTTGGAAAACATAGATATAGAAAAAGAGATTAATGCTAAAGAAAAAGGATACTCAAAATTTGCCGGTCTTATATCATTTATTATTGACGGATATGAAGATGGCAAGATAGAAGATTTTACTGACAATATGATAAAAAAATATGATAGTGCGAAAGTATCTTTGCAAAAAAAACGAGTATTGTCTGGGGATCAAATATATAAGGTAGTAAAGAGTCCAGAGTTTGTTATTGCCTTTGATAGTTCATATGATTATGATAATTATCAGAAATCATATAATGTATTTGTTAAATTTGTATATGAAAATGTAACTACAAATGGCCATATAGAGAGTTTTATAGGAAACGATGGAGTAAAGCATTTTAAATTATATATTAGAGATTATCCTGAGAGGTTTATTGATAAAAGAGTTGTTGAGTTTGAGATTGAGAACAAAAAAATTACCGGATATAAAATTCCTATCAAATCTATAGTTTCTAAAAATTGTTACATGATACCTAAAACTATGATTGAGAAGGATATTGAGACAGATGAAAACATATTTTACAAGGTTGGAGTGAATGGAGTTAGAGAAAAATTTACTTGTAATATATCCAAGGAAGATAATAACTTTTATTATATATCTATTGATGACTCACTCTCAAAACTAAAATATGGTGATGTGTTGATAAATAGGTATAATGATACATATTCACTAAGTGAAGTTACAAAGTTAAATGGTGTATATAATATGAATAAGGGTTATGCGACATTTAAAAATATAGAGATAATTGATAAAACCAATGAATATGCAATTATTAAGAAACAGACTATTAATGGCATATCACTTTATGACCATATTTGCTTAAATGCCAGTGATATAAAGGAAGGAGATCTAATTTCTTCATAGTCGCCCTTGTAGTAATAATTAGTTTTGTGATATAATTTAATGTTAAATTATTGGAGGATAAGATGGGGATTTTTAAAGAGGTTACGAAAACGGTAAAGAACATTTTTAACGCTGATGACGACATGATGTTTGATGATGATGTTGAATTTAACGACCAAGTTAGACAGGGCGGAAGTTTTTCATTGCCTAAACCTTTTGGTAAAAAGTCTGGAAATGAAAATTTATTTGCACAAAATAAACAATCTTTTGATCTTGGAAATCACGGATTTGATTTAGCTAAAAATAATCAAAATCAAAAAACAAGAAGCAACGGAAAGATTCAAGTATATGTACCAAAGTCTTTTGAGGAGGCTTTTGGAATAATTAAAAATGTAAAGAATGGATTTACAGCTATGGTTAATGTGGAAGTTGCTAATCCGCAAGTTGCACAAAGAATAGTTGATGTAATCTCTGGTGCTATATATGCACTTGATGGAGATTGTAAAAAAATGGGTGAAAAACAGTATATATTTTCACTTAATACAGAAACTATAGGGGCATACGATTTTCTCCCAACTAGTGGAGCTATAAATGGAAATCAAGGTGGAAGTGGATTTAATTTTAATATGAATCAAGGTTTTGATTTTAATCCTCAAAATAGCATGCCTAACTTTCATCAACCAGCCCAGTTCCAACAAAATCAGAATTTTGGACAACAACAAAATAATTTTGGACAACAATATAACTTTGGTCAAAACGCTGAGAAGCTTTCACAAGATTTACAGAGTTTTTATCAACCACCAAAGTCACAATTTTAGGAGTAAGCAATGAAAGCTCAGTCAAAACTTCCATATACAATAGTTGTTTCTGATGATTTTTCTTCTCTTTCAAACATACTTAAGTCCAATAACATTGTAAATAAAAAAGTATTAATTATTACTGACCACAATGTAAGAAAATATTACTATAATGAATTGGAGTCTATTTTTACTGAAGAGTTTAATGATGAGATTTATTGTTTTTCTATAGTTAGTGGTGAGAGAAATAAAAGTATTAACACTTGCGAAAGAGTTTATAAATTTTTGATTGATCATAATTTTTCAAGACAAGATTTTATAATCGCTTTTGGTGGTGGAACTGTAAGCGATGTAACAGGTTTTGTCGCAGCAACATATATGAGAGGAATAGATTATGGAAGTATACCAACTACATTATTATCTATGGCTGACTCTTCTATAGGTGGTAAGACTGCGGTAAATGTATGCGGTATTAAAAATGCTGTTGGTGCATTTAAAGATCCTGTGTTTGTATATGATAACATTTCTGTATTAAATACACTCAAAGATAGAGATTTTGCTTGTGGACTATCTGAAGTCATAAAGCATGCACTAATTACTGATTCATCATTTTTTGATTATCTTGAAAATAATAAGGCTAAAATTGTGTCTAAGAATCCAGCCGTTATTAAATATATTATTAATAAAAGTATAGAAATAAAGAAAAAGTATGTATTAATTGATCCTTATGATTTAAAAGAACGCAGACTTCTTAATTTTGGTCATACATTGGGTCATGCAATTGAAACTAACGAAAGACTAAATAAGAATCATGGCGAATGTGTTGCTATTGGTATAAGAATGGCTATGGAGATTTCTGCATTTAAAGATATGGATAGAGTAATTAGATTGTTCCATTATTTTGGATTAGATACTGATTATGCTATTAAAAATCAAAATAGAATATTAAAAATTGTAAAAAATGATAAAAAATGTGTAGATGACAAAATTGAGTTTATTTATCTTAAGTCTATAGGCAAAGCATATATCAAGGAACTTAATATTTAATAGATGAAAAATAGTTTTATAAAATATTTTGTATTTATATTATCAAGCGCAGTGCTTATCATTATTGATCAGCTTACTAAAAATATCGCACTAAATACTTTATATGATAATGAGCCAATAGTTTTAATAGATGGAATACTTGAATTAACTTATGTAGAAAATCGAGGCGCTGCATTTGGGATACTTCAAAATAGACTCATTTTTTTCTATATACTTACAGTAATTGTATTTTTTGTAATATTCACATATCTATATAAATTGAAGCTGAACCAACACTATTTACTTATATATATTTCTTTGATTTTAATTTTTTCCGGAGCTGTTGGAAATTTTATTGATAGATTAAAAAATAAGTATGTCGTTGATTTTATATATTTTAAATTGATAGATTTTCCAGTTTTTAATTTTGCTGACATTTGTATAACCATAGGATGCACAATACTTATTCTTTCACTTATATTTATATATAAAGGCGAAGAAATTTAACTTATGAATATAAAAGTTGAAGATAATAATAGTTTAAGACTTGATAGTTTTATAAAAGAACATTCAAATTTTAGTAGAACATATATCGCATCACTAATTGAAGAAGGTTATGTGTCTGTAAATGGTGCTATAGTAGATAAACCATCTTATAAAACGAAATTGGATGATGTAATAGATGTTATCGAAAAAGAAATTGAAGTTTTAGATATAGTACCTGAAAATATACCTTTGAAAATAATTTACGAAGACGAAGATATTTTAATCATTGATAAAGAACGAGGAATGGTTGTACATCCATCTAATGGACACTTAAGTGGCACATTGGTAAATGCAATAATGTATCATTGCAAAGATAAACTCTCTTCAATTAATGGTGTTATACGACCAGGAATAGTTCACAGAATTGATAAAGATACATCTGGAATATTATGCATATGCAAAAATGATGATTCGCATAAAAATATTTCTTTACAGTTTTCTAATCATACTAACATAAGAAAATATCTTGCTATAGTAAAAGGAGTTGTTAAAAATGACTTTGGAGAGATTGATAAGCCAATTGGACGCGACAAGAGAAATAGACTTAGAATGGCTATAGACCCTTCTGGAAAAGAGGCTATTACTAGATATAAAGTTTTAAAAAGATTTAATAATTATACATATATTGAATGTGAACTATTAACTGGTAGAACTCATCAAATACGAGTTCACATGAAAGATTTGGGGTTTCCATTGCTAGGTGATTTGACATACGGAAAGGTTGATAGAAACTTTAAAGATTTAGATGGGCAAATACTTCATGCATATTATTTAGAGTTTAACCATCCAAGAACTAATAAAAGAATTAAGTTTGAGTCAAAACTGCCAGAATATTTTAATAAAGTCTTAGAAAATATAGAAAAAAACTATGGGAAATAATAAAGAAAAATATTTTGATCAAGAAAAAACTATTTATAGAGTGTTAGTTATAGCGGGAATTATTTGTGTTTGTTTTTTAATTAATAAAATAGCAAATAGTTTAAATGATGAACAAAGCTTTAGGTCTGTTTCGCATAAACCATTTAAAACTGTATCGGATAAAGAAGATGCTTTAAATTCTGCTTATTCTATAATTGAGAATGTATCGTCAGAAAATGATAATTTAGATCCAACAAATTTAAATCTTGCTAAAGTTTATAAGTTTGTAGAAGATGATGAAGATAGAAATTATTATGCAACCAATGCACCTATCCCAGTTATATCAGACGAGGATAAGGTAGCAGAGACAACGGAGTTAAAGTCTTCAGCATTTCAAATTTATGAAAAAATGCAAAATAGGTATAAAACTTATTATCAGTCACTTAATAATATGTGTGATGCTAAACCAGTAAATATTGTGAGACAGTATCACTATGATGGATATAGCATAATTGGAAAGTATAATCCTGAGGATCCTACTCATAAAGTTGGTAAAAGACACACTTGGTTTATAACTAACTTTCAAAATGTGAATATAGATTATCGCGATGGAGATGGCAATTTGCTTGAAGATGACAATAATATAAAATACATAATGAGTATGGCATCTGTATATACTTATTATAGAGATCCATATGATACAAAGACATTTTTAAAGTATTGTTATGATTTATTTGACAATTCATACACTTATGTGGCGAGTATAAGTGAGGTTTATTATTGTTCTGGTTGCATGCACTATGATGATCCAGAAGTTTCGTCAATTAGTCAAATTAATAGCATTTCATATCATAAAATTAAACCTGAAACTAACCCACAAAAAGTATTGCCTAAAGATAAACCATATAAAGCAGGCACGCTAATAAGATTTGCTCATGATGATTATAGTGTCACTCCTGGTGACTACAAATCGTATGTTGAAGATATTTATAATGGGGAACCTACGGACCTTAATTACTGTCCGGGTCATATTGATTTAAATTTACATGTTACGGTCATGACGCTTGATGCTTCTTATGGGCTTACTAGTATTGACAAGAACTATGGCAATAAGGGACTAAATTATACTAAAAACTGGCATGGATGGGATTCATTCATGAAAAATAGAGCTAGACTTTTATCGTATAAAGATTGGGAAAAAGAATATGGTTTAAGTATATCTTATGTTGATTTTGTTGAGCCGCTTACTCAAGAAGAAATTAATTATTATTTAAGTAGACTAGATAAGAATCTTACAAAAAATAGATTGTCGGTAATAGAAACTGCACTTAGATCGGTTGGTAGAATCCCATATTATTATGGTGGTAAGACATCTAGATTTGGCTATGAAACAAATAATTTTGGTATAAAAGTACCCGCTGATTATAAGGGTAGATGTCTTAAAGGTCTTGATTGCTCTGGATGGGTAAATTGGGTATATGGAACAACATTTAATAAGTATATTATTAAATCGGAAGGGACAGCAAAACTTGCCACAGAAGGAATGAAAATCACCCGAAAAGATTTATTACCAGGAGATATAATTGTACGGCCTGGTATAGATTCCCATGTCATGATGTTTCTTGAGTGGGCACCAGATGGACAAATGACTGTGATACATGAGAATGGAGGCGTAAATAATGTTAGTATAGGAACATTTGATGCATACTATCCATACTACAGAAGGATTATAAATTCATAATGGTTACAAATTTTTTTAAAAATATTTTAATTATTTTTTCAATAGTTGCATTACTTATTATTATAACTCTTGTAAATCAGTATTTTTTTAAAAATCGTCAATATAATATTAATGATATATACACGAATGAATTGTCGAATAAGATAACCAACAATGATTTATCAGATGTAAATTATGACTTTTTAAATAAAGATTTAAATAGTATAGATGACATACTAAATGAACAAGTTAATCTAGACCTTGATAAAGTTAAGAAGACTAAGTACTATGCGGTAGCAGAAAGTATCTATTCTCAAAAAATTAATGAAATAGTTAGAGTTTTAAATGAGAAACTTGATGATGAAGATTTTTATAGACTTGAATTAGATTTAGAAGAATTTCAAAAAAATATTGATTTTGCAATTTCTGATTTAAATGATACCATTGATTCTAGTATCGAATTTGAATTTTACAAAAACAAATACTTATATGAGGAAAAACAAAAAAAGTGTAGAGATATATTAGAAACCTATAAAGGATTTCTACAGTAGGAGGAGTTATGCTTATAGCAGGAGAATTTTTAAAACAAATTATTTTGGTGGTGTTTTATATTGTAGTTTTAGTTCTTGCAGTAAAACTTGGTATTTCATTTGCCAAAAAGAAGAATTTAAAGAATGAGAAAGAGAATCTGGAGTAGCGGATTATGAAAAAGTTTTCGGTAAATGAACTGAGAGAATTATTTTTGTCTTTTTTTGAATCAAAAGGACATCTTAGATTACCTAGTTTTTCTTTAGTTCCGCATAATGATAATAGTTTATTAATTATAAACTCAGGCATGGCGCCTCTAAAGCCATATTTTAAAGGCATTGAAGTGCCGCCAAGAAAGAGAGTTACTACTTGCCAAAAGTGCATACGAACAGGTGACATTGATAATATTGGTCATACTGCTCGTCATGGCACATTTTTTGAAATGCTTGGTAACTTTTCTTTCGGTGATTATTTTAAGAAAGAAGCAATTACTTGGAGTTGGGAGTTTTTAACGGTTGCTCTTGGCCTTGATCCTAATAGGCTATATCCATCTGTGTATGTTGATGATCAAGAGGCTTATGATTTTTGGCATGATATGATAGGAATACCTAGCGAAAGAATTTTTAAATTTGGTAAAGAAGATAATTTCTGGGAACATGGTTCAGGTCCTTGCGGACCATGTAGTGAAATATATTATGATCGCGGCGAAAAATATGGTTGCGGTAAACCAACTTGTACTGTAGGCTGTGACTGTGATAGATACATGGAAGTCTGGAATAATGTATTTACTCAGTTTGATAATGATGGTAAAGGCAATTATACAGAACTTGTACAAAAAAACATTGACACTGGAATGGGTCTTGAGAGACTTGCGGTAGTTTGTCAAGATGTAGAATCAATTTTTGAAGTAGACACAAATAAAGAACTTATGGATAACATAAGTCTTATCACTCATCATATTTATAAAGATGATCCTATAGCTGATATATCTCTTAGAATAATTGCAGATCATATTAAGAGTTGTACCTTCATGATCTCTGATGGAATTTTACCTTCAAATGAAGGAAGAGGTTATGTACTTAGAAGACTTTTGAGGCGTGCTGTAAGACATGGCAGAATACTTGGAGTTAAAAAAGCTTTTATGACAGACCTTGCAAAAGTTGTTATAAAACTTAACAAGTCGCACTATACTGAATTATTTGAGAAACAGGATATGATTCTCAATGTGTTAAAAGCTGAAGAAGATAAGTTTAATCAAACTATAGACCAAGGGCTTGAAATTCTAAATCAAATGATGTCAAGCATAAGAGATAATAAACTTTCAGGAGACGATGCCTTTAAATTGTATGATACTTATGGATTCCCTCTTGATCTTACGAAAGAAATACTTAGCGAAAAACAAATTGTTGTAGATGAAGATAGATTCAATGTATTAATGAAAGATCAAAAGAACAAAGCTAGACTTGCAAGGAAAGAATCAAATTATATGGGTGCTGATGCAACTGTATTTAATGAATTGCCTAAAGAAATGACTTCAGAGTTTGTGGGTTATGATTCTTTAACTGGAGATGGAAAAGTATTGACAATTGTAAGTGATAATAAAATTGTGGATGCAATTGATACTGGAGTTGAAGCTGTATTAATTACTGACAAAACAAATTTTTATCCAATGATGGGTGGTCAAGCTGGAGATATAGGACTTATTAAAGATGGTAATAATACATTTGAGGTATATGATACTGTAAAGATACTAAATACTAAAATTGGACACATTGGCAAAGTTATTAGTGGAAGTTTTTCAAATGGTAACACTGTTAAATTCGAAGTAGATAGTAAAAATAGACATTTAACTGCTATAAATCACACAACAACGCATTTATTGCAAGCTGCATTGAGAATGGTGCTTGGAAAACATGTTGAACAGGCAGGATCTTTAGTTGAATATAATCGTCTTAGATTTGATTTTACACACTTTAAAGCATTGACTAAGGAAGAAATCACTGAAGTTGAAAGAATAGTTAATGAGAAGATTGCTGAAGCTTTAGACGTTACTAAAAAAGAAATGTCATTAAATGAAGCAAAGAAAGAAGGCGCCACTGCCCTTTTTGGAGAAAAGTATGGAGAAATAGTTAGAACAGTACGAGTTTCTGATTTTTCATTTGAACTTTGCGGAGGAACACACATTGATAATACTTCTGAGATTAAATGTTTTAAGATAATGTCTGAATCAGGTGTTGCTGCCGGAGTTAGAAGAATAGAAGCAATCACTTCTGATACTTTGATAGATTTTTATAATGAAGAAGTTGATAAATTAAACAATATTTCTTACTTGCTTAAAGTACCTAATAATGAAGCTGAAGATAAAGTTAATTCTTTACTAAAAGAGATTAAGGATCTAAAGTCTGAAATTGATAGCCTAAAGAAGCAAGTTTCATTAAGCGAAGTGTCTGATATTGACACACAAGTGATTAATGGCCTGAATGTAGCTATTAACAGTTTTGACAACAAGAATATGAATGAATTAAAAGATTTAGTTGATAGCATAAAAGATAAGATTGCTGATTATGTAGTTGTTTGTTTCTCAAAAAATAGTGATAATGTCGCTATAGTTGTATCACTTTCAGATGCCGCAGTTAAAAAAGGTCTTCATGCGGGTAATATTCTTAAGAAGTTAGCAAATGTCTTAGGCGGAAATGGTGGAGGCAAGGATAAATTTGCACAAGGACAAGGAAAGGATGCAAGTAAAGTTGATGAAGCAATAAATCTTGCGAAAGAATTGATTAATGCTTAATATAATTCAAAACTTAATATCTTCTCTAAAAAATATTTTTTCCAAAGAAGTAATGGTATTTATTATTTCACTAATGCCTATACTCGAACTTAGAGGTGGGATGATTGCAGCCGCAATTTTAAATATTCCATATATAAAGGCTGCTATTATCTGCATAATTGGAAATATATTTCCCATTCCATTTATACTATTATTTTTAAAAAAAATTTTTAACTGGATGGATAATTGGGAATTAACCAGAGGTTTTGTTGAGCATTTTAGAAAAATGGCTCATAAGAATAGAACTAAAGTTGAGAAGTATGGATTTTGGGGATTAGTTTTATTTGTTGGAATTCCACTTCCAGGAACTGGAGCTTGGACTGGCTCACTCGTTGCTTCAGTATTTGATATGGATATAAAGAAAGCAAGCCTTGGGATATTTTTAGGTATCATTTTATCCTTTATAATAATGTCAATATTATCTTATGGTTTAATATCAAATATAATTCGATGATTTGGAAAAAGATTACAATTAATACAAATGTTGAGGCGGCTGATATAGTCGCTTCAGTTTTATTTGAAAATAATATTATAGGCGCCGAAATAGAAGATAATCAGAATTTATCTGTTGAAGATTTGAGAAAGATGTATGTTGATATGCCTAAATATAATATTGATGATGGAAAATCCAAAGTTAGTTTTTATGTATCAATAGGAGAAAAAAAAATATCTAAGTTTAATAATACAGATAAAAATTTAGTAGATAGCAGTTATATGAGTAGCTACGACAATATTTTTACTAAATCTGAGTTTGAAGAAATATTTGAAAAAATTAAGTCTGAACTTGATGAATATAAGAATTTTATGGATATGGGAAGTTTGGAAATTGAAGAGAAAGACTTAGACGATGAGATATTTTTAAATAAGTGGAAAGAAAATTTTAATAATCTTGAAATAGATAATATAAATATATTGCCGAATTGGGAAAAAGCTAAAGATGGTAAGATAAATATTTTTATAGAACCTGGTAATGCATTTGGAACTGGGCAACATGCTACTACAAAGCTCTGTGTTAGAGCAATAGATAGTATAGTTAAAAAAAATGGAAATATCAAAAACTTTTTAGATATAGGAACTGGCTCTGGGATACTTAGTATAATTGCAAATAAGTTAGAAGTAAAAAATGTAGTTGCTATTGATATTGATGAAAATTGTGAATTTAATTTATTAGATAATCTTAAACTTAATAATATAAGTTCGTTTTATAAAATTGGTGATAACTTTACATTGATTGATTTAGATAAAAATGACTTTGTTTATGGTTATGGGAATTTGATAACTGATAAAAAATTAAGCGATAAAGTGAAACTAATAAAGTATGACATTGTTGTTGCTAATATTTTAGCACCAGTTTTGATTTCACTTATTGAAGTTGGCAATGTTGCTGATTACATTAACTATAATGGGAATTTAGTATTAAGTGGGATAATTAAAGAAAAAGAAGCTGAGGTTATTGACTGTTTAACAAAAACTAACAGTTTCAAAAATATTAAATCATTTTATGAAGATGAATGGGTATTGATAAGCTGTGAGAAAGGAGAAAAGTATGAGTTATTTGCTTAATAAAGATAGTGAATATGCAAAAAATAGAAAAAAGTTTTCATTACTTAAAGTTATTTTTTCTCCAATGTTTTTTATAATTCTATTTTGTATTATAGAGATTTTATTAATTTTCTATTTTTTAGATGAGTTTACTGGTGCTAGTTTTCAGATATTTATAAATTTTTTACATATTGGTGAAATTATATATATTGTAAACTCTAAAAAGATAAAAGATTCATTTAAGGTTACTTGGATGATTGTATTTATTATGATGCCAGTCTTTGGTGTGGTTCTATATTTTATACTTTCTTTTTCTAATATTTTTAATGGGTATAGAGGTAAACTTAAGGATATAGTTATACAATCTAAAAAGTATTTGGATTTTTCTCATAGTGATGAAATTTTGGAAAAAGGAAGCTTGACCAAAGATTCAAGTGATAGAGAACTTTCGTTCTTTAATTATTTTTATAATCATGCTAAAGTTCCAGCTTATTCAAATACTAAAGTTCAATATTTTAATAATGGTAAAGATGCATTTGAGGACATACTTCAGAAACTGAAAATTGCTAGAAAATTTATATTTATTGAAATATTCATTTTGTCAGATGGAATAATTTGGCAGGAGATGCTTAAAATTCTTAAGCAAAAAGCAAGCGAAGGCGTTGTGATAAAAATAATGGTTGATGGTTTAAATAGTGTTTCTTTTTTTAATAGAAGGTATTGCAAATATTTAAAGTCTTATAATATAGAAGCAAGAATTTTTAAACCAGTATCGCCTATGCTCTCAAATACACAAAACCATAGAGATCATAGGAAAATATTTGTTATTGATAATGAAATTGCATATACAGGTGGAATTAATATCGCAGACGAATATGCTAATCTCTATGAGAGATTTGGACATTGGAAGGATTCTGCAATTAGGGTTGAAGGTAATGCAGTAGAGAGTTTTACAATTATGTTCCTTCAACTTTGGGAGGTTGGATCAAAGAGCCGTATTTTTGAAGTTAATGGTTACACTTCAAAATATGAAAGTAAACTTGAAAACACAGATGAGGATGCACTCTATGTCCCTTATACTGATTATCCAAACTTACCTGAAAATATTTCATTGCAGATTTATAGATATATGTTTAATTCTGCTAGCAAATATATGTATATAATGACTCCATATCTTGTTATTGATGAGGCTCTTGTAGATACTATTGAGTCAGCAGCAAAAAGAGGAGTTGATGTAAGAATTGTTGTTCCGAGAGTGCCAGATAAAAAGTATGTTTTTTATGTAAATAGAAGTTATTATAGGTCACTAACACTTGCTGGTGCAAAAGTTTATGAATACTTACCAGGTTTCATTCATTCAAAAGTATATTTGCAGGATGATATAAGAGCAGTGGTAGGAACAGCCAACCTTGATTTTAGAAGCCTTTATTTACATTATGAAAATGGATTATATTTATATGGTGATGATATTGCATTAAGAGATATTAAAGATGATTTTACAAAAATTTTAAATGATAGCAAAGAAATGAATTTATCTGAAATATTGAAAATGCCAGCTAGATATAGGTTCTGGGGTGCGATTTTGAGAATGTTTGCACCACTTATGTAAAATAGAAATTAGGGACGGACTTAAATATATTTTACATAAAAAAGACATAAAACCTGCATAAATGCGTCATTTTAGCAGTACTAAATTAATCTATAATTTTATACATTTAAATGTATATTTCTAAATATATTTGCATAAATCCAATTTTGTTAAATAAGTGAATTATGTGATAAAAATATGAAAAAAATAATAAAGTCCGTCCCTATTATTCTTGTTTAATAAATATTTAATAAAATGCCAGAAAAAGCAAGAAAACTCTTGCTTTTTTTGTTAGTTTTTGATAATATTAATAGGCTGTGACATGGTAGCGTAGATCCATGAGGTTGCAAGTTGCAATTTAAACTTGGTTATTTATGGGGAGCAAGTGTCAAAATAATTTTGATAGCTGTCACTGTATACTTATCGGGTTTATTTTTTTGACTCACATTTATGCGATACACCCGAATCCGTGTACAGTCACCGCTTTAGAACAAAAGTTCAAGGAGGCGACTTTTTTTATGGCAAAGCAAGTAATGAGAATAATCATCAAAGGTTATGATCATAGTCTAGTTGATGAAGCAGCAGCAAAAATTGTAGACAATTGTAAGAGAGGTGGTTCTATAGTTTCTGGACCAGTTCCACTTCCTACAAAAAAAGAAGTTGTTACAATCCTTCGTGCTGTTCACAAGTACAAAGACTCAAGAGAACAATTTGAGCAAAGAACTCATAAGAGACTAGTTGATATCATTAGTCCAAGTTCTCAAGTAACAAATACACTTCATGGTCTTGAGATGCCAGCAGGTGTAGCAATTGATATCAAAATGAAAAATAATTAGTAGATGTGAGCGGCATCGCTCCGACATTTACGGAAGGAGAATTAAAACATGAAGAAAGCAATACTAGCAGAGAAATTAGGAATGACAGAAATATGGTCTGATAAAGGTGTGCTCATTCCAGTAACTGTTCTTGAAGCAGGACCATGCGTAGTTACAAAGGTTCTTACTAAAGAAAAAGAAGGTTACGAAGCCGTACAAGTTGGCTTTAAAGATGTAAGAGAAAAACTTGTAAATAGTCCAGATAAAGGACAATTTAAAAAAGCAGGATGTGCAGTTAAAAAGTTTTTAAGAGAATTCAAATTTGAAAATTCTGGTGAGTATCAACTCAATCAAGAAATCAAAGCTGACATTTTCCAAGTAGGTGACAAAGTTGATGTAACTGCGATAAGCAAGGGTAAAGGTTTCCAAGGAACTATCAAGAGACTTGGACAACATAGAGGACCTATGAAACACGGTTCAAAGTTCCATCGTCACCAAGGATCTAATGGACCAGCAACAACTCCAGGTAAAGTTAGAAAAGGAAAAGGAATGCCTGGACACATGGGACGCGAAACAATAACTACACAAAATTTAGAAGTTGTAAGAGTAGATGTTGAAAAGAATTTAATACTCATAAAGGGTGCATGTCCAGGACCAAATAAAGCTCTTATAACTATCAAAGAAACAGTAAAGGCTTAGGAAGGAGAAAAAGAATATGGCAAATGTATCTGTATATAATATGGATGGTCAATCTGTAGGAACAATTGATTTAGCTGATGCAATATTTGGTGTTGAAGTTAATGAACACTTACTCCACAAAGCTCGCGTAACTATTCTTTCAAATAATCGTCAGGGAACTCAAAAGCAAAAGACAAGAGCAGAAGTTTCTGGTGGCGGAAGAAAGCCTTGGAGACAGAAAGGAACTGGTAATGCTCGTCAAGGTTCTATCAGAGCTCCACAATGGAAAGGTGGCGGTGTAGTATTCGCTGCTGTACCAAGAGACTATGATATGGACATGAATAAGAGAGAAAAGAGAGCAGCACTTAAGTCAGCACTTACAAACTGTGTTAAAGACAATAACTTGATAGTAATTGATGAAATTAAATTAAATGAGATAAAGACAAAAAATTTCAAGAAAGTTTTAGACAATTTAAAACTTAACAAGTCTTTAGTGGTACTTGATAATAATGATAAAAATGTAGTTATCTCAGCAAGAAACATTCCAAGTGTTAAGACTTCCGGAGTAAATGAACTAAATGTATATGATATCTTAAAATATGAGAAGGTTCTCATCACTAAGAATGCAGTTAAGAATGTAGAGGAGGTATATAAGTAATGGCTAATCTAACATGCTATGACATTATAAAGAAACCTGTAGTGTCAGAAAAAAGTATGAACCAGATGGTTAACAAAAAATATACCTTCATAGTTCATAAAGATGCAACTAAGAATCAAATTAAAGACGCTGTTGAAAAATTATTTGAAGGTGCAAAAGTAGAAAAAGTCAACACTATTAACAACGGCGGCAAAGTGAGAAGAAGAGGTTATACAGTTGGTAGAACTAATTCTTATAAGAAAGCAATTGTTACTTTAAAGGAAGATTCAAAAGAAATTGAATTATTTAACTCACTTTCAAAGTAGATAAGTATGGATTAATATAATCCGCAAAATCATTAAAGGAGATTAAAGAAATGGCTATAAAAACGTTTAAAGCTTATACACCTTCAAGAAGAAAAATGTCAGTTCTTGATAATAAAGATGTAATAACAAAATCTACTCCTGAAAAGTCACTTCTCGCAAAGAAGGTTAAAACTTCTGGAAGAAACAATCAAGGAAAGATCACTGTTAGACATCACGGCGGTGGAAATAAGCAAAAATACAGAATTATAGATTTTAAGAGAAATAAAGATGGAATAGTTGGCAAGGTAATGGCAATTGAGTATGACCCAAATAGAACGGCAAATATAGCACTCATTTATTACAAAGATGGCACTAAAGCATATATATTGGCACCAAATGGATTACTTGTAGGAACAGAAATAATGAGTGGTGAAAATGCTGAAGCAAAAGTCGGTAACTGTTTACCACTTCAAAACATTCCAATAGGTGCAAACGTACATGCTATAGAACTTACACCAGGTCTTGGAGCTAAGATGGTTCGTTCAGCAGGTAACACTGCACAGCTCATGGCGAAGGAAGGAAATTATGCAACACTTCGTCTTCCATCAGGTGAAATGAGAAAAGTTCCTATAATGTGTAGAGCAACACTCGGCATCGTGGGAAATGGTGAACACAACCTTGTAAATATTGGCAAGGCTGGAAGAAAGAGACATATGGGAGTAAGACCTACAGTTAGAGGATCTGTTATGAACCCAAATGATCACCCACATGGTGGTGGAGAAGGTAAGTGTAGTATCGGTCTTCCGGGACCAGTTACTCCTTGGGGTAAACCAGCACTTGGACTTAAGACTAGAAATAGAAAGAAAAATACTAATAAACTAATTATAACAAGAAAGAACGGTTCAGTTCTTAAATAGAAAGGAGGATAGAATAAATGGCACGTTCACTTAAAAAAGGACCATTTGCAGATGAGCACTTACTTAAAAAAGTAGAAGCTATGGTTAAATCTGGCAATAAGCAAGTTATTAAAACTTGGTCACGCCGTTCAACTATCTTCCCACAAATGGTTTCACTCACAATAGCAGTACATAATGGAAAGACTCATGTACCAGTTTATATCACAGAAGATATGGTTGGTCATAAATTAGGAGAGTTCGTCGCTACTCGTCTCTTTAGAGGACATGGTAGCAATGAACAAAAAGCGTCAGTATCATCTGGAGCAGCACCGGCAGCGAGTGCAGCACCAGCAGCAGGAGCAGCACCGGCGGCAGCGCCAGCAGCACCAGCAGCTGAGGCAAAGGCGTAAGGAGGTAGTAGCACATGTCAAAAGGTCATAGATCTCAAATTAAGAGAGAAAGAAATGAAAAGCAAGTAGACAAGAGACCAAGTGCAAAACTTTCTAACGCAAGAGTATCATCTAGAAAAGCTGGTTTTGTACTTGACGCAATAAGAGGAAAAGATGTTGAGGAAGCAATTGGTATAGTAACATATAGTCCAAGATATGCATCTAAACTTATCAAAAAACTTATTGAGTCTGCTAAAGCAAATGCAAAAAATAATAACAATATGGATGAAGATAAATTATATGTAGCAGAATGTTTCGCTGGAAATGCTACAAATTATAAGAGAATGCATCCAAGAGCTCAGGGAAGAGCATATAGTATTTTAAAAAGAAATTCTCACATCACTGTAATTCTTGATGAGAGAAAAGAAGATGAAAAAAATACTAAAGGAAAGAAAGCAAAAGTTGAAACTAAGAAAGAATCTGTAGAAGGAGGTAACGATGGGGCAAAAAGTTAATCCACACGGTCTACGTGTAGGTATCATAAAAGACTGGGACAGCCGTTGGTATGAAGAAAAGAAATTTTCTGATTACTTAGTTGAAGATTATAACTTAAGAAAATATCTTAAGAAAAAACTTTATGCCGCAGGTATCTCAAAAATAGAAATTGAAAGAATTACTACAAAGATCAACATAACTATTTATACTGCAAAGCCAGGTCTTGTTATAGGAAAAGGCGGAGCAGAAATAGAGAAGTTAAAGAAAGAACTTGCTAAGTACACAAAGTCAGAAATCAATCTTAATATTAAAGAAATTAAGAGACCTGATAGAGAAGCTCAATTGGTTGCTGAAAATGTAGCACTCAATCTTGAAAATCGTATGGCATTTAGACGTGCCATGAAGCAAGCAATGTCAAGAACTATGAAGGCTGGCGCTCTTGGTATAAAGGCATCAGTTGGTGGTCGTCTTGCAGGAGCTGACATAGCAAGAACAGAGTTTTACAGTGAAGGAACTATTCCACTTCAAACTTTAAGAGCGGACATTGATTATGGATTTGCTGAAGCAAATACCACATATGGAAAGCTTGGTGTAAAAGTTTGGATCTACAAAGGCGAAGTTCTTTCTAATAAGAATAAGAAACAGGGAAAGGAGTAATAAGCCATGTTAATGCCAAAGAGAACAAAGTACCGTAAAGCATTTAGAGGTAACATGAGAGGTAAAGCAAGTCGTGGTAATGTGCTTGCTTACGGTGAATATGGCCTCGTTGCTACGGAACCTTGTTGGATTAAGTCAAATCAAATAGAGGCAGCCCGTGTAGCTATGACTCGTTACATTAAGAGAGGTGGTCATGTTTGGATAAAGATATTTCCAGATAAGCCAGTTACTACAAAACCAATTGGTGTCAGAATGGGATCTGGAAAAGGTGCAGTTGAATTTTGGGTAGCAGTTGCAAAACCAGGTAGAGTACTTTTTGAAATTGCTGGCATACCTGAAAATGATGCTAAAGAGGCTTTGAGACTTGCAATGCATAAACTTCCACTTAAGTGTAAAATAGTTTCAAAGGCTGATTTAAACGGAGGTGCAGGAGATGAAAAATAGTTTAAATCTTACAGAACTTAAGAATAAATCATTAGAGCAACTTAAACTTGAATTATCATCTGCAAAGAAGGAACTTTTTGAACTAAGACTTAAAAATACTACTAATCAATTAGAAAATACAAGTAAGATAAGACAAGTAAGAAAAAATATTGCTCGTATTGAAACAATAATTACAATAAAGAAAAAAGCGTAGGAGGTAGAGATAATGGATCGTAATTTAAGAAAGACTCGTATCGGCAAAGTTATAAGCGATAAGATGGATAAAACAATCGTTGTTTCTATCGAAGATCACGTTAAACATCCACTTATTGGAAAAATTGTAAAAAAGACTTATAAACTCTATGCTGCTGATAATAATAATGAAGCGCATATTGGTGATACAGTAAAAGTTATGGAGACAAGACCACTCTCAAAACTTAAGAGATGGAGACTTGTAAATATTGTCGAAAAGGCAAAATAAATAATGTAAGGAAGGGGAAATATCATGGTACAACAAGAATCTAGACTTAAAGTCGCAGATAATACTGGTGCTAAAGAACTTCTTTGCATTAGAGTATCTGGTGGATCTTTAAGAAGATATGCAAGAATTGGTGACACAATAGTTTGTTCTGTAAAAGATGCAACTCCTGGTGGACAAGTTAAAAAAGGTGAAGTAGTTAAAGCTGTTGTTGTAAGAACAAAACAAGGTGCAAGAAGAAAAGATGGTTCTTATATCAAGTTTGATGAGAATGCCGCAGTAATCATTAAAGAAGATTTGACACCAAGGGGAACACGTATATTCGGGCCAGTTGCAAGAGAATTAAGAGATCATGGTTATATGAAGATTTTGTCTCTTGCCCCAGAAGTATTATAGGAGGAAACGATAATGTATAAGATTAAAAAAGATGATGTCGTTATCGTTATCACTGGTAAGGATAAGGGCAAAAATGGACAGGTGCTTTCAGTAGATCATAAAAATAATAAAATTCTTGTTAAAGGTGTAAATATTGTTAAAAAGCACCAAAAAGCAGGAAAGACTAAAGGGGCTACTGAATCTGGTATTATTGAGAGAGAGAACTGGATTGCTATATCAAATGTTATGCTCTCTGTTGATGGAAAGGCTACTAGAGTTGGTTTCAAGATTGATGGCGATAAGAAAGTTAGAGTCGCTAAAAAAACTGGAAAGGTAATTAAGTAAGGAGGTTGTGATGGCTAGACTTAAAGAGATATATAATAATGAGATAAAAAAGAACTTAAAGTCTAAGTTCAATTATAAGAATGATTTAGCTATTCCAAAACTCGAGAAGGTTGTTATCAATATGGGTGTTGGAGAAGCAAAAGACAATTCAAAACTCCTTGATGCTGCAGTTAAAGATCTTGAGACGATTACTGGACAACATGTAGTTGTTACAAAAGCTAAAAAGGCTATCGCAAACTTTAAAATAAGAGAAGGTATGCCTATTGGCTGCAAATGTACTTTAAGAGGAGAAGTAATGTATGAGTTTGTAGATAGACTAATAAATCTTGCTCTCCCTCGTGTTAGAGACTTTAGAGGAGTTAATCCAAATGGATTTGATGGAAGAGGAAATTATTCTCTTGGAATTAGAGAACAAATTATATTCCCTGAAATTGAGTTTGATAAAATTGATAAAGTAAGAGGAATGGATATTTGTTTCGTTACCACTGCTCATACTGATGAAGAGGCTAAAGAGTTGTTGTCACAATTCAATATGCCTTTTGCGAAATAAGGGGGGTCTATGGCGAAAACATCTTTAAAAGTAAAGCAACAGAGAAAACCGAAATTTAGTACTCAATTTTATACTAGATGTAAAATTTGCGGTCGTCCACATGCTGTACTTAAGAAATATGGAATTTGCAGACTTTGTTTTAGAGAACTTGCATATCAAGGTCAAATTCCTGGCATCAAGAAAGCTTCTTGGTAACAAAAAAATAATTATTAATTAAAAGGAGGATATCACATATATGAATATGAGTGATCCAATTGCAGATATGCTTACAAGAATTCGTAATGCCAATACTGCAAAATTTGATACAGTTATAATTCCTTCATCTAAGATGAAAAAATCAATTGCTGAAATCTTATTTAATGAAGGATATATTGAAAAATTTGAATTAGTTAAGAGCGAAGTAAATGATAAGTTTGAAGATATAAAAATATATCTTAAGTACTTTGATGGTAAGAGAACTAGAGCTATAACTGGTATAGAGAAGGTGTCTAAACCAGGTCTTCGTATGTATAGTAGCAAAGAAGATATGCCACAAGTTTTAAATGGATTAGGAATAGCAATAGTTTCTACAAATCTCGGTGTAATGACTGATAAGGATTGTAGAAAAAATAATGTTGGTGGCGAAGTTTTAGCTCGTGTTTGGTAATCTGAAAACTGATTAGGTCAGATAATTTAAGAAAAGGAGAAAAGTATGTCACGTATAGGTAAGAAACCCATTACAATTCTAAATGGTGTAACAGTAGATGTAAAGGGAAATGAGGTGACAGTTAAAGGATCTAAGGGTACGCTTACTAGAACATTTGTACCAGAGATGAAAATAACTGTTGAAGATGGTCATGTAAAAGTTGAAAGACCGAACGATGAAAAAAGAAATAAATCACTTCATGGTCTTACTAGAACACTTATAAATAATATGATAGTAGGTGTTACTGAAGGCTATGAAAAGACATTAGAAATCAATGGTGTTGGTTACAAGGCAGCAAAACAAGGAAAGAAATTAAACTTAAGTCTTGGATATTCACACCCAGTTGTATTTAATGATCCAGATGGTATAGAGACACAAGTTCCAGATGAGAGAACTATAATCGTTAAAGGAATTGACAAAGAAAAAGTAGGTCAATATGCTGCCGAGATCAGAGGAATGAGAGGACCTGAGCCATATAAAGGCAAAGGTATCAAATATAAAGACGAACATATTATCCGTAAAGTCGGAAAGACTGGTAAGAAATAAAATTAGGAGGAAAGTAGAATGGTTAACAAAGTTAAAAGAAACGAAGTTCGCGAGAAAAAACACCAAAGACAAAGAAACCGTTTTATGGGTACACCTGATTGTCCTAGACTTACGGTTTTTAGAAGCGATAAACATATCTATGCTCAAATTATTGATGACACTGCAAGAAAGACTTTGTGTCAAGCATCTACACTTAAGAATTCAAGTTTAACACACACCAATGATGTAGAGGCTGCAAAGTTTGTAGGTAAGTCAATAGCTGAAGCTGCATTAAAACTTGGAATTTCAAATGTAGTTTTCGATAGATCTGGTTATATATATCATGGAAAAGTTCAAGCTCTAGCAGATTCTGCAAGAGAAGCAGGACTTAAATTTTAAAGGAGGTAGAAAATGAAGAAGGAAGCTGTAGAAAAAGATAAGTTAGAATTAAAAGACACAGTCGTTTCTATTAAGCGTATATCTAAAACCGTTAAAGGTGGAAGAACTATGAGATTTTCTGCCTTAGTAGTGGTTGGTGACGGAAATGGTTCTATAGGTGTAGGCCATGGAAAAAGTGCTGAAATTCCTGAAGCAATTAGAAAGGGAAAAGAACAAGCTATGCGAAATATTGTCAAGATTAATCTTGATAATAATAGATCAGTGCCACATGATTATGTAGGAGTATGGGGAACTAGTCGAGTACTTCTTAAGAGATCTAAAGAAGGTACTGGTGTCATAGCAGGTGGTCCGGTCCGTTCAGTAATGGAAATGGCTGGAATACAAAATATAAGAACAAAGTCACTCGGTTCAAGAAATAAAAACAATGTGGCACTTGCTACAATAAATGGACTTATGAATATGAAATCACCAAGTGAAATAGCAACTCTTCGTGGCAAAGATGTTAAAGAAATCCTTGCTGGAATAGTAAAGAAGTAGGAGGAATATCATGGCAAATCAATTAAAAATAACATTAGTTCATTCTCCTATAGGTGCTATTCCAAAACAAAGAGCAACAGTAAAAGCTTTAGGTTTTCATAAAGTTTATCAAACTAGAATTCATAAAGATAATACTGCTATAAGAGGAATGATTCAAAAAATTAACCACTTAGTAAAAGTGGAAGAAGTGTAAGGGGGCCTTTATGAAGTTATCAGAATTAAAAGGAGCTGAAGGCTCTAGAAGTAAAAAGCAATATAGAAAAGGTAGGGGTCACGGTTCTGGAAATGGTAAAACAGCTGGTTATGGTCACAAAGGACAAAAGGCTAGATCTGGAGCACCTCGTCCAGGATTTGAAGGTGGACAAATGCCTCTTTACAGAAGATTACCTAAGAGAGGATTTAAGAAACCAAATCGCTTAGTATTTGTTGCATTAAATGTAAGTGATTTTGAAAAATTTGATAATGGCGCAGTAGTAACTGTTGACAAGATGATAGAAAATGGAATGATTAAAGGTAACTTTGATCGTGTAAAAATTCTCGGAAATGGAAATCTCACTAAGAGTTTAACTATTGAAGCATGTATGTTTTCAAATTCTGCAAAAAGTAAGATTGAAGCAGCTGGCGGAACATGTAAGTCTTGTGAAGGTTGCAAAGAAGCAACTAAATAGGAGAGATTATTATGTTACAAATGGTGATAAATGCATTTAAAGTAAAAGATATTCGTAAGAAGTTACTTTTTACTTTATTTATGCTTTTAGTAATAAGAATTGGTAGTAATATTCCCGTTCCAGGAGTTAATACTGATTTCTTTAAAAACATATTAGATAATCTTCAAGCTCAGGATGCAGTTGGTTGGTTATCAAGTATGACTGGTGGTTCTTTTGAAGAAATGTCAATATTTGCATTATCAATCACTCCATATATCACATCTAGTATCATTATGGAACTTCTTACAATTGCTATTCCTCCACTTGAAGAAATTCAAAAAGAGGGAGCTGATGGAAGAAGAAAGATAGCAGAGTATACAAGATATGTCACAGTTGCTCTTGCACTTCTTGAATCAAGTGCAATGGCAATTGGATTTAACGGATCAGGGTTTTTTAAAGAGACACCGGCTGGAGTATTTACAATTATAGTTGCTATATTCTCTATGACTGCAGGCTCTGCATTTCTTATGTGGACTGGTGAAAGAATTACTGAGTCTGGTGTTGGAAATGGTATTTCTGTTGTTCTCTTATTTAATATCATTTCTTCTCTTCCAAAGGATTTTAACACTTTATATGAGAAGTTCTTAAAAGGAAAGAATATGGCATTTATGGTTACTTATGCAATAATTATTATCGCAGTAATCATTGGAATTATCGCAATATCAGTTATTCTACAAGACGCAAGAAGAGATATACCGGTTCAATATGCAAGCAGAATTGCAGGAAGAACATCAGTTGGCAATGGTGTTTCAGTCATACCACTTAAGGTCAACACTGCTGGTGTTATCCCAGTAATCTTTGCATCAAGTATTATGTCATTGCCTCTTATAATTTTGCAATTTTTAGATATAAGAAATACAATATTCAATGTAATAGCTTCAGTACTTAACTCAGGTTCATGGTTTAGATCTGAGTACCCTGTTTATACATTTGGATGTTTGATATATGTGTTCCTAGTTATATTCTTTGCATATTTTTATACATCAATTACATTCAACCCAACTGAAGTTGCTGCAAATCTTAAACGTGATGGTGGTTTTGTACCTGGAGTAAGACCTGGCAAAGAAACTGCGGATTACTTAAATAGAATTCTTAATTACATTATATTCATAGGTGCTGTTGGACTTTGTATCGTTGCTCTGATTCCTATAATAATCTCTGGTGTATTTAATATATCAAGAATTTCATTTGCAGGTACTTCATTACTTATCGTTGTAGGTGTAGTACTTGAGACACTTGAACAAATTAAGTCTCAGTTGGTAGTTAGAAATTATAAAGGATTTTTGTCTGAATAGGTAAAGCAAAATGAACATTATCATGTTGGGAGCTCCTGGGGCTGGAAAGGGAACTATTGCATCTCAAATGAAAGATAGGTATAGTTTTCCACATATCTCGACAGGAGACATTTTTAGGGAAAATATTAAAAATAATACTGAACTTGGTAAACTTGCCAAGTCATATATTGATAAAGGAGCTTTGGTACCTGATGATGTGACTACAAATATTACTGTCGAAAGACTTTCTAAGGATGACTGCAAGAATGGATTTATACTTGATGGGTTTCCAAGAAATTATAATCAAGCTAAAAGTTTAGATGAAGAGTTTGTCAAAGAAAATAGAAAAATTGACTTAGTAATATTAGTTGATGCTACTGACAAACAAATTACTGAAAGACTATCAGGTAGAAGAGTTTGTGAAAAATGTGGTGAAACTTATCACATTGTAAATATGCCTCCAAAAGTTGATGGTATATGTGATAAATGTGGTGGCAAATTGATTCATAGAAAAGATGATACTGAGGCAGTAGTACTTGATAGATTAAAAACATATCATGAACAAACACAACCATTAATTGATTACTATAAAGAAAAAAATATTTTAAAAAGAGTACCTGGATTTATTGATTCACAAGAAGAAAGGCTCAAAATGATTGATGTTATGATTAAGGGAGATTGGGCTTGTCCAAACTAAATATTTAATGGTAAGTATAAAATCTGATAGAGAAATTGAATTAATGAGAGAAGCTGGAAAGATTTTAGCTCTAGTCCATAATGAAATTGCTGATTATATAAAGCCAGGTTTATCTACATTAGAAATTGACAAATATGCTGAAAAAATTGTAAAAAGACATAATGCAACTTGTTCATTTTATCATTTATATGATTTTCCTGGAAACTTTTGTATATCACTCAATGACGAAGTGATTCATGGGATACCAAGTAAAGATGTAATTTTAAAGGATGGCGATATATTAAAGATTGATGGAGGAGTCAATTATAAAGGATATCAATCTGATGCTGCAAGAACTCATATTATTGGAAATACTACAAAAGAGATTAATGATCTTATAAATAGGACAAAACAGTCTTTCTTTGAAGGGATTAAGTATGCAGTACCTGGTAATCACATTAATGATATTAGCACTGGTATAGAAATGTATATTGATCAATTTGGTTATGGTATTGTAGAAGATTATGTAGGACATGGTATAGGTACTAAAGTTCATGAAGATCCTGAAATTCCAAATTTTGCAACAGAAAAAAAAGGGATTCTTATTAAGAAGAATATGACTTTCGCAGTTGAACCTATGATAAACTTAGGAACTTATGAAGTTTATACTGCTGATGATAAATGGACAGTTAAAACTCTTGACGGATCAGTTTCATCACATTATGAAAATACAATTGTTATTACAGACAATGGGCCAGAAATATTGTCTTTAATATAAAAAACAATGAGAGGTATTTATGTCAAAATCTGACGTAATTGAAATTACAGGAACTGTTTTAGAAAAACTTCCAAACGCAATGTTTGAAGTTGAACTTGAGAATAAACATAAAGTTCTCGCCCATATCTCTGGAAAACTTCGTATGAATTATATAAAAATTCTTCCAGGCGATAAGGTAACTATTGAACTATCTCCATACGATTTATCGAAGGGTCGTATAATTTGGAGAGACAAATAACGAAAGGAGAGTCTAATATGAAAGTTAGATCATCTGTAAAACCTATTTGTGAAAAATGCAAGATAATTAAAAGAAAAGGGTCGATAAGAGTAATCTGTGAAAACCCTAAGCATAAGCAAAGACAAGGTTAATAGGAGGAAAAAATGGCTCGTATAGCAGGTGTTGATTTACCAAATCAAAAACGTGTTGAAATTGGTCTTACTTATATCTTTGGTATAGGTGTTCCAAAGTCAAATGAAATCTTAAAAAACACAGGAATTAGTCCTGATACTAGAGTTAAAGATTTAAGTGATGATGAAGTTAAAAAGTTAGCTGACTACATTGCAGAGCATGTAACTGTAGAAGGTGATCTTCGTCGTGATGTTGCACTTGACATCAAGCGTTTAAAAGAGGTTGGTTGCTACAGAGGAGTGAGACACAGAAAAGGTCTCCCATGTCGAGGTCAAAAGACTAAGACTAATGCTAGAACTTGTAAAGGTCCTAGAAAGACTGTTGCAAACAAAAAGAAAGAAACTAAGTAATAATACTTAGTAAATCAATCTTCATGTTTTAAAAACAGGAAGAAATAAAGGAGAAAGTAGGTTAGTTTAAAATGGCAAGTAATAATCAAGCAAAAGCTTCTGGTAAGAAAACTTCTACTAAGAAGCGTGTAAAGAAAAACGTTGAACGCGGACAGGCACATATTCAAGCATCATTTAACAATACTATTGTAACGTTAACTGACTTGCAAGGAAATGCTCTTTCATGGGCAAGTGCTGGTGGTCTAGGATTTAAAGGTTCAAAGAAATCTACTCCATACGCTGCTCAGCTTGCAGCTGAAACTGCCACAAAGGCAGCTCTTATACATGGACTTAAATTTGTAGATGTATTTGTAAAAGGTCCAGGCACAGGTCGTGAGGCAGCTATTCGTGCACTAGAGACGAATGGCTTAAAAGTTACTTCAATTATGGATGTCACACCAGTTCCACATAATGGTTGTCGTCCACCAAAAAGAAGAAGAGTATAAGGGAGGTTAATATATGGCAGTAGATAGAGGTCCTGTTCTTAAAAAATGTAGAACTCTTGGTATTTCACCATCGGTTCTTGGTCTTGATAAAAAAATCAAAGAAGATAAGAGCGGTAAACAAAGAAAAAAATTATCAGAGTATGGATTACAACTTAGAGAAAAACAAAAAGCAAAGTTTATATATGGAATTTTAGAGAGACCATTTAGAAATTATTTTGCTAAGGCTGAAAAAATGAAGGGTCAAACAGGTGAAAACCTTATGATTACTTTAGAGAGACGCCTTGACAATGTTGTATTTCGTATGGGACTTGCTCGCACAAGAAGAGAGGCAAGACAAGTCGTAGGACATAAGCATGTCTTAGTAAATGGTAAAGTTGTAAATATACCATCTTATCTTGTAAGTGCTGGTGATAAAATTGAAATAAGTGAGAAGGCTAAAGAGACAAAGAGATATAAAGAGATAGTAGATATTACTGGTGGTCGTATTGCTCCAAGTTGGATAGATGCTGATACAACTAATATGAAAGCGACAATAAAGAATCTTCCAACAAGAGAAGAAATAGATGTACCTGTAAACGAAATGCTTATAGTTGAGTTATATAGTAAATAATAGTTTATAGAGTATTATATTTCAAAAAATTAAATATAAAGGAGTGGGACAGATGTTGGATAAACCAAATGTTAATATTAAAATAGATGAAGAATCAACCGACTTAAGTTTTGCTAGATTTACTTGTGAACCTTTAGATAGAGGTTATGGTACTACTCTTGGCAACTCTCTTAGAAGAATTATGTTATCAACTTTAGAGGGTTATGCAGTTAGTCAAATTAAAATTGATGGCGTTCTTCATGAGTTTTCAACTATAGATGGCGTGAAAGAAGATGTCACTGAGATTATCATGAATCTTAAAGATATAGCGTTTAAAAATAATGCACAAGTATATCAAGAGAAGATTGCTACCTTGTCATATGAAGGTGAGGGTGTAGTCAAGGCATCTGACATTAAGATAGATTCTGAAGTTGAAATTGTTAATAAAGATTTAGTTATTGCTCATTTATCTGGAAAGCATGCTAAACTTAATATGCAACTTGTAATCACACCTGGTAGAGGTTATGTACCTGCAGAAAAGAATAAAGAACAATCAAAAGGATCTGAATTTATTATTATCGATTCTGTATATGATCCAGTTCAAAGAGTCAATATGAAAGTTGAAAATACTCGTGTAGGTAACCAGACTGATTATGATAAATTAACTCTAGAGGTAAAAACTGATGGTACAATTACAGCTAAAGATGCAGTATCACTTGCTGCGAAAATTTTATCTGATCATGCACAATTATTCATTGATTTATCAGATATTGTAAGTTTACCAACTATTAAAAAACAAACTACAAGTACAAACCAAAGTGATGATCCAGGAATTAGAAATATACTTGATCTTGAGTTATCCGTTAGATCGTATAACTGCTTAAAGAGAGCTGGAATTAATACATTAGGAGATTTGACAAGAATGACACCAGAGCAATTGGTGAATGTAAGAAACCTTGGTAAAAAATCACTTGATGAGATAATGCAAAAATTAGCAGATTTAGGATATCCTCTATCTGATAATTTAGAAGAATAATTATTTATAGATAAGTCTAAAAAGCACTATAAAGGAGAAATTAAAAATGGCTACAGTTAGAAAATTAGGAAGAACAACAAGTCAAAGAAAAGCAATGCTTAGAAGTTTAACAACTCAATTATTGTTACATGGCAAGATTAAAACTACTGAGACAAGAGCAAAAGAGGCAAAAAAAATTGTTGAACCGTTGATTGCATTAGCTTGTAAGGAAGCAGATAATTTTGAGACAGTTACCGTAAAAGCTAAAGTTGCAAAAAAGGATAAAGATGGTAATAGGATTAAAGAAGATGTAAATGGTAAAAAGAAAACTGTTTATGATATGGTCGATAAGACTATAAAGAAAGATAAACCTAGTCGTCTTGCTGCAAGAAGAAAAATTATGTCAGTTTTATATCCTGCATCAACTTTTATAGATCCAAAAAAGAAGAAGACAAAAAAGACCGTAGATCTAGTTGCTAAACTTTTTGATGAATATGCTCCAAAGTATAAAGAAAGAAAAGGCGGGTATACAAGAATCATAAAGATTGGTCAAAGAGTCGGCGATCAAGCTATGGAAGTGTTATTTGAGCTTGTATAGGAGGTGAATATGAATAAGTTGAAATCATTAGTTGCTATAACGGTGTTTTTCATATTATCATTAATTCAAATTACTATTTGCAAACCTCAATGGGTTAAGGTTGGAGATAACTGGAGATATGAACTTCATGAAGGCACAAAAGATTATGTTCAAAATAAGTGGAGAGCAATTTTAGAAGATGGCATTCATGAAAAGATATACTATTTTGATTATTATGGAAATATGGCTACAGGACCCGTGGTTATAAATTCCGTTTTGTATGTTTATGGTGATGATGGAGCTGCTGTAACTACAGGATTTGACATTGATGGTGTTCATTATGAAACTGATAGCAAAGGCAAAGTTTTAGGTTTGCCTCAGTTCTATGATCTTTCAAGATTTAAGTTTGCTGTAACTGATATAACATTTAATATAAATGAAGGTAGTGCTACGGCATATGATAATAATCTTACTGCACCTACTGCAGCTGTTCAATAGTTAATAAAGCCGTCGACAAGACGGCTTTTTTAATATATAATTATCACATCAAAGTATAGGAGCAATTATGTATAAAAGTGATATTGAAATAGCACAAAGTATAAAAGCATATAAAATTGAAAAAATTGCATCAAGTATTGGACTTGATAGAGATTCAATTGAGCTGTATGGTGATTTTAAAGCAAAAATTAATAATTATGATAAGATTATAAATGATAATAAAGATAAGATTAAGAAAACTCCATTGGTGTTGGTTACTGCGATAAATCCAACTCCAGCTGGAGAAGGAAAAACAACTACCACAATTGGACTCGCTGATGCATTAAAAAAACTTAAAAAAAATGTTGTCGTAGCACTTCGTGAACCATCACTTGGACCTGTATTTGGAGTTAAAGGTGGTGCTTGCGGAGGTGGCTATGCCCAAGTAATTCCTATGGAAGACATTAATCTTCATTTCACTGGAGATTTCCATGCAATAGGTGCTGCTAATAATTTAATTGCTGCAATGCTTGACAATCATATTTTTCAAGGTAACGAACTTAATATTGATAAAGATAAAATTATTTGGCATAGATGTGTCGACATGAATGATAGAGAACTGAGATATATTACTGCTGGTCAAGGTGGAGAAAAAAATGGTATTGAAAGAAGAGATAGTTTTGATATAACTGTCGCTTCTGAAATAATGGCGGTTTTTTGTCTTGCAAATAATATTAACGACTTAAGGACGAGATTAGGTAAGATTATTATTGCTTATACGAAAGATGATAAACCTATAACTGTTGATGATATAAAAGCTACGGGCGCTGTATTAGTTTTGCTTAAAGATGCATTTAAGCCAAATCTTGTGCAGACTCTTGAAGGCACACCTACTATAATTCATGGTGGACCTTTTGCAAATATTGCTCATGGATGTAATTCTGTAGTTGCTACTAAAACTGCATTAGCTCTTTCAGATATAACGATCACTGAGGCAGGTTTTGGTGCAGACCTTGGAGCAGAAAAGTTTTTAGATATTAAATGTAGATTTTCAGATTTAAAACCTGCATGCGTTGTAGTTGTTGCTACTGTTAGAGCCTTAAAGCACCATGGTTATTCATATCTTGCTAATGAAGGTAAAGATGTTAACAAGTATAGAATAGATGACAAGAAATTTGATTTGAATATAGAAAATTTGGAAGCATTAGATGCAGGCCTACCAAATTTATTACAACATGTTAAAAATATTAAGGAAGTATACAAATTACCTTGTGTAGTTGCGATTAATGCCTTCCCTACAGATACTAAAAATGAATTAGACGAAGTTGAAAAGCAGTGTAAAGAATTAGGCGTAAACGCAGTATTATCTGAAGTATGGTCTAAAGGTGGAGAAGGTGGAATTAATCTAGCGACTGAAGTTTTGAAGCAAATAAATAATAATAGTACAAATAATTTTACATTTTCTTATGATTTAGGAAGCAGTATTGAAGAAAAAATTAAGTCTATTGCTAAAAAAATATATCATGCTGACAATGTAGAATTTACAGATAATGCAAAATCGCAGATAGAAGTTTTAAATAAATTAGGTTTCAGCAAACTGCCAATTTGCATTGCAAAAACTCAATATTCATTTTCAGATAATGCAAAACTATTAGGCGCGCCAAAAGGTTTTGTTATTACTGTTAAAAATATTAAAGTTTCTGCTGGAGCAGGATTTATAGTTGCACTTACTGGAGACATTATGACGATGCCTGGTTTACCAAAAGTTCCAGCTGCAGAGAAAATTGATTTAGATTCTTCAAAAAAGATTATAGGTATTTTTTAATATGACTGCATGGCTAATTACAAATAAATATTTTATTAATAAGAGTTTTGACAATTTAAAAAAATTATTAATAAAATCTGCTAATCGTCATGATGTAGAGCTAACTATTTACAATAATTTAGAAATTATCAATATATTATCTAAGAATAATTATGTTAGACCAAACTTTGTGTTATTTTGGGATAAGGATGTAAAACTTGCAAATTATATTGAACTTCAAGGAATTAAAGTTTTCAATTCTTCAAATAGTATTAGATTGTGCGATGATAAGTCATTAACATATTTATCACTATTAAATTGTAATATCAAACAACCCAAAACATTATTCTCTCCGTTACTTTATTATCATAATGCTGCCGAAGATAAAGATTATTTGAAATTTATATTAGAAAAATTTGAATTTCCGTTTGTATTCAAAGAATGTTTTGGTTCATTTGGCCAGCAAGTGTATTTAATCAACAATATAGAAGAATTACAACAAAAAATTATAAGTGTAGATGTTTGGCCATATATTATCCAAGAGTTTATTAAAAGCAGCTATGGCAAAGACTTGCGCCTTTATGTGGTTGGCGGAGAAGTTAAAGCTTCAATGAAGAGAGAAAATACAAAAGGCGATTTCAGAGCAAATATTGAGATTGGGAGTCATGGTTCAAAATATAATGCAAATGATAAGCAAATTGAAATGGCTTTAAAAGTTTCAAAAAAATTAGGATTAGATTTTGGTGGCATAGATTTATTATTTGGAGAAAATGACGAACCTATATTTTGCGAAGCAAATTCTAATGCATATTTTAATGAACTGAACAAGGTTACCAATGTTAATATTGAGGACTATATTTTTGATCATATTTTAATGTCTATTTAATTGGTTATATATGTATAACCAATTAAAATTGCAACATTGACTTTACTACATTAAAGTGATAAACTATTAAATAGATAAATTATAGCGAGGTGTGATTTTGGAAAGTTTTCACAATGATATGACTGATAAGTTGATGGACACAATATCTAATTTAAACACAAAAAAAGACTGCTACGATTTCTTTGAAGATGTGTGCACAATTAAAGAAATTCTAGATATGTCAAAAAGGCTAGAAGCAGCTAAACTGTTAGACAAGGGTTTAAGTTATAAGGATGTTATTTCCAAAATCGGACTTAGCACCGCCACTCTTAGCAGAGTTAGCAAGGCGTTGAACTATGGCACAGGCGGCTATAAAAAAGTAATTAAAAATTAAAATTATAAGAACTAGGAGGCAATTATGAAGAGTTTGAAAATAATTAAGACATTAATAACATTATTAGTAGTAAGTACATTTATTATGTCGTGTGGAAATAAAACAGTTGCTACTAAGATGGAAAATGACAAAAATGTAGATTCAAATGTATCAAATAAAGCCAAGTTTATTGTTGGATTTGATGCAGAATATCCACCATATGGATATATTACAGATGATGGAAGTTATGAGGGATTTGATCTTGATTTAGCAAAAGAGATTTGTGAGAGAACTGGTATGGAGTTTGTAGCCCAGCCTATTGATTGGGATTCTAAAGATCTTGAACTAAATTCTGGAAATATTGATTGCATTTGGAATGGGTTTACTGTTACAGGCAGAGAGAATGATTATACTTGGTCTGTGCCATATGTAGATAATTCAATCGTATTAGTGGTAAAAGCTAATTCTGAAATTAATAAAAAATCTGATCTCGCAGGCAAGGTAGTAATGGCTCAAGCAGGTTCATCTGCACTTACTGCACTTGAGGATGAATCTGATACTGCAACATTTGAACTCGCAAAGTCATTTAAATCACTTGAACAATGTCCTGATTATAATAATGGGTTCATGAGTCTTGAGTCTGGAATGATAGATTGTTTAGCTGTTGATATAGGAGTAGCTAAATACAAATTGAATAATTCAAATGGTATATTTAGACAATTAGATGAAAAATTATCTAATGAACAGTATGCGGTAGGATTCAAAAAAGGAAACACTGAATTAAGAGATAAGGTTCAAAGCACATTATTTGAAATGTATAAAGATGGTACATTTATGAATATAGCAAATAACTATAAAGATTTTTCACTTCCAGAAATGGTATGTTTAGGAGAATATGTTAAATAATGGCTAACTTGAATAATATAATTATTCAAATAATAGGTGGAGCAGGGGCATCGTTAATTATTTTTTTTTCAACACTAATAATTTCTTTGCCTCTGGGTCTACTTATAACTTTCCCAAGAATGTCTAAGTTTAAACCACTTAGTGCATTTTTTGTTTTTATAATTTCACTTCTTAGAGGTACTCCACTTATGTTACAGTTAATTGTATGGTACTATGGTCCATACTATTTGTTTGGATGGACGCTTGGATTAAGTTGGAGAGTTCCTGCAATAATAATTGGATTTTCAATTAACTATGCGGCATATTTTGCTGAAATATTTAGAAGTGGAATTCAAAGCATACCCATAGGTCAATATGAAGCGGCATCAGTTCTTGGATATAATAAGAGCCAAACATTTTGTAAAATAATTTTTCCACAGATGGTAAAAAGAGTAATTCCACCAGTTACTAATGAAATTATTACATTAGTTAAAGACACATCTTTGGCGTTTGTTATTACTTATTCAGAAATGTTTACTGTTGCAAAGCAAATTGCTGCAGCGAAAACAACAATTATCCCACTTTTTGTAGCAGGATTATTTTATTATGTCTTTAACTACATTGTAGCATTTGTAATGGACAAGGTAGAAAAGAGTTTTAATTATTATAGATAGTTATGAGTGTATTTGAAATTAAGAATTGTAAAAAGAGTTTTAATGATATCAAAGTATTAGATGATATCAGTTTTAAGGTTGATGAAGGAGAAGTTGTATCTATTATTGGTTCAAGTGGAAGTGGCAAGACAACTTTACTTAGAATATGCACATTTTTAGAATTTATGGATGATGGCACTTTAACTTATCTAGATGATAGTATTGTAAAATCAATTGATGGCAAAGCTTCATATATAGGTCAAAAAGATTTATCCTTAGATGCACTAAATAAAAATAAAGACTTAACACGAATTAAAGGTTATTTTGGATTAGTTTTTCAGAATTTTAATTTATTTCCACATTGGACAGTTTTGAAAAATGTAACGGATGCTCCGATTTATGTTCAAAAGAGGGATAAAAATGAAGTTATAGAAAAAGCATTTATTTATTTAAAAAAAATGGGGCTTGAGTCTAAAGCATATTGTTATCCTTGTGAATTGTCAGGTGGTCAACAACAAAGAGTTGCAATAGCACGAGCATTATGCCTTGAACCAAAAATTATTTACTTTGATGAGCCAACATCTGCACTTGATCCGGAACTTACATCTGAAATCCTTAAAGTTATTAAAGAACTTGCAAGTGAAAAAAGAACAATGGTTATTGTTACTCATGAAATGAGTTTTGCTAGAGATGTAGCTGATAGAGTAATATTTATGGATAATGGTGTGATTGTAGAAGAAGGAAATGCTTATGATTTAATTACTAACCCGAAAAAAGATCGAACTAAAAAGTTCTTAATGAAATATGATGGATAAAAAAAGAACTGCAGAAGCAGCTCTTTTCTTGATTAGCAAACAGTAACGTTTGTAGCTTGAGGGCCCTTTTCGCCATTAGTTACTTCGAACTCTACGGCTTGACCTTCTTCAAGGTTCTTATAGCCCTCCATGTTTATTCCTGAATAGTGTACGAATACATCTTTTCCAGATTCATCATTGATAAAGCCATAACCTTTTTGTTTGTTGAACCACTTAACAGTACCTTTCATTGTTCCTCCACTGTAAAACAATATACAAATATAGATATTATATAATCTATCACATATCGTCCATAATGTCAAATAAAAATTTACCCAAAATTAAAGTATTTTCAATAAGCATTATAGCCTTAAGTATAATGCTGATTTTATCATATATAGAATCAATCTTACCCATTAGTATAGGAAACATTGGTATTAGGATAGGGCTTTCTAATATATTGACAATCTTGGGATTAAAAATTCTAAATATTAAAACTACATTACTAATTAATATTTTAAGACTAGCTATTATTGGAATATTGTTTGGAAATTTAGCTAGGTTTTTAATATCAGTTATAGGCTTTAGCTTTAGCTTTATTGTAATGGCATTTGTAATGAAGAGTTTGAATTTTACTATAATAACAACAAGTATTTTTGGCGCTGTATTTCACAATTTAGGACAATTATCTGCAGTATCAATACTTACAAAAAGTCCATTAGTTTTTAGTCTTATACCTTTCTATATTATAGTAGGGGTTATTACTGGAATTATGATAGGTATAATCACAAATTTATTATACAATAAGATACAACTAATTATATTTGATTAATGTATTCTTATGTGATAAAATATTAAATATTAAAATTTAGGAGAAAATTATGATTAAGAAAATATTTATAAGTTTTTTATCAGTAGTAATAGTTATTTCTTTATTTGCTTGTGGTAATAAACAAGTTATTACAGCAAATCAGTCAACAAGCACTGGAGAAAAAGTATATAAGATTGGAACTTTACAATTAGTTCAGCATGCAGCTCTAGATGCATCTTATAATGGTTTTGTTGATTATTTAAATGAAAAAGGAATAAAATTTAGTATGGATTTTCAAAATGCATCAGGAGAGCAATCAGCTTGTGAAACAATTGCTGAAAAATTTGCCAATGACAATTTAGATTTATGTTATGCAATTGCAACTCCTGCAGCACAAAGTGTTAATTCTCATTTAGAAAATGTTCCTATAGTTGCATCTGCAGTTACTGACCCAGCTGCATCTGGTCTTTGTAAGGCAAATGAAAAACCACAAGGAATGCTTACAGCTGCTTCTGATTTAACGCCAGTAGAAGCACAGTTTGATCTGTTAGTTGAGTTGATTCCTAATGCTAAAAATGTTGGAATTTTGTACTGTTCTGCAGAAGCAAACTCAAAGATTCAATCTGATATGGCAATTAAAGCTGCAAAGTCAAGAAACCTTAATGCTGTTGAATATACAGTTGTAAATTCAAATGATATACAAACAGTAGTTGAGTCAATGATTGGAAAAGTTGATGTCGTATATGTACCAACTGATAATGTAATATCTGCTGGATTTGATACAGTTGCTACTATTTGTAATGAAAACAAGTTGCCTACTATTGTCGGCGAGGAAGGAATGGTTGATAAAGGAGGATTTGCAACTTATGGTATAGATTATTATAGTTTAGGAAGAGTCGCTGGAGAATTGGCTGAATCAATTTTAGTTGATAATGTAAAACCTGGCGATATAGCGGTAAGATATCTTTCTGCTGATGACTGCAAGAGAAAAATAAATAACGACACAGCTAAAATATTAGGCATTGAGGTAAAATAATGACAATTGGTTCGCTACTTGGAGCTATTGGACAAGGCTTTATTTGGGGAGTGATGGTACTTGGGATCTTCATCACTTATAAAATTTTAAATGTATCCGATTTAACTGTAGACGGAAGCTTTGCCACAGGAGGAGCGGTATTCGCAATTACATTATTAGCAGGATTCAATCCTACATTTTGTTTATTGCTTGCGATGCTTGCTGGTGGTGTATGCGGATTAGTTACGGGCATACTACATACAAAATTTAAAATACCAGCAATATTAGCTGGTATTTTAACTCAATTAGGTTTATATTCTATTAACTTAAGAATTTTGGGTGACAAAGCAAATGTTAGCATTTCGCAGTTAAATACTAATATTACATTTATTGCTCAACTTTTAAACTTAGCTCACACAAGAGCCGGAATGATATTAGGAATAATCGTTTCTATTTCTTGTGTTTTGCTATTGTATTTTTTACTTGGCACAGAATTTGGAGCTTCAATTAGAGCTACTGGAAATAACGAAAAAATGATTAGAGCCCTTGGAGTGAATACTGATAATATTAAGCTATTTGGTATGATTTTATCAAATATGCTTATTGCATTATCTGGTGCTATGCTCGTTCAAATGAATAAGTATGCTGATGTTGGTATGGGGAAAGGCGCTATAGTATATGGTTTGGCATCTATAGTTATTGGCGAAGTTTTTTTTAGAAGATTTTCAAATTTTGGAATTAAATTATTATCTAGTGTTTTTGGATGTATAGTATTTTTTATTATTAGAGCTGTTGTTATTAATTTAGGTTTAAAGGCAAATGATATGCAATTAATATCTGCAATAATTGTAGTAATTGCTCTTGCGATGCCTATATTCAAAGAGAATATTAATATCCAAAGAATTGGAAAACTAAATAGTTTGAATGAGATGAAACAAAATAAATCAAGTGATTTAACAGTAAAAGAGAAGTTGGATAAAAAGATTTCTTCGGAAATGGGAGGTGGAATAGATGCTTAAGTTAAGAAATATCTATAAAACTTTCCATGCAGGTACTATAAACGAAAGAAGAGCACTTGATGATATTAATTTAGTATTAAATGATGGTGATTTTGTAACAGTTATTGGTGGTAATGGTGCTGGTAAATCTACATTACAGAATGTAATATCAGGCACAATAAATCCTGATTTTGGCACTGTGGAGATAAATGGTGAAGATATAACTAAGCTACCTGAACATAAAAGAGCTAAGTATATAGGTAGAGTATTTCAGGACCCTATGCTTGGTACGGCATCAGACATGTGGATTGAAGAAAACCTCGCCTTGGCATTTAAGAGAGGCGAAAAAAGAAGCGCATTTAAATGGATGATAAATGGTGATAACACTCAATTTTTCAAGACTCAACTTGCTAAACTAGGTCTAGGGCTTGAAGAAAGACTTAAAACCAAAGTAAAACTATTATCTGGCGGTCAAAGACAAGCATTAACTCTTCTTATGTCTACACTTAAAAAGCCTGACTTGCTTATGCTTGATGAACATACAGCAGCGCTAGATCCTAAAACTGCTAGCTTAGTTCTTGGACTTACTAAAGAAATAATTGAAAAGTCAAATATTACTACACTTATGATAACTCATAATATGAGAGATGCACTTTCTTATGGAAATAGACTAATTATGATGGACCAAGGAAAAATAATTTTCGATGTTTCCGGTAGTGAAAAACAAAAGCTTACTGTTGAAGATTTACTTAGAAAGTTTAATCAAACAAAAGATGCACCTTCGGATGCTATGCTACTTGGATAAAAAATCGCCGTTAAGGCGATTTTTAAATGAATTCAATATTTTCCAATGTTAGTCCTTTTGCAGGAAGAGTAAATCCTGCATACTTTCTGTCTTTTTTATTCATAATTTCAATAATATATTCTGGTTCCCACATATTCATACCTATTTTTAGAAGAGTTCCACATATTATTCTTACCATGTGATAAAGAAATCCATTGCCTCTAATATTGATAGTTATCATGTCGTCATTTTTACTAATATCTATTGAATAAATTTCTCGAGTTGTAATATATTCATCAGTATTGCCTATTTGTTTTGCAAGTTTTATGGTTTGAGAGTCTGGATTAATAAAACTTTTAAAATCATGAATTCCAATTAAATACTTGGATGCGGTTATCATTTTATCTACATTAATATTATAATATACATGATGTGCAAAGTGCTCTTTTATTGGATTTCTTATAGTATCGCAATGAATTCTATAGATATATGTTTTAATAGCATTATGTTTGCGCGGATTAAAATTTTCATCTACTTCATTAGACTCTAAAACCGATATATCATTTGGGAGTAAGTTATTTATTGCAAAACAAAACTTATCAGGACGTATTTTTGAATTTGTATCAAATACAGCTATATTTCCATTTGAGTGAACACCACTATCAGTGCGGCTTGTTCCTATGATTTTGATGTTTTCACCAGTTAATTTAGAAATCTTTGAATTTAATATATCTTCAATTCCATTTGTTTTATCACCGGTTTGCCATCCCTTATAATTTGTGCCATCATAAGCAATTTTAATCATTATTCGTTTCATTTTAATATTATAACATTTTTCTAGTTTATGTGCTATAATTAATATGTGAAAAATTTAAATAAAAAAATCATATTTTTTCTAATTATTGTTATGATTAGTAATATTAGCTTTGCTTCTAATATAATAATGACTAACGAATCTACAATTTCTTTTCATAATGATAGTAGTTTTGAAAGTGAATCAATTTCTACAACATCTCAAATCTTTAATGATGATGTAATGCAAGCTTATATAAAAGAAATTGCTGAAGCATTTAATGCAGTTGAATTACCAGCTAAATGTAATTTACCAACTCAATATATACAACCAACAACTCATCCAAATAAAGAAAATGACAATTTTGGAAAGTTCACCGATGATATGCCTATTTTCGAAGTTAATGTTGATAATGATGTAGAAAAGAAAAATTTTATGTGTCTGACATTTGATAGTGCCTACGTCAATAAATATACATACGATATTTTAGATATACTAGATAAGTTCAACATTAAATCAACTTTTTTTATGACATATGATTTCATGACAAAAAATTCAAATCAAGTCATGGAAATTATTAAAAGAGGTCACGAGATTGGTAATCATTCTACATCTCACCCTGACTTAAATAAATTAAAAGATACCAGGGTTATAAAAGAAGTTATGAAAGCACATAATTATATTAAAGATTTAGTTGGAGTAGATATGTGTTTGTTTAGATTTCCATTTGGATCTTATTCACCAAGAACTGTGAGCATGCTTAAAAACATGGGATACTATCCAATACAATGGACATTTGATTCTATTGATTGGAAAAATATTGGAAAAGAATTTTTGATTGAAAGATTTGAAGAAAATAATGATCTACTAGCTGGTGGTTCAATAATTCTTTTTCATAATGGAGCTACCTATACACCAGAGGCTTTGCCGGATATTATTGAAATGATTTATTCTAAAGGTTTAAAATGTGTAAGAGTGTCTGATTTAATATATCATCACGATTTTCATATTATGAAGGGCATACAAATTAAAGGCCAATTCAGTCTGAGAAATGAATAATAGAAGAACAGAAGGTATAATATTTTTATTAATCACCGCTATAATATGGGGTGGCTCTTTTATTTCTCAGCTCTTTGGAGGATCTGCCATTGGGTCATTTTCGTTTAATGGATATAGATGTATTTTAGGTTGCTTTACAATTGCAATTATTATTTTATATGATAGCAAGAAGAGAGTTGGAAAATTAGTTTTTTTTAGAGAAGATGAAGATATTATTAAAACTATTAAAGATTCATCTTGGTGTGGAATTACATTATTTTTTGCTATGATAATACAACAACTCGGTGTTCAAAGAACCGATACTGCTAAGGCTGGTCTTATTACATCTCTTGAAGTAATATGCGTGCCTATTTTGATGCTAATTTTCTATAAGAGGAGGATTAAATTTATTACTTGGTTTTTTATACTTACAACAATGTTTGGAATTATGCTTTTAAGTATTAATTCTCTTAGCGGAATAAATACTGGAGACATATTAGTTGCAATTTCATCAGTTCTATATTCAATTACTATTATTCAAGTAACTAAGTATGTAAATGGTATAGATCCATTAAAATTTTCATTTTTTAGGTTTGTCATTGTTGGGATTTTAGGGTTTGTAGGAGCATCATTAATTAAAGAAGATTTTACTAATGTTATTAAAATAAAATCTGCTTTACCTAGTATAATTTACAGTGGAATACTTGGTTCTGGAGTGGCCTATACTTTTTCTATAATTGGTCAGCATTATTGTGAACCTATAATTGCTACGCTGATTATGAGTTTAGAGGGTATTTTTGCAGCAATTTTTGGCTGGATTATTCTTGGACAGTCTTTAAATATAATCCAAATTTTTGGAATTTTTGTGGCATTTATATCTATAGCTGCAGTTCAGATAACTGATAATATTATTTAACAGCAGTTTTAAGTATATTGTCATAAAATAAATATGAGAGTTTTACTTATAATATATTGACATTTTTATTGCATTATGATATTATAGTAAGGCTCTATTTTTGTGCTAAATTTATTGTCCCATGAAAATTGCATACAAGAGAAATATTTTTCTAGAGAAAGATATTGAG
>CAMYZE010000004.1 GCA_947303805.1 uncultured Clostridia bacterium | reverse complement strand
TGGCGGTCTATCTATTGTTTTCGGTTGCTTGCTTCCTTACCGTACATGAGCATTAACTTTAGGGTTTAAGTACACGGGGTAAAATATTGCAATAATAGTGCCACCCTTCAATAGTGTCCCTCTTATGACAATAATAAACCCTGTTACTATTATTTCTGCCCCTTTTTTGCACCTTTTTTGCACCTTTGAAAAAGTCGTGCACCTTTTTGCACCTTTATGCACCTTTTAGAAAATCGTGCACCTTTTTGCACCTTTTGCACCTTTTTGAAAAATATGTAATTTTAAATTATTTTATGCAAAATCTTTCAAAAAAGTAGTAGTATGAGAAATAAAAATAAAATCAAAATTGCTAATATGCTTTATATTAGCGATTTTTTTGTTGTATCAAAATCTATGTTGCGAGAAATATTTGCCTCTGCGGACATTTCTAAAAGTATAAATCTCTTGTTCCACTTTCAATTTTTTTAAGTTCATCTCTTACTTTTGGACGAAGTTCTGGCTTACCTATATTGTCAATTTCTTTTTCTATAAGAGCTTCACCAACTTTTCTTGTGTCAGGACTTGCATAATCCATAAGATATTCTTTTAGTGTCATAAGAGCATTTGGATGACAGCAGTTTTGAATTTGTCCAGACTTACATAGTGACATAAATCTGTCACCTGTTCTTCCTTGTCTATAACAAGCTGTGCAAAATGATGGTATATATCCAGCTTTCATTAGCCAGTTTACAACTTCATCCAAAGTTCTATTATCAGATACATCAAATTGTTCAGTATCATGTGGTCTTTCTTCTTCTGTATATCCACCGACAGATGTTCTTGAACCACCACTGATTTGACTTACACCAAGTCTTATAATTTTCTCACGAACTTCTGGAGTTTCACGAGTTGATATTATCATGCCAGTATATGGGACAGCAATTCTTATGAGTGCTGCAATTTTACAAAACATTTCATCGCTTAGTGAATTGTCAAAATCATTTGGGTCTATGTCGTCTGCAGGTTTTACTCTTGGTACAGAAATAGTATGAGGACCAACTCCATGAACTGCTTCAAGATGCTCTGCGTGCATAAGAAGTCCTGCAAACTCATATTTATATTTATCAAGTCCAAATAAAACACCAATACCTACATCATCAATGCCACCTTCCATTGCTCTATCCATTGCTTCTGTGTGATAATTATAGTCATGCTTTGGACCAGTTGGATGTAGATATTCATAAGCTTTTTTGTCATAAGTTTCTTGGAATAAAATGTAAGTTCCAATGCCAACATCTTTTAACTTTCTATAATTTTCAACTGTAGTCGCAGCAATATTTACATTGACACGTCGGATAGCACCATTTTTATGTTTGATAGAATAAATAGTATTTATAGATTCTAAAATATATTCAATAGGATTATTGACAGGGTCTTCTCCAGATTCAATTGCAAGTCGCTTATGCCCCATATCTTGTAGTGCAATAACTTCTTTTTTAATTTTCTCTTGAGTTAATTTCTTTCTTGGAATGTTTTTGTTTTTTAAATGATACGGGCAGTAGAGACAACCATTTACGCAGTAGTTTGATAGATAGAGTGGTGCGAACATAACTATACGATTGCCGTAGAAATCTTTTTTTATTTGCTCGGCTAAGTCATACATTAGTTTTACTTTTTCCTCATTTTCACATGCAAGCAATACAGATGCATCTCTATGATTAAGTCCTTTTCTAAGTTTTGCTTTTTCAAGTATCTTATCTACTAGTGATAAATTATTTTTGTTTTTTTCAGCATATTCTAGTGTCTCTTTAATTTCTTCGTCTGAAATAAACTCTTCAGCTTTTAACGATTTTGGATTATACATATTTTCCTCCCTGGTTTTTCTTAAAATAAAAAAGTTACCTTGGGAGGTAACAAATTATAGAAAATACATACTAATAATAGTATATAGAATAAATTTTAGCTAAATAATTTGTACCTTTTCCCTTAGAATGTTCTTCGGAATCAGAGTAACGATTTTATTATATATTATTATATCAAAACTTCATAACTTTTCAATAGTTTTATTTATTTGCCGATTATTTTTCAATATTGTTTATAACAAAGTATTTACATTCCTCATAAGCAAGTGTTGTCTCAAATCTTTTTTCTTTAGTCTTAAGTGCTGCTAAATTCTTTGGCATTGGCTCGCCTGTTAACTTATTTAATTTATCAAGGCATGTGAAATCGTCAATTGTGTCAACATCACTGCTACAAATGCATTTAAGTACATCGTGGGCGAATTTATAAGGACTGGCAGTTGAAAGGATAACTGTGGGCTCGTGAAACTCATCATTACGAGTGTTTGTCCCTACATATTTTTTTAGACAGGCATAGGCTACGGCTGTGTGAGTATCTATGATTCTTTTGTCATTTTCAAATGCATCTTTTATAGTTTTTTTGCTCTCATCTTGTGTGGCATAATAAGCCACGAAGTGCTCTTTAATTCTATTTAATAAACTATCATCAATTTTATATTCACCAGTTTTATTTAATGAGTCCATAAGATTATTTACTAAATTTGCATCATTTCCAGATAGTAAAAATAAAAGTCTCTCAAGATTACTTGATACAAGTATGTCCATTGATGGTGAGATTGTCTTATAGAGTTTTCTCTTTTTATTGTAAACCCCTGTATTTATAAAATCAGTTAAGACATTGTTGTCATTACTTGCACATATTAGTTTATCAATTGGAGTTCCAAGAAGTTTTGCAATGAAGCCTGCAAGTATGTCACCGAAGTTACCAGTTGGCACAACGAAATTTATTTTGTCGCCGAGTTTTATGTTATTAGCGTTTACTAAATCTATATATGTTTGAATGTAATAAACTATCTGTGGGACAAGTCGCCCAATATTAATTGAGTTAGCACTTGACAAAACTACATTATTTTCTTCGCAAAGTTTCTTGATTTCATTATCAGTATAAATTTCTTTCACAAGTCTTTGGCAATCATCAAAATCACCTTTTAATGCAACTACAGAAACATTTTTTCCTTCAGATGTCTGCATTTGAAGTTTTTGTATATTTGATACACCATCAGTTGGATAAAAAACAGTGATAATTGTATTTTCTACATCCTTAAATCCAGAGAGAGCAGCTTTCCCTGTGTCACCTGATGTGGCTGTTAATATATAAACTTTTTTATTCGCACCTTTACTTTTATATGCAGTTGTCAAAAATTGTGGAAGGATGGTGAGAGCGACATCTTTAAATGCTGATGTAGGACCGTGGTAGAGTTCCATCAAATAGTTGTCGCCGATTTTGCTTACTGGTGCAACGTTGCCTTCATCAAAATTATTTTTGTTGTATGCTAAGTTTATGCAGTTGTCAATTTCTACATTTGTAAAGTCGTCAAAGAAGGTGCTAAAGACAAGTTTGGCGGTTGCTTTATAATCATTTGAAAGAAGGCTTCCTATATCAAACCTATGCGACACTATGTCCTCATATTTTGGACAGTAAAGCCCTCCGTCGTCAGATAGCCCTTTAATGATGGCGTCTTTAGGATTTTTGATTTCATTTAAATTTCTTGTAGAATATAGTTTCATAATAACCTTATTTTAGCATATAATTGCAATATAGTATATATGCTTTTTTTGTGCTATAATATAAAGTTGCAAAAGGAGTAAGTATGAACATAGCGATTTTAGGCTTTGGCACAGTCGGGAAAGGCGTTTATGAGATTGTCAAGAACAATGGCCTAGATTATATTAATGTGTCAAAAATCTTAAAGAGAAGAGGCAGCAAAATGGATTTGCCAGAGATGGTGGATGATTTTGATGTCATATTAAATGATGAAAGCATTGACACTATTGTCGAGTGTATGGGAGGTAGCGACCCAGCATTTGACTATGTGAGTCGTGCGATGAAGAAAAAGAAAAATGTTGTTACCTCAAATAAACTTTTGGTTGCAACTCATTATGATGAGTTAATAAACTTGTCTGATGAAAATGATGTCTACTTTTTATTTGAAGCATCAGTTGGAGGTGGCATACCTTGGATAGAAAATTTATCAAGAGTTTCATTTGTAGATGATGTAACTGGTTTTAAAGCGATATTTAACGGTACAACCAATTACATACTTGATAAGATGACAAATGGCTATGTAGATTTTGATGTCGCACTTAAAGAAACTCAGAACAAAGGATTTGCTGAAGCAGACCCATCAAGTGACATAGATGGAGACGATCTTTTATATAAGACAATTATTTCTGCAAATGTCGCAACAAGAAAATCTTTTTCCATGGAAAATGTTCTGAAATTCGGAATTAGATATTTAACAAAAGAAGACATGGCTTACTTTAAGAAAAATCATTTAGTTCTAAAACTTATAACAACTTTTGATAGAGAAAACAATTTAATTTTAGTTATACCAGAGTTATTTGATGATAAAGCTTACATAGCAAATGTGGGATTAAATTTTAACTATGTTGAATTGTATTGTAAGACTGAAGGAAGACTTGTATTCATAGGACCTGGTGCTGGAAGTTTACCAACTGGTCATTCAGTAGTGCAGGACCTTGTGAGAATAGATCAAAAAGCAGTAGTGCCAATATACACCACAGAAAAAATAATAGTTGAATATAAAGATTTTAAAGAAAAGTTTTATGTGAGATATGATGATGGTGAGGCGAAAGTTGTAGAAGGTATGACGGTAGAAGAGCTTAGAAATCCAAAAATTAAGTTTATTGCAAAGTTTAATTCGGGGCTCGTTTAACTCGCCCGTACAAAGGGCTTGTGTAACTCGCCCGTTAGGAGCACACATGATAAAGGTGGTAAAATTCGGTGGCTCATCAGTAGCCAATGCCGAACAATTTAAAAAGGTAAAAAATATTGTAAATGCAGAAGATTCAAGAAAGTTTGTAGTTACATCTGCCTGCGGAAAAGAAGGAAAGGATGATTATAAAGTAACAGACCTTCTTTATATCGCACATACTCATGTGAAATACAAAGTTTCTGTAAATGACATTTTCTCTTTGATTGAAAAGAAATATTATAATATTAAAGAGGTTCTTGGACTTAAATTAGATTTAGAAAAGGAGTTTAAGAAAATAAAAGATGATATAGCTATCGATAATGACACAGATTATCTAGTGTCTCGAGGGGAATATCTCACCGCCCTTATGCTTGCCGAATATTTAGATGCAGAATTTGTTGACGCAAAAGATGTATTCAAATTCGACTACAATCAAACTATTAATATGGATAAAACAAATAAAGCATTGCAGAAATATTTGAATACTAATAAAAAAATAGTATTCCCAGGATTTTATGGGTCTATGCCTGATGGCAAGATAAAAGTTATGAGTCGCGGAGGATCAGATATCACAGGTTCTATCCTTGCGAATCTTTTAAATGCCGATCTCTACGAAAACTGGACAGATGTATCAGGTATACTTGTGTGTGACCCAAGGATAGTTTCAAACCCACAAAGAATTGATACTATAACTTATAGCGAACTTAGAGAGATGAGCTATATGGGAGCAAATGTATTGCATGATGAAGCAGTATTTCCAGTGAAAGAAAAAAATATTCCAATCAATATAAAAAATACAAATGAGCCAGATAATCCTGGTACGATGATTTTAGCAACATTTGACGATAAAGTTGACGAAGGTGTAAAACACGCTATAACAGGAATTACAGGAAAGAAGGATTTTTCTGTAGTTACTTGCATAAAGAATCATATGTCTAGTGAAGTTGGATTTATGAGAAAGATTTTGTCAGTTTTTGAAAAATACGGAATTAGCGTAGAGTTTTGTCCATCTGGAGTCGACAGTGTAGATGTGGTGGTAGCAACTTCTAAGATAAAAAAGTATTATTATGAGATTGTTGATGAACTTAAAGAGGGTCTAGATTGTGATGAAGTGAAAGTTATAGATGGAATTGCACTTGTGGCAGTAGTTGGTCGCAGAATGAGAAACAAAAAGAGAATGTCAGGACAGATATTTGCAGAACTCGGTGCAAATGACATAAACATTAAAATTATTTCGCAAGGTTCTGATGAGATATGTATCATAGTTGGCGTGGATGGAGATGATTTCGAAAAATCCATCCAGTGCATATATAAAAAATTTATAAACTAAGTAAAATAGGACTCGCGAAGCTCGCCCATACATGTTAAAACTGGGCTCGCGAAGCTTGCCTGTACTCGTAGCCGCGAGCTGTGCGAGCGGCAACAAAGGAGGAAATAATGAAAGTAGCAATATTAGGTGCCACTGGCGCCGTAGGTATGCAGATGATAAAATGTATAGAAGAGAGAAAAATTGACTGTGAACTAAAACTTCTTGCGTCAAAAAAATCTGCAGGTAAAAAAGTTAAAGTAAATATAGCTGGTAAGGAGCGTGAGCTTACTATTGAAGAGGCAGGCAATAACTCTTTTGACGGTATGGATTTTGTTTTAGGTGCTGTCGAAGCAGAGTTTTCAAAAATATATGCACCTGCAATTGTGAAAGCTGGAGCAGTATTTATCGATAACTCATCAGCATTTAGGATGGATCCTGAAGTTCCACTTGTAGTGCCAGAGATAAACGGCGAAGATGCAAAAAAAAATAAGGGAATTATTGCCAATCCAAATTGTTCTACTATAATAACAGATATGGCTGTCTATGGTATTAATAAAGTTTCAAAAATTAAAAGTATGATAGCATCAACATATCAGGCTGTAAGTGGTGCAGGAGTTGGTGGGATGCAAGCACTTGATGAGCAGGTTGAATATCTTGCAAAGCATAGCGATATCCCAAATCATAAGATAGACGAACTTACACCAAATGCATTTAAATATCAAATCGCATATAATTTGATTCCTTGTATTGGATCATTTACAGAAAATGATTTCACAACTGAAGAGATGAAAATGCAAAATGAATCAAGAAAAATAATGCATTTACCTGACTTGAAAGTGACATGTACTTGTATAAGAGTGCCAGTGATGAGATCACATAGCATATCAGTTACACTTGATTTAGAAAAGAAACTTACTGTTGATGAAGTAAAAAGAGTTTTATCAAATGTAAATGGAGTAAAATTAGTTGACGATCAAAAGAATCATCTATATCCTATGCCACTTAATACTACAGATAAAGATATAGTTGAAGTTGGCCGTATAAGACAAGATTTAGTTTTTGAAAATGGTATAACCCTTTGGTGCTGCGGTGACCAAATAAGAAAAGGTGCAGCAACAAATGCAGTACAGATACTTGAATTATTTATATAAAGGAGTGTGATAATTATGAAAAGAAAAGTAATTGTAGGGATAATAATTCTTATACTCATTTCTACTTCTTGCGGTTCAAAGAAAACCGCGAGCAAAACATCTAATTCATCATCTAAGACAGTAAATCAGGTTTTACAAGAAAAAACTGGAGGCAGTACAACTGATGATAAGAATCATGGAGGAAATATAACTAATCCGGATGATAATAATAACAAATCAAGTGCAAAGCCAATAATTTCTGGTGGATCAAGCCAGATTAATGGTGGCTCAAATATGAAAAAGCCAAGCAGTAACGCAGGTAAGGTGACACAGGCTTCTGACATTGATGTAGATCTGACAAGACTTAGCTCTACTATGGTTTATTCAGAAGTAAATAATATGATGACTGCTCCTGAAAGTTATGTTGGCAAGGTAGTTAGAATGAATGGAAAACTTGCTGTATATAAGTACCCAGAGAGAAATTACTATACTTGCATAATAAAAGATGCAACTGCTTGTTGCCAACAAGGAATGGAATTTTTGTGGGCAGGTGATCACAAGTATCCTGATGACTATCCAAATGAAGGTGACAATATAATAGTAACAGGTGTTTTTGATATTTATTACGAGGGCGAAAGCAAATACGTGCAACTAAAAGACGCATCACTTATCAAAGCTAGAACATAATAATATTTTAAATAAAAATTTTAACGGCGGCGGACAAATTTAATCGTGGTTGTGGGAAGCAATCGCAAACTACATTTATAATGTAGGATAGCATAATTTTGTGGGAGGAAAAATGAATAAGGAAAAGAAAGTCAGTGGATATGCGTCCATTGATAAGCCTTGGCTTAATTATTTGAGTGATGAGGCAATCAACGTAGAGCTTTCGAACAAAACACTTTACGAAGTTTTTAAGGAAGCTGAAGAACTTTACGGCAAGAAACGAGTGATGCTTGATTATTATGGAGCAACATTTAGATACGATTATATTCGCGACAAGGTTGAGAGAGTTGCAAATGCACTCTTGAGTATCGGTGTCAAAAAAGGTGACTATGTTTCTCTCTGTGTATTTATAGCGCCTGAAGTTATTTATCTTGTGTATGCAATTAGTAAGATTGGAGCGATAGTAAATTTTATCAATCCATTTGAACTAGACGAAGTGGTCCCTGCAAATGTCACAAAAGTAAATAGCAATTTTCTTTTTACATTTGATATGTTTGCAAATAAGTTTAAAGACATACCAAATGACAAGATGCCACAGTATGTTATAAGCTTGAGTGCTCTTGATTCTATGATACTCATATCTAAATTTATATCAAGATTTTATGGATTGGTGAGATATAAAGTTCCACAAGAATTAAATTCAATTAATTGGCAAGAGTTTATGAAACTCGGAGATACTCGTAGGGAAGTTGACTATGAAGTAAAAGGTGATGACCCAACTATAGTATTTCCTACAAGCGGTACAAGTGGACATAGTAAAGGTGCACTTGTAAGTAGCAAGGCAATAAACAATTGTCTTGAACAATACAGTGCACAAAATAGTAGAATAAGTAAGAATGATAGTTGTCTGTGTGCTGTACCAATGTATCATGCTTTTGCTATCACTACAGGACTTCATGAGTCAGTTCGTCATGGTATGAAAATTGTCATGAGGATGCCAGGAAACAATTTACTTGTAGATGCGTTTAGGCACGATAAAGTAAATCATGTAGCATTTATGCCACAGATTTGGGAAACTTTTGTCGATCAAAATAAAAAAATAGACTTATCTTGCATGATAGACCCTATAACTGGCAGTGATGTTTTGACTCCAGAACTTGAAGAAAAAATAAATAATTATTTTAGAAGAAATAATAGTAAAGAAGTAATTTTAAATGGTTTCGGTCTTACAGAAGTTTGTGCGGCAGCCTGTGTAAACACACAGTCACATCATAAAACTGGTTCAGTTGGACTTCCATTTGTGAAAACTATTATAGCTGCATTTGATCCTGATACTGGTGAGGAAAAGAAGTACAACGAGATTGGAGAACTTTGCATTCAGTCGCCTTCTACTATGCTCGGATATATCGGCATGCCTGAGAAAACAAAAGAAGTACTTCAAGTGCATAAGGACGGAAAACTTTGGTTCCACAGTGGAGACCTTGGCTATGTAGATGAAGAAGGTTTTGTATTCTATAAATCAAGAAAGTCAAGGTCATTCTATTATCAATTTCCAGGGGTAACTCGAGGTGTTAATTTTAAAATAGATTATTCAGATATAGAAGATGCATTTAAACATCTCGACATTGTCGAGAGATGTGTGGCAGTACCAAGACCAGATAAGGAATGTTTCAATGTGCCGGTATTACTTGTGCAGCTAAAGAAAGGTGCTACTGCGAGCACTCAAGAAACTATAATAGAAGATTTAAAAAAACATGCTGACGAAGTACTTTTAAAACATTTAAGACCAGTTGATTATAAAATAATTGACTATATACCACTTACACTTTTTGGCAAGGTTGATTACCAGAAAGTGGATCAAATGTATAAATAAAACAGGGGGCTCGCATAGCTCGCCCATACTGTAGGGGCGAGTTTCACGAGCCCATATATGATTATGAATAAGAGAGAGTTTTACTACCCATCAGCTGATGGCAAGACAACTATACATGCAGTAGAGTGGATACCAAGTAATGTTAGACATTATAAAGGAATCATTCAAATTGCCCACGGACTATCAGAGCATATTATGCTTTATGAACCGATTGCAGAATATTTTACTGATAGGGGATTTATAGTAAGAGGGAATGACCATCTAGGGCATGGGCAGTCAGTATTACCAGGAGAGCCAAGACTATATCTAGGATCAAAAGGCAGTTGGCATTTTGCCAGTGATGACATTTACACTTGTAGACTTTTGGCAAAGAAAGAATATGGAGATTTACCATATATTATACTGGGATTCTCGCTTGGATCTTATCTTGTAAGAGATTACCTCATACGATATGGCGACAGTGTGGATGCTGCTATACTTGTAGGTTGCCTTTCATTTCCGAAAGTGGCAACTTTTTTTGGCAAAATCATAGCAAATATCTTAGCGCTTATACTTGGCGAGAAAGCCTCCCCAAAGATATTAGATTTTTTTGTAAACGAGACAAATAATTTGCAGATTAAAAATCGAAGAGGATATCTTGATTGGATAAATGAAAATGAAGATGAAGTAAAAAGACTTATAGCAGACCCATATGCTATGGAAACTATAAGCATAGGACTTTTTAGAGAACTTTTATATGCAATAAAATTTACTGGCAAGATAGAAAATATAGCCAAGATGAATAAAGATAACCCGATAATATTTATTTCGGGAAAAGATGACCCTGTAGCTAGAGGTGGAAAAACAATTTCCGATTTGGTTAAAAAATTTAAGCAGGTTGGAATTAAAGATGTAAGTTATAAACTTTATGATGGAAGGCACAGAGTATTGTTTGAAAAGACAGGAACCATGACACTCGATAAGATATATGACTGGGCATGCAGTAAACTAAAGACTGAAGATATTGAGTCTATGGAAAAGGCAAATCCAAAACTTACTAATGCTCTCAAGTCTATGATTATACTTGCTAAGGCAGGAGTAAAAGAAGCAAGCTTATTATCTGGGGACTTATTTTCCGAATTAAATGTTGAAAAAACTGTAGGGGCGAGCACTGCGAGCCCTAATGATGATTACAAAAATAGATTTGACGAAGTAACGAACAAAATAGATGAGTTAGTAAAAAACAAAAAAATAGATTTAGTAATAGATATAGGTGCAGGATTTGCAGTTAGGGGACTTGTATGCAAAAATAAAAATATAGATTATATAGGCGTTGACTTGCCTGCAGTAATTAGTGAGGCAAAAGAAATGCATGCGCAGATTGCGGGCTTAGTAGAAACAAAATTTAAAGCAGCAGACATCACAAATTATGGGTCACTTAAAAATATAGTGAGTGAAAGTAAGGGTAAGATATTGATACTTACAGAAAATATAGAAGAAGATTTATTTGATTTTGAACTTAAGTTTGCAAGAGAAAATATAAAAAGACTCATCCATGATTATGATGTAATTTATTTAAAATCAGAAAAAAGTGGTGTAGAACTAATTGAAAAGAACGATGTTGCAGAATTAGATAAGATTAGAACTTCAACCCAGTTTAACTTATCACATCTATCAAGTGATGAAGATGTGATAGTGCGAGTAGAAGGTGCACTTGATTCTATCATATCATCAAAACTTATAGATTATGTCGAAGGATTGAGCGTAGATTTACAAAATAGAAATTTAATTATCAATCTTTCGAAAGTAGACTACATTATGCCTGCAGGATTAAATGTGCTTGAAAAAATAGAAAGTAAATACAATAACGTAGAACTTATATTTAAAAAAGTTTAATATACAATTTCTACTCTCATAGTGTTTGTGTGAGGCTTTATAGTTTGTTCGTTTTCTTTTACTGAACGTCCAAAAGCAACAACTACAGTATCTCCTACTTTTATGACACCAAGGTCTCTTAATTGAACTATAGCATCTCCAACTATAGCATCTGAACCGTCTGGTCTATTGAAGTAAAATGGAGTGACACCATAATATAACATAAGCTGTCTAACAACTTTTTCATTTCTTGATAAAGCATATATTGGTTCATTTGGTTTATACTTTGATATAACTTTTGCAGTCCTTCCTGAGATAGAAGGAGTTATAATTGCGGTTGCATTTAAATCATTGGCTGCTATAGTTATACTCTTACATACAATGCTTGTAATGGTTTGTTTAACATTTGTCTGATAAAGACTATGCATTCTGTGATAATGGTTTATATGTTTCTCGGTCTCTAGCGCTATCTCGTGCATTGTTCTAACTGATTCTACAGGATACTTTCCATTCGCTGTTTCACCACTTAGCATTATAACATCAGTGCCATCATAAATTGCATTTGCGACATCGGTAACCTCTGCTCTTGTAGGGCGAGGATTATTTATCATAGAATCAAGCATTTGAGTAGCAGTTATTACGACTTTACCTTTCTCATTACATTTTTTAATAATAATTTTTTGTAAATGTGGTAACTCTGTTGCATTTACTTCAACACCGAGGTCACCTCTTGCAACCATTATACCGTCAGATTCATCTATTATCTCATCTATATTTGCGATACCTTCTTCGTTTTCGATTTTTGCAATTACCATTATGTCGGCATTTCGCTTTTCCAAAATATCTTTGATTTGCTTTATGCATTTTGCTGATCTAACAAATGATGCAGCTATAATGTCAAAGTCGTTGTCGATTGCAAAATTGATATCGGCTATATCTTTTTCTGTAAGGTCTGGAAGATTTATTTTTACACCTGGAAGATTTACACCTTTTTGCTCTCCAAGGAGACCTCCGTTTATAACCTTACATTCTATGCTATTTGTAGTCTTAGATAACACTTCCAAACTAATTTTACCATCATCTATTAATACAGTGTCAGATACCTTTACATCATCCACTATTCCGGCATAAGTTACTGATATAGTTTGATCATCACATAAAGTGTCACTTGTTACTATAGATATGGTAGAACCATCAACGAGATTTATTTTTTCTTTGTTTTTATTATGACCTGTTCTTATCTCAGGGCCTTTAGTGTCAAGTAATGCGGCTATAGGGCGACCAGTTTCTGAACGGACCTTTTTAAGTAGTTCTAGTTTTCCAAGGTGCTCTTCGTAAGAGCCGTGCGAAAAGTTAAAACGACCTACATCCATATATTTTGCAAGATCTTTAAGAGTCTCATAGTTTTCGGCATTTGGCCCAAGCGTACAGATTATTTTTGTCTTTCTCAAAGTAAAACCTCCTTCATTTATAAAATGCTATAGTATTATAGTACAGAGCGAGAAAATTATCAAATAATATACGATTAATAGTGGTTATAATGTTATTTATAATATACTGATTATATGATATAATAGAGACAATACAAGGATCATCCACTTGGCCATGGAAGGATAGAATACACCACATCTATGATTATATCTGCAATCGTGTTATATGCAGGTATTACTTCTCTTATAGAATCTGTAAAAAGCATCATAAATAAGGTAAGAAATATAATTCAGATGCATGGGTTTTATGTAGACAAGGTCAATAAAGAAATGAGATTTGATGTAGTTATGACATTTGATATAAATCATAGCGGAGGAGTATCCATACTCATAGAAGAATTGCACAAAGTATTCCCTGAGTATCACATAACAATCAATCCAGACATTGATGTATCAGGCTAAACAAATTTATGAAAGCTAAAAAGGAAAAAATTTTAAACAAAATTTTTATTAATGCTTTGATAGCATATGCATTGGGTGATATAGCTACAGTTATAGGCCCACTTGTTGATAGTGCCATCATAGCAAATTACTTGGGTGTGGAGGCAGTTGCAGCAATAGGACTCTTTAGCCCGCTGCTTATGTTTATTGCTATTATTGGGGGCGTGATTGCAGGGGGAAGTAGAGCGCTTTATACAAATTTGGTAGGTAAAGGAGAACTAGAAAAAGCTGACTTTGTGTTCACCCTTTCTTGTTTCATGGCGGTGGCATTCTCCGTAATTGTAAGTATACTCGGAATTACATTTTCTGATCAAATAGCCACATTACTAGGAGCGCAAGGAGCAAATGAAAGCCTTAGATCATTTCTATCATCGTATATAAGAGGTATGCTTCTTGGTATAACATTTTTGAGCACATCAAAAGTGTTAAGTGGATATATGCACCTTGATCATGATAGTAATAGAGCAGTGTATTCATTAATTGTAATGACAATAGCCAATATAATTGGAGACTTATTAGTTGTATTTGTGATTAAAGGAGACATTTATTGTATCGCTCTTGCAACTACATTTGGTAATTTTATTTGGTTTATAGTCTTGATGGGGCACTTCCTAAGAAAAGATAGAGCAATTAAATTTAGGCTTGGTAATATTGAAAATCCATTAAAACATGCAAAAGACATATTGGTTACAGGTTCAGGAGCTGCGGTAACCCGTATTTCAAAGATGTTTGCAGGACTCTCAGTAAACTATATGCTCGTCGCATATGCAAATACAATAGCCATAGCAGCCTATAGTGTTCAGAAATCAGTTACATCGCTCCTTGGATGTGCATACCTTGGAGTTGCTGATACTGTGTGGGTCATGTCTGGAATATATTATGGGGAAGAAGATAGAAACTCTTTAGATGCACTTCAAATATATGCGACCACGGTAGGACTTATTATTACCGCTGTAACTGGAGTTATTGTTTTCATATTCGCAAAATTTATAGCAGGTGTTTACATAGGTTTTGGAAATGCTGAAGCACTAAATTATGGAAAAGAAAGTGTAAGAATGCTCGCCATATCTTTGCCACTTTATGTAATTACATTTTCGTTTAATAACTATCTTATATCAGTTCGAAAGATTTATTTATCAAACTTTTTTGCATTTATGTTGCAATTTGGAACAGTGGTTCCAGTAGCATTTATACTTATAAAACTTATAGGACCAAGAGGTGCATGGGTTTCAACACCTATAGCATGTTTTATAACTTTAATCATCGTATATGCAATCATAAAATGCTATAAAATTGAAGTCAAAAATTTTAATATTAAAAGATTACTAGTTCCTTTAAATTATGGTAGGTTTGATGAAGGAGAAATGGAAATAAACGCTGAGACTAAATTAGAGATATGCGGTATGTCAAGAATAGCCGGATTATTTTGCAAGGAAAATAATGTAGATGAGGCTACAGCAAATAAACTTGCACTGTGCATAGAAGAACTTGGCACAAATATTATCGAGCATGGTTTTGGTGATAATAAACCTCATGTAATAACATTGAGAGTGGTAGTAAAAGAAAAAGAGATAGTTTTAAGAGTAAGAGATGATTGTAAATCATTTAATCCACTTGAAAGATATAGGATGAAAACAAAAAGCGATCAGGACCCATTAAAAAATATTGGCATAAGAGTTGTACTAGGTATGAGCAGTTCTGCAAATTATATATGTACATATAATACTAATAATATTATTATAAAAATACCACGAGCAAGTTAAGTGTAAAAAAAATCTCCTAGCATATGCTAGGAGATTTTTTGGAGGGTTTACCATGGTGCAGTTGTTGGTGAAATTGATGGTGAAACTGTAGGTCCGTTATTACTTGGAGTATTTATACCACTTCTTCTATTATTTTGGTAGTTATCTCTCATTTCTGATTGCACACCATAAGGTCTTTGCATATGGAAGTCATTACGATGCCTGCCCATCCCACTTCCAAGTGTAAATACTGATAGCAAGATACTTATGCTTGATAAGACAATAGCAACTATTGTTAATGGCTTCATAAAACAGCATTCATGATTCTTTTCATTTAATTTTTCCATAGTTTAAAATTATTCTCCTTTCAAGTTTTATAAAAAGCATAGTGCTTTTGTAATTATGAGTATAGTATTTTGAAGTGAAAAATCATTGTAAAATATGTGAAAAAATTGCGAATTTTTATGATATAATTAAAGATATAACGAAGTAGGCTGGATAGCAATCTCTATATGGGTGATAAAGCAAAAAAGAATATTGGCTACTTAATCGGTATTGAGCGAGAAGCCTTGAGATGCGATTCAAGTGGTGCTTTGGCTGGTACGATGTATCCAGAAGAGTTTGGTGATAAAATGGAAAATAAATTTATCACTAATGATTTTGGTGAGGCACATATAGAGATAAGGACAGAGCCGTGTGAAAATCCTGATGTGTGTTATGAAAGACTTTATGAACTTACAAGTGATGTGTTGACGGTGCTTAATAAAAGAAACGAGTATCTTTGGCCGTATAGTATGCCTTGCACTAATCTCAATGCTTTTAGATATAATATTTTTCCTGGATATAAAAATGAAGAAGTTTTTGAAAGGTACTTAGCAAATAAATATGGAATAAGAAGGCTTTTAATTTCGGGAATCCATTTTAATATATCAATATCAGATGAACTTTTTAGGAATTTAAATGAAACATATTGTGCCATTCCGAAGAATAAAGATGATGCATATTTAAGATGTATGAGAGGTTTCTTGAAAGCAAAAGAAATATTCAGATATTTTTTTGATGCGTCGCCCACTGACTTTGACTACAATATATTAGATGACAATTCATTTCGAAATGGTAGTAATGGTTACCAGAGCGGTTTAGAAAATAATACTGATTTTACTTCTAAAGAGACATATTTAAAGTCAATCGAGAAATTCATTAAAGAAAAGAAAATTGCTATTGTGGGAGAGTTGTACATACCTATAAGAGCAAAAGGCAAATTGGGATATAAAACATTAGTGGATCTGGAAAATGGACCGATTAATCACATTGAAGTTAGATTGTGCGACATTAATCCATTTGATATATGCGGAATTACGAAAGAGAGTTTAAACTTAGCAACTATCTTTTTATTTTGTTGTATGGTACATGGGGATGATGTGCCACAAGATTCGGAAACGTTTTTAAATGAGTGTGAGCAGATAAATGAAGTGATGAAGTTAGATTTGAAGCTCGGAATTAGTTTTGCAAAAAGCATCATCAATTCAAATGAAACATTGGCAAGTAGGATTCGAAATGAATTTTCAAAAAATAACAGTTTGTTTTTGGAATTAGCAAAGGAATATAGTAAGAAAGTTTTAAAATAATAAATTAGATTTTGTAAAGGAGGCTTATGAGTAAAGTATTATTAATCAATGGAAGTCCACACGAGAAAGGCTGCACTTGGGCAGCATTAAATGAAATGATTGAGACATTTAAGAAAGAAAATGTTGAAACAGAACTTATCCACATTGGTAACAAGGCAATAAGAGGATGTATAGCCTGTGGCAAATGTAAAGAGACAGGGCACTGCGTTTTTAATGATGACCCTGTAAATGAGATTGCAAAGAAATTTGAAGCAGCTGATGGGCTAGTGATTGGAAGCCCAGTCTACTATGCGTCACCAAATGCAACTTTAATTGCATTTATGGATAGACTCATGTATAGCACAAGTTTTTCAAAGCAGATGAAAGTAGGTGCAGCAGTGGTGAGCTGTAGAAGAGGTGGAAATACTGCTGCGTTTGATGTGCTAAATAAATATTTTTCTATCAGCGGTATGCCTATAGCGACAAGCACTTATTGGAATCAAGTTCACGGCTTTACTGCTGACGATGTGAAGAAGGACAAAGAAGGACTTCAGACTATGAGAAATCTTGCAAAGAATATGGCATTCTTAATGAAGGCAATAAAGGATGCAAAAGATAAATATGGTATGCCAGAACTTGATAGAGGAGAGTTCACTAGTTTCCCAGATGGGAAGTAGGGGCATCGTAGGGGCGAACGCTAGCGGAGCCCGAAAGCATGTGGAAAATAAGTCCCATCGCTTATGTGATAATATATTCGTTTCCGGAGGGCAGAGGGAGCGAATATGTTAGTAAAAAAAGTTATATTTGGAGTTGAAATAGTTTTGATTGCCGCTGAGATAATAATCATTTATATGGTAGTGTTCTGTTAGGAGCGGAAAAGGCATAGCAATCGTAGGGGGCGAGCCCGGAAGGAAATTGTAAAGACAATGCTATTAAAATTATTATCAATATTATTAATAGGATTATTTGGGAATAGCTCAACACAAAATAACCATAAGCGAAATTCTGGCAGTAAAAGTAAGCCACGCATTTGTGAAGATGATGACTATGATGAAGAAGAATACGAGGAAGATGATGACAATGACTATGGTGATGATGATTGGGGGTAATTTGTATTGGCAAGTTATATGGCCCGAAAATTAGGCATTTAGGCCACTCCAAAAACTCGAAAAAAATTTGAGTTTTTGGAGTGGAGAAATTTGGAAGGCTAGATATTTACTAATTAAGAGATATATGGTAATATAATACATAGGAGTTGCAATAAAAAATGCCAAGTTGGAGTAAAATTTCAGAGGAAATAAAGGAAAAAGGAGTTGCGAATCCAACTGTTAATCCTTTTGATGCAATAAGAAGAAAATATTTAGCAATTATGCATCAATATACTGGTCGAAATGTTATAGCATATTATTCGGGTTTTTTACAAAACCATGATCCAAGAGATAATGTGTCTATAGATGATACTGATAAAAATGCATTTATGCAAACGATATATGGGCTTGACAAAACAAAAGGGTTGGATTTGATTTTACATACTCCAGGTGGAAGAATAGATGCCGCAGAATCGTTAATTAAATATTTGAAAGCTATATTTGGAAAAGATACACGTGCATTTATTCCCCAAATGGCAATGTCTGCAGGAACTATGATAGCGTTGTCTTGTAAAGAAATAGTAATGGGTAAGGAATCAAATATAGGACCAATTGATCCTCAGTTTGGAGGGGTGTCGTGTGAAGGTATTATTGAAGAGTTCAATAAAGCGATTGAAGATATTAAATTACAGCCAGCGTCGGCAGAACTGTGGAAAGTAATTATTTCAAAGTACCATCCTACTTTTTTGGGCGATTGTAAGAAAGCAATTGATTGGTCACAACAAATTGTAAAAGAATCTTTAAAGGATAATATGCTTGAAGGTTGTAGTGATAATGACATAGATAAAGTAATTGAAAATTTAGGTAGCCACGATAAAACATATTCGCATAATAGACACATACATATCGATGAATGTTTAAAGTATGGTCTTAAAGTTACTGCATTAGAAAGTTTTGAAAAGAAAAATATTGAAGACTGCGAAGATTTACAGGATTGTGTATTAACTATTCATCATGCATATATGCATACATTTGCAAATACCTTAGCAACTAAAATAGTTGAAAACCATGAAGGAAATGTAATGATAACAATGAAAAAAATAAATTTGCAAGTAAATAATAGGAGGATTTAATATGGAAAAAGATTATGTAAAAGAATATGAAAAACTGGGCGTTATAGTAAATCCGCTACCTAACAACTATGATCCTAATACATATGGAAAAATGTTATTATCAAATTTTAGTTTAATAGATAATACAGATACATATTCAACTGAAACAGAATTGATTGTGAAAATAAACGAAATAGTTTAGTATTATAAAAAAGTAAAAGAGATTTACTATAATCATTTTAAGGGTGCTTAATAGCACCCTTTATTTATGGGTAAAAAAGAGGACATCAACTAAGTTATAATTTTAAGGTATGCATGGGAATTATAGAAAAAATAATATATTTAAAGAGTTTACAACTACAGGACTCATTGTTATAGGTGAAGTAGGTATTATTTTAATATTTTTAGTTGTGTTATTTCTATATTTATTTTTTAAATTAAAATGATAAAGTAAATTGAAATCATGATTATAAAATGTTATAATATTTTATAACAAAATAAGATGGAGAATTTATGAGAGATTATAAAAAATTATTAATAAGATTAAGAGCAAAGTTAAATCTTTCACAAGAAAAATTAGCTATATTATTAAAGGTTTCATTTGCAACTATAAATAGATGGGAAAATGGCATATCAGAGCCAAGTAAAATTCATATGGTACAAATAGATGAATTATTAAAAAAACATAAAATATAAAGAAAGAAAAATATAATAATATGGTTTTAGAAACAAATAATAAAAAAATTAATAAAGTGCCACTAACTTATGTTAGTCTTTTTAGTAGTGCAGGTGTAGGGTGTTATGGATTTAAACAAGCAGGGTTTGAGTGTATAGCAACAAATGAAATAATTGAAAGAAGACTTAGCATTCAAAAATATAATAAAAAATGCAAATATAATTCTGGTTATATTAGTGGAGATATAACTTTACAAGAAACTAAACAAAAAGTTTTTAATGAATTAAAAATGTGGAAAGAAAAGGAGAACATTAATAAATTAGATGTTTTAATTGCGACTCCGCCATGTCAGGGGATGTCAACTGCTAATTATAAAAAAGGTAATGAGATAAATAGAAATTCACTTGTCGTGGAGGCTATACATATTATAAAAGAGCTAGAGCCAAGAGTATTTGTTTTTGAAAATGTAAGAGCATTTTTAACAACAATGTGTATTGATAAAGATGAAGAGCAATTAAGCATAGAAAGTTGTATTAATAAAAATTTGTCCAATAAATATAATATTTTTGGAAAAGTAATAAATTTTATGGAATATGGTGTGCCATCGAGTAGACCACGAACAATAGTGATAGGTACATTAAAAAGTGAGATGAATATGTCCCCATTAAATATATTTCCTTTAAAAAGTAGTATAGTTACTGTTAGAGATGCTATAGGCGACTTAAAAAGTCTTAAATATGGTAAATTTGATAAAAATGATTATTATCATTCCTTTAGAATCTATCCTCAGTATATGCAAGAATGGATACACGATTTAAAGGAAGGGGAAACAGCATTTAACAATAAAAAGAATAAAATTCCGTATAAATTAGTAAATGGTAAAAAACAAATATTGAAATCTGGATTTATGGGAAATAAATTTTGCAGAATGTATTGGGATAAACCAGCACCATGCATTACAACACGAAACGATCAACTTGCAAGTCAATCAACAATCCATCCAAAGGATGACAGAGTTTTATCAATACGAGAATTAATGAGAGTGATGACTATACCAGATGAATTTGTTTGGGTTAATGATAATAATAGAGATATAATAAACAATGCCGAAACACTAATTCGTCAGTCAATAGGTGAGGCAGTACCAACAAAAATAATGTATCAAATTGCTTGTAATATTAAAGAAATGATTGAATATGATAACTTTATTTTATCTTATAAGAGAAAAAGCATTCCGGATAAGGTCATAACAAAAAATATATATATTAAATCATTTGTATATGAAAAAAAACTTAATAATACAAAAGAAACGGGTTCATTTTATACTCCACAAGCTATAGTATATAATACTATTAAAGAGCTAAAGATAAGTGATAAAAAAATTAATATTTTAGAGCCATCAGTGGGGGTAGGAGCTTTTATTCCGCAAATTTTAAGGTTAGCTGATGATTGTGAAAAAATTGAATTCGACTTAATAGATATATCAATAGAAGCATTGAGTAAGCTGAAAGAAATAATTAAGTCATTAAAATTGAGTTCAAAGTTTAGATTTAATTATATTAATAATGATTTTATAAAATATGATTTTAATAATAAAAAATATAATTTTATAATAAGCAATCCACCTTATTTTAAGCTAGATGCCAAAGCAAAAAAAGAGTATAAAGAATATATAAAAGTCAAGACTGATAATATTTTCTGTTTGTTTTTAGATAAGTTTAGATATTTATCTGATGAAATCCTTTGTGTTATACCAAAGGTGTTTATTATGATACCAGATTGCAACGATATTCGTCATGCTTATGAAAGGGAATATAGAGTTGTGTCAATGTATGATTATGGTGTTAAATATTTTGATGAGGTTTTCATTGAAATAATATCAGTACATTTTAACAAAAATTTTGATAAAAAAAAATTAACACATATTGAAAATATAAATGAGAAAATTTCAAAAGATGTTGAATATGATTATATATATAACAAAAAATTCTGGATTTTGTATAGAGATGAATGGTTTGATAGATATATAAAAAACTTAAAATTAGATGTTTTCGATTTTTACAGAGATAGACAAATAACAAACAAGTATTTAAAAAATGATGGAAAGATATGGGTAGTTAGATCAAAAAATTTACTTGATGATGGCACGATAGTTCATAAAGAAGGCTATGATAAATATATTGACTCTTTAGATGGTTTTCAGATTAGTAAGTATTTTAATAAAAACAATATAATATTTACTAATTTTACCTATAATACAAGGGCAACAATACTACCTAAAGGTATGATTGTAAACGGATCGTTTTGCATTTTTGAGCCCAAAAACAATATAGATAATATAGACTTATCGATTTATTCTACCAGTGAATTTAGAAAATATTATGCAATAGTAAAGAATTTATCAAAATTTACAATAAATGTTGACAACAATTCAATATATTATATAGGAGTAAAAAAAGATGATTAATTATTTGTTAAATAAGTTCTCGAAATTAGATTTTTCAAACGGCAATATTGTGGCAGACAAATCTTCTAAGTTTGATACTTTATTTTTTGTATGTAAATTTTTGAGTAATTATATTTCTACAGATGGTTTATATCTGGATTTAAGCGGTAATGCGAAAAATGAAATAACAATGCAAATAGTAGAGGTGTTTAATAAGAATGAAGATTCTAACGGAAACAATAATTATTTATCAGAAATTTTAAATTATTTGCAGAAGATAGATGTAATTAATAGAGAAAATACTGATAAATATAAAATAATAGATGATATGATATTACAATTTATAACTACGTCAATAGAAAATGCATATATTTGTCAATATATTTCAATTTATGATGCATTTGTAAATAATGATTTATGGAATGATTATATTGAATATACTAAAATTAGTATTGATGATGAGAATAAACACACAGCATTAATAAATATAAGTAATAGAATATCAGATAAGTCGCCAACGATTACTGATAATAGTTCGCAGTGGGCCTATCAAACTACTATGTATTATTTAGAGATATTAGGATTAGCAAATGATGAATATGGAATTTCTCGAAATTTAACTATTAAAAAAGATAAACTCACCTCAAAAGATTTATCTGCAAATGTAAAAGGGACAAGAAGCATTGGAGAAAAGAATGATTTTTATTTACACGAATTTAAGTTAAAATATGTAAAGAAAATGCTTGAAAATAATCTTGCAAGCAACGGCTTTACAAAACAAACTGATTTCAAAAGAAGTCGTATAGTTTTTGGTGCTCCTGGAACAGGGAAAAGCTTCAAACTAAATGTTGAGAAAGACCAGTTAGTACAAAGTGAAGAGCAATATGAAAGAGTGACATTCCATCCAGATTATACATATGCTAATTTCGTAGGAACATACAAGCCTGTGATGACAAATAGTAATATAATCATTAATCAAAATGATAAAGAAATCATAGAAGTGCTTAATGATAAAACTATAAGTGCTCAAGAAAAATATGATAAGTTATATGATAAATTCAAAGATGATAATAGTCTTACAAGATTATCAATTCTAATAGGATTATATGATGGTGGAGATTTTGTAGCAAAAAAAGCTGATGGTTCTGATGCAGCAAAGAGTAGTGTAGAGAAGAATCATGGTAAAGCAATAAAACCATATGTTAATTTGATTAATAATAATGCAAATGGCAATATTTCATATAAATATATTCCGGGACCATTTATGAGATTATTTGTGAAGGCAAAGAAAAATCCAAATGTACCATATTTATTATTAATTGAAGAAATAAACCGTGCAAATGTCGCGGCTGTATTTGGAGACTTATTTCAATTACTTGATAGAGATAATAATGAAGAAAGTATGTATCCTGTAGAAGCGAGTGAGGACATAAAGAAATTTTTGTTAAAAGAAGGTATAAAATTAGAAAGTAATAAAATTAAAATCCCGAGTAATTTGTTTATATGGGCTACAATGAATAGTGCAGACCAAGGTGTATTTCCTATGGATACTGCATTTAAGAGGAGATGGGATTTTGAATATATAGGAATAGATGAAAAAGAAATCAGTATCAAAAATAGAATTATAGAACTTAATGTGCTAAACGGCAAACAGTATATTAACTGGAATAAATTAAGAAAAGCAATTAATGATTGCATAGCAATAAATAAGATTAACGAAGACAAGCAACTAGGCCCATTTTTCATATCTAAAAAAATATTAGGTGAAGAATACGACAAAAACGATAAAGACAAAACATTAATTAAAAGTAAAGTATTTGAAGAGATTTTTAAAGACAAAGTTCTTATGTATTTATTTGAAGATGTATTTAAGTCTAGATCTTCTAAAATATTTGAAGATATGTATAATGGAATATTTAGATATTCAAATATCTGTGCAAAACTAAATGAAGTAGGACTTAAAATATTTAAGATTGATAATATAGAATCAGTATATACAACTGATGAAGGAAAAATAAATGAAATTTTAGATTAATATGCTAAAAACTATATTTATAAGAGAATTAAAAAGATATACGTATAGTGATTTAAAGATAGTTCTAGAATATAAAGATGATAATCACTTGAATTTAGTTATAAAAAAATTAAAAGAGTATAGCATATTAAAAACAATAAAAAAAGGAATTGAGGATATAGAAGAATTAAGTTATGAAGATGAAGTGATAGAAGAAGTATCTAGTGATTCTAATGATATTTATTATGTGTTTAAATATGTAGGGATTGTTATTGTACTTGGAATATTGATTATATGTTATCCCAAGTATCTAAGTAGTGAAAGCCCGTTGAAAGAAATAAAACAAATTATTAGAGTTATCTCTAAATATGATTCAAAACATAAAATTATAAAAATGTATAATGAAAATGATTATAGCGGATCCTATAATTATTTAGCAATGGCACTTTATTTATTAAACGATTATTATGAGCATGGTATTTATAGAAACGATCAAGAAATAATAGAAACTAATGGAGATGGAAATATAATATGGGATAGAACTATTAATGAAACATTTATGCTTATTAGTAATAATAAACCGTATTATCTAGAGTTAAAAACAAAAAAACGCAATTATGATGATTTTGATTTCATTACAGTTCTACATAGAATAATACTTACTAAAATATCTAAAGAATTTGATAATTCAAAGATATTTGAATTATTTGATTTAGCAGGAGTTGATTTAACTAATGAAAGTCTAAGCGATGTAGGGGATGTAGAGTATATATCATACAAAATATTAAAAAAAATCAATGTAGAGTTTAATACAAGAAAAATAAATTTACTCAAATTGTTTTATACTTATATTAATAAAGACCAAAGCATAAATGATATAGAATGTATGTCGTATTATGGAACTCAAAGTTTTAATCTAGTATGGGAAGAAGTGTGCGCTGAAATATTTGATAATAAACTAGAGACCAAATTGAAAGATATTGATAAACCAATTGTTTGTAATGATAATAATCAAAAACTCATAGATATTATTGAAAAGCCAAAGTGGACATATACGGGTAACCTTGCCGCTAAGACACTTATACCAGATACGATTACAGTTTATAAAAATGAAGAAAGCAAATTTTTCATTATTTTAGATGCGAAATATTATTATCCATTACTTGAGAAAGGTCAAGCTCCAAAAAGACAACCAGGAATTGAATCAATTACAAAACAATTTTTGTATCAACTAGCATATAAAAATTTGATTGAAGATAACGGATATGAAGTCAGAAATATTTTTATATTACCTACTGAAGAAGAAAAAATAATTGATAAGAGTAGTGTAACGATGGATATGTTTACAAAAGAACCATTAAAACTAAAACCAATTTTAGTAAAGTTTATCCCTGCGGTTGAAGCATACGATTTGTATTTGCTAAATAAAAAAATTGATGTGCTTAAGTTATTAAACAATGATTAAGGTTACTATAGTTAACTTTGTTCTTAAGATAATAAAGTTTATAAATTAATATGAATGAGTCAAGTAAAATATGGATCAAATTGATTTTATAAAAATAGAGTTATTAAACAATGAAAATATTTCCAAACTTAGACTTAATGTGGAAAGTTGGGATACACTAATTAGCAATAAATCGTTATTATATAATAAAATAATTGATAAGTTATTGGATAGAACCAATTTGTTTTATTATGCTACACAAAATGAGAGTACAAAAACTTTATATGACACAAAAGAGTATATAAAAAAATTGGTAGCGAATAACTTGATAAATGAGAAAATTGAGCAAATTTTCAATAATTTAGGGTGGGAAGATTGTGATAGTATTAACATCAATAATACTATATTTCAAGGAGATATAGCAGAATATTTAATGTGTATATTACTAGATAAAATTGCGAATATGAAAACAATAATAGCCAAGGTGTCTTTAAAAACATCATCTAAAATGCCTGCTTATGGTAATGATAATATATTCTATGATTATGAAAAAAAAGTATTATATTTTGGAGAAGCAAAGTTTTATTCCAATATAATAGAGGCATTAAAAGCGGCAATTGAAAGCATTGATAATCATTCTAATATCGTTGAGTTTAGTTATATTGCTCAACATACGAACAATATAATAGCACCGAATGGAACTGCAAGAAATGAGATAGTAGAAGAAATTGAAACAATTAAATTTGACAGTATATCAATTAGTCATATAGCATTTATTGTAAATGATGATATTTATAAAAAAATTGATTATGAAAACAAAATAAAAAGCTTTTTACTGAGAAATCATATTATGCAAAGTTATAAAAACAATTTAGTATTGGTGTTTTTGCCTGTGTTGTCAAAAAAAGAACTATTGGAAACATTTATTAAGAGGATTAATAATGGTAGAATATAAATATCTAAATAAGGATATTGAAAAGAATAGAAAAGATTTATTAAGAAGAGTGTTTTACAAAGAACCATTTAACGATTCTGATGCAACATTTTACGATTTAAGTATATATTCTAGCAGCAGAAGTTTTAAAAGCATTATAAAGAATGAGATGTATAAATCGCAAATAGATAACAGAGTTATTTTAACGAGATATCAACTAGAAGCGTTAAATATTATAGACCAAGGGAATCTGTTTTTAAGTGCTCCTACTAGTTTTGGGAAGACATTTATTGCTCTTGAGTATATAAAAAGAAATATGAGCACTATACATAATATAGTATTTATTGTTCCAACTTTAGCATTAATGAACGAGCTATTAAAAAAGATATATAGTATTTTTGGAGAGAACTATAATATTTGTATAAATAGCGATGAAATAGAAGAAGAAAATAATTTTTATATATTTGTGCCAGAAAGAAGCGATAATAATTATATAAAGAAAATTAGTAAAGCAAAGATAGATTTATTGGTATATGATGAAATATATAAATTGGCTTGTGAAAAGAAAGAAATAAAAACTGATGATAGAATTTTGTATATGAATAAAGCATACATTGATTTAATTAACGTTGCAAGAAAAATTATTTTATTAGGTCCATATATTGGAGATATGCATTTTGAACATACGCATATTAATATTGATAGAATGTATTGTAATTATATTCCGGTTTTTAGTGAAATAATAATGATAAAAGCGGAAAGAAATTGGATGGAGTATATTTCAAATAATTCTCAATTAGTATACTTTAAGTCGCCTGAATCAATTTTTAAAAGTGTCAATAAACTATTAGAATTTTTACCTGAAGATAAATCTTTAATGAATAAATATCAAGAAGAAATAGCTTTTTTGGAAAATAATTATTCAAAGGACTGGTATGTAGTTGGACTACTAAAAAGAGGCATAGGGATACATCATGGAAAGACACCAATGTTTCTAAGGAAATTTTATGAAAATGAGTTTAATTCTAAAAATCTGAAAGTTTTATTATGTACAAATACACTAATGGAAGGAATAAATACTCCAGCACAATCATTAATAATTGTAGATGATCCTGGTTCAGTCTTTAAATTGAATAATCTAATGGGGCGTGTGGGTAGGCTCAATCCTAAAAATCCAATTATTGGAAACATATATATTTATAGCGATAAAGCAAAAGAAAAAATATCTCAGATAGATCAATGGGAAAAATTGGTAATTAGAGCAGAAGATGAAGAATCATTTTCTGATGATGAAAACTTGTATTTAAATAAGAATTATAAAGATGAACAAAAAAACCATGAATATCAGTTAAAAATTAATAAACTTAAAAGATATGGCGTAAATACAGATGATATTAAAAATAATAATCTAAAAATTGATATATTGATAAAGCTTTATGAAGAGGGAATTACTGAATTTGAAAAATGTACTGATATTCAAAAATGCATTGAACAAACAGTATCTCTAATAAAAAGTGCACCATATTATAAATTTAAAAATGAAAATTATGAAGGTTTACAGCAGAAATATTTGCCATATAAATATTTTATTAATAATTTATTGCATAAACAAAGTATTAAAAGTATGGTAGAAGATTTCAATATGAAATATAATATCAAAAAAAGTATTAATAATATCAATATTTTTATAAATTCGATATTTGAATTAAACAATTACATTAAATTTAAGTTTTGTAGAATTGTGGATTATATTAGCTTTATAAATAAAGAAATTAAGAGTCCTATTTTAAAACAGTTTATTCAACTTGTTAATAGTTATAATAATAAGGGGATGGCACATAAAATTCTTGAGGACTTAGGAATTGAACCTAATGATGCATTAAAGATTGTTGAAACGTTAAACCTTGATGATAATATTTCAACATCAAAAATGATTGACCGTTTGAAAAAAGATCAAAAGAGAGTTATTAACAGTGTTGAAAGCCCGTTTTCAAAAAACAATATAATGAATATGTAAATATTAATTAAATCAATATAAAAAGATAAATAATACTATGAACATCGGCAAAGAATCAGAAAGAATTGAATTTAAAGAAACAATGTCTGAACTTGAAGCAGGGCTCAAGTCTATTTCAAGTATGCTTAATAGAAATAAAGAAGCAGTTCTATATTTTGGTGTTCAAGATAATGGTGATGTCATAGGTATTGATATTGTGAAAGACACTATTATTAAGATCAAAGAAAAAATGAAAGCAAAAATTAAGCCAATGGTTATACCTGAAATAGAAACGTTAAAGTCTGATGATGGTAAAGATTATATTAAAGTATGTGTAAGTGGAACTAATATACCATATTCTTATGATGGAAGATATTATCTAAGAACTGGAGCATCTGATGACCAAATTGATGTTCACATGCTTACAAATATTATTGAGTCAAAAACTGATGATAGGATAAGAGAAATAAAAGCACTATCTCAAGATTTAACATTTGATTATGTTGTAAATACAATGAAGAAGAAAGGCATTCATATTGATTCACTTGATGCATTTTATGAAAGTTATCATTTGAAAACTTCTAAAAACGAATTTAATATGACGGCTTATCTTTTGTCTGATCAAAACATTATAATTATAAGAGTGATTCAGTTTGCAGGAAAAGATAGAACTAAGATGATTAAAAAGAATGAGTTTTCAAATCAATCACTACTTAAATCATTTTCTGATGTGATGGATTATATAAAAATATTTAATACGCATAGAATTGATGATATGACGAAAGAAAGAATTGAAACACCTCTTTTTGATGAGGACTCAGTTCGTGAGGCTATAATAAATGCATTTGTTCATAATGATTGGAAAAATGAGACACCACCTACAATATTTATGTTTGATGATAGATTTGAGATATTTTCATATGGAGAGCTACCATATGGGATTACTCAAGATATGATTTTTAATGGTTATAGCAGACCAATTAATAGAGGACTTTTCACTATATTCATGCTATGCCAAATAGCTGAGCAAAGTGGTCATGGCATACCTACGATTGTCAAAAAATATGGGAAAGAGGCATTTGATTTTAGGGGGTCTGCTATAAAAGTCACGATAAAATATGCCTTTAATTTGATGAATACCGATAATAATGCCGTAGAAAATGGTGAAAATGTCCCTGTAAATGTCGGTGTAAATGTCGGTGTAAATGTCGGTGTAAAAATGAGCAATTCTGAAATGCAAGTGTATAATGAGATAAAAAATAATGTCAATATAACTGCACAAGAAATTTCTAAAAAATTAAATAAAACAAAAAGAACCATAGAAAGAATATTTACTTCACTAAAGGAAAAGAAAATTATAAAGAGAGTTGGCTCGGATAAAACTGGCCACTGGGAGATATGTCAATAACAAGAGACCATTTTCCCGACCCTGGGAAAATGGTTAAAGATATAATAATAAGACATCAATTTCCCGATCTAGGGAAGTTGATAAGTATATGAAAGGAGCCCCTATGTTTGACGACGATTTTATGAATGACATGCTATTAAACCCAGATTTATATGGCATGGAAGATGAAGAAGACCAAGAAAATGAATATGAGGAGGATGATGATGACTATGAATAAAAAAAATATAATTAAACCCGTAATTATTACCATAATAGTATTGACTTTAATTTGGTTTTTGTTTTTAAGAACCAAAGAATTGACCATTACTTATGACGGAGTTGAAAATGCAAATACCTATGGCTACAGCACTATGGCAACTTCAGCACCTATGTTTAGGGCGGCAGCAAAGAATGAGACATTTATGGCTAAGGAAATGGGAGTTGCAAATGCAATTTCACCGGATGCCCTATATGAAGAATCATCAAATGATGAAGAGGCAATGACTACGCCAGAAAGGTATAGAGAGAATAAGTTTTACAGAGTTGACACAATTCATTTTGCTACTTTAGTTGAAGATTTGATGAAAGTTGTAAAAGATGTAAATGGCACAATTAAAATCAACCAACAAAACAGTCTTAAAAAAGTAGTTTATGATAATGAATTTTATCCAAGATATCAAGAATTAGAATTTACAGTTGACAATTCAGTGACTGACTTGTCAAAAATCGAGGATACTCTTGGCAAGTGGGGAGAGATAAGAGTTTCAAATTCAAACATCACATCTATAGAGCAAGAACTGACAAATTATGAGCAGCAATTAAAAGAAATGGAAGAGGCAAGAAAGGCTCTTCAAGAATCAAAGGATAAGGATTGGATAGCAAGACAAGATTCTGAACTCGCAAAGAAAAGTGAGAGAATCAAAAATCAGATAGAAAATGCAAAAAAGCAAAGTACTTATAAAACCTATACAGTAAATATATATGAAGTAATCAAGTTTAGAGTAAATGCATTTAGATATTGGTATGAAAATAATTATGAACTGAAAAATGCAGTGTCAAATGTATTGCCTTATATGGTTAAAATATTTGCAATACTTGTTCCTGTGATGGTAATGCTAATTTTGTTAGTGTATATACTAAATTCAATTATAAGAGGTGGCAGTAAGAGAGCATTTAGAGATAAATTAGAGGCTATAAAGGAAGAATTTAATGATAAAGAAGTGCATTTTGACATAAAGATGTGATAAATACTATTTTCCCTTGAAAATTATGCATAAAATATGGTAATATTTAAAGATATACAAATAAAGGTATAGAAGGTGAACCAATGATGCATTTAAAAAAGCTTATTGCAATTTTTTTGTGTGTAACTATGGTTTTAGGTAGTACACTCACATCATTTGCAGTAGAAGACCTCGAAATTAATGAAAACCAAGAAAAGGTGGAAGAAGTTCTCGAAAGTAATGAGAGCACTGTTATTGATGTAGGAGAAGAGACTGAGGAAAAAGATACTGAGGGAAACGATACTCAGGTTGAAGAAGAACCCACAGAAGTAAGCGAAGAGTCTTCACAGGAAAGTGACGAAAGCTATGTGAGTCCAAAAGTAGAGGATGAAACTGAAGGAGAAAGTACAATTAGTGGTGAAGAACCCGAAGAGGACATAGAAGAGAGTGAAGTCATTGAAGAAACTTATGCTGAAGAAGAATCTTCAATTGCTGAAGAAGAAACTACAATCGAAGAGGACGAATCAATAGCTGAAGAAAAGACAACCGAAGCCGTATCAACGGTTGCAGCAGAAAAATTATTGACATCAGGTGAAGGTACCATTCGTATTTTGAATCCAGGTTGGAATAATATGAAAGGTAATCCTTATTGGTCATCCCCACTTACAAGCATTGACTCTATAGAGTTTAGAGAAAGCAATGAAGAGTTCACACATGATGATATGTATTACTCTTGGGAAGATAACGGTATTAAATTTTATGTATATGAAATTTGGGATTCTGAAGACCACTCATATACAAATTCTGGTTATGGTGTCGTAATTCAAATTGCTGAAGGTGAGAAATTGCAAACTGCAGTTGATGCAAACCATTTGTTTTCGGGCCTAGACACACTGAAGACAATAAAAAATTTAGAAATGTTGGATACATCAAACACTGAGATATTTGATAGTATGTTTGAAGGTTGCAATGAGCTTGAAGAGTTAAATCTTTATTCATTTGACACAGGAAAAGCTACAAGTATGGAAGGAATGTTTAGTGGTTGCTCAAGTTTAACTTCGTTAGACATAAGTAGCTTTGACACATCAAATGTATGGTCTATGGCATATATGTTTGAGAATGCTTCAAGTCTTGAGATAATAGATGTTTCAAATTTTGATACATCAAATGTTGTAAAGATGCAAAATATGTTTGCTACAGGCGAAAAAACTTATGATGATAACTATGAGTATTTAGAAGTACCATCTAAATTAAGAGAAATTATTTTTGGCGGTAATTTTAATACAAGTAATGTAAATGATATGAGCGGACTGTTTCAGGGTTCTGCGGTAAATAATTTAGACTTAAGTCACTTTGATACTTCATCTGTTACGAGTATGAGAGAAATGTTTAGCAACTGCTCATTACTTGAGGAAGTGAATATATCAAGTTTTGATACATCAAATGTGACCGACTTTTGTGCAATGTTTGCAGACTGTTATAGATTAAGTAGTATAGATCTCTCACATTTTAACACTGCTAAAGCTGAATTATTTAGTTATATGTTTTCAAATTGCTACGAACTTGAAGTGATAGATGTTAGTAATTTCGAAGGTAAAAGAGTAAGTGATCTTCATAACATGTTCAACATGAGTGGTGAACCAACTACATTTGTAACAGATGATTCAGGTCAGCACACTATAGGAGACAAACCAAAGCGTGAACCTAAACTTAAAGTTGTAGATATATCAGGGCTTGAATTAGAGCATTATGAAATATTTTCATTTGATATGTTTACTGATGCTTCAAATTTAACGACTATTTATGCTTCTCCAAAGTTTTTAAATGGTGGAAGATTATTAAACTATATGCTATTTGAAGGTTGTGTAAGTCTTGTAGGCGGAAACGGCACTACTTATGATAGCAATCATATTTGGACTGATTATGCTGTAGTTGATACAGATGAAACACCAGGATATTTTACAGATAAATCAAAAAAAGAATTCACAGTAACATTTAAAAATGAGATAGCGAATAGCGATGTCACAAAGTCAGTAAAGTATGGAGAGACAGTAGAAGCAATTGAAGCTGATGAAATAGAAGGTTACAGTTTTAAATATTGGTATTTAAATGATGAAAGTGAAGCATTTGATTTTAACACGGCAATCAAAAAAGATGTTACATTATATGCCTACTACATTCAGACAAGTTTTAAAATAACTTATGATCTAAAAGGTGGAAACTTTGTCGACGGATTTGTTGCAAAAGACAGGATTGAATCTAGTGAGACTTATAATTTGCCAACTGCAGATAAGTTAACTAAAGAAGAGGCAAACTTCTTAGGCTGGTACGACAATGAAGATTTTTCTGGAGATGCAATAACAAGTATAAAAAATGTAACAAGTAATATAACACTTTATGTAAAGTGGGAAGATTTTTGTATCATCACTATGAATCCGGGACCTTCGCGTGTTGATGATAACTATATACTTTATGGTGGAACTCCTTATGATGTGAGAATAAAGGTTGGTGAAAAATATACCGTTCCTGCCGTTACGACAAAGGCATTTATATATTATGATTATTTTAAGTATTGTAGAATATTACTTGGAGATCCAAGCGACAAGGAAAGAAGGGTTTACTATGAAGCCTATAATGAAGATGGAATGTATCTTGGAAAATTCTATGGCGGAGAAGAAATCGTTATAAGTGATAAAAGAATTAATTTCAAGTCTTTCTGGTGGATAAGTGGTGCTAGTAAAATAACATACGAAGAAATTTTAAAGCAGTATGGCGAACCTACTAGAGATTGTGCATTAGCAAGACAGAGATATAATGAGAATAAAGCTGCAAGTGCAGCGAAACCAGCATATAAAAATAATAACGCCGGAAATAGAGGAGGTAGCGGAGGTGGCGGCGGCGGTGGCGGTGGTGGCGGTGGAGGAGGAGGCGGAAGCGGATTAAAACTCAGCGGAGTTAATCCACTTAATGCTGAATCACCACTTGAAACGCTAGGTTTAGCTCAGACGAATCAGTTAAATGTTAATCAAACTCAAGAAGCCCCAAACGCAGTAAAGACACAGGCGGAAGCAAAGACAGCTTCAAGTGCATCATATTCTTTATCAAAAGATTCTGCAAAATGGTCTCAAAATGCAGATGGAACTTGGTCTATGAGTGTGAATAGCGGTATGACTCAAGCGGCTGCAAGTAACGGATTCTATAGTTTATCAGATGTAAATGCAGTGACAGGAGAGCAAACAAAATCAGTATATTATTTTGACGAGAAAGGACAAATGGCAACAGGATGGGTTAAGGATGCAACAGGAAGTATGTATTTCTTTGAAACTGCAAATACTGCAAATGTCGGAAAGATGACAACTGGCTGGAAACAAATAAATGGTGGATATTATTATTTTGGTTCTGATGGAAAAATGTATACAAATGGTGTGACTCCTGATGGCTATAAAGTTGGAGCAGATGGAGTTTGGACAGCATAAAAAAATTAATGGAGGGTTATTATGTTAAATGAGAAAGTAAAAGCATTATTAAATGATCAAGTAAATAAGGAGATGTATTCGGCTTATCTCTATCTTGATTTTTCTGGATTTATGGGCGGCAAAGGTCTCCCAGGATTTGCAGCTTGGTACAAGAAGCAAGCAGAAGAGGAAATGGAACATGCATTTAAGATTTATGATTACATCCATGCAAATAATGAAGATGTAGAACTTCTTGCTATTGCAAAACCAGGTGTGGCTCTCACTGATGAGCTTCAAGTTTTGAAAGAAGGTCTTAAACATGAGCAATATGTAACTAGTCTTATTCACAACATCTATGCAACTGCTATGAGTGAGAAAGATTATAGAACAATGCAATTCATGGATTGGTTTATAAAAGAGCAATGTGAAGAGGAAGAGAATGCTCAAGAATTAATAAACAAGTTTGAGAAGTATGGCAAAGATGCAGCATCGCTTTATGAATTAGACAAATCACTTGGTAAGAGAGATTAAAGTAATATAACAATAGAGTTACTATGAATACAGCGATATTAACAGATACAAGTTGTGGTATATCAAGAGAAGAGGCAAAGCTATTGGGTTATGAGATGATAGCTTTACCTTTTTTATTGGATGAAGTAGAGTATGATGAAGATAAACTAACTAAAGTAGAGTTTTATGAAAAACTTAAACAGAGCAATGATATTCATACATCACAAGCACCAATAAAAATGGTTGTAGAGACATTTGATAGACTTTTAAAAGAGTATGACAACATACTTTATTTCCCTATAACAAGCGGACTATCAAGTTCTTATCAAAGCATACTGCCTATCGTAGAAGAAGAGTATAAAAATAGAGTTTTTGTAGTAGACCACAAAACCATATCGGTAGTTGAGAGGGGCTTACTTGAAGATGTATCTAGATTTTTAAAAGAGGGTATGAGCCCACAAGATATAAAAGCCAAGGTTGAAGAAAACGCAAAAAATACTAGAGTGTATATATCTGTAGACACATTGGAATATTTGAGAAAAGGTGGGAGAGTCAGTGCTCTTTCAGCAGCAGTTGGAAACATCTTAAATATAAAACCGATATTATTTAGTAATGGAAATAAGTTTGAAGTTGTCAAGAAGGCAAGGGGACTAAAACAGGCTGAAGACGAAATGGTTAACTTAGTTGCAAATGATTTTAAAGAATTTTTTGGAAATGAGCCAATAGAAAAGTTTAGACTGGGTGTAGCATATACTGAATGTATAGACGAGGCGAAAAAGTTTAAAGATGTCATGACGGAGACATTTAAGACTGATATTATTCTTGATGAGTTATCTACAGTAATTGGATGCCATATAGGCACTGGTGCAGTTGCGGCGGCAATTTATAAAAAAATAGATGAAAATTAAAAGACCTTCAGTTTTATTTTTAGGATCTGCAATAATAGGTATAATAATAGCTATAAGTACGGTGTCAATTATATTTAAATTGATGCTTATACTTATCGCTATTTTTTTGTATGGGAAACTTTACTTTGATGGAAAATTATATTTAGTGACTGTTTTAGTAATTGTACTCTTTGGTCTAATTGGATTTTTGCGATTTAAGGTGGAAGAAAATAGGTTTGACAAGTTGGTGTCAAATGTTGAAAGTCTTGGCAAAGGTAATAAGACTATTACTGGTAAGGTCGACTCTATAGGTAAAAGTACCAATAGTAATTATTTTGTATTAGTGAATTGCAATTCCAATGGCATACCACTTGGTAAATGCAGATGTTATTTTTCTGATGAATTATTGACTGATGTAAAGATTGGCAATCTTGTAAAAATTACTGGCGGCACGAGTGTGATTGAGGGACCGGCAAATGAGGGAGAGTTTAACCAAAAGACTTATTATAGGTCAGATGGCATAACCTTTATTTCATTTGCAAATGGCATAGAGGTAACTAATTTAGATTATAATAGGTTAGAACAAAGTATCTATGCGATAAAACTTGTAATTAAATCTCAAATAGGAAAGATTTTAAATGAAAAGGACTCTGGACTTTTTTCTGCGATGGTTACTGGCGATAAATCAAGAATTGATAAAGAACAGAGAAGAAGATTTTCAGATAATGGAATAGCTCATATCCTAGCTATTTCAGGACTTCATTTATCAATACTTGGACTTGCTCTTTTTGAATTATTGAGAAAGCGATTTACGGTAAATTTTTCTGCAGGATTTGTAAGCATATTTATATTATTATATGGAATATTTATAGATGCTGGGCCATCAAGTCTTAGAGCTATAAGTATGTTGTTTGTGAGGTTTTTATCACTGACAATAGGTAGAACATATGATTCAAAGAATACCTTATATATAATAGCATTTATATTTTTGATGATAAGACCATATTTGTTATTTAATGCTGGTTTTCAGTTTTCATATGTGGCAATATTTGCGTTAAATAGTGAGTTTAGAGTTGCAAGAGTAATTAAAAAAGAAAATAAAATAAGAGACATGGGAGATGATGTTAATGATAGCATTATAGGAGTAAAAATAAAGGAGATCAAGATACCAGGTGTAATATTACTTACATTATTTTTATTTCCCATGACATTTGTACTTGGATTTGGTTTGGCGGGACTTGGGTTATCGTTTTTATATCTACCGATTGGAAGAGTTGTTGCATTTATAGTTCATATTATATTTATAATATATGATAAACTATGTGAGTTGGTAGAGTTTTTGCCTGCGCACTTACTTGTGCTTGGAAGACCAAATGTCTATGAAATATTATATTATTATATAATATTATTTTTAATAATTGAGATTATAAATCAAAACACTGACAATCTTATAAAAGAATGTAAAATTGATAAAAAGAATATAGGTCAAAGTTTTTATGAAAAGTTACCGCTTTTAAGTAAATATAAAAGAATACAATTAATAAAAATCACACTATGTACTTTTGCATTGATATTTTCTACTATAATTATATCTGTAAGAACACATAGTGAAATGAGAATGACATTTATATCAATAGGTCAAGGCGATGGTATTCTCATAGAATCAAAAAACTTAATTCTCACGATTGATGGAGGCTCGTCCTCTAATACAAGCAATGGTCAATATGTTCTGTCGCCACACATTAAATCAAGGGCAATAGACCATATAGATTATGCATTTATAACCCATGCTGATTCGGACCATACTAATGGAATAATTTACCTTTTGGAAAATGAAGACGAATTAAATATTTATAATTTGGTTTTGCCAATCACAGCGATTGACGATTTCAAATTTGATAAATTAAAGAAGTCCGCTGATAATAGGGGCGTGAATATTATTTATATGAAAGAGGGCGACACTAGACAATTTAAAGATAATTATATTATAACGATTTTAAGCCCAAATGAAGGTTCGCTTAAGAATAAAAATAGAGATGAAAATGAAATGTCACTCACATTTAGGCTCGACTATAAAAATCATTCAGCTCTATTTACAGGTGACATTGGTAAGGAAACTATGGGGAGAATGCTTAAAGATGATTTCGCAAGAAGTAATATGGATGTTGAGGTCCTTAAGGTTCCGCATCATGGGTCAAAGAATTCCAATGTCCCAGAGTTTTTTGACTTAGTATCACCAAGATACTCTGTATTTTCGTACGGAAAGAACAATAATTATGGTCACCCAGGTGCAAAAACTGTAGAATCTATTGAAAGTACTGGATCAAAGGTATTAAAAACAGGGGAAAGTGGACAGATAGATATATATTTCGATAAAGAAAATATAACTTATAAAACATTTAGGTAATATTTGTGGTATAATAAGAAAGATAAAAATTTAAATGAAATATCAATATTAAAGTGATGAACTTAAAATCACAATATATAAAATACGGGGTGTTTAAATGAATAGAGAATTAAGAAAGTTTGTGGTTTCTGCAGTATTTATTGCGATGGCATTTGTATTAAGTTTTATAAAAATATTTAGAATGCCACTTGGTGGAAGTGTGACATTGTTTTCGATGTTTATAATTTCACTTCCTGCATATTTTTATGGCGTAAAATATGGTTTTGCTTCTGCATTTATATATTCGTTATTGCAATTGCTACAAGGTGGTACAATAATTCATCCAGCACAGATTTTTCTTGATTATATATTTGCATTTACTTGTTTTGGAGTAGTTGCATTTTTTAGAGATATAAAGCACGGGTCTTATGTTGGATTCTTAATTGCCTGCATGATTAGATGGCTTTCAAGCTCTATATCTGGATATATCTTTTTTAGAGAGTATGCACCAGAAACTTGGAATCCAATATTGTATACTCTTGCATATAATGGTGGATACATATTCGCAGAATATTTAATAACAATAATATTCGTATCTATACCGCAAGTAAAAAATCTTTTACATAAGTATAAAGAATAATTTGTAAGTGCGAGTTATACGAGCCCAATAATTTATGAATAGCATAGAACTAACAAAAAAATTAATTGAAATTGAAAGCACTGACCCAGGTGTCTATGAGATAGAGATTGAAACATTCATCAAAGACTATTTGATAAGCCTAAAAACTGATGATGTAGAAATCGTAGAATCAGAAGTACTAGATGGACGAAAAAATCTCATGGTAGTTTTAAGATGTGGTGGTGAATGCCACGAGCCCGAACTTGTACTTATTTGTCATATGGATACGGTGGTAGTTGGAAATGATTGGATCGAAAAACCATTTGCTGCTGTAGAGAAAGATGGCAAGATTTACGGCAGAGGCTCAACCGATATGAAGTCAGGTCTTGCAGTTGCACTTAAGACATTTGAATATGTTGTGAAAAATATTGATGTAAGTAAAATGAAGAGAGATTTTAAAGTTATATTTACAGTTGATGAAGAAGCTGATATGAAGGGTGTTGAAAAGGCAATTGCTGATAAATGGGTGAGCGAAAAATCATTTGTCGCTGACCTTGAGCCAACTGATAAGATGATACAAGTTTCACATAAGGGAAGATTTTGGGTAAAACTTTTTGTGAAAGGAAAAACCGCTCATGCAAGCCGACCAGAACTTGGAATAGATGCAAATGCTTGTCTCGCGGAAGCAATTTCTTATGTAAAAAAAGAAATTTCAAATCTTCCTGCTGATAGTGAGATAGGAAGGACAACTGTGACATTTGGAATGATGAGTGGTGGATATGAACCATATGTTGTCCCAGATAGGGCTTATGTGACTATGGATTTTAGACTAGCTCCACCAACTTTTAATCACGATATTATAAAGATAATCAATAATGCAATCTTAAATGTAAAGAAAACGATTTCTAATGATGTAGTAATTACTTACGAGATAACCGGTGATAGGGCATTTGTAAAAAAGAATGACGACTCAAAGTTTTTAAATGCCATGAAGGAAACTATCTTATCCATATATGAAAAAGATAGTAATGATGACTATATACCAGTTGTGACAAGTTTTTCCGGCTATACAGATACGGCAGTTATAGCTTCTAAACTTAAAAATATAGATACATTGTCATATGGGCCAGGAAGTCTTGCACTTGCTCATAAACCTGATGAATATGTCGAGATAAAAGATATAGAGCGGTGCGAAAAAGTTTATAGAGAATTAGTCAACAAACTATTACTGTAGGGGCAAGCACTGCGAGCCCGAGTAAAATAAAAGGAGTTTTAAAATTATGAAAAGAATTATCAAAACATCAATTGTACTCTTGTCGGTAGCATTACTTTTTTCTTGTGCTCCAAACGGACTAAATGTTAAAGCCACTGAAATTGCAAAAAAGTTTTATATTGAATATTTAAAAAATGATATAGCTAATAATGCTGCTAAAGCAGAAAAAATCAAAAAGAAATATATGACGGATGTCATGGTTGAGGAAATTGATTTAAGAACTAAAGAGATGGAAGCAGATGCAGTGACAGGAGTTCAAGATTCGACTGATATGATAAAAAAGATGCAAGTCGAAGAAGGTGAAGACGAAGATTGGGCAAAAGTTATATTTGACATGAAGGCTGAAGAGGGACAGGAATATGGAATATATGAAATTAATTTACACTTTAGAGATGTAGGAAATAGAAGACTGATTGATACACTTAATCTTACAGTGTATGATGTTGATAAGGACGGCGACAAAAGTCAAAGAGAATATATGACAAAATTTGCTAATAAAGAAACTTTAACTGAAGAAGATAAAGCTGCGATGGAAAATATAAGAAAGTACTACGATGAACTTGCCGAGGAAGGATTTATAGGATAAAAAAAGCGGAGTATTAGCTCCGCTATTTTTTTGATTTATTTTTATCTACAAATTTTTGTATCGCTTTAAATGTCTCTTCTGACAAATCGTGTTCAACCTTACAGGCATCTTCAAGAGCCTGTTTTTCTTTCACTCCTAGTTGCATAAAAAGTTTTGCAAGAGTCTTATGTCTCGTCCAGGTATCAAGTGCCAATTTTTCACCAGCGGCAGTAAATAAAATCATACCATTTTCGTCTGTAGTGATATATCCGCTTTCTTTTAATCTTTTTGTAGCATAAGTGACACTTGGTTTAGACACTTTAAGAAGTTTTGCAACATCTACTGATCTTACATAGTTTTGTTTTTCTTTGACTCTAAGTATGGCTTCAAGGTAGTCTTCGGTTGATTCTAATGGTTCCATAATATTCTCCTAATTAGGGCTCGTAAAACTCGCCCATACAGATTTTAAACATGAGTTAAATTGTTTTACCATTGTTTTTAGATTTTACTTAAGTTTGAAAATAAAAATGTTTGACAAAATTTGATTTATAAGATATATTAGATATGTTAAATATATCTAACTAGTATTATATATCTTAAATAATAATAAATCAATATTAATTTTAGGGCTCGTGAAACTCGCCCGTACAAATAAGGGTTCGCATGGAGAGGTAGAATATGAATATATCAACGATAATAGTTTTAGTAATAGTATTTGCAGCATTTGCACTCGCTATAAGGCATACAATAAAAAATAAGAGTGTATGCAGCTGCGGTTGTGACTGCGGTAAATGCGGGAAATGTGCTTGTGGCAGTTGCGAAATTAAATAAGAAGGGAAAAGAGTAAGTAAACTATGTTACCATTAACATTTGTAAAAACAGGCGACTTGGCAAAAGTGATTAAGGTTAGCGGTAGAGATAATGTAAAAAAACATCTAGCTGACCTTGGTTTTGTAGACGGAACGATTGTAAATGTTATCTCATCACACGACGGAGATATTATTTTAAATGTGAAAGACAGTAGACTTGCAGTGACTAGGGAGATGGCGGATAAAATAATGATAGAGTTGGTAGACAGAAAAGATTTGTTAAAAGCAAAAGTAGTATAGGGGGGTATATATGAAAACATTGAGAGACATCCAGGTTGGAGAAAAATCAAAAGTAATAAAAATTCATGGTGAAGGAAAAGTAAAAAGAAGAATTATGGACATGGGCATCACAAAAGGGACAGAAATCTTTGTGAGAAAGGTTGCTCCGCTTGGAGATCCAGTGGAAATTACAGTGAGAGGGTACGAGTTATCACTGAGAAAGGATGATGCTGATATATTGGAGATGGAGTAGAGAGAGTTCGTATAGCTCGCCACTACGATGATGGAAATAGGAGGAATTATGGGATTAAAAATTGCGCTCGCAGGAAATCCAAACTGCGGCAAGACAACATTATTTAATGCACTTACTGGTTCAACTCAGTATGTGGGAAACTGGCCAGGAGTTACGGTAGAGAAAAAAGAAGGAAAATTGATTGGCAACAAAGATGTGATTATACAGGATTTGCCTGGTATTTATTCACTTTCGCCTTATTCTTTGGAAGAGGTGGTTGCGAGAAATTATCTTGTGAATGAGAAACCAGATGCTATTTTAAATATAGTAGATGGAACTAATATAGAAAGAAATCTTTATCTCACTACTCAGATTTTAGAGATAGGTATCCCAACTGTAGTTGCAATCAATATGATGGACATAGTTGAAAAAAATGGAGATAAGATAGATATTGAAAAACTTTCTAAAGAGCTTGGTTGCAAGGTTGTAACTATGTCGGCACTAACTGAGAAGGGTGTTTTTGAAGCAGCTAATATTTGTATAGAGGCATCGAAGGAAAAAGTAAAAGAGTGCCCACATGTATTTTCTGGATCTGTTGAGCATGCACTTGCTCATATAGAAGAGTCAATACAGAAACAAGTTTCTGAGAATAATATAAGATGGTTTGCTATTAAAATATTTGAAAGAGATGAGAAAGCGTATGAGGGCCTAAATATTTCCAAAGAAGAGTTGAGTCATCTTGAAGCACATATAAAAGATTGTGAAGAAGAGATGGATGATGACGCAGAAAGTATTATCACAAATCAAAGATATGAATATATACAAGATTTAGTTAGTAAAGCAGTAATTAAGAAAAAAGGTGGCGACGGACTTACATCATCAGACAAGATTGATAGAGTTTTGACAAATAGAATTTTAGCACTTCCTATTTTCGCAGTTATAATGTTTGTAGTATACTACATTGCGATGGGACCACTTGGAACATTTTTAACCGATTGGATGAATGATGTGTTATTCGGTGAAATAATTCCTAATGTTGTAGAGAATTTCCTTGCGAGCTTGCAAGTTGCTGACTGGGTTCAAAGCCTTGTGATAGATGGAATAATAGGTGGTGTAGGAACAGTTTTAGGTTTTGTGCCACAGATGGCAATACTTTTCTTGCTTCTTTCTATACTTGAAGATAGCGGCTATATGGCGAGAGTTGCATTTATCTTTGATAGGATATTTAGAAGATTCGGTCTTTCTGGAAAATCATTTATACCTATGGTAGTTGGAACTGGTTGTGGTGTGCCTGCTATTATGGCGACAAGAACTATCGAGGAAGAAAAAGATAGAAGGATGACTATAATTCTTGCAACATTTATTCCTTGTGCTGCAAAGATGGAAATAGTTTTAATTATGACTCAGGCCTTCTTCCCTGGAAATGCATTTATCGCAACAGCAATGTATTTTATAGGAATTGCAATAGTAGTGGTATTTGGAATTATACTTAAGAAATTAAAATATTTTTCTGGCGACCCTGCACCATTTGTAATGGAACTTCCCGCTTACCATTTCCCATCAGTAAAAGGTCTTTTTATACACGTGTGGGAGAGAGTAAAAGGATTTATGATAAAAGCCGGAACTATAATATTTACAGCTTGCGTAGTGCTTTGGTTCCTTATGAATTTCAATTTCAAATTTGAACTTGTAGATTTAGAAGAAAGCATTTTAAAAACAGTAGGTGAGGCAATTGCATTTATATTTGCACCACTTGGTTTCGGAACTTGGCAGGGTGCAGTTGCATCTGTGTCTGCAGAGATTGCAAAAGAACAGGCAACAGCTACTTTAGGAATGCTTGCCCATGCAGCATCAGAAGATGAGGCAGATGTCATAGCAGCTATTAGACAGTTGTTTAATGGAAATGTTTTGACAGGACTAAGCTTTATGCTATTTAATATATTCAATGCTCCATGTATGGTTGCAATAGCAACAGCATTTAGAGAACAAGGAAAAGCAAGTTGGGGTTGGTTTACATTCATATTCCAGATGATGGTGGGATACTTGCTCGCGATGTGCACATATAATATCGGTATGTTTTTAACTGCTGGAGTTATGAGTGCAGCTACTATAGTGTCATTTGCAGTAGTAGTGATTGTGCTTGTACTATTATTTAGACCAGTGAAGAAATAAAAAGTTGATTAGGGAATTGTTCTCCTTAAAATAAAAAATAGGACTCTCGCGAGTCCTATTTGATTTGCGGTTTTTTATTTGGCTAATCTCATGGTTTCTCTAGCAATCATCAATTCTTCATTAGTTGGAATCATATAAACTTTTATTTTTGAATCGTCTGTTGAGATTAGAGTTGCCTTGTCGCGAACATCATTTTTTGTCTTATCTAACTTTACCCCGAGGCACTCAAGATATTTGCATACATCGTCCCTGAGTTCTTTTTGGTTTTCGCCTATACCTGCTGTAAATGTTATAGCGTCACATCCTCCAAGCGCTACAAAGTACGAACCTATATATTTTGCTATACGATATTTCGTGGCATCGAGTGCTCTTTTTGCTGCCTTGTCTCCAGCATCCATTTTATCTTTTAAATCTCTATAGTCAGAAGAGATGTTACTAAGACCAAGAAGTCCAGATTTTTTATTCAACATATTTAATACATCATCAACTGACTTATTTTCTTTATTGCAGATGTATTGAACTATTGCTGGATCAATATCACCAGAACGTGTTCCCATCACGAGACCTTCAAGCGGAGTTAACCCCATAGAAGTGTCTACACATTTGCCGCCAATAGAAGCTGAGATAGAGGCTCCATTTCCAAGGTGGCAAACTATTACTTTCGCATCTGGCTTTAGATTTCCAAACTTGATTGTCTCTTTTGACACGAACATATGACTTGTGCCGTGGAAACCATATCGACGGACAGAATATTTCTCAAAGTATTCATAGGGGATTGCATATAGATATGCTTTTTCTTCCATAGTCATGCCGAAGGTTGTATCAAACACAGCGACATTTTTCTTGCCTGGCGCATTTTTTTCGCAAGCCTCTATACCCATTAAGTTTGCAGGGTTGTGAAGAGGACCTAAGTCAAAGCATTCACGAATGATATCTTTAACTTTATTGTCAACTAAGACAGATTCAGTTATTTTTATACCAGCGTGAAGAACTCGATGTCCTATTGCTGATATCTCGTCAAGAGATTTTATAACTCCATTTGTAGAATCTGTGAGAGAAGAGAACATAAGGTTAGCAGCCTCTACATGGTCTTTAATAGGCTTTTCAACCTTATAGTTATCTCTACCAGGAACTTTTTGTACAAGGTTTGAACCATCAATTCCGATTCTCTCTATGGTGCCTTTTGCTATAAGAGATTCATTTTCCATGTTGATGAGTTGATATTTAAGCGATGATGAACCACAGTTTAATACTAATATATTCATAATTTACTCCTTGATTATAGTTGCTTCAGTTGCACCAACGCAAGCATTAGCTTCGTCAGTGTCTATGTGCATGGCAAGAGCATAAGAATTGCTAACCCTTATAACCACGTCGTCAAAGATGAGTTTCCTTTCAGGTGAGTTGACTGCTACTTTAACTATCTCGCCATTTTTTACATCATAATTTTTGGCATCGGCTTCAGTCATATGAATGTGTCTCTTTGCGCAGATGACTGCATGTTCTTTTTTTATTTCGCCAGCAGGTCCTTTTATAGTTACAGGACCAGCATCATGTAGATCTCCAGATTCACGAACAGGTGCCTTTAGTCCAAGTGCTCTTGCATCAGTTAGTGAAACTTCAACCTGTGTTTCTTTTCTTTCTGGACCAAGGATTGAGAGCATACCTGAACTTCTTTCACCAATAACTTCAACTCGCTCTTCACAAGAAAATTGACCAGGCTGAGAGAGGTCTTTTTTCTTTTTTAATTCATAGCCCTTTCCAAATAATATCTCTAAGTCTTCTTTTGAAACATGAACGTGACGTGCGCTCATTTCTAATGTTATCATAAATATTCCTTTCGGGCTCGTATTAATCGCAATACTAGCCCCGCGGCATCGCCGTATAGTTAATTATTATAGTGCAATATGAATTTTTTATCAAGAAAAAACCGGAGAGCATTGTGCTTCCCGGTTTTCTTTTTTGGAGGGGTTATTATATGTTCTATCCGATTAATGCGTCTATTTGACGCCAGATAGCATTACGCTCTTGTACTACTTTTAGCTGTTCTTTCTTTGCTTCAAGTATTTCATTAAGTCTTGCTAATGCTTTGTCATATTCCTTGTTTTGAACTAGAGACTTAATGGAATTATCTTCTGTCACAGTTTTCTCTTTCTTTTCTCTTTTTTCTATAGACTTTCTAAGTTCCTTAATCTGTTTTAACTTGTCGTTTGAGAAAGAGTTTTTATCTATCTTATATTGATCATTTATTGTCTTTAACTTCTGGTTCACAGTCTTATTGTATTCGTTCATCTCTTTAATCTGTGAAGTGTAGATGTTAATTTCTGCTCTTATGGCATTTGCCTTCTCTCTATAAGTCTTGGCTTCAGTGCTTATATCAGTAGTAGCCATAATATCAGTTGCTGTATCTAGAACTGGCTCTGCAAACACCTGCATGCTACCTATGGTTAAAAGAGCTATTATTAGAAGAACTGTCTTAAATAAGTTTTTCATATTGTTCACCTTTCGTTTATTTAATCCTCTTGGGATTTATTAACTTGCAGGGCTCCGCAAGCGTTCGCTCCTACAAAGAGCTCGCAAGCTCGCCCTACGATGTTGAGTTATATAAGGTTTCCCTTACGAGTTTAATATACCACATATTAGAGAAAATATGAGTGGCAAAATAGTGGTAAAATGGGGGTCCATATGGTGCAAAAAAGTGCTATAATATATAATATGTGAGAGGTGAAATATGGTAGATAAACAAACCAAGAAAATCATATATGTCTGTGATGATGATAAAAATATATCAGAGCTTATAAAGATGTATCTTGAAAACGACAATTTTGAGGCAGAGACATTTGACACTGCTGAGAAACTTTTAAATGCATTGAAAAAGAAAGAACCGAATCTCATAACTCTTGACATAATGCTTCCAGGAATGGACGGTTTTGATGCTCTCGCAAAGATAAGGGATAAAAGTGAAGTGCCAGTGATTTTAGTTTCTGCGAAAGACCAAGAAGTAGATAAGGTAAGAGGTTTTAATGAGGGTAGTGATGATTATATAGTTAAACCATTTATGCCTCTTGAACTTGTGGCAAGAGTAAAAAATGTATTAAGAAGAAGTGAAAGAGGGCTTGTGAAAAAAGTAGAGAAGCCAAAGGCTATTTTGGAGTTTTCAAATATGGTTATAGACACAGGTGCAATGCAGGTGACTATAAACAAGAAACCAGTATCATTTACTAATATAGAATATAAGTTTCTGACATATATGTTTGAAAAAAAGAAAGAGGCAGTGACCAAGAAAGATATACTTGCAGATGTGTGGGGATATGAAGAAGATGACAATAGAGTTATAGATGACCTATTAAAACGACTTAGAAAAAAACTAGAAGAAAATAAAGCCAAGATAAGTATTGATACGATATGGGGAGTTGGATATAGACTTTCTGATGGAAAGAGTAGCAAGTAGAAAATCAAAAAAAATATTTAGCAAAATTTTTTGGCCTATTGTGCAGATAGTGGTGATTTTTGCTGTCGCCACTTTTTTGATTAATTATTTTTCGATAGATAGATTTGTAAAAGACAATGCAAAAGAAAAATTGAATGAAGCATATAACGATGTAGTAAGTCAGATAGATAATTTTAAAATTTCTGGAGAAAATACTTTTACTTTAAAGCCATCCGAACATCTTGTTAATCAAAGCAACAATACGCAAGTTTATGTATTTGATAAAGATTATAATGAAGTTTTACTTTTTGACAACAACATCTATATAGATAGAGACATGCTTTCATTTTTATCTTCTCTCCTAAGTGATTATGAACTTGAAGAGGGCGTGCTTACAAATATAACATTTAATCAAAAAGAGTACATTGCAAATACTTATGTGACGAGTGACACACTTAATATTAGAGAAAAGTATTTCGTGGTTATCCAAGAACTTACAGGCAAATCTAATTTACTTAGAGAGAGCTCAAGACAGTTATTTTTAATACAATTAATTGTGCTAGTCTTAGTTATACTTACAGTTTATTTGGTAGCAAGAGATTTATCAAAACCAATAATTAAACTTTCAAAAGATTCAGAAGAGTATGTGATTGGTAAAGGTGTGACCATAGGTGATGAAAGCATAACAACAACTGAACTTGAATCACTTAGATTGTCACTTGCCAATATGCAGAAAAAGATTGATGAGGAATCAAACAGAAAAAATACTATCTATGAAAATGTTGCTCATGATTTGAGAACTCCGCTAGTGTCAATTCTAGGCTATGCAGACGGACTTAAGTCAGGGATTATAAAAGATAAAAATAAGGCCTGCGATGTAATTTTAAGAACTGGCAATCAGTTGAAAGAGATGATTGAAAATATTTTAGTGCTTAGTAGGTTTGATAATGACACCTATAAAGGAAATACTGAAGAACTTAGCCTTGTTGATTTGATAAGCGAGCAGGTGGAGACAGTTAAAGTTATAGATGAAAGTAAAAAACTGATATTTGAAAATGTGTTAGACGATGAGGGACTTGTAATTAGTGACAGAAAGTTACTGGTTAGAATCATTCAAAATTTATTAAGTAATGGAATTAAGTATGCAAAATCAAAAGTTATAATTAATATTATGGATATGGGATCTAAGAGCATGCAGACGATATCCACGCCTATAGATGGATCTTACAAGTATGTTATTTCAATTGCAGATGATGGGAAGGGAATAGATACAAAGAATTTACAGAATATTTTTACTCGATATTATAAAGGCGAAGACGGGCATTTCGGCATCGGACTTGCAGTAGTTAAGAGTTCTGCCGACTATCTAGGGGCTAAAATATCGGTAAAAAGCGATAAAGATAAGGGAACTACATTTGAGTTATACATTTAAATGTGATATTATATTGATATATGCAAAAATTAATGAAAAAAATAATATTGTCGGTTTTACTGATATCTCTTTTGATGTCCGTTGCATCTTGCGTCCGTAAAAAAGTTGATGTTGGCAAGTTAAAGACAGTTGAGGATTTTGACAATAAAGATGTCAAAATTGGTGTTAGCATAGGTACAAATATTTCAGTAATTGCCGAGAAAGTTTTTAAGAATGCTAAAATAGAATACTTTAGTAGTGCACCAGATATATTTAGTGCACTTGAGCAAGGAAAGATAGATGCTACCATACAGGAGATGTTTGGTGTGAATATTTTGGCACCGGACTTTAAGTATATTAAGGTAGTTGACAATAGTGTTGTCGGTCAAACCGAATATGCAATAAGTTTTCCAAAAAATGATCGTGGTGAAAAACTTTGTGCAGAGTTCAATGAGTTCTTAGCAAAAATAAAATCTAATGGGAAGATGCAGGAGTTAATTAACTTTTGGATGATGTTAGATTTCCCATCAGATTTAGATGTAGATTTTAGCGATTTAAAAAATGTAAACGGCGAGATAACTATGTATACAGATGCTCAAGCTCGTCCATTTTCATTTATCTTTTATACTAGAAATGTTGGACTTGATTTAGTTTTGGCAAGAGATTTTTGTAAAGAAAAAGGTTACGCTTTAAATGTGGTAAGAACCAATGCTGTTTTGCCAGCACTTGCAGCAGGAAAATGTGATATGGTTGGCGGTGGCATAGAAGTGACCGAAGAAAGAAAGAAAACTATATTGTTTTCAGATCCTACATATATAACTGATGATGTAATAGTCATTGCAGATAAAACGCTTATAGAACACAAAGGAATTATCACGGAACTTCAAGAGGGCTTCACTGCGACATTTATAAGTGAAGATAGGTATAAATTATTTATCGAAGGTGCAATTACTACTATAATAATTTCAGTCCTTACATTAATACTTGGTACAGCATTTGGATTCCTATTATATTTAATTTATTATTCTGGATACAAATTTATAGCTTCAATATTTAATTTCTTATCTTGGCTATTCAAGAGACTCCCAATGCTTGTGTTCCTTATGTTCGTAATATATGTAGTATTTGCGAAAATTGATATAAGTGGGATAATAATTGCCATTATAAGTTTTACAATAGTATTTGCTACATCAATATTCACATTGATTGATGATAATGTAAAAGGTATAGAGCGAGGACAGATAGAAGCAGCATCATCACTTGGTTACAATAGACCAAAAACTTTCTTTAATATCATTTTGCCACAGATATTGCCAAATGTGTTGCCTGCATATCAGTCAAGCATACTAGAACTTGTAAAGTCTACATCTATTGTAGGCTATGTAATGGTGTCTGATTTAACCAAGGTGGGAGATATAGTGAGAGGTAGAACATATGGAGCATTCTTCCCACTGGTAGCGGTTGCAATGATCTACCTAATGCTAGCAAAAATTATTACTATAATAGTAAGAGCTATTTGTGATGTCTTACTTGATAAAATGAAAATTGATAAAAAGAAGTTGAAGGAAATAGAGACAGATGATTAGGTTTGAAAATGTGACAAAAAAGTTTGGCGATGAAATCATTGTCGAGAATATAAATGTAACCATAAATGATGGTGATGTCATAGCTATAGTTGGACCATCAGGAGCCGGCAAGTCAACATTTATGAGAATGATTAATTTGCTTGAAGTTCCAAGTAGTGGAAAAATTTATGTGGATGGAGAAGAAGTCACAGCGAAGGACTATGACATTGCAGTTGCAAGAAAGAAAATAGGAATGGTATTCCAAGAGTTTCATTTATTTAAGCATTTGACAGTTATTGAAAACATCATGAGACCGCAAATAGATATAATGAATAAGACTGTTCCTGAGGCATATAAGGAAAGTGTAAGGCTACTTGACTTAGTTGCTCTTCAAGAGAGAGCATACAGTTATCCAAAAGAACTATCAGGTGGTCAAAAACAAAGAGTGGCAATAGCAAGGGCTCTTGCGATGGATCCAAAGATAATTCTTTTTGATGAGCCAACTAGTGCACTTGATCCAAACATGGTAGAAGAAGTTGAGACAGTTATTGATGAGTTATCACATATGGGAAAGACAATGGTTATCGTAACTCATGAGATGGAATTTGCAAGAAAGATTTCCAATAGAGTTTTCTATATGGATGAACATACGATTTATGAAGAGGGAACTCCGGATGAAATATTTGACAAACCAAAGAGAGCTAAAACTAGAACATTTGTCAACAATCTAAGACTTTTAAATATAAATATAGATCGTAAAGATCGCGATTTCTGGGAAATAGGGGCAGAGATACGAAGATATGCAGTTAAAAACCATATTTCCCCAAAGTGTATGACAAGGCTTACACTTGCTTTCGATGAACTTGTACGAGAAATCATTTTATCAAGCCTTGATGAACCAAGAATAAATGTGATAATAGAGTACTCAAGAAAGACAGATACTTTGAAAATGTCAGTCAAATATAATGGCGATCAATTTAACCCAAAGGACACAAAGAATGGTCTAGCATATTATGTGCTAGAAAGTACTAGTAGTGATATTACTTATACAGAATTAAAGAATGATGAAGTGTACAAGAATCAAGTTGATCTTATATTAAAAAATGATACCGATTAAATTATTTATATATTTAGTGAGGTGTAATATGAAAAAACTAATTTATGTATTCTCTTTAATAGCTGCGATAGCGATTTTATTAGTTGCTTGTAAAGAAACCAAAACTACAACTGAAGGTAGTGCCCCTATATTATCTAATTCTATGTTTAAGGTTGAGATGCCATCAAAGTTTGACGGCTTATATGACACAAAAGTAAAAGATAATGGAATAGATTTTTATGACTTGGAATGTATAAGTGAAGGAAATCCTGGATGGGCATTTGGTGTCTATGTATACAATAAGCCATCTGATTGGGCAGGCGGACCAATAGAAAAAGTAGGTGAACTTACATTAAAAGACGGCAAGATTTATGATGTGGTTATAGTTTATCCAACTGAGACACAGTTCGGACTTGATAGACCTATGCCTGAAAAGTACAAAAATCTTTATGAGGCTAGATTTGACATAGCTAATGCAGTGTATGGATTAAATGGTGAAAAAGTTGCAGTAGGCCAAGGTACAAAAGGCGATCAACTTTATAAAAATGAATTGCAAAACATTATTACTGCTATAGGTGAGAAATGGGACGCAAATAAACTCGAAGAAGAAAATTTGAGTACTATGTATGTGGTAATAAATGATGGAAACGGAAATGCACTTGATAAGGTTGGATATGCCTATAAGGATTTAAATATTGATGGAATTGAAGAGTTAGTAATAGGAGAAACGGGAAGTAATTCAGATGGCGTAATTTATGACATCTATACTATGGTAGATAGAAAACCACAGCATGTAATTAGTGGATGGGATAGAAATAGATACTATTCTTATGAAGGCGGACTAATAGTAAATGATTATTCAAATGGAGCTAATGAGAGTGGTACAAATGTATATTCACTTACGACTAATTCAACAGAATTATTTCCACAGGTTGCATATAAGTATGACGGATACACTGATGAGAAAAATCCTTGGTACATAGCATACAACAAAAAAGGTGAGGACTGGGAATTTGAGAGTGTAAGTGAGCAGCAGTACAATGAACTTTACAACAGATTTTCAAAACATGAAAAGATAAACTTTAAATCACTATCTACTGTAAAATAACAAAATAGCATTTGGAGGGAATATGGAACTATATGGTGTTTCAAAAGACCAGATTTTCCTGTTTAACAATGGTGAGGACTACGAATCTTACAACATTTTTGGTGCGCACCCTTATAAACATGAAGGCAAAGATGGTTTCAGATTTTTAGTGTATGCTCCAAATGCAGTAAAAGTTTTTGTAGTAGGTGATTTTAATGAGTGGAAAAAGACTGAAGCTTTTGAAATGCAAAAAATTGATGACACAGGATGCTGGATACTATTTGCAGAAGGCCTAAAAGAAAATGACATTTATAAATATTTAATTACTACATCTGAATATAGAGATATCTATAAGGCAGACCCATATGCATTTTTTGCAGAGGTGCGACCTAATACTGCATCTAAGATTTTTGACATTGAAGGGTTCAAGTGGACCGATAAAAAATTTATAGAAGAGCGAAATAAAGATTTACATTTTAATAAGCCAAAAAATATTTATGAGATGCACTTCGGTTCATTTATGCAGCATAACACTGGCATTTGGAGAGATAAACCTGATGATGTGCCTATAGAAGATTTTTATACATATAGAGAACTTGCTGAGTCACTTGTACAATACATTAAAGAGATGGGATATACTCATATAGAAGTTATGCCACTCAATGAACATCCATATGATGGTTCTTGGGGGTATCAAGCGACAGGTTATTTTGCGATAACATCTCGCTATGGCAATCCAAAAGATTTTATGTATTTTGTAAATGAATGTCATAAGAACAATATCTCTGTGATACTTGATTGGGTTCCTGGACATTTTTGTATGGATGACCACGGATTAAGATTTTTTGATGGTGGCAGAGTCTATGATGGTAAAGAGCATAAACACTGGGGAACGATGACATTCAATTACAACAAGAAAGAAGTTCTATCATTTTTAAATTCATCTGCAATTTTTCTTCTCGATAAATATCATATTGATGGCATACGTTTTGATGGTGTGTCAAGTATGTTATATCTTAATTATGGTGTGGATAATCCTGCTGAAAGAGTGTTCAATAAATATGGAGACGAAGGCAATCTTGAAGCAATTTCATTTATTCAAAATTTAAATAAAATAATTTGCGAAAAGTATAAAGGTGTTATAACTATAGCTGAGGAATCAACTGCATGGCCAAATGTAACCAAGCCTGCTGATGTAGGTGGTCTTGGTTTCCATTATAAATGGGATATGGGCTGGATGCATGATACACTCAACTATTTAAAGTCTGATTTTCCATATAGAGAGCAGAATCACAACATGCTCACTTTTTCTATGTCTTATGCAGAGGCGGAAAACTATGTGCTTTCTTTAAGTCATGATGAAGTAGTGCATGGGAAAGCTTCCATAATAAATAAGATGCCAGGTGACTATGATGAGAAGTTTGCCCAGATTAAGACTCTACTTGTGTACCAGATTACTAGAAATGGAGCTGTACTTAATTTTATGGGCAATGAACTCCCAGAGTTTATAGAGTGGAGATATTATGAAGGTCTCGAATGGTTCTTGCTAGATATTGATAAACATAAAAAACATCATGAGTTTGTGAAAATGATGAACCATCTTTATCTTAAAGAAAAATCATTTTATGAAAAAGACCAGGTTGTGTGGGAAGGCTTTAATTGGATAGATGCTGGAAATGCAAAACAACATATTTTCATATACGAAAGATGTGCCCTTGACCCTGATGACAGATGTATAGTAATACTTAATTTTGGAAAGGATGAGATAGAAAATTTTAAACTTGGTGTGAACGTGCCAGGAAAATATGAAGAGATTGTCAATTCAAATGATCTTATGTGGGGTGGCACAGGGACTTGTCTAAATGACAAAATAATTGAAAGTATATCTATTGAAGATACGGAAGACGAAGATAGTGAAAGTGTTCACGGCAGAGATAATTATATAGAAGTAAAGATACCTAGACTTTCTGCAGTAATTTTGAAACTTAAGGATAGAGTAAAAGGAAAGTCAAGAAAAAATCCTAAAGCAATTGTAAAAGAAACAGTTAAAAAAGTAGTTATGTCAAGAAAGAAAGCGTAAGGGCAAAACCCAATATAGTTTAAGAGGTATAAACCAATGGATTTTAGTAGAAAAAACTTTGTAGAGGACTTTAAGAGTTATGCGAAAAGAGTTCACGGTAAGGAAGCAGAAATCTTATCAGTGAGGGAAGCTTATGAGACACTTTGCCATATGATAATATCTGTGGCAAAGCAAAAAAGATCTGAAGTTGCTAAAGAGTGTTTTGAAAATAAGAAAAAAGAAATTTATTATTTCTCAATGGAGTTTTTGATTGGAAGGCTTCTTAAGGAATATCTTGTAAATTTTGGAATACTTGATAAGGTTAGAGATGGTATGTCAAAACTCGGATTTGATCTAGAAGAGATATTTAACCAAGAAGCGGATCCAGGACTTGGCAATGGTGGCTTAGGACGTCTCGCTGCTTGTTTTATGGATTCACTAGCATCTCTTGGCATCAATGCTATGGGAATGGGCTTAAGATATAGATTTGGACTTTTTAAACAGAAGATCGAAAATGGAGAGCAGATTGAGTTGCCTGATAATTGGCTACTTGATGCATATCAATTTGAGGATAGAAGAAATGATAGAGTTCAAATGGTAAAACTCGGTGGCGTAGTAGATAGAGAGTGGGTTGATGGAAACTTTAAGTTCCACTATAGAGATTATAGAGAGGTTCGTGCGATTCCTTATGACATACCTATAATTGGTTATGGTTGTGATTTTGTAAACACACTAAGGCTCTGGTATGCAAGTCCTAAGGATGAAAAGTTTGACCTTGATGCATTTAATAATGGCGACTACTCTACAGCAGTTAAATATAGAAATGAGATTGAGGCGATTACTGCAATTCTATATCCAGATGATAGAAATGCCGTGGGAAAGAGACTTAGACTTGAGCAAGAGTATCTTTTGGTGTCAGCAGGAATTCAAGATATAGTTAGAAGATTTATAAAAGGGCACGGAATGAATGCTTGGGATAAGTTCCCGGAGCAAGTTGCTATACATATAAATGATACTCACCCTACTATGTGTATACCAGAACTTATAAGAGTTTTGATGGATGACCATGGTTTAAGTTGGGATCAGGCATATGACATTACGGTTCACACAATAGCATATACTAACCACACTGTTATGCCTGAGGCACTTGAGAAGTGGCCAATTGACCTTATGATAAAAGTAGTCCCAAGAATCTATATGATTATAGAAGAAATTAATAGGAGATTTTTTGAGAAACTCGATAAAGAAGCTGGCTATGCTGTGCCAAGAACTGCAAGGAACTCAATATTATTTGAGGGACATGTAAATATGCCAGTGCTTTCTGTAATCTGCAGTCATCATGTAAATGGTGTGGCAGCTATTCACTCTGAAATCATAAAGAAAGAAACTTTGCATGACCTATATACACTTATGCCAGAGAAGTTTTGCAATAAGACAAACGGTGTAAGTTTTAGAAGATTTTTATTGTCGGCAAATGAAGGCCTCACAAGGCTTTTAACTGACACAATAGGAAAAGATTTTAAGAAGGATGCATCTAAGTTAGAAAAATTTCTTGACTTTAAAGATGATACCAGTGTACTTGATGAACTTTCAAAAATCAAAACTCAAAATAAAATTAATCTTGCCAAATATATAAAAGAGCATAATGGTATAGATGTAGATCCTAATTCTATATTTGATGTGCAAGTGAAGAGAATACACGCATATAAGAGGCAGTTGCTCTTTATGTTTAAAATACTTAATACTTATAACGGACTTAAAAATGGCACGCTTAAAGATGTATATCCACAGACATTTGTTATGTCAGGAAAAGCAGCTGGTAGTTATGCATTTGCAAAAAAGACAATCAAACTCTATAACACTATAGCCGACTTAATCAATAATGATGAGTCAGTAAATAAGATAATTAAAGTCGTATTTATAGAAAATTTCTGTGTGTCTAATGGTGAGATTATTTATCCTGCAGCAGATATCAGCGAGCAGATTTCACTTGCGGGCAAGGAAGCATCAGGAACTGGAAATATGAAGTTTATGTTTAATGGCGCGGTCACTCTTGGAACTATGGATGGTGCTAATGTTGAAATACATAGTCTTGTAGGCGATGACAATATAAAAATTTTTGGACTCAGAGAGGATGAGGTTCAAAAAGTCCGTCAGGCTGGATACTTTCCAACCAAGATTGCTGATGAAGATAGTAGAATTGGCGCGATAAGAAATCAGCTACTTGGTAAAGTAGTTCCTACAAATAGTGTAGATTTCTTTGACATATATGATGAGTTATTTAAGTTTGGAGACCAATATATGGTTGTAAAAGATTTTGATGACTATATAAAGAAGTCCGATGAAATGATAGATATGTATAGAGATAGAAGAAAGTTTAATCAGGTATCGCTTGTAAATATAGCAAAGGCAGGTTATTTCTCTTCTGATAGAACTATAAAAGAGTATTACGAAGAAATTTGGAAATAAAAGGAGGATGTATGCAAAAGAAAGAATGTATAGCTATGCTTCTTGCTGGTGGGCAAGGAAGTAGGCTAAAAGCACTTACCAAGAGAATTGCAAAACCGGCAGTGTCTTTTGGTGGTAAGTATCGTATTATTGATTTTGCTTTATCAAACTGTATTAATAGTGATATAAATACCGTCGGCATACTTACTCAGTATAAGCCATATCTTTTAAACTCTTATATAGGAAATGGTGAAGGCTGGGACCTTGATGGATTAAATGGTCAGGTGAGTTTATTGCCTCCTTATTTTACTGAGGAAGGTGGCTCTTGGTACAATGGAACTGCAGATGCAATATTTAAAAACATTGATTTTATAGATGAACAAAACCCAGAATATGTATTGATATTATCGGGTGATCACCTATATAAAATGGATTATAACGATATGCTTCAGTATCATAAAAATACAAAGGCTGATCTTACAGTGTCAGTTATAAATGTATCACTTGAAGAAGCAAGTCGCTTTGGTATTATGTCGGTTGATAAAGATTTGAAGATAACTAAGTTTACTGAGAAACCTAAAAAGCCAGATAGTACTTTGGCCTCTATGGGTATCTACATTTTCACTTGGAATGTACTTCGAAAGGCACTTATAGAAGATAGCAATGACAAAAAGAGTGAACATGATTTTGGTAAAAACATAATTCCAAATCTTTTGGCTGAGGACAAGAGACTTCTCGCTTATGAGTTTAAAGGTTATTGGAAAGATATCGGAACTCTTGATAGTTATTATGAAGCAAATATGGATTTACTAAAAGATAATCCAAGCATAGATATTTTTACTAGAGATATGAGAGTGTATTCAAACTCAAATATTTCACCACCGCAATTCGTAGGCGAAAGTGGTAAAGTAGATCAGAGTTTGGTGAGTAATGGTTGTCTCATTGATGGGACAGTGACGAGGTCGATTTTATCAACTCATGTAATAGTTGAAAAAGGTGCAGAGGTTATCGATTCAATTCTACTTCCAAATGTAGTTGTAAAAGCAGGAGCCAAGGTTGTGAAAGCAATAGTCGGTGAAGGAAGTGTAATCTCAGAAAAAGCAAAACTGGGATCAAGCGCAAAGAATGCAGACATAACTCTAATTGGCGACAATGAAGTTTACAAATAGGAGGGGAGAATATGGAAAAATTAGCAGGATTAATTTCAACAAATTATAATAGTACAAAGTTCGGCAAACTCACTGCACATAGACCAATAGCTGCAATACCATTTGGAAGTCGTTATAGAATGATAGATTTCCCTTTGTCAAATATGGTAAATAGTGGCATTACTCAAGTTGGTTTAATTACACCACATATATATAGAAGTATTATGGACCATCTTGGCTCAGGAAAAGATTTTGGGCTTTCAAGAAAAAATGGAGGACTATTTATCTTACCTGGCTCAACCTATGGCTATGATCTTGGTAAGGGAAAGTTTTCTATAAGAGATTGCTGCGGCAATATGCAATTTTTCACTAAGACAAAGTTTGATAGACTTGTGCTTTCTACTTGTAGCAAGATTTACAATATAGATTTTAGAGATGTGGAGAAAGTTCATATTGAAAAAGACGCCAATATAACTTTTATATATCAAAAAGATGCAACCGGAGATGAGGGAGACTGTGCACTTGATTTTGATGAGAGAGGAAAAGTAAAAGGTGTAAGGAGATTAAAGAGAAAAGAGAAAAAAGTAAATCTCTATCTTGATGGTACTATCATAGAAAAGAATGCAATGGTAAAAATACTCGATTGGTATAAAGACTATAGTTATATGGATGTTATGGACGCGATAGCTGAAAATATTAATAGATTTTCTATAGCCACTTATGAGTTTAAAGGATTTGCAAGGGCGATAAGTAGTGTTCAAGATTATATGGAAGTATCTAAGGAACTTCTTGATGAAAATGTAATGAGAGAGTTATTTATGGGTGACAGGCTCATTCATACTAAGATTCATGATGCCCCACCTGTAAAATATTTTGATACTGCAAAAGTAAAAAATGCACTCGTAGGTACTGGTTCTATAATAAAAGGACAGATTGAAAACTCTATTATATTCCGTGATGTAGTTATAGAGGATGGCGCAAAAATAAAAAACGCAGTAATTATGCAGAAGTGTCACATAGGAAAGAAGGCAGTTATAGAGAACGCAATTATTGAGAAGGCAGTTGTGATTGATGAGGGCGAGGTGCATAAGGGAACAGATAAAAAACCAGCTATTATTTCAAATGACTAGGAGATAAAAAATGAGCGATGAAATAAAACTTATGGGATCGCAAAGTTTGGTCACATCTATAGTGGCAAACGAACCGGTGAAGATAAGCGAGCCTATAAAAGTGAATAGACCTGAAGTGAAAGTTCTTTTTGCTGCATTTGAAGTAGCCCCATTTATTAAAACAGGCGGACTAGGTGATGTAGCAGGTGCACTCCCAAGATATTTAAACGACATAGGTGTAGAGACAAGAGTTATATTGCCGCTTTTTTCTTCTATAAAAGATGAGTACAGAAATAATATGAAAAAGATTTCTGAATTCTATGTGCCTTTTAGTTGGAGAAATCAGTATCTTGGATTATATGAATTGAAGCATGGTAACACCATAGTTTATTTTTTGGATAATGAATATTATTTTAAGAGAGATAGGGCTTATGGGTATTTTGATGATGGAGAGAGAATAGCATTCTTCTCTAAGGCACTTCTTGAAGCGCTTATTTATATGGACTTCGAACCAGATGTATTGCATTTAAATGACTGGCATACAGCACTCTCTGCTGTATATCTTCGTGAGATGTACCAAGGGCTTGAGAAGTTTAGAAAACTTAAAACGATTTTCACAGTGCATAACCTTAAGTTTCAAGGAAAGTTTGATCCAAATATGCTTAAAGACCCACTTGATCTTGAGAGATATCCAAATGCAAAGAGACAGCTCTTGCAAAAAGATGCTGTAAATTTTATGATGGGTGCACTTAATTATGCAGATTGCCTAACAACAGTGAGCCCTACTTATGCAGATGAGGTTAAGAATTCATTTTTTGGCGAGGGCTTGGAGGAAATATTTAATAGAAGGGCTAGTATATTTAAAGGAATAGTTAATGGCATTGACTATGAAATTTACAACCCAAAAACTGATAAAAATCTTTTCATGAACTATGATTTAAATACACTCGAACTTAAAAAGAAAAATAAAATAGGTCTTCAGAGAGAGTTAGGCCTTGAAGAAAATGATAGTGTTTGTATGGTGGGACTTGTGAGTCGTCTCACTGATCAAAAAGGCATGGATTTACTCACTACGATATTTGAAGAGATGATAAACTTTAGAGATATACAGTTTGTACTTCTTGGACAAGGAGATAGACGATACGAAGACTCATTTAGATATTTTGAAAATAAATATAGAGGCAAAGTAAGTTCAAGTATTTGTTTTTCAGAGGAGAGGTCAAGAAGAATATATGCGGCATCAGATTTATTTTTAGTGCCAAGTATATTTGAGCCATGTGGACTAAGTCAGCTTATAGCGATGAGATATTTAACTCTTCCTATAGTGAGAAAGACTGGAGGACTTAAGGATACGGTTGTTCCATATAATAAGTTTACTAAAGAGGGAACAGGGTTTGCCTTCCAAAATATAAATGCACATGAGTTACTTTTTACAGTTAAGGAAGCAGTTTCATTATTTTATGACGACTATGATACATTTAAATTATTAATTAAGAATGCAAGTGAAAAGGATTATTCTTGGAATAATTCTGCAAAGGAATATAAGAAGTTGTATGAAGAAATAGGGCTCGCATAGCTCGCCCGTACATATAGGGAGCTTAGCAACTTGCCCGTACATCGTAGCCGCGAGCTTTGCGAGCGGTAAAAGGAGATAGACATGAAAGTATATTTTAATTCGAGAGATGAGTTTTATAGGCAACCTTTTGGTGCAGTTAAAACTGGGACTGAAGTGACATTTAGACTTAAGGTGACTGACCACATTAAGGGGCTTAAGTGTTATCTTGCCATGTGGCAGGATGATAATAAACTTCCTGAGATTGAGATGGAAAAAGAATCAGAAAATAATAATGAAGAAATATACATTGCCAAATTCAAAACTCCGAAATCACCTGCTCTCATATGGTATCATTTTATACTACAGAGCATTGATGAAAAGTTTTTTTATTCAAATAACGATTTACAGTCAGGTGGAGAGGGTGTTCTAGTAGATAATAGCCCAAAAAGTTTCCAGTTAACTGTATTTAAAGATGACAAGTCGCCAAACTGGTTTAAAGAGGGGATCGTCTACCAAATTTTTCCCGATAGATTTAATCGTGGTGAAGACTATGAGGAGAGAAAAGAAAATACTTTAAAAAGAATAGAAGGAAAAAATCATGGCAAGACTTTCGTCGATGATTGGTACAAGCATCCGGAATATGTAAGAACAGAAGATGGTGGTGTCCTAGATTTTGAGTTCTATGGTGGTACACTAAAGGGAATAGAGGAGAAACTTTCATATTTAAAATCACTTGGAGTGACTTGTATTTATTTAAACCCAATTTTTGAAGCGAGAAGTAATCATAGATATGACATCGGTGACTACATGAAGATAGATTCATTTTTGGGTGATGATAAAAGTTTTAAATCATTTGTCCATGCTGCAAAGAAAGAGGGCATAGGAATTATACTTGATGGTGTATTTAGCCATCAGGGTGCGGATTCAATTTATTTCAATAAGTTCAATAATTATGATAGTGTTGGTGCCTACAATAGTGAGCATTCAAAATATTATCCTTGGTACAATTTTATAAAATATCCAGATGTGTATGAGAGCTGGTGGGGAGTTTCAGACCTTCCAGAAGTAAATGAAATGTATCCTTCATATGTTGACTTTATATGTAAGGGACTTAACTCAGTTATTAAACATTGGATGAGAACTGGTATAGTTGGATTTAGACTTGATGTGGCAGATGAACTTCCAGATGAGTTTATAGTTGAAGTAAGAAAGGCTATGGATAAGGTCAATAAGGATAGCATACTTATTGGAGAAGTGTGGGAAGATGCTACCAATAAGGTATCTTATGATAAGAACAGAAAATATTTTATAAATGGATCTCTAAAATCAGTTATGAATTATCCGTTTATGAATAATGCGATAAATTTTATGGAGGGTAAAATATCTGCTTATGAACTTTCGGAGTTTTTTTATAAGCAGATGGAAAACTATCCAAAAGAATACTTTAATGCAAATTTAAATCTTGTAGATGGTCATGATAGAGTGAGAATTATAACTCAGCTTTCTGATTCAAGAGATGTAAATGAAGTGAGTGATGAAGATAAAAAAGCTCACACGATTGATAGAGATAAATATTTACTTGCAGTAAGTAGACTAAAAGCACTATCGGTTTTGCAGTATACGGTGCCGGGAACGCCACTCTTATATTATGGTGATGAGATTGGAGTATTTGGATATAATGATCCGTATAATAGAAAGCCATATCCATGGGGTAAAGAGGACACGGAACTTTGCGCTCACTATGTGGCTCTTGGCGAGATGAGAAAGAAAACCAATGTATTTGCTAATGGTGGATTTAGAACTTTATACACTGGCAATCACACATTTGCGTTTGAGAGATTTACTGAAGATGAAAAATTAGTGGTAGTTATTAATAGAGGAATATTCTATAATGAAGGTGAGCATGTCGAGATAGGCATAGAAGGTAAAGAGGCAGAGGATTTACTTAGTGGAGAAATTATAAACATATATGATAATAAACTTGAGGTGGATATGAATCCGCTGGGATATAAAGTATTAAAAATCATGTAGAGGCAAACAATTATGAGTAAGAATCAGAAATTCAACTTAAAAAAATTTTACATAGGGGTGGATGTCGGCGGCACCACGATTAAGTTTGGCATTTTTGATGGAAATAAAAAAATTATAGAGCAGTTTGCTGTAGAAACTGAGTTTAGAGAAAAGAATGCAGAGAAAGCAATAGCGAATGATATGCTTAATGCCATTGAGAAATATTGTGATGATAATAAATATGGCGTGACCAAGTCAAAAATAGCAGGTATTGGTTATGCAATACCGGGACCAGTAGTCAATAACCAGGTTTTAAGAGCAGTGAACATCAACTGGAAGAAAAAATATGATTTGGTTAAAGAAACTAAAAAAAGAATTGGCAATAAAGTCAATGTAAGAGTTTATAATGATGCAAATGCAGCAGCACTTGGAGAGTACCAAAAGACACTTAGAAGTAAATATAAGTCAATCTGTCTTATGACTCTTGGCACAGCGGTGGGAATTGGTATAATTATAAATGGTAAACTTATAGAAGGAAAGAGTGGTGTAGCAGGAGAGCTTTCACATCTAAAAGTTGATTTTTCAGAAAATGCAATGAAATGTAATTGTGGAAATACAGGTTGTCTTGAAACAGTGACTGGTGGTAGAGGTATAGCAAATGTATACAATAGAATGTACAACACAGACACTGCTCATGGTGCTCAAGATGTTATAAGGCGAGCTAAAGAAGGAGAAGAAAAATCACTTATAGCACTTGAAAAATCACTTGACTATCTTAGTATGGTTATATCTATTATCATGCTTGTGTATGAACCAGAGATTATACTTATAGGTGGTGGTGTATCAAATGAAGGTAAATTTATCACAGATATTATTATGAAACATCTAAAAGAAAAAGTATTTATCACAAAGACATTTCCTAAAATAATGATTGCTAAATTAAAGAACAAAGCTGGATTTTATGGAGCGGTGTCTGAGTTATAGATATAGATTTATGAGAGGCTCGAATAGTAAAATCAATGTATTTAAGTTGTTGAAGTTATTTGTTGGTCTAGGTTTATTTTTTTGCTGCAATTTAATGACATTTGCTAATAATAATATTTTTAACAAAGATGAATTTGTAAGTAGATTAAAATCAATGAAGATGGTATCGTCTTGTACTACTTTTACTAGCATAGATGAACTTGAAACTGTAAAATTTGGAAATTATCAACAGTTTAAAGATGAATATGGAATTTATAATAAAGAGCCAGTAGAATGGATTTTATTATATAGAGATGATAACAATGCATATCTTATGTCAAAATATGTACTTGACTCTGCTCAGTATAATAATGAAAAACCACGATTTGAACGAGGTGCATATATTTATGATTCAAATATATATGATTTAGCTTCAGATTGGGAACATAGCACGCTTAGAAAGTGGATGAGTGGGACGATGTATGATGAACTTTTTAATGATGAAGAAAAGAGTTTAATTAATACAACTTACCTAGATAATACTTATGTGAAAGATTACGAGCACTATACATTTGGAGGAAATCATACAGAAGATAAATTATATATTTTAAACGAAGAAGAATTATTTCACTTTTTGGGAAAAGGTGGAATAGATGAAGATGAGTCTAAACTCAAAGCTGCAAAAGGTACTGACTATGCGATAAAACAGAAAAACTTAAATGTAGACTATCACAATGATTGGTACAAAGGCTATAGCGATTATTGGATTAGAAACGTGAAAATTACAGAATCCGACTTAGCTGTCATTAGAGCAAATGGGAAATATAATCACAAAGTAAATATTTATGATAAAAGATATGGCATAAGACCGTGTATTACTATTAAGTTAAAAGAAAGTTATGACATGGCAAGAATAGACTTGAGTAAAGAGGTAAGAGATGTATCAGCTGACTATAAAGTAATTGAAGATAAAAAAGAAGCAGAACTTTCTAAATATGATACAGTAAAACTTGGTAGATGGTTAGATGATAAAAATAATGTCGAATTGATTTGGTATGTGATAGCTAAAGAGAATGGTATGAAACTACTTCTTTCAAAAGATGTAGTTACTAAAGTGAAATATAATAAGAAGAAAGTAGATGAAGTACATTGGAAAGATAGTAATGCCAGGATCTATTTAAATGATGAATTTTATAATCTAGTGTTTAATGATGAAGAAAAGAAAAAGATACAAAGTGTAAACATAAAGACTAGTGATAATTCAACATCACTAAAATCGGAAGAGTACACATTGGATAAAGTGTTTTTACTCAGTTATGATGAAGTTATGAAATACATAGGGATGGACAATATAAATTTGTTGGAAGCAAAGCCATTTGATAAGACGAGGGTATCATCATGGGCGCTTAGAACCCCTGGCAGTAAAGAGAATAGAATTTCTATAGTAAGTAGCTCTGGGAAAATAGATTTAAAAGGAAATCCTTCAAATAATCAGCAAGGAATAAGGCCTGCAATGTGGATAAAGGAGAATTAAGTAGTTATATGAATAGATTATTGAGAATATCACTTGTGTTTATGGTTTGTATATTAACTTTTGCATGTAGTAATGGTGTATCAAAAGTTGATAGAAAATCAAGCAGTAGTGAAGTTATAAATAAAGCTGCCAATGGGAGCACGAGTAAGGTAACAGAGACAGTTTTAAATAATGCTGAAGATAAAAGTGTAGGTTTTGACACTATAAAGACAGTATCAGATTATGGCATAAGTGAGATGGCAGAGACATTTGAAAGCATAAAATTTGGAAAATATGAGCAAGATAACAATAAAGAAAATGGTGAAGAGGAAATTGAATGGATAGTTTTAAAAAAGGATGGGACTAAACTTTTATTGCTTAGCAAATATATATTAGATAAATATGAATATTATGATGGAAGTGGTTTTATAGAGTGGAACGAGTCAGGACTAAGAAATTGGCTCAATTCTTATTTCTATAATGATGCATTTGATGAAGAAGAAAAATCTTTTATATTAAGAGATAACTACAAGAATTATTATATAGATGTCCACAGCGAGACCAGCAATAAGGGACATATCTATGAAGGTATGACAACAAATGACTTAGTTACTTTGATTGGCTTTGATGAGTTGATAGAGTATTTTGGAAGACCTAGTGATAATAGCAATGATCAATTACATGTGAGAAAGGTTGCAGCAAAACCAACTGAGTTTGCAAAAAATATTTATAGGCAGTATAGAATAAAACTAGATATCGCAAAAGAAAATGGTTGGTATAAAGATTGTGGAGTGTATTGGACTAGGACAAAATTCAGTTATGATAGTGGTCCTTATACAAATTATGTTGAGATTGTGTGGTATGATGGAACTTTCAATACTGTTCAAGATACTGATTCGGGAGTTGGCGTTAGACCTATGATTTTGATAGATACAGCAAATATAAGTAACGAAAAAGCGAATAAGATGCTTGGTCACAATCAAGTAGTTAATGCAAATGTAGAAAGTAATACTACTCAAGAGGTAAAAGTTGATATTGGGTTAAATAGTTGGGAAATGGAATATTTCGAACTTGCGTTTAGACAATTAGAAGATCAAGTTAAGTACTTGAAGAAAACTTATTTTAGCGATTCTTATTATAGTAATTCAAAGTCATTAATCGCAATGAATAATGATGGAAGCTGCACTTTTACATATGGCTTAAGAGACATAGATAAGGATGATGTTAAAGAGATGTTATTTTATAATAATGGAAATTTAGTAGTGATATTTAAGTTGCAAGAAGGGCGAATTGAGAATTATCCGGATTATAATAAAAAATATTATCCAACTATGATAGAAGTGAATAACTTTGTGATACCAAAAGAACAGACTTATAAGATTTCATTGTATCCTGATAATTTTATTGTAAAGTATTACATACAGGAAAATAGTGACGATTCGATTGATTACAATTTATTTTCTGAAAGTGAAAGAGATAGGATTTATAAAATACATAATTATACAGTTTATTATTATGATACAGTTTACTTGAAAGATAGAGACCTGGAAACTTATGATATGTATGATTATTATACAAATTCTGAAGATGGACTAGGCACTTATATGTTTTATAGAGACAATGACTTTGGTAAAAGCATGTCTTTAACTGAGGCTCAAAAAATTTTTAATGGTCATGGCGCTCCTATAGTTTTGACAGATGGAACTTTCGTAGTAAAGTAAAATTATTATAGTGTAATTAAGTAGATGAAAAAGAATGATAATAAATATATAAAATCTTTTGATGCACTGAGAATCGTAGCGCTTCTTGGTGTATTTTTATATCACTTGATGCCAAATATTGTGCCAAGTGGTTATCTTGGAGTGGTTATATTTTTTGTAATGGCAGGATTTCTATCTATGAAGAAAATTGTAGATAGAGAAAAGTCTGTGACCATTAAAGATGCTGTAAATAAGATATATGCTAAGATTCTAAAACTTTATCCAGCACTAGTTATCACTATAATCATTGTCACTGTCATAATGTATTTTTACTTCAAAAACTTCCTAATTCAATATCCAGTTGATGCAGTGAGCAGCATACTTTCGGTTAATAACTATGCTCAGATATTTAGAAATGAGTCTTATTTTGAGGCCATGAACAGTATAAAACCGCTAACACATGTATGGGCACTGTCGCTAGAGTTTCAATTTTATGTATTTTTTTATTTACTTTTATTTACGACTTATAAAAAATCAAATAAAAATAAATACTTGTTTTCATTTTTTGTTTTAACGGTTTTGTCGGTTGCACTATCTATCTATCTGGTAAAAAAAGGGACAAATCTTACAAGAATTTACTATGGCTTTGATTCGCGAATAGCAACTTTTTTAATTGGAGCTATGGCAGCCTTGGTAGCTGATGGTTTTTATGGTCTTATAAAGAAAAGTAAAAACTTTATTCGACTTTTAGGAATCGTTTTGACACTTATAATGATTTATGCCATGATTGTAAATTTTGACACTGATTCCGAGGTCATGGGTATTATCATAGTATATTCTATATTTTGTGGATGTCTACTTCTAATATTGTATGGTGAAGACAAGATAAGCTTGGAATCAAGTGTAAAAATCAGTAAATTCAAGAATGTTTTCGATAAAACAACGACTGTAGTAGTTAATAGAAGTTATATTGTATATTTAGTTCATCATCCTATAATTATTTTTTCAAATAGACTTTTAGCACATGTAAATGTGAACATGAGAATATTTTTTATTGCTATTATACTTACCACAATAATTGTGACCGAAGTAGTATATAGGTTATCACAATTAATATTTTTTAATCATTGCAACAAGAAATTGTCTACTATACTATTACTGGTGTCTATTTTCATGATATTGGGGTCTTCTTTATTGATTCGAAATGAAGTGGGAACTGCGCCAAAGAGTGAAGATAAAAATGATACAGCTTGGCTCACGAATGAAAGTGAAACCTACGAGTATTTAAATGAAGAAATCATTGCTACAGGATCCGACGTGCAAAGTGGTATTATAAATGATGGAGACATATATGATAAAGATGGAAGGTTGCTTGTGACAAACGAGGAATTTCACTCTTATAAGGTTCAGACAGTGTTTCAAAGAATGAATATGGTAAATGCCTTGATAGGTGGCGATGCGATTCTCACTAGAGAAGAGTTTCTTGAAAATCGTAATATGAAAATATCCTTCATAGGTGACTCGGTTACTCAGGGCTCTAGGGGTTCTCTTTCAGTATACTTTCCAAATGCTGTAATTAATGCAGAAGGCAATAGACAACTCAGGAAGGCGCTTCCAATTTTCTATGAAATGAAAGAAAAAGGTGAACTTGGTGATGTGGTTGTAATAGCACTTGGCACAAACTCAGATAAGGATATAAGAGTAGATGTGCTTGAAGAAATATATGAGAACCTAGATGGAAGGATGATGGTAATTCTTACTGTGGCCATACCATATGTGGTGCAAGAGCAACAGAGAAACGAAGCTATAAGAAGATTTGCTGATACACATGATAATTGCCATCTTGCAGATTGGTATAGTACAATGAAAACTCATAAAGAGTATTTTATGAGTGACGGAACACATATACATGGACTTGGGACGGATGCCTATGCGCAATTAATTTTTAAAACTGCCATTGAAAGTCTTGAGTGGAGAAAGGTAGGAAATGAGTGGCAGTATTTTGGAAGTGGAGACAAGATGAAGTTCGCAGTAGAGATAGAAAAAAATATTGGTGACACAGTTGAACTAGGTTCTTACTATATTAATGATGATAAAAAGAAAGAACCGATTGAATGGATAATTGTAGACAAGAACGAAGAGATGAAGACTGAACTTCTCATGTCAAAATATGCTCTTGAACGAAAAAAATATAATGGGGTGTACGCATCCACGATATGGCAAAAAAGTGAAATAAGAAAATGGCTAAATAATGAATTCTACAATGAAGCATTTGAAAATGTCGGTGCAAAGTTTATTTTAACCAGTCATTTGGATAATCATAAAAATCCAGAGTATAGGTCTGCAGATGCGAATGTAACCTACGATAGAGTTTTTTTACCATCATATGAAGAACTTAAGAAGTATGTAAGTGAAAACGATTTGAAGTGCAAAGCTACAGAACACTTTAAGTCAGTTGGTGGATATGTAAATGAAGATGGCTATGTAGATTGGTGGACTAGGACTGTCGGAGACACTGATAGTCACATAGTGAATGTGTCAGCAAATGGTGAGATTGTTATGAGGGGAGATTATGTGACAACAGATGATTTCGCAGTACGACCTATGATTATGGTAACTTATAAATAATTTGATAAATATGAAATTTAAAAATAATAAAATTAAATGGTTGGTAGTTATATCTTTAGTGGTGCTAATAGTTGCTTGCTTTTCATGTGGCAATCCTAATGCTGAAGATGAAAGTGTAGAAAGCCAAAATGAAACAATAGTAGCAGAGGAGTCGGAAGTGGCTTTTGTGGCAGAAAGTATAGATTTATCTGATGTGAATGTGGATATATATAGAATTACACTTGCAAAAATTGATGAGTTAAATCACACAATAGGTAAACCTATATATGTAACTAAGGAAGACTATATGAATTTTAAGGATGTGAATGTATCACTGATTGGTGATTCTATTGCTGAATTGTCAAAGACTTATTTGCATAGATGTTTTAGACATATTGTACAAGATTCTGTTCCTGGCAGAGAGATGAAAGTTGGTATAGAGGCATTTGATGCTATAAAAAAAATCGATAGGATAGGTGATATAATGATACTTTCGCTTGGCAACAATGCCATGCAAGGTATAGATGTGGAAGTACTTGAACACGTGTATAGTGGTTTAGAAGGTAGACCTCTAATTATTCCTACAATTGTGATGCCATATGCTGGCCAAGAGAGAAATAGAAATAGAGATTTAACTAATTTTGCAAATACACATGACAATTGCTATATAGCCGACTGGAATAAGGTAGCGAGAATGGGTGAAAATTTTATTTCAGAAGACGGTGTGCACCCAACTGGCGATGGAAGTGCGGCATATGCGCAACTTATGTTAAAGACTGTTATAGATGTAATGAAGAAATAACTACCTATAACCATATGAAAAATAGCAAAAATACTTATTGAAATGTAGTGGGTTTTTTGTTAAAATTATAAGGCACTACTTTGGAGGTAGATATGGACGGATTTTTATTTTGGTTTTTCTTTGCCATAGTTATTTTGTGCGTCACAATCGCAGCCATAGTTGCTGGAAATGTTGCTTATTTTGTAAACCAAATGTCGCTTGGCAAAGATGCAAATGAAGAAGAGTAATGTTGGATAACAAGGTTAAAAGAACTTTAAAATGTATGATGATAGGTTCTTTGATCTACAATGTTGTATTGCTTATCGTATCACTAATTATATTTATACTTATCTGTAAAGTAAAGAATCTAAATAGCAATGATACACTTATCTTTATAGTAAAAAACGAATTATGCGTGTTGATTGGTCTAGTGTGTAGTATTATTGGTCTATATTCAATGGCAATTTCTTTATCTAAAGCGATATCAGCAAATGATGAGAAGTATGCAAAGAAGCATATGGTGCTAATGAGCACAGTTCGAATGATTGTATTTTGTATAATACTTGTGATTGTTATAAATGAAAGAACTTTTGGAATTACTGGGGGGATAATGTTTGCACTTGCAATACTTAGTGTTAAAATTAGTGCATATCTAGCACCAGTGATTGAAAAGAATATTAGGAGTTAAAAATGGGGTTATTTTTAGCAGGAAATGAATTGGCAGAATCATTTATGATTAGAGGGGTATATAAACTTCCCTTCCAATTTTTAGGTAGTGAAGTGTGGATTACGACCACTGCTATTTCGTCTTGGATAATTACTCTCATGATTTTAATTTTTGGAATAGTTGTTGGTAGAAAGTTTGCAAACGCGGAAGAGATACCAACAGGACTCCAAAACTTTATAGAGATGGCTATAGAAGCACTTAATGGGATGGCTGATAGTATTTTGGGATCTAATAGAAATAGATTCATAAATTACATTGGCACCCTATTTATTTTTATTTTGACTTGTAATTTATCAGGCTTCATTGGTATGAGAGCACCTACAGCAGACTATGGTGTTACTTTCTGCCTTGGTGTTTTCACATTTGCAATAGTGCAGTTCCAGGGAATTAAGAATCACGGAATAGGACATTTCACAGGGCTTTTCCAACCACTTCCAGTTCTCTTCCCTATAAATGTGATAGGAGAGTTTGCAAACCCAATTTCTATTTCGCTTCGTCTTTTTGCAAACTTATTGTCAGGCGTTATAATGCTTGGACTTTGGTACGGAATGCTTCCTATACTTGGAAGGATAGCTATACCATCATTTTTGCACGCATACCTTGATTTATTTAGCGGTTGCATACAGACATATGTATTTTGTATGCTAACTATGGTATATGTCAACGATAAGTTGTAAGGCTTATTAAATGCTTGGAAGTGCGAACTTATAAAAATAGTTACTAATTAATAATAATATATTAAAAAAATATTCAATTAAACTTTGGAGGAATTAAAATTATGGAAAACGGAATTACAGGACAAGCTTTTATCTATGGTTGTTCAGCAATTGGTGCAGGACTTGCTCTTATAGCAGGTATCGGACCAGGAGTTGGTCAAGGTATTGCAGCAGGTTATGGTGCATCAGCAGTTGGAAGAAATCCAGGGGCTAAGTCAGATATCACATCTACTATGCTTTTAGGACAAGCAGTTGCAGAAACTACTGGTCTTTATGGTCTTGTAGTTGCTATCATACTTATGTTCGTTAAGCCTTTCAATATGTAATAACAATGGGCTCGTGAAACTCGCCCTTACAATATGTAGCCGCGAGCTTAGCGAGTGGCATAGGAGGAGAAATGTTTTTAGCCGGAGATAGTTTATTTAGAATCATAGGCTTTGATAGTCAGCTTATTTTTGATGCTATAATAACAGGTATAAATGTATTTATACTCTTCTTTGCGCTATCATATTTTCTTTTTAATCCAGTTCAAAAGGTATTAAAGAACAGAAGTGATAAAATTAAGAACGAAATTGAAAATGCTAAAAAACAAGAAGCTGAAGCCATTGCACTTAAAGCTGAGTATGAAAAGAAACTTGCAGATACAAGAGCTGAAGTTGAAAGCATAATTGATGATGCAAGAAAGAATGCTAAAAAGATGAGTGAAGGGATTGTAGCAGAAGCAAGAACTGAAGCACAAAATATCATTAATCGTGGCAATAAAGAGATAGAACAAGAGAAGGCAAAAGCTGTTGATGAGCTTAAGAACCAAGTTATAGGCATTTCAACTTTAATCGCTTCTAAGATCATAAAAGAAAATGTAAATGCAAAGAGCGAAGATAAATTATTTGAAGAAGCACTTAGTGAGATAGGAGCAAATTCATGGCAAGGTTAGTTTCTAAAATCTATGGAGAAGCTTTATTTGACTTTGCCAAAGAGCACAATCAATTAGAGAAGATGTATGAAGAAGCACAAGATATTATCTTGGTGTGGAGTAGTTCTTCTGAACTTAATGATTTCTTGGCAAATCCGAAAATCAGCACTGACAATAAGACAAAATTTGTCAAAGAGCTATTTACAAACAAAGTTTGGGCTGGACCTATTGCCAAGGTACTTAGATTATTTAAGATAGATATAAATAAGGGCGATAATCCTAAAATACTTGATTTTATATCTATAGTAATAAAAAAAGGAAGAACTAAAGAAATTGTGAATATACTTAAGTACTTCTCTCATCTTACTCTTAGAAGTAAGAATATAGGCGAGGCAGAAGTTACATCGGCTCATGAATTAAGCGACGAAAAGAAAAAAGCGCTTGAAGATAAATTGATATCATCTACAAATTTTGATGAGTTTATAGTTGATTATAAAATCGATGAGAGTTTGATAGCAGGTATTAAAATAAAAATAGATGACAAAGTGCTAGACAAAACATATAAAACTAAAATGTTTGATTTAACAAAGAGTCTAAGGGGTTTAAAACTATGATTAATTTAAAACCAGAAGAGATTAGTTCTATAATTAAAGAACAAATTGGAAAATATCAAGACGCATCTGGAATAGAGGAAGAAGGAGTCGTAATACAAGTTGCAGACGGTATTGCCCGTATTCATGGACTTAAGGATGCAATGCAAGGCGAACTTCTTGAATTCCCAAATGAAGTGTATGGTATGATTCTTAACCTTGAGGAAGACAACATCGGTTGTGTTCTTCTTGGAAATGCTGATGACATAAAAGAGGGCGATGCAGTTAAGAGAACAAAGAGAATCATGTCTGTGCCTGTTGGCGATGCCATGGTAGGAAGAGTAGTAAATGCTATAGGTCAACCAATAGATAATAAAGGACCTATCAATACTACAGGTACTCGTCCTATAGAGAGAATTGCTCATGGCGTTATTGATAGAAAGTCAGTTAAAGAACCACTTCAAACTGGTATCAAGGCCATTGATGCCATGATTCCTATTGGTCGTGGACAAAGAGAGTTAATAATTGGTGATCGTCAAACTGGTAAGACTGCAATCGCCATTGATACTATAATAAATCAAAAAGGACAGGGAGTTAAATGTATCTATGTTGCTATAGGTCAAAAAGCCTCTACAGTTGCAAACATCGTTAAGGTGCTTGAAGACTTTGGCGCTATGGACTATACAACAGTAGTTGCTGCAACTGCATCTGACCTTGCACCACTTCAATATATAGCTCCATATTCAGGTTGTGCTATTGGTGAAGAGTGGATGGAAAAAGGTGAAGATGTGCTCATAGTTTATGATGATCTTACTAAGCACGCAGCAGCATATAGAACACTCTCGCTCCTTCTTAAGAGACCACCAGGAAGAGAAGCATATCCTGGAGATGTATTCTATTTACATAGTAGATTGCTTGAGAGAGCATCAAAATTAAATGATAAGTTAGGCGGTGGTTCACTCACTGCTCTTCCGATTATAGAGACTCAGGCAGGTGATGTATCTGCATACATTCCTACAAATGTTATATCAATAACTGATGGACAGATATACTTAGAGACAGATATGTTTAATGCTGGATTTAGACCAGCTATAAATGCAGGACTTTCAGTGAGCCGTGTAGGTGGATCAGCACAGATTAAAGCTATGAAGAAAATTGCTGCACCTATAAGAGTAGAGCTTGCACAATTTAGAGAGCTTGCTTCATTTGCACAATTTGGTTCAGACCTTGATAAAACTACCAAAGAACAACTTGCTCAAGGCGAGAGAGTTCGTGAGATATTGAAGCAACCTCAATATAAACCTCTTCCTGTCGAAAAGCAAATTACTATAATATATGCTGCAGAGAAGAGATATTTACTTGATGTGCCAGTTGCTAAGATACTTGATTTTGAGTCAGAGTTATTCTCATATATAGATAGCACTGCTCCAAATATCTTTAGAGACATAAGAGAAAAGAAAGAATTGACCCCAGAGATTGAGACTGCTCTTAAGAATGCAATTGAGAGTTTCAAGAAAACAAAGGGATACGAGGGATAATAGATTATGGCTTCGATGAAGCAAATTAAAAAAAGAAAGCGTTCGGTTGAGTCTACTGGTAAAATTACTAAGGCTATGAAACTTGTAGCCACTGTAAAGCTCCAGAAGACAAAACAAATTGCTACTGATGCGGTTCCTTTCTTTGATGCAATGTATGAAAAAATTACTGGGGTTATGAAAAAGACTCAAGTAGTTAGTCATAAGTATTTAAAAGGTAAGGAAGGCGGCAAGAAGGCGATAGTAGTATTTTCATCTAATAAGGGTCTTGCGGGGGGATACAATTCAAGCATAGTTAAGAAACTCATTGGTGAAGATGCAGCAATTAGTTTCACACCGAAGGATACGCTTGTATATGCAATCGGTTCAAAAGTAAGAGATGAACTTAAGAATAAGGGATTTACTATAGAGAGAGACTACTCTGAAGGCATGGAAGATATACACTACGAAACTTATGTGATGATTGCAGAAGAATTACTTGATGACTTTGTGGCAGGCAAGATAAGTGAAATCTACTTAGTATATACTCATTTTAAAAATACCATAGTTCATATACCAAGAGTATTAAAACTTTTACCATTTGAAAATGTGGAAAAGAATGTTGATGACGATACAGAGCTTCTTGGCAAAAAAACATTTGTAGTAGCAAAATCGAAATATGAAGATGATGAAGTGATGCCTATGAACTATGAGATGGATGAAGAGGAAATGCTCAATAGAATGATTCCTCAATACATATCAACTCTTTTATACGGAGCACTCACTGCATCAATTGCATCTGAAAATGGTGCGAGAATGACAGCAATGGACAATGCGACAAAGAATGCAAAAGAGCTGAGCGAAAAATTAGGGATCATGTACAATAGAGCAAGACAAGGAGCAATCACTCAAGAATTAACAGAAATAGTTGCAGGAGCAAATGCTATATAAAAGGAGAAGCAAATGGAATTAAAAGGAAAAATAGTTCAAATCATAAGTGCGGTTGTAGATGTGCATTTTGATGGCGATGTGCCAGACATCTATTCAGCATGTAAAGTAAAGAATGGAGATAAAGTTCTTACACTTGAAGTTGCACAAGACTTGGGCGACGGCATGGTAAAGTGTATTGCCATGGGACCAACTGATGGTCTATCAAGAGGACTTGAGGTTACAAGTGAGAATAAGCCAATAGAAGTTCCTGTTGGACAAGAAACACTTGGAAGAATTTTCAATGTCTTAGGTGAGACAATAGATGAGCAAGGACCTTGTAAGTCAACTAAACTTTACCCAATACATAGAAGTGCTCCAGCATTTTCTGATCAGGCGACTGACAAAGAAATTCTCGAGACAGGTATTAAAGTTATAGATTTACTTTGCCCATATCAAAGAGGTGGAAAGATAGGTCTCTTTGGTGGTGCCGGAGTTGGAAAGACAGTTCTTATACAAGAGCTTATAAGAAATATAGCTTCTGAGCACGGTGGATATTCTGTATTCACTGGTGTTGGTGAGAGAACTCGTGAGGGAAATGACCTTTACTACGAGATGCAAGAGTCAGGTGTTATGGATAAGACTACTATGGTGTTTGGTCAGATGAATGAGCCGCCAGGGGCTCGTATGAGAGTTGGTCTTACAGGTCTTACTATGGCAGAGTATTTTAGAGATGAAGCCGGAAAAGATGTACTTTTATTTATAGATAATATTTTCAGATTTACTCAAGCAGGATCAGAAGTGTCTGCACTTCTTGGTCGTATGCCATCAGCCGTTGGTTATCAACCAACTTTACAGACAGAGATGGGTGCTCTTCAAGAGAGAATCACTTCAACTAAGAAAGGTTCTATCACATCAGTGCAAGCAGTATATGTGCCAGCAGATGACCTTACTGACCCAGCACCTGCAAATACATTTACTCACCTTGATGCAACTACTGTTCTTACTCGTTCACTTACTGAGATTGGTATTTATCCTGCAGTTGACCCACTTGCGTCTACATCTCGTATGCTTGATCCACTCGTAGTAGGTGAAGAACACTATGAAGTTGCACAACGCGTACAAGAGTGCTTACAACAATATAATGAATTACAAGATATAATCGCAATGCTTGGTATGGATGAACTTTCTGAAGATCAAAAGAAAGCAGTTGCAAGAGCAAGAAGAATCCAAAGATTCTTGTCTCAACCATTCCACGTAGCAGAACAGTTCTCTGGTCTTCCAGGAATCTATGTTCCTGTAAAGGATACTATTGAAGGATTTAAACAAATACTTGAAGGTAAGTATGATCATATACCAGAAAGTTGCTTCATGAACGTAGGAACTATAGATGGTGTGGTTAAAAAATTTGAGGCTATGAAATAATGAATAAAGTTAGGTTACAAGTTATAACTCCAGATAGAGTGGTATTTGATGGTGAATGCACAATGATCGAGTACAATACTACTGAGGGTTTTGTTGGTGTTTTGCCTGGACATGTTGCTATGACTCAAATTATAGCACCTGGTACACTTACTATATATGAAGAGGGTAAGGAGCAGCCAATGTATGCGGCTGTCATGTCAGGAATCGCAACAATAATGCCTGATACTATTACAATACTTGCTGAAATTTTGGAGTTGCCTGAAGAGATAGATGCGGAAAGAGCAAAGCAGTCGAAGGAAAGAGCGGAAAAGAGAATCGAAGAAAAGGCTGAAAACTTTAATCTTGAGAGGGCAGAACAGGCAATAAAGCGAGCTAATGCAAGATTAGACACTATAAAAGTCAGCAAAATTAGTTGACAAAACTTTAATATTTTAGTATGATAATAAGGCTCTAAATGAGCCTTTTTTTATCTCATTAGAGTATCACCGAAAATGACAGTGCAGTTGTCACTGCACACCAGAGTAAGGAGGAAATTGAGATGATGACATTCGTGCCTAAAGCAGCGGATGTTGCCACTAAGAAGTGGTACGTTCTTGACTGCGAGGGTGTTGTCCTTGGAAGACTTGCTACAAAGGCAGCAGAAGTTCTTCAAGGTAAACACAAAGTTACTTATATGCCAAATGTTGACATGGGTGACTATTTAGTAGTAGTAAATGCAGAAAAGATTAAGGTTACTGGAAAAAAACTTGATCAAAAAGTATATTTCCATCACACAGGATGGCTCGGAGGAGGAAGATACATCACACTCCGTGAATTAAAAAAGAAATTCCCTGAGAGAGTAGTTGAATATGCTATAAAGGGAATGTTACCAAAGGGACCTCTCGGCAGACAAATGTATAGAAAATTATTTGTATATGTTGGACCAGAACACAAACATCAGGCACAAAAACCTGAAGCATTAAAGGTATAGGAGGTAAACCCGTATGGCAAAGTCAAAAGAAAGATATTACGGAACTGGTAGAAGAAAAAAATCTGTAGCAAGAGTTTATCTTATGCCAGGAAAAGGTGAGATAACAATAAATAAGAGACCACTTGATGACTATGTTGGTCTTGAGACATTAAAGAAAATTATCAACCAGCCATTTGCAGCAACTAAGACTGAAGGCAAATTCAATGTATTAGTAAATGTATATGGCGGTGGCACATCAGGTCAAGCAGGTGCGATAAGACATGGTATCGCAAGAGCACTTTTAGAGGTTGATCCAGAATATAGATCTCTTCTTAAAAAGGAAGGTTACCTAACTCGTGACCCTCGTATGAAAGAGAGAAAGAAGTATGGTTTAAAATCAGCAAGACGTGCTCCACAATTCTCAAAGAGATAATATTTATCATATACCCCCTTGCAAAAAGGGGGTTTTTATTTAGGACAAAATATGTTAATATATTATACACAATTATAAGTTATAATAATTACGAGATTTGGGCTAGCATAGTTCGCCCATACGAGGAGGAATAGAAATGAAATTAATTAAGAAATATCTAATGCTTATATCTTTAGTTATAGGTATGAGCATAGTTGTGACTGCATGCGGTCAAGGTGGAACAGCTGATGCAAAAGAATCAACTGAACCTACAGCTGATGAAGACGGCAATATAGAAATTGATGTAAATATAAGTGGTTCACAATTCCATGGGACAATGAATAAGAACTGGAAGAAAGATGAGCCAACGAAGAAAGAATTAAAAAACATAGAGCAGGTTAAGTCAATTTTTAACACTAGTAACGTTGAAGTTAGTAGCGATTTATATGAGTGCATCTATGGAGATATTGATTCGCCACTAAGTGTGTGGAGTTTGGTTAAAGGTAAAGATGATGAGTTTCTAAATAATTACGGTATAGTAATTAGGAGTAATGGAACTAATTATGACTTTGCAGAGATTTGTCACGGCAAAAATCCTATAGTAGATTATGATGAAGGTAAAAAGGTACTTTTCATCGCTGGTGATGTTATAGAGGGGACAGGTACTCATGTCGAAGCTCTATATGTGTTTGAAGTAAAAGATAATGGAGAGGTAGTAAACACAATATACCTTGATCCATTTGAAGTGCAAGAATATTTTAAAAAGCAAATGACTTATGATGTACATAATAATATGATAACTTTAAAATTGAAAAACAGAAAGATAGCTGAAGTTGAAAACACAGAGGATGGTGAGGGTGCGTTAAGAGCTGTTGCGATAGGAGAACAAATCGCTTACGAGTTTGACGAGGATCACAACATAAAAGTAAATGTGACTCCCGGTGTTAAGTTTGGAGTAGGTTCAAATCTCTACTATGAAGATATGCCAATAATCTCTGCTGATGTAAAATTGGAAAAAGACAAGTTAGAGTTATCTAATATAAGATTAAACGAGGAAGAATAGTTTAAAAAGTTATGTGTGGAATTATCGGTTTTTCTGGAAAAACAGATGCAAAGAGTATAATCCTTGATGGGTTAAAGCGACTTGAATATAGAGGTTATGACTCTGCTGGTATTGCCTTACAAAAAGACAATACTATTAATATGGTTAAAACCACTGGCAAGGTAGATAATCTTGTAAAAATTGCAGAGAGTAACAAAAATCTTGTAGGCAATTGCGGCATTGGACACACTCGCTGGGCAACTCATGGTGTGCCAAGTGATGTAAATGCCCATCCACATATGTCTAGTGATGGCAAGTTTGCTATAGTGCACAATGGTATTATAGAAAACCATGCAGAAATAAAAAAGAGTTTAATCGATAAAGGTATAAAATTTCTAAGCGAGACAGACACAGAAGTCATAGTGCAGTTACTTGATTACTATTATGATGGAGACATAAAAAAGACACTTGCAAAAATTTCATCTATGCTTGAAGGTTCTTATGCACTTGGTGTACTCTGTGCAGATTTTCCTGGATCAATATTTGCAGCTAAAGTTTCAAGTCCGCTCATCATAGGTGTAGGAGCAGGCGAAAATTATTTTGCATCAGATATAACGGCATTTATAAGTCACACTAAAAATGTGATAGATTTAGATGATGGTGAGTTTGCTGAGATCACAGCTGATAGAGTAAGTGTGTTTGATCATAACTTAAGAGATATAAAGAAAGAAGAAAGAAAAATAACTTGGGATGTAGCTGCGGCAGAAAAAAGTGGATACGAGCACTTTATGCTGAAAGAAATTATGGAGCAACCTGGGGCATTAAAAGCGACAATTGAACCTAGGATTAAAGACGGCAGGGTTTCTTTTGACGAATTAAATATAGATATGAAAAAATATGACAGGATTTTAATCACTGCCTGTGGTTCAGCATATTATGCAGGATGTGTGGGTAGAGATGTGATAGAAAAGCTATGTCGTCTACATGTACATACTGAAGTAGCAAGTGAACTTCGTTATAGAGATCCTATGATTGATGAAAAAACGCTTGTGATGGTGATAAGTCAATCAGGTGAGACTGCTGACACTATAGCTGCTATTAAAGAGGCAAAAAATAAAAATGCCGATGTGGTAGCAATTGTAAATGTTGTGGGAAGTACTATAGCAAAACTTGCAGATTACACTATATACACTTGGGCAGGACCTGAAATAGCTGTGGCTACTACAAAAGGATATACCACACAGGTAGCAGTGCTATATATGTTTGCAGTATGGGCTGCTGGTAAACTTGGAAGGATAGATGATAAAAAACTTAAAGAGCTTACAAACGATATAAAAATTTTGCCTGAGAGAGCACAGAGAACTTTGGATTTAAATACTAGAGTTAAAAAGCTTGCCGATAAATATTATAGTAAACAATCAATATTTTTTATAGGTAGATATTTAGATTATGCAGTTTGTCTTGAAGGATCGCTTAAGTTAAAGGAAATTTCGTATATACACTCTGAGGCATATGCAGCAGGAGAACTTAAACATGGTACCATTGCACTCATCGAAGATGGAAGATTGGTTGTATCGGTTTGTTGCTATGAACCATTACTTGATAAGATAATTTCAAATATTCAACAAGTTAAAGCAAGAGGAGCCCAGGTGCTTGCACTTGCCATAGAAGGAAATAAAAAAATATTTGCAGAAGCCGATGATGTCTTGCTTGTGCCAAAGGCAAATGAACTATTTATGGCAGCGGTCGAGATAATTCCACTGCAACTTTTCGCCTACTATGTGGCTAAAAATAACCATTGTGATATAGACAAGCCTAAGAATCTTGCAAAATCAGTAACGGTTGAATAAAATACGTGAAAGCTTTTTAGTATATAAGAAATAGTTACGTAAGATAAAAATGATAAAAAATAAATTTACAATAATATTATTTACATTAATGTCATTATTCGGTCTATTTTCATGTAAATCGAAATCCGACTTATTACTAGAATCTACTTGTGTCGATTCTCCAGATACCAGAGAAGTAGTAGACCTCGAAAAAGTATATGTGAGAGATGAAAGTTGGTATAAGGACTTTAGAGTCATCACATTTGGAAAGTTCGAACAAGATGGAGATGTGAAAAACGGCAAAGAAGATATTAGTTGGATAATTCTTGATGATAATGGTAGCGAGAGATTACTTATCAGTAAAGATGTCATATATGCAATGCCATTTGACGATAATGTAGACCAAGATGTAAATGTTTTTAATCAAGATTGGGAAAAATCTTCACTTAGGAAATGGCTAAATGAAGATTTTTTTGATGTGGCTTTTAATGAAGACGAAAAACAGTATGTTGTTAGTTGCCTAGTTAATAATAAACAAGTATTCGGTATAAATAACAGTGATGAAATTTCTAAAATGGGAAATGATACATTTGACAAGGTGTATATACTTTCAAAAGACGAAATAAGAAAATATCTTGGATTCGAAAATGAAGGAAGAAGCGAAGAATATTTGGCAAAACCAAGTAATTATGCAAAAGAAATTTTAGCTGCAGAGCAGAAGAAAGAAAATATAGCTGTTTGGCATAAAGAAATTGACTATGAGGATATATATGAAGATAATGCAGAGTACTGGGTGAGATCAAGTATAGGTTTAACTGTGATGAGCGCAAATGAATATTTTACCGATATAGTAGATAAAAGAGGTCACATATCTAGTCACGGACTTCCATATTATGTGTCTAAAAGTGATAAGAATGATAATAGCACTAAGCATAGATTTTATAGCAGGGGTGTGAGACCGGTTATAAGAATAGTTGGATCAGCCGTCCTTGATGAAGAACATAGAGATGGAATAAGAGAAGAAAAGAAAGCGCAGATTTATGATATCAAAGAAATTGATAAACCATATGTAATAGCGAACTATGATAAGGAAAAAAGTTTTAAGGACTTTGACTCTGTAGTATTAGGTTCATATGAACAAGATGGAGATACAGCAAATGGTAAAGAAGGCATTGAATGGTTTGTACTCAAAAAAGAGAACAATAAAGCTTTATTGTTCAGTAAGTATATACTTGATTATGTAGAATATAGCAATATTCTTGAGAGATATACAGTTTGGAAAGATAGTAGACTTAGAGCGTGGGCAAATCATGAGTTCTATGATAGTTCATTTAGTGAAAAAGAAAAAGTACTTATATCATCTACAAGAGTAAAGAATTATGACAATCCAGTGTATGCTGGCACATCTGGTCAATCGACTGTTGACAAGGTATTTGTACCTGGATTTGACGAATTGATGGAAACCTTTAACATAGACTATGATGACTGCATAAGAGAACCTTTTTATGATCAAAAGATAATAGAAGATAAGAGACTTTTGACAACTTATACTGACTTTGCCTTGAAAAAGTATCGTAGAGAAAAAAATAATAATAAGGCCATGCCTCAACCAGACTTTTGGCTTAGGAATCAAGGAAGAAGTGGAGAAGGATTAAATAGTAGGTCAAATAATGCAATGCTGGCGAGACAGACTATCGACTTTAAAGGTACTCCCTATGACCTCTTTCAATACTCAAATAATACCGACAAGGTAATTTCGACAAACCCAAAACTTGGATTTAGACCTTGTATACTTGTTGACATAAATATTTTGAATGAGTTTGATGGGACAAGTTACGACTCAAAGACAGATAAGATTTTTTCTGAGGAAATACCACAATCCAATAGATATTCATTTGAAGAAATTGAAAACGCAAGGATAGTGTCATCTTACAACAACAAAGCTACATTTGCAAGTTTTGATACTGTGACTTTTGGAACTTATGAGCAAGATGGAGAAAGCGATAATGGAAAAGAAGAGATTGAGTGGATAGTTTTAGACAAGAGCGGAAATGAGTATTTGTTGCTAAGTAAATATGTCCTCGATTACCATCAGTTTCAAAGTAATAAGGTTGATGGACTTTCAATCTCTTGGAATAATTCTGAGATAAGGATGTGGGCAAACACTGAGTTTTTAAATGATGCATTTTCTGAGACTGAGCAAAAATATGTAATGCAAAGTAGTATTGAAAATACTATAAATGATTACTATAATCTTCGACCAACTGAAGATAAAGTATTTTTACTTAGCATAGATGAAATTATAAAATATTTTGGTAGTAAAAACGATAACTATGATGGCGTAAAAATCAATAATTATATTAATATTAATGACAAATCAAGGACATATGCGACAAGCTTTGCAAGAAATAGGGGAGTAATTATTGGCGCCAAAAATGAGATTTCATCTTACGGAAAAGTATATGCATGTGGTTATTATACCAGAAGTATGAGAAATTCTAATTACAACCAAGTAAGTTATATTAATGATATTGGTTCAGATGGATTTACAAGTGTTTATGACACTTGGAAGAGGTTTGGATTTAGACCAGCTGTGTGGGTGACTAAGTAATCCAATTGAGTTTTGCATTAAAGTTTTAAATGATGTATAATTAAGTGTTATTTAAAATAATATTTATGCTGATAAATAAGTTTAAAAAGATAATATTTTTGATATTAATACTAATGATTTCATTTAACTCTTATGCGGAATCAAGTGTTATAGTCAATAACTCTAATTCTGATTATTTTTCTAGTGTTGGACCTGGATATGCCAGTGAACTAGTGGTGGCTGGCGATTCTTATGCAACTCATTTTTATGAAGATGAAAAGAATAGAGGAATTAAATTATATGGATACTTTAATGAAGGTTTTACTTTAGAGATGAATAGAAATACGCTTCGAAAGGCATTTAATTCTCTACATAAGATAATATTTTTATCTATAAGTGTGAACGACAGACATAAGAGTACACACCCAAGTGAGTTTGAAAATGAACTTAGAGAGCTATTTGACATAGCTGTAAGAACCAACAAAATTGTGTTGGTTCACTCCTATATGTATTATGATTTGGCGAGTTCGCCAATTTTTCCATATTCAACATCAGAATATGATTCGATGATTAGGAATTTAATTATGGAATATAACAATGTATATTACATAGATATGAGTGACTGTATAGGTGAGGAGTATATGTTGCCGGATGGTATACATTACAATAAGAAATTTAATGATATAATGTATGACAGATTAAATATTATGATTGAATTGATAAGGAATAATTTTTATGAATAGTGAAAAATTAACAAAAGCTGATGTAAAAAAAATACAAGACGAAATTAATGAGAGAAAGACTGTACTCAGGCCTAAGATTTTGGAAGATGTAAAATCTGCTAGAGCTCAAGGCGATCTCTCTGAAAACTTTGAGTATTATGCAGCGAGAAAGGCCAACAGAGAAAATAATTCACGAATTGAGTATCTTGAGAAAATGCTTAAACATGCGACTATTATTGAAGAGGTCAGCAACGGCGGCGTAAGTCTTAACAACACCGTGAAGGTCAAATTTGTTGAAGAAGGAGTGGAAGAGGCTTCTTGGGAGATAGATACTTACAAGGTAGTAACTTCTATAAGAGCAGATTCTATGAAGAATAGGGTAAGTATTGAGTCTCCACTTGGAAGAGCACTCTTATCGCATGTAGTGGATGAGATAGTGAAGGTCGAACTTGAAAATGGGACAAGTTACGAACTAAAAATTGTAGAGATAGATACGACTACAGATAGCAGTGAGGATGACATAAAAGCATTTTAAACATTGTAAGGGCACTTGCGGATAGAGCCCGAAAGGAAAATATATGAGTAAAGAATTTTATACTATGGACAAGATTGTAGCACTTTGCAAGAACCGTGGATTTTTATTTCCAGGCTCTGAGATATATGGTGGACTCGCAAATGCCTGGGACTACGGAAATCTTGGAGTGGAGTTAAAAAATAATGTAAAGGATGCATGGAGAAAAAAATTCGTGCAGGAATCTAAATACAATGTCGGCCTTGACGCTGCTATCCTTATGAATCCTCAGACTTGGATTGCTTCAGGTCATCTTGGTTCATTTTCAGATCCACTCATGGATTGCAAAGAGTGTAAGCAGAGATTTAGGGCCGATAAACTTATAGAGGATTTTGCAAAAGACAATAATATAGAACTTACCTCATCTATAGATGGTTGGTCTCATGAGGAGATGGAAAAGTGGATTAATGACCACAATGTGCCATGTCCAGGTTGTGGAAAACACAATTTTACAGGTATAAGGGAATTTAATCTTATGTTTAAGACATTTCAAGGTGTCACAGAAGATGCTAAGAATGTAGTATATCTAAGGCCTGAGACTGCTCAGGGTATATTTGTAAATTTCAAAAATGTCCAGAGAACAAGTAGAAGAAAGATTCCATTTGGTATAGCTCAAGTTGGTAAATCTTTTAGAAATGAGATTACGCCTGGAAACTTTATATTCCGTATAAGAGAGTTTGAACAGATGGAGCTAGAATTTTTCTGTAAGCCTGGTACAGATCTTGAGTGGTTTGAATATTGGAGAAAATATTGTATTGATTGGCTACACAACCTTGGACTAAAGGATGAACAACTTAGACTTCGTGATCACGACAAAGAAGAGTTGTCATTCTACAGTAAGGCAACTACTGATATAGAGTTTTTATTCCCATTTGGATGGGGAGAACTTTGGGGAATTGCAGATAGAACTGATTACGATTTGAGCCAGCACATGAAAGTGTCAGGAGAAGATTTACAGTATTTTGATGATGAGACAAACGAGAAATACACTCCATATGTCATAGAGCCATCACTTGGGGCAGATAGAGTAACTCTTGCATTTATCTGTGCAGCTTATGATGAGGAGGAAGTTGGAGAAGGAGATGTGAGAACAGTTATGCATTTCCATCCAGCTATAGCTCCGATAAAGATAGCAGTTTTACCACTTTCTAAAAAACTGTCAGAGCCTGCCATGAAGATTTATGATGAATTGTGTAAATATTATATGTGTGATTTTGATGAGAAAGGTACTATAGGCAAGAGATATAGAAGAGAAGATGAGATAGGAACTCCATACTGTATTACTTATGATTTCGATTCTGAAAATGACAAGCAAGTCACTATAAGAGAGAGAGATAGCATGGAACAAGTTCGTATACCTATAGCAGAATTAAAGAAATATTTTGAAGACAAATTTACATTTTAGTACCACAAGATATATATAAGTAGAGAATGAAAATTTTTATTGAAAAACTAAAAGAATCAGCGATATCAATTTTACCTATAGTGTTACTTGTATTTTTGATTTCACTTACAAAGAACTTTGATTTGCCTGCTAATGAATTAATGGTGTTTTTGATTTCTGCTGGATTACTGATAATTGGCATGGCGCTCTTTAACATTGGAGCCCAGCTCTCGATGACCCCTATGGGAGACTACGCTGGTACAGGGCTTATCAAAACTAAAAAAATAAGCCTTATATTGATAGTCGCTTTGTTTATGGGAATACTAGTGACTATTGCAGAACCAGATTTGCTTGTGTTGAGTAATCAGGTGAAGGATGTAGTCGATAGTTCTACATTTGTGCTGAGTGTAGGAATAGGTGTAGGTGCATTTTTGGTGATAGCATTACTCAAAGTTATATTCAATAAGCAGCTGTCGACACTTCTTTTATTGTTTTACTTACTCTTATTTGCACTTACTGCACTTATGTGTGAGATAGATAAAAATGGCTTTGTGCCACTTTCGTATGATTCTGGTGGAGTTACAACTGGCCCTATCACTGTTCCATTCATTATGTCATTTGGCGTGGGAATTGCAGCAACTATAGGTGGTAAAAATAGTAGTGAAAATTCATTTGGTTTTGTAGCACTTTGTTCTATAGGGCCTATACTTGTAGTTATTATTTCGCTTTTATTGTCAAAGGGCGAATTATTATATAAATTACCTGATTACTCCATGAGTGCTATTTTGTCAAATGGAATACTCAATATAGCAATACATGAAGGTGCAGGAATAATAAAAGCGCTTGGATTTATATTTGCATTTTTTTTAGTACTAAACTATTTTGTAATGAAATTACCTATAAAGAAATTAATTCAAATAGTAATAGGAATAGTAATTACATTTGTGGGACTAGTTATATTTTTGACAACTGCAGCAGTAGGCTTTTTACCAATAGGGTATAGCCTTGGAAGTCAGTTGGTAAAGTCGAAAGAAGCAGTGGTTGTTGTTATTTGCTTCATAATTGGCAACACAGTAGTTTTAGCTGAGCCGGCAATTCATGTACTAACTAGTCAGGTTGAAGAAGTGACGGGAGGACATGTGTCTCGCAAATCTATGCTCATAGCACTTTCGCTTGGAGTTGGACTTGCCATAGCACTTTCAATATTTAGAATACTTAGAGGTTTTACTATTTTATATTATCTTATACCAGGTTATTTTATATCGCTAGCACTTTCACTTTTTGTACCACCACTATATACTGCTATTGCATTTGACTCTGGAGGTGTCGCTAGTGGACCACTTACATCTACATTTATCCTGCCATTTATGATTGGCGCCTGCGCAGAGTTTGCAGGTGAGTCTAAGGTTATGAGTTTGGCATTTGGTGTCGTGTCGCTAGTTGCTATGATACCACTTATATCTATACAGCTTCTTGGATTTAAAGCTATAATGTCCAAAATAGTCCGAGATAGAATATCGATGAAAAGAATTCTTAGAGCTGACGATAATCAAATTATATATTTCGAATAAAAGATAGAATATGGCAAATAACAACGAACAAAAAAAACTTACATCCACAAGAAAATTGAGCCTTCTTTTTACTGTGGTTAAAAGGACTAAGGCGGATTTTTTTCTTGACTTAATTCAAGAGTTCAATGTCAATATGCAGATGGTCATGATTGGAAACGGAACTACTAAATCAGCTATATTTTCAGATGAGATTGGAAGCAAAGCGATAATATTAAGTGTAATTGCAGATGACAATGTGCCAAGGGCTCTTAGAGTTTTGAAAGAGAAGTTTGCAGAAATTAGAGATGGAAAAGGTGTAGCATGGGTAGTTCCATTTGATAGTGTGATGGGTGTTACATTCTTTAATTTCTTAAGCAACAATAAGAGTAGCATAATTTAAGGGGTAGAATATGAAAAACATTGATTACCAAATGATAGTTTGTATAGTAAATGCAGGATTTTCAGGAGAAATAATGGATATAGCAAGAAGAGAGGGAGCGACAGGAGGTACTATAGTCCATGCAAGGGGAACTGCCAATCCAAGCGCCGAGAAAGAGTTTCAGATAACTATAAACCCAGAAAAAGATATGATTTTGCTTACTGTAAAAGCAGAGATTAAGGATAATATTTTAAAAGCTATATATGAAGAAGCAGGGCTTAGCACTGATGCAAATGGTGTGGCATTTGCTCTCCCTGTCACAGATGTGGTGGGAATTAAGTAAAAATTTTGATTGCATAATTATGCAAAAAATGGTACAATTTGCAGGTTGTGTGCCAACAACCTGTTTTTTTGTGCACATCAATATTTTAAAGGAGAATTTAGTAAACGATGAAAAAATGTTTTAAAAAGTTCCTTTCGTTATTCTTAATTGTTACAATGATTTTTTGTAGCAAGAGCTTTTTGTTATTTGCAGACAGCTTAGATAATGAATTGAAGCAATCAAGTGAAGAAGTGGTAGAAGAAAACTTAGAAGAAATTGACGAAGAAACTCAAGAGACATTGACTGTTGATGAAGAAAATGAAGAGAGTGAAGATGAAGAGGTAGTTGACACCGCAGAAGAAGAACCAGAAGAAGAGACAGTTGAAGAATCGGAGGAATCAAAAGAGACTGAAGATAGTCTTGAAGATGAAGAAAGCAAAGAGTCTGAGGAAAGTAAAGAGACTGAAGAAGAGAGCAAAGAGGAATCTTCTACAATAGAAGATGAAACTGAGACAGACGAAGTTGTAAAAGAAGAAAAAGGATTATTAGGTTCAGTTGAGTCAGGAGAGGGATATAGTAAAAATATTCCTATTAACTATGACTTAGCAGGTGGCGAATGGGATGATAATGCAGCTACAACTGATGAGATGGGTCATCCATGTGTAGCACCAGAATCAACTGACGAGATTGAAGAATTAGCTGGTGGGGAAAGATTTGATTTTGCTATCTCAGTTCCAAGAAGAGACAATTATAAGTTTAAAGGGTGGAAACTCAATGGTTATTATCCACTTAGATATTTTATTTGGACACCAGAAGAGTATAAATATGCTTTAACATATATGACTTCGGTATCTGCAAGTTTTATTCATGAAGATGTATTTAATGAGATAAATCTTGTAGCTGACTGGGAATATAGAATGGATACTATTGAGTATTCTTTATCAGATACTAATGGTTATGGATATGTTTTGATTAATACAGAGTTAGAGACAGATTTCTCTAAGACTGATTATGTTGAATATATTGATAGATTGAGAGAACAAGTAGTATCAGCAGCACACTATCTTAAAGACGTAATCATAAAAATAGATGGTGTTGAGGTTGGTAGACTTGTAGAAGACTTTGGTGGAAGATTTAATAGAGATGATTATGTCTGTAACGAGAGTTTTGTGTATGTATTTGATAGAGAGTTAAGAAATGTTCATATCAACTATGATTTGAATGGCGGAAGCTGGGCAAAAGTTGAGGGCAAAGAATACACTCCAAATAACATTAAAGCTAAATCAGAGACATTTAAATTGCCTGATTTAGATAAAGTAGTAAAAGAGAATTTTAGATTTATAGGATGGAAAATTGACGGCGAAGAAGATGTGACTGATGTTATTCCTGGAAGTGATGCAACAGAAGTTAATGTTGTAGCTGTGTTTGAGAGAAGCCACTCAACAATCACTTATGATTTAGATGGTGGTAAGTGGGTAACTGCTGTTGAAAATACTGCTGTTGCAAAGAAAACATTAGATGAGAGTGTTAATTTACCTGGAAAGACTGCAGTATATAAAAGAGGATATAAACTTGTAGGCTGGAGAATTAATGGCGAAGGCGAAGTATTAACTACTCTTGGTGCTACTGATGATGATGTAAATCTTGTAGCAGCTTGGGAGGAAGTTGAACTTAGAAAGATAGAGTTTGTAGAAGAAGATGATTTCTGGTATGCAAGTGCCAACTTCAAGAAAGAAGAAGTTAAGTCAGTTACATTTACAACTGAAGTTCCAAGTAACTATGCTTCAAGCTGGAAAATTAATGGCAACGATATAGTTGGTTATGTGACAGGCGATAAGCACGTGTATGTATATGCAGCGGACGATGTTCAAATCGTAGCATATCCAGTAAATAATAGAGGATTTTACTACCATGCTGCTTTCTTTGAGGGATTTAAATCTCTTGAAAAGATAAATAATTTCGGAATGGTAGATGCATCAGAACTTGTTACAATGGCTAAGATGTTTAAAGACTGCGAAAAATTAAAGGAAGTTGACTTTGAAGGTCTTGATGTAAGCCAAGTAGAAGATTTTAATGAGGCATTTAAAAATACTGGATTTGAAGAACTTGATTTATCAATGCTTGATACTAGAAAAGTAAGTATGTATCAAGAGGCATTTGCAAATTGTAAAAACTTAAGAGTTTTAAATATTAATATTGCTTCAAAGAATTATACATATGAAGCAATTGATATGTTTTTAAACTGTCCTGAACTTATAGCAGTATTTGTTCCTGATGATTTTAGAGGTTCAAAAGTTGCTGGTCCATTCTCTCACTTAAGTGATGAGTATAATTATTCTGCAAAATTAAATAGTAGTGTAAAGAAAATTGAGAGAAGTGGAAACTACGGCGACAAGACAATTCAAGTTAATGCAGAGATGAAAGTTGCTGCAGATGACAATGAAGGAGTTCTCACTGCACAAAGTTATGCACCAGCTCAAATTGGAACTATCACATATGATTTTAATGGAGAGCAAGTTTCATTTGTTAATTCAAAAAATATTTATAATGAGAAATTATATGGTAGATCATTCTACCTTCCAATAGCTGAAGAAATGTTATTTAATAGTGAATTAACTTTCTTAGGTTGGTATAGAGATGAAGAGCGTAAAGATGGACCAATAGAGAGTTTATTGACAGATGAGAAAGGCGATGTGACAGTATATGCTAAGTGGGCATATCCAACTATTAAATGGTATACACTTAATGGTGGAAAAGAACTCCACTTAACATTAAAAAGTGTTCCAAAAAATGCTGTAGAGTCAGGACTTGACTATTATGCTGAGAGGCAAAAATTTGATGAAAGCAGTCTTGGATATGATGTAGTTGAAAAAATAGTTATCGATGATGCGATGGCTTTCGCAGATAAATTAACTGTATACGATGCTCCATTCTTTGGAGGATTTAAAAAGGTTAAACAAATCGTAGGCTTGTCAAAAGTAGATTTCTCAAGACTTAAAGACTTTAGCACTATGTTTGCTAATTGTGAGAGCCTTGAAAGTGTAGATTTAACTGGTATGAATACAAGTAATGCAGAGTCATTTGAAATGATGTTTGCAAATACTTATGCACTTAAGTCAGTTAATTTTGGAAATATTGATACAAGTAAAGTTACAAATATGAAATATATGTTTGCATCTTCAGGAATAGAGAGCATTGACTTTAAGAACATCAATACAAGCAATGTAACAGATATGTCATTTATGTTCTATGATGCAAAGAATCTTAAAAATATCAATATGAGAAGATTCAATACATTGAAGGTTAAAGAATTTGCTGGAATGTTTATGGACTGCACTGCTCTTGAAAAAGTTGATTTAACTTCTTTCGCACTTACATATAAAGAGGGATTGCAAAACTTTGCTTATATGTTTAGTGGATGTTCTAATCTTGTTACTATATTGGCAACTGAAGACTTCGACTTATATAGATTAAAAGAGAAGAGTTTCTACTTCTCAACTGCTAATATGTTTGACGGTTGTGATAGTCTTGCAGGAGAAAAAGGAACTACAGTGTCAAGTGCTGCAGGAGCATATGCTGATTATGCACACATTGATGGATATGAATATGGTGCTGGTATGTATAAATTCCCAAAACCAGGACTATTCTCAACAAAAGATACAGCAATCGTTATATATAAAAGTATCGGATCAACACAGAAGCCAGATGTAAGAGTAGGATATGGCATTGGTGATAGAATAACTCCATATGCAGACTTAGGAGCAAATGCCGTTAACCATAAGTATTATGCAGATGAAAATAAGAGAGTTGAACTTACAGCAACTGCTATGAGAGCAGACGTTGCGAGAAAGATAATATATGTAGAATATTATGAGCCAGTTGTAGTTAGACCTACTAATAACTCAGTGTCAAGTAATAGAAATAGCGGAAGTAGCGGTTCATCAGGAGGATCAAGTGGCGGCGGTTCTGCAAATGTTGGACCACTTTCAGATACAATTCAATCAGCAACAAATGAACAAGTAAATGCTGAAGCAGCTGCTCAAGCAACTCAAGAACAAGCTGTAGCACCAAATGCTGTAACAAGCCAAGAGAGTGCTAAGTCAGCATCAAGTGCAAGCTTCAGCGTATCTAATGATGAAGCAACTTGGGAGAAAAACGCAGATGGAACTTGGTCACTCAGTGTAAGTGTTGGAAATCAAAATGTTACTGCAACTAATACATTCTGTACACTTACTGAGACAAATGCTTTAACAGGCCAACAGACAAATGCAGTTTACTACTTTGACGATAAAGGACAGATGGCTACAGGATGGGTAAAGGACAGTGTTGGAAATATGTATTTCTTTGAGACTGCCAATACTGCAGATGTTGGAAAGATGACAACTGGATGGAAGTCTGTAAATGGAAGTTACTACTACTTCAGTACAGATGGAAAGATGATGTCAAATGGTATGACACCAGATGGCTACTATGTAGGTGCTAATGGTGTTTGGATAGCATAATTATATTGCCACAATCTTACCACTAAATGACAGAATCCTACCACTTAACATTTTAGATATTTGATTTTATAATGACACCATAAGATAAAAAACATTGAGAGCGAATTCTCAAAAATAAATATATCGAGAGGTGTCAAAATGAAAAGAACAAATAATGTAAATGTAATATCAAATTCTACAGTAGCAACAGTAGTTTTATCAGCAGTAGCAATGACTTTATTATCAATATTACTTATGGCAAGTGCAAGTTTTGCAAAGTCAGTAGAGATGGGCGATGAGTTCGGCGGACCTGGAATCGGTATGAAAGACTCAACTTGGGACGGAACCAATGCCAATAGATTATACGGATATGGAGATTTAAATGGTATAGTTGGTGATGAAGTAGTGGCACATAAAGCGCTTAGTTCAAAAGGTCCTCAAGGCTATATAGAGTATACTGATGACAATCCTATAGATCACTACCTTATAGATATGGGACCAAAGAGTGCAAGCAATGCAGGATACTCACTACATTTTATAAATGATGGTGGTCCTGGAATGAATGTTCAGTCAAATGCATTAGGCAGCACAATGGTTTATGACGACGGTGGCCCTGGCTCATTAGTTTCAGCACTTAATAATACAGAGAAAGTTTATGTGGATAATGGTCCAACAGCAGTTGATTCTACTGTAAATCCAAGTGATTTCTTAAAACTTTTAACTATGAAACCTGGTGATTTTACATTTATAGGCGGCACAAAAGCCGATAAATTGGGTAAATAGCTATAAGGGCGAGTTCTACAAGCCCAATAAAATATAGCAAAAATAGCACAATATATGATATAATAGAACGGTATTGCCGTTCTATTATTTTGATTTAAGTATTAGCTGTGAGAACGGAAGTTTAGGTTGTGTAACAAAATTAAGGAGAGTATACATGAGTTGTAAAGTAGAAAAAATAGGAACAAATAAGGCAAAGTTCACTATTGAAATTGATAATGCAGAGTTTTTAAAAGCTGAAGACAAAGCATTTAATAAAGAAAAGGGAAAATTGTCTGCACCTGGATTTAGAAAAGGAAAGGTTACTAAGGAGATGGCATTTAAGGTATATGGAAGAAATGCTTTTCTTGAGGAAACTATAAATACTTGTATCAATGATACATATTATGATGAGGTGAAAAAAAGTAATGAGAAAGTTTTAGCTCCACCAAAAATAAATGTTATTCAAGCAGATGTAGATAAGAATTTTATCTATGAAGCAGAGGTTGCCATAGTTCCTGAAATTAAACTTGGAAAATATAAAGGTCTTACACTTAAGAAGACTGAGATAAAAATTAGTGACGCCGATGTAGACAAGAGAATAGAAGAAGAGCAAGTTAAGAATGCTCGTCTCGTAGTGGTTGACAAGAAAGCAGAAAAAGGTGACACAGTAAATATAGATTTTGATGGTTATGTAGATGGTAAACAGTTTAAAGGCGGAAAAGCAGAAAATTATGATTTGTCTCTTGGAAGTAAGTCATTCATTGATACTTTTGAAGACCAACTTATAGGTAAGGGCGCAGGAGATGAGGTAGATGTAAATGTTACTTTCCCAGCAAATTATGGTGAGAAGTCACTTGCTGGCAAACCTGCACTTTTCAAAGTAAAAGTTCATGAGGTGAAAGAGAGACAACTACCAGAAATAAATGATGAGTTTGTATCAGAGATTTCTGAGTTTGAGACACTTAAGGATTATAAAGAGGACGTGAGAAAGAAACTCACAGAACTTCGCGAGAGACAGATGAAGGAAGACGATAAGGGAAAACTTCTCGATGAAGTAGTAAAGAACACTCAGATAGATTTAGCAGATGAAGCAATAGAGGCTCAGATAGATGAGATGCTCTATAATTACAATAATCGTCTTAGATATCAAGGAATAGATTTAGAAAAGTATCTTGAGATGATGAATAAGACTAAAGAGGATTTTAGAAAAGAGCAAAGACCTGGGGCTGAGAGAAGTTTAAAAAATAGCTTAGTACTTGAAGAAATTGCGAAGATTGAAAAGATAGAAGCAACTGACGAAATGGTCGATGAGGAACTTACTAATATGGCAAAGTCATACGGCATGGACCCAGAGCAATTTAAGAAATCATATGCAAATCCAGAGGATACTAGAAGACTTAAAGATGAACTTCTTTATCCAGCGGTGATGAATTTCTTATATGACAATGCTAAGATTTCATAAAAATAATTAGGAGGAATAACAATGAGAGAGAAAAATTACATCCCAATGCCTTACGTTATAAAACAAACAAGTAAGGGTGACAGACAATATGATATTTTTTCAAGGCTTCTAGAAGAGAGAATAATATTCATCGCTGATGAGATATCAGATGATTTATCATCTATAGTTATGGCTCAGATGCTTCTTCTTGAGTCAGAAGATCCAAAGAAAGATATAATGCTCTATATCAATAGCCCAGGTGGCTCAATATCTGCTGGAATGGCTATTTACGATACTATGCAGTATATAAAGTGCGATGTACAAACTATCTGTATGGGTATGGCTGCAAGCATGGGAGCATTCTTACTTGCAGGTGGAACTAAAGGAAAGAGATTTGCTCTTCCAAATTCAGAGATTCTCATACACCAACCACTTATGCACGGTCTAGGTGGTCAAGCAACTGAGATTGAAATAGCAGCCAACCAAATTATAAAAACAAAAAAGAAAATGAACGAAATGCTTGCTGATTTTACAGGTAAAGATTACGAAACCTTAGTTAAAGCAACAGATAGAGATAACTGGATGACTGCTAAAGAAGCACTTGATTTTGGACTTATTGATAAAGTTATAGATAAGCATTAATAGGAGTTAATACTCACAATGGAAGATAAGATTCCTTTTTGCTCGTTCTGTGGAAAGACAGCGAGCCAAGTAAAAAAATTAATAGCAGCTACAAAGGAAGATACATTCATCTGCGATGAATGTGTTGCTTGGTGTTCTGATTTGCTTGAGGAAGAGAGAGCTAGCGAGTTAAATGCAAATAGTTCTGGCAATGATATACAATCTATCCTCGACAAGATTGATATGCTTAAACCTGCTATGATAAAAAGCTATCTTGATCAATATATCATAGGTCAAGATGATGCTAAGAAGAGCATAGCTGTTGCTGTCTATAATCACTACAAAAGAATAAAAAATAAAGAGCACGATGTGGATATACAGAAATCAAACCTTCTTTTTATAGGACCTACTGGGAGTGGCAAAACATATATGGCGGAGACTCTTGCAAGGTTTTTGGGAGTTCCATTTGCAATTGCAGATGCTACTACTCTTACTGAAGCAGGATATGTTGGAGAAGATGTAGAAAATGTGGTGCTTAAACTTCTATCTGCAGCAGGTGGTGATGTAGCTAGGACGGAAATAGGAATTATCTATATTGATGAGATAGACAAGATTACAAAGAAGGGTGAGAATGTGAGCATAACTCGTGATGTATCAGGAGAAGGTGTTCAGCAAGCACTCCTTAAGATTATAGAAGGCACAGAGGCCAATGTACCACCAGCAGGTGGAAGAAAGCATCCACAACAAGAGTATATTCAAGTAAATACTAAAAATATACTATTCATCTGTGGTGGAGCATTTGACGGACTTGAAAATATAATCGAGAGTAGAATCAATACCTCTACTGTGGGATTTAATACTAAACTTGTAGACAAGAAAGATATAAAATATGATGAATATATAAAGAAATGTGAGACTAAAGATTTAATAAAATACGGTCTAATACCAGAACTAGTCGGCAGACTTCCTATCGTTGCTACTCTTGAGTCTCTTGATGAGGAAGCTCTCATAAAGATTTTGACAGAACCTAAAAATGCAATTATAAAACAATATCAAAAACTTCTAAAGTTTGACAATGTAGAGCTTGTATTTACAGATGAGGCATTAAAATTAGTTGCACATAAAGCAATGGAGAGAAATTTAGGTGCAAGAGGACTTCGTGGAATTATAGAAGAGATAATGAGAGATGTAATGTATGAAGTTCCAGATGAAGAGAATGTAAAACAAGTTATAGTTACAGATAAATGTATAACTGAAGGTGCTAAACCTGAGTATGTATACGATAGTATAAGACCTAAGAAAGAAAGATTTATAAAAAAATCAGCGTAAGGAATAAGAAGTATGAAAAAGTACGTTCCGCTTTTATTGATATTTGCTATATTGTCAGCTTGTAGCAGTACTATAAGAATAAAAAATGATATTCATGAAACCTTTAGTGCTACAGAAGACAATTATTATGTGGTAACAGGTAATTTGATAAATATAAGGAAAAGGCCAAGTCATACTTCGGATTTGTTGGGTGTTGTTAATAAGGGTAGTATTGTATTAGTGATAGATGAGAATTATGATGATACATATGCAAAAATAAGATATGATGGCAAAGACGGCTACATAATGTCTAGATTTATAAGAAAACAGAGCGAGAATGACATAGAGAGTACTAAAAAAGAAATAGTAAAAAAAGAAATTGTAGATGGCGTAGAAAACTCTACAAAAATAAAAGAAACACCTAAGAATAAAAGTGATTTGACAAGTGAGAATTATCCAAGAGTAGATGGTTCTACAGCGAATATGCCTTTGATGGCGCAAATAAGGTCAGATGTATTGTCTGAAAATCTAATGGTTTCTCAAAATAAAACAAGTGTCACTACTACTGACTTTGCTTGGAGAAGATTACTTGATGGAAACTGTGATTTACTTCTTGTGTACGAGGCTTCTAGCGAGACTAAGAAGATTATAGAAGAGTCTGATACAAAATTAATAGTAACCCCTATAGGTGTTGATGCGCTAGTATTTATAGAAAATGAAAAAAATAGAATTGATAACTTAACTACAAAACAAATACAAGAAATATATACAGGTATTACAAAAAATTGGAAAGATGTGGGTGGTGCTGATATAGAGATTCAGGCGTTCCAAAGACCGCTTAATAGTGGAAGCCAAACATTGTTTTTGAATCTTGTGATGAGAGGTATAAAACCAAAGACGCCACTTAAGAGTGAAGAGCCAGCGGAGATGGATGGCTTGATAGATGTTATAGCATCATATAACAATTCTGCAAATGCAATAGGCTATAGCGTATTTTATTATGCTAAGAAAATGTATCAAGTTCCAGGACTTAAACTTATATCAGTTGATGGCATAGCTCCAAGTGATGAGACTATTGGTAATGGAACTTATCCATATTTAAATAAATACTATCTTGTAATAAGAGAAGATACACCAGAGGATTCACCTACAAAAAAATTATATGACTATATTTTATCAGAGAGAGGAAAAGAATCACTTATAAAAGCAGGATACATTCCAGTATCGTAAAGTATTATAGATAATGTGCACCTACCTAAAGGTTAAATGATAAATGTATAAAAAGCAAACAATTAAATACTTTTTAATCATGCTTTTTGTAGCTATGATGTTTCACTTGCGAATTAGTGCAAGTGAAATTTTTTATGTGCAAAATCAAAATGTAGAAAATACAATTGAAATCTTTGATATAAATGACAACAAAAGCATAATAGGAAGAGAGTACGAGATTGGTACAGTAATAAATAGCGATGAGAAAATGAAGTGGGTTGTAGTGGACTACGACAAGAATGATAGTTCTAAAGTTTTACTAGTGACTAATGGTATAGTGGATTATAGAGAGTATCACAATGGTCCAACTAATTATAAAAACTCTAAAATTAGATATTATTTAAACAAGGAGTTCTATGAAAAGAATTTTAGCGTTGATGAAAGAAAACATATAATTGTGTCAAATATACCTGTCAAATTAAGTAAAGATAATTTAGAATATAGTGAAGGAACACCCTCGCAGATAATGGTTAATGACAAAATTTTTTTGCTATCACGTGAAGAAGTACTAAAATATGAATTAATAAAAAATGGAAATACTACACGTAATAGTTACGCGGAACTAATAGCTCCAGATAAAAAAGAATATAAGTATTGGCTAAGAGATATAATGTATTATAGTGAGCCTACTGTATTTGATAAAGGTACATTTATAAGTCAAAATGTAAATATGCATCTTGGCAGTCATCTTGGTGTAGTTGCAGGGATGTGGTATGATTTTTCGGTTACGAAGAGTAATGAAGATTTTGATAAAGAAGAGAGCGAATATTGTGCAAGGTTATTATTTGAGAGAAAAGGTGGGAAACTCAAAAAAGTCATTTACACGGATGAAGAAAAATCTAACATTGTTAGATTTAATTGTGTAAGAGCTAATATGAATTATAAACCGGTGTTTTTTGGTACATATCAAAGTAGTAATGATGTGGACATGAGACTTTCTTGGTATGTAGTTGATGACGATGGTAAGAACCTAACTTTGTTTTTGCAAAATATACTTGAATACATGGAATTAGAATATGATACGTATGATAAAAGTATTTTAAAAGATAATCCTTATGAACGTTCAAATTTAAAGAAATACATGAATGAAAGTTTATACGAAAAGATTTTTAGCGAAGAAGAAAAAGATTTAATAGTGCCTAGCGATGATGAAAAAATGAAACTGCCAGATATAAATGATATTTTTAATTATGAATTATTAAATTTCGATCACACTACGGGCAAACGTTCTGATGTAAAAAACAAAGATTTCTTTTGGATTGGGAATAAGTATTCGTTTTTTGTAAATGTACCATATGAGCATAATGACAATGTATATTTGATGTCATTATGTGATAAAAATGGTACAAGCTCATTGAGTTTTAATTATTCATATAATAAAGATAATGTAGTAGATGTTATCACAGCTTCAGGCATAAGACCTATTGTGAAAGTAGATAAGATAAAATTTAAAGAGTATCTGAAAAAGCAATCTTTAAAACTAGAATTAGGAGATTTGAATAAGAGAAGTTTGGCAAATAAAAAACTTAATTTCAATCAAAAAATCAAATTTGGTAAATATGAGCAGGATGGAGATTTAAAAAATGGCAAAGAGGATATAGAGTGGCGAATTGTAAAAAAATATGAAGATAAATATTTACTTTTATCTGACAAAGTTATAGATGTGATAGACTTAACAAATGATATTAAAATAGAATATTTTGAAGACTCTTATGCACATAATTTTGCAAATACTATATTTATAGATGAGGCGTTTAGCGATGTTGAAAAAAGCAAATTGGAACTTGTAGACAACTCTTACATAATATATTATGATGAAGTGTTAAAGAAATATGAAGAAGAAGGTAATCCGGGGAAATCTTTTGGCAAAGCATGTGAAGGTAAAGTATTTAATATATCTACACATTTTGATTTGTTTATGAAGAATTTAATGTATGAAGACATTTATAAAACTGAGAATACAAAATATGTAGATGAGAAATGTAGTGGATTAGATTGTTATTTGTTAGAAGATTTGGCAGCATATAAGACTTATAATGATATGCCATTTTATGTGCATATGAAAAATGATGGCAATATAGATTTTGAAACGAAAGTAATTAGTGGATTTAGACCACTTATATGTATTAGTAGTGAAAACCTAGTGAAGTAAACTATAAGGGTTGTTGGTGTCAGCTCCTGTAAATACATAGTGGTAGTCATGAAGAGACTAAATGCAATTATGAAAAATATAAATGTGAAAAGATTAATATTAACTACCTTTGCGATATTCTATTTTGCAGTAATGAATATCTGCATTTTCTATGGTTACCAATATGAACCAGAGTATACTTATGTGTCGTCAGGACTAAAAATCTTTGGTGTAGTGTTGATTTTTGCAATATTTTCACCCATATTTTATTTTATAATTATACATTTATATGGAGATAAAGAAAAGTTTAAATTGAAAGCTTTTGTAATCAGTGTTGCTGCATGTATATTAAATGTCGTATATGCTATAAATAGTTATCACTTAGATAAAAAATTTGGAACATTCTCTAATGAATGGGGCGATACGACTTCAATTATATTTTTTATAATAGCATATTTGTTTGTGTGGCAGAAACTTAATTGGCTTAATAAAATGAAATATAAATTGCTTAACTTGACTTCATATAAAAAATCTAGGAAAAGAAAGAATAATGTTAAGTTTGTTTTAAATCTTTTGACAGAGAATCCATTGTTTGTAATGTTTGTGCTGCTACAAGGTTTAGCAGTTTCATCATTGATTGGTAACAGATATACTTTTAAGCAGTGGATAGAAAATGACGAAAAAGCTGTATTGCTTATAATACTTGCAATGGCAATTATGTCTTTGATGCAGCTTACTATATTAATTGGGCTTACTGCATTATATAAAAATAGAAAAATATATAGCATTATAATTGCATCGGTTGCATCAATATTTATAATGCCGATAGCTCTTAACTATGATTTTTTTGATTATCATATAGATATTTTTTATATAAAGGATAAAATGGCCAGTGCTATAGAAAGTAAGAAAGTTGCAAAGCAACATAGAAAAGATTTAGAGAAAGAATTAAAAAATGGGTCAAAGAAGTTTCTAGAAAATTTTGAAATTGCAAATGACATACATGTTGCAAAGGTTGGACAGGTAATTAAATTTGGTAAAACTTTTGTAAAAAATAATATGTCAGGTAAAGAAGATGCATATTATTATGTTTTAAAAAAAGAAAATGAAATATTGACATTGATATCGTTATTTTGTATAGATTATGTAGATAATGATTTTATGTATAAAAATGGCAATAAGGGTTACTATGATTATCTTGATAATGCATATTATAAAAATGCGTTTACAGATGCTGAAAAGAAAATTATAGTTGATACTATTGCTAAGGATCAGAGCAAACATAAAGTATATCTGCCAAATACAAACGATTTGTTGCTGTTGAGTAATATGGAAAACAAAGCAAATTTAGGAGTTGTCAATGATACATTGTTGAAAGAAATTAGAAAGCATGAAACTATATTTAATGATTTTTATTTTAGAGGAGCATGTGAGTATTTGATAGAGCCACATATATTGAAGCCAAACACAATTAGGACGAGGATTATTTATAATGGTGTTAATGATGATGCGGTTTATGATTATGATGAGAAGAGAAACTTAGACTATCATGGTGAGATGACTATTTTTATTAGAACCAAAATTTCAATAAGAATTGATAACTGATGTATCTATAGTATGAAAAAGAATAGAATAAAACTTAATAGAATTATTTTTGTAATCATAAGCATCTTGCTTATGTCTATTTCGCTATTAAATATTTTATATGCTGCTCCGCTTAAGAAAGGCATTTATGAGATTAAGAATCATAGAAAAGGTGGATCAATGTATGTAGATGAGACAGGTAAAATAATTTTAAAGTCAGAACCACAGGTAGAGGTTAGTGCTATAAGAGATTTGTTTACTGACGAGATAGGTATGCTTTTAAAAAGGTATGAAAAATTATATGAAGATTCAAGTGGAAATTATCATATTAATGAATATGGAAATGAAGAATATGAAAGAATATATACTGAACTAATACCTGCAAGGACCGAATATTATGACTTATATGGAAATAAAATTAATTTGGATAGAGATGTTATTGCTATAGTTAATGAAAACGTAATCCTTAGTAACGGACAAGTAGTGAATATGTTGTTAAATGCTAAATACAAATTGAAGGAAGTGAAAAATGAATCTCCGAACATAGTATATTCTGCAAATGCGTTTGATGACAAAGTATTAATTAGTGAGAAAGAAAGAATTTATAATGATAAATCTGTAATTTGTGATTCAAAGTGGGTATTATATCTATATGATAAAAACCTAAATTTTTTAAAAAAATTTGATGATTATGTAGCATATGGTGATTATTCATCTAAAGATGGGCAAAAACGAATATCACTTTCGCACCTTACAAAGGCTGGAATAGATGAATATGGTAATTTTTCGGAAGACACAGAACAAAAATTCTTGAATGAAGATTTAGAAATAGAGAGTTATGACATATCAATTAATGATTTATTAAACTTTGAAACTGATATAGAAAATCTCGAAGCGACAGTTTTAGATGGTGAGAAAAAAGTCAAACTAAATGACATAGATATTAAAAGCTGTAAAAGAATAGTGATGGGCAAAGATACTTATTACTATGTGCACACAGAAACTGGAAGTTTGCATTATATATATAATGATAAGGGCAATCGCGTAAAAGTGTTTAACGACGCCACAAGTGAACCTTATAAAGTAATATATTCGGATGATGTGTGTGTTGCAATGATGAATGGTATTGATAAATCGACAGTAGTTCTTGATAAAAACTTTTCTACGGTTCAAGTGTTTTACCCAACAAGTTCCAATAAAAATAATGTAACTATATCTAGAATTTTTGGAGGCAAGTATTATTTAGTCAATAATGAGTCAGTATATAATACGAATTTTAAGGTTGAGTTTACGCCATCGTCTACTTGTAAAGTATTATTTGATAAGTATTTATTTGAAACAGGGATTAAATCAAAAGTTCTTGATTCAAATTTAAAAGAGATTAAGAAGTTTAATAGGATTATTAAATCTGTAGAGACAATAGATATGAATGGAAAAATCTTTTATGAAATATCTGGCAAAGATTTTACCAGTATATTGGATTCTAATTTTAATGAAATATTATCATTTGAAAAAAATAAAGGTAATATTTTTAGACGAGGTTTGACGGATTATTTTTTGGATGGCATAAGCTATAAATATGATGGCTCAAGTAGACATATATTATTTTTCCATGATAAAAAAGTGAATATCGTGAATTTAGATTTTAAAAAAGTTGAAGAGTTTGAGATAGAAGATGACCAATATATAAGTGGGTGTTTTACAGCAGATAATGGAGAAGACTATATATCGTTTCATAGAGACTATGAGAACGATTCTTCACTCTATAAAGTTGGTACAGGTTATGTATTAAAGAATTTCTATTTTATAGGTGATATGAAGAAAGATCATTTCACATTTGCAAATGGATTTTATTATGGACTTATGGACTACGACTTAAATATCCTATGTCAATATTCTATATTTGATAAGATGGATGAAGATAATACACCATATGATTGGAATGAGTGGTATCCCTAATAAAAAAATAGGCTTAAACTACTGATATTGAATCGTCAGTTTGTGTGGAGCACAAACGATTATATCGTTATCAATTTTAGGATTTAGATATCCATGTGACACACATATTTTGTCGGGACAATTTGCATCTATACATCTTACCTTGTGGTCTCTAATTTCTATAATGTTATAATCACCATTTGGGTCACCGATTGTGTAGGTGCCAGGAATATTTAAATCAATCCTATGCCCAGCAATCTGAGTGATTTGTTCACCATTTACAAAGACAGAAATATTATTTCTGTCTTTTTTAAATATAAATGTAGTGACAAAATATGATATAATTGCAAATAGCATAAGACCTATGATTGCAATTACTTCAAGCTTCTTATTTTTTTCTTCTGATATTTTTTCTCTTTTACCAATTAACATAATACCATTATAACCTACTAAATATTTGTTTGCAATATTTTCTATAAATATATTATAATATAATTATGATAGATAAGAAAGTTAAAAATTTAACACTTATGGCTTTATTCACAGCTCTAGTTGTGATTGGTTCAAGAATTTATGTAGGCACTCACGATACATTTAGATTTCACCTTGGAAACTCTATGTGTCTCTTGGCAGCATTCTTGATGCCGGCATTTCATGCCGGTATTGCTTCAGGGGTTGGCTCTATGCTTTTTGATATATTATTTTATACTTCAGGACCTTCTTGTATCATCACTCTAATTACGAAGTTCGTGATGGGATATACGGCTGGGATTGTATTTAAAAAAACTAAAAATGCAATTGTTGCTGGAACTACAGGTGAAGTCGCATACATTATTTTGTATACTATTAAAACTTACATAGAGAGGAGATTTATACTTTCTATGGCTATAGAGGCAGTTATGCCAATACTTGCTACAAAAGTTGGTGCAAGTGTGGTAAATGCCATAGCTGCCATAGTGGTATCAAGCATTTTATATAACATTTTAAAAGATATAAAGTTATCTTAATAAGATGATAATATTTAATAATTAGAGCCATTTATGTGGCTCTTTTTATGTCTAAAAATGCCTAAAAATCTTGATTTTATGATATTTTACCGCTATAATATAAGTAAATATAAGAATTGACTGCATTTATATGCGGCCAATGCTTTTTTGGTTGAAAATAGGAGATTAAATGGACAATAATCGTCAAAACAATAATAAAGGAAAAAGACCTGATGGTGGCATACCACAGGCTATGTTTGGTATTCTTATAGCATCTGTAGCGGCTCTTTTTGTATACTCTATGATTTTCTCAGGCACTGCAGGAAGGTATCTTTCAAACAATCAATATGAGATTTCATATTCAGAGTTTATCAACAAAGTAAATGAAGGTGACTTTTATAGAGTAAGGATATCAACTGAAGATATATATGCATATGAAAAGGGAACACCTTTTAATCCTGATGAGAAAGTTGAAGTAAAAAATGAAGAAGACATAAAAAATGTTTTTAAAAGTTTTCAGATGTCTCAAGACAACATTTATCATGTTGTAAAAATTCCAGATGATAAAGAATTAGTTAATCGCCTAATCGAAAAAGGCGACATAGAAGTAATAGGTGTAAAAGCAAGTATCCTAATGGATGTAATTATTTCATTTGCACCATTTTTGATTTTGTGGCTTTTGATTGGAATGTTTGCGAGAAGAATGACTGGTGGTGCTGGTGGCATAGGAAATATTTTTAGCGTAGGTCAAAGCAAAGCAAAAAGATATATGCAAAAAGAAACTGGAGTTACATTTAAAGATGTAGCAGGTGAAGATGAGGCAAAAGAATCTTTACAAGAAATAGTTGACTTCCTTCACAATCCAAAGAAGTATACCTATGTAGGAGCAAAACTTCCAAAGGGTGCACTTCTTGTAGGACCTCCTGGAACTGGAAAGACGCTTCTTGCAAAAGCAGTAGCAGGTGAAGCTAAAGTTCCTTTCTTCTCTATGACAGGATCTGACTTTGTAGAGATGTTTGCTGGTGTAGGTGCTTCAAGAGTAAGAGATTTGTTTAAGCAAGCAAAGGTCGCAGCACCTTGTATAGTTTTTATTGATGAAATAGATGCGATAGGTAGATCAAGAGACACTCGTGCAGGTAGTGGAGCAGATAGTGAGAGAGAGCAAACACTCAATCAACTTTTATCAGAGATGGATGGATTTGAAATAAATAATGGTATCATGGTCATGGCAGCAACTAATAGACCTGAGATACTTGACCAAGCACTTCTCAGACCGGGAAGATTTGATAGAAGAATAGTAGTAGAAAAGCCAGACTTAAAAGGTCGTATCAATATATTAAAAGTTCATGCTAAAGATGTAAAACTTGATGAGACAGTTGATTTTGAAGAGATAGCATTATCCACTTCAGGTGCTGTAGGAGCAGATCTCGCTAATATGATAAATGAGGCAGCAATTACTGCAGCAAAGGCAAAAAGAGAAAAAGTTTGTCAACAAGATTTGAAGGATGCAGTTGAAGTAGTGCTTGTAGGAAAAGAAAAGAAAGATAGAATTCTTTCTAAAGAAGAGAGGAAAATCGTTTCTTATCACGAAGTTGGCCACGCACTTGTGACAGCACTTCAGAAACATACAGAGCCAGTTCAAAAGATAACTATAGTACCAAGAACTATGGGAGCGCTCGGTTATGTGCTACAGACTCCAGAAGAAGAAAAATATTTGAACACTAAAAAAGAGTTAGAAGAGAAATTAGTCGTATTTTTATCTGGCCGTGCAGCCGAAGATATAGTGTTTGATACTATCACAACAGGTGCAGCAAATGATATAGAGCAGGCTACTAAGCTTGCCCGTGCTATGGTCACTCAGTATGGTATGAGCGAAAAATTTGGTCTCATGGGACTTGCTACGAGTCATAGTATGTATCTTGAAAATGGTGTTGACATGAACTGTGGTGACGAGACTGCAACTCAAGTAGATGAAGAAGTTCAAAAGATGCTTAAAGATGCATTTGAAAAAGCTAAAAAACTTTTAAAAGAAAATAGAGAGGCATTAGATAAGATTGCCGAGTATTTGATAGAGAAAGAAACAATCACCGGAAAAGAGTTCATGAAACTTTTCACAGAGATTACAGGTATAGCAGAAGAAAAAAATGAGAGGGTATTAGAAAAGGAGGAAAGTGATAATGTGTAGATCATTTTCTAAAAAAGTTTTGTCAATAGCAATTTGTCTCGTATTGCTTGCTACAAATTTTGCTTATGCAGATACAGTTGTTATTGGTATGGCGCCAGGATCAGAATCTAAAACAATGAACGCCAATGCTACTACTACTTATTTACAAAATCAATTTACAGGACCTGGAACTTTGCCAAATAGCTCTACTACAAATATGACTCCTATACAGGGAGTGAGTTATGATTATTCTGTAGGACAGACTCTTTCAAATATTGATTCAAATGGAGCTGAGAACAAAGGACCAACAGTCCACACCATTACATCTCCAGGAGCAAATAATACTGCGATCAGTACTGTGACAGGCAATTCAAATGTAATAACCAATGGTGCAATCTCCGGAAGAGTGCAGGATAGCAACACTGCAGATGCAGGACCAACTGTGCGAGAGATAAGTGCCCCTACAGCTGATGGAGCGAGATTTACAAGTGAAAATACAGGGCCAGGAGTAAATATGGGTGGAAGTCATGTGGCAGAAAATAATCCAATCCCATCATACTCAACTCAAGATAATGGTCAGGGTATTACTGTCACACAATCTGCTGATACAGCTACAACTGCAAATTATGGAACTATTATATATACTGTAAATAATGGAATACAGGCAGTAAAGCCAAGCATTTCTGCACCAGCAGCACTTGTTGTAAATGCTACTACAAGACAGATTTATTTTTCAAAGGGAGGTCTTAATCCATATCACCCTGCTGCCATTACTAACTTAGTTACAGCTTCACTTCTTCTCACTTACAAAAAATTAGATGATGTACTTGCTGTTTCTCAGACTGCAGTTACAGGGCTTGAGTCAGGTGCATCAACTGCAGGACTTAAGGCTGGTGATGTAATCACTGTAAGAGATGCTATTGGTGCTATGTTTGTAAGGTCGTGTTGCGATGTAGCGAATGTGGCAGCTGAAAATGTAGCAGGAAGTATTCCTAATTTCGTAGCACTCATGAATCAGACAGTAAAAAATTGGGGATGTGTAGGAACTAATTTCACAAACCCAACAGGACTTAATAGTGATGCTCAAATCACCAATACTTATGATGCTGCTATAATTATGGATAAGGTGTCATCAGATCCAACATTAAAGTTGATGCTTCAACAATCAGCTTATGTACTTCCAGCCACAGCTCATAGAGGTGTAAAGTCATTAAGCACTACTAACCAATTATTAATAAATGGAAATAAAAACCGCTATGCTGGTATTGCAAGTAAACTTGGATATACAAGCAAGGCAAAATATACAGTAGCTTCTCAGATTGATTACAATGGTCAAAGACTTATAGCAATAGTTTTAAAAGCAAATGGTTCTCAATTCACTGATACAACTAAACTTTTAAACTATGCTAAGGTCGCTTCTCTTGAAGCTGCTTCAGCAGGTGCTACATACAATACAGTATTAAGCGTGGCAAGCAATGTATCTACTCAGACAATGGCGGCTGCAAATGTTGCAGCAGCTACATCAATGGCACCAGTTAATGCTGGTTCGGGAACTAATGCATTATTGGTATCTACTAGTGATACTGCAGGCACTTGGCAGAAAGATGCTAAGGGTTGGTACTTCATAAAGGCAAATGGCCAAAGTGCAGCAAATGAGTGGATAAAACAAGGTGGAAAAGTTTACTGTGTAGATTCAGCGGGATATATGATTACTGGATGGAGACAGATGTCAAATGGCGAGATGTATTATTTCGATCCAAACTCTGGAGAACTTAGATTTAATACTTGGGTAAATGTTTCTACAGGAGCATATTATTTACAGGCAGATGGTACGCTCGCAAAAGCATCAAAGGGATCGACAAAGAATATAACAACATCTGTAGGTACTTATACAATAGATGAAAATGGAAAGGCAATTGCGAAGGTAGCATAATTAATTCGTTGGAGGGTTAAATCATGGAAGATTTTCTAAGTAAGATTAAAGCAAAAAATGTTTACAAAAATTTAGCACCTGCAATTTTAGTTGAAGAAGCTGTAAAGAGAGCTGAGGGTATACTCACTGAGACAGGAGCACTTCTTATAAAGACAGGTAAATATACAGGACGTTCACCAAAAGATAAATATATAGTTGATTCAGAGGGTGTTCATGATAAGATAGCTTGGGGTTCAGTAAATGTCCCTACCAAGAGAGAGACCTTTGATAAAATTAGAGATCAAATTATAGAATTTTTAGGCAACAAGGATGTATTTGTATTTGATGGTTTTGCAGGAGCAGATACAAGACATAGAAGAAAGTTCAGAATTATAAATGAACTTGCTTGTCAGAATTTATTTATACATCAGCTTCTTGTTAGACCAAACGAAGATGAACTTAAAAACTATGGAAACCCTGACTGGACTATCTTGGTTGCACCGGGGTTGAAACTTGATGCAGCAGCACTTGGTATTAATTCTGAAGCAGCGATTATGATTGATTATGAGAAGAGCACAGCAGTTATTGCGGGCTCTGCCTATTCTGGAGAGATAAAGAAATCAGTATTTAGCATCATGAACTATGTTATGCCTGTAGAGGATAATATACTTCCTATGCACTGCTCTTCAAATATGGATCCAGTGTCACATGATACAGCAGTGTTCTTTGGCCTATCTGGCACAGGTAAGACAACCTTATCTGCAGATCCAAATAGAAAACTTATCGGTGATGATGAGCATGGATGGTCAGCTGATGGAGTATTTAACTTTGAGGGCGGATGCTATGCTAAATGTATAGATTTAAAAGAAGAAAATGAACCAGAGATATATCACGCAATTAAGTTTGGAGCACTTGTCGAAAATGTTGTCATGGACGAGAAAACTCGTAAGTGCGATTATTCTGATGGAAGTATTACAGAAAATACTAGAGTTGGCTATCCTGTAGAATTCATTTCTAACTCACAGATACCAGGAGTAGGTGGTATACCTAAGGTAGTTATATTCTTAACGGCAGATGCATTTGGAGTATTACCTCCTATATCAAGACTCGATAAGAATGCAGCTATGTATCATTTTGTAACTGGATTTACTTCAAAACTAGCAGGAACTGAAAGAGGTGTCACAGAACCACAACCAACATTTTCAACTTTATTCGGAGAACCATTTATGCCACTTCCAGCTGAAAAGTATGCAGAGATGCTTGGAGAGAGACTTGATAAATATAATACTAAAGTTTATCTAGTAAATACAGGTTGGACTGGTGGGCCATATGGAGTAGGAAGCCGTATGAAACTTAAATATACGCGTGCTATGGTTACTGCAGCATTAAATGGAAGTATTGAGAAAGCTGAGTTTATGCATGATGATATATTTAATGTAGATATCCCAAAAGAAATCGCAGACTGTCCATCAGACATTTTAAATCCAAAAGATACTTGGAAAGATAAAACCGCTTATGATGAGCAGGCAAAAAAACTTGCAAAGATGTTTAAAGATAATTTTGATAAGAAATATCCAAATATGCCAGCAGAGATAAAGAACGCTGGACCAAAAGCATAAAAAATGGGCTGCCTTGGCAGCCCTTATTATAAAAATATTTCTATTAACTAATCGTAAATGATGTCTCGGAATGATTTCCTGTAGCATCTTCGACATGCACTATAACTTTTTTCCCATCAGTGATTTGAAATTGAACTGTACCAGATGACTTATCAACATATGTTGGAGTAAGTTTTGTGCCATTTTCAAGTGTGGCATAGAGATTGTCATAATTGATTTCAGACTTATTGTCATGTACAGAGATAATTAGAGTGTTGCCAGTTATGACTGCACTATCAAGGTTGATAATAGGTGCTACATTATCTTTCGTTTCGATATCAATTGTAGAATTGGCAGAAGAGCGGTTGAGTGATGTGACCTTTATTTGGTAGGAACCATTATCTTTAGCATCAATTATGTAGACATTGCCAAGTTTAGAATAGGCAATTTCTGACTCTTGGTAGTAAGTTTTTACATCAGTAAGTGGCAACATAGAATCTATTGAAAACTTGATTTTGTTATCTTCATAGTCTTTTGAATCTTGTTCTGTAACTATAATCTTAGGAGTTTGTATAAATAAGAAAAATATAATCCCATTAACTAGAACATATGGAATTAGAAATCCAAAAAACACACGAAGTAATATTTCAACAGCAGACATTTTATGTTTTATTTTACTACGACTCATAACCTATATATTATATCAATTTACATAAATTTAGTAAAGTGGCGATACGACACCCAAGTATGGGCAGATATAATCCGCACGAAAGGAAAATTATGCGAGAAAAATTAGAATCATTAACAGTCGACCAATTAAGAGATATGGCAAAAGAAAAAGGAATTAAGGCAAGTAGTAAAACCAAGTCAGAAATTATTGATTTGCTAATTCAAGCTTGTGAAAACGAGCCTAAACCAACTCAAGATAGTACCGGAGAAATTTGTGAAGGTATATTTGAAATTGTCGAATTAGAGAGTGAACACTCAAAGAGGACAGTTGGTTTTATAAGATGTGAAAACTTCTTGCCTGGTGTTGATGATGTCTATGTATCCAATCAGCAAATTTATAAGTATGATTTGAGGACTGGTGACATCTTAAGAGGTATAAAGAAACACCAAAGAGAAGGTGAAAAGTATGCGGCACTCACCACATTACTTGAGATTAATGGAGTAGATGCTGAGAAAGTAAAAAATCGTGTGAGGTTTGACAAATTAACTCCTATTTTCCCAAACCAAAAATTAAAACTTCTTGATAATAATGATAAGGCTACGGTGGCTATGAGAGTTATAGACTTACTATCTCCTATCGGTAAAGGTCAAAGAGGTCTTATAGTTTCTCCACCTAAGGCAGGCAAGACTACTTTACTTAAGTCAATTGCTAAGTCAATACTTAGATATAATAGCGATTTACACCTATTGATTCTTTTGGTTGATGAGAGGCCGGAAGAAGTAACTGATATGAAAGACGAAGTTAAGGGCGACAATGTAGAGATAATTTATTCTACCTTTGATGAACTGCCTGAGAGACATAAGAGAGTTGCTGAGATGGTAGTTGAAAGAGCTAAAAGGCTAGTGGAACAAAAGCAGGATGTGGTTATACTTCTTGATTCACTTACAAGACTAACTCGTGCATATAACTTAACTTGCACTGCGAGTGGAAGGACATTATCTGGTGGACTTGACCCAGCATCACTACATATGCCAAAGAAATTTTTTGGAGCTGCACGAAATATGAAAGAAGGGGGATCTCTTACAATTCTCGCTACAGCTCTTGTCGATACAGGTTCTAGAATGGATGATGTAATATATGAAGAGTTTAAGGGAACTGGAAACATGGAATTAGTTCTCGATAGAAAACTTCAAGAGAGAAGAATATTCCCGGCGATAGATATACAAAAGAGTGGCACAAGAAGAGATGATCTGCTTCTTAAGCCAAATGAATTAGAAGTTGCAAACTATATACATAAACTTGTAAATGATCAAAAGAAAGAAGAGGCTATTGAGATTATACTTGATATGTTTGACAGGACTACTTCAAATGATGATTTCATCTTCCAAATGCAAAAGAAAAAAGCGAGCGATGAGGCATAATATATACATATATCATAGTAGTATTTTATATAGAAAAATGTTATAATATAGTAGTAATAAGTTATGGAGGTTTTAAAAGTATATGAATAAAAATGTAAGGTTACTTTTAATTACATTTGTACTTTTTTGTATGCTTAGTTTTATGTCATTTGCTTCAAATGTTGTAGTTCCGGTTATAGTTCCAGATGGGACAGAACTTGAAAGAATTAATTATCAAAGTGTAATACCAAATATGATAGCTTGCGGGGGCGGAAGTACTATTAACCCTGAAGATGAAGAATATGACCCAGAGAATCCTATGCCTGAAGAAGTGGAAGAGACATATACTATGCCTCAGACAACTGCTAGATATACTAGTGATGAAGATCCATTGTTTGTAGTTGAAGTGGATGGCGAAGGCGGTACTAAGCATATTCATTTGCCTTATCCAGATGCAACTATAGATTATGACAAGGTTGATTATAAGAAAGCAAAGTATCATTATTCTGGTGATAATTTGATTATTAATTATGGAAATGATACATATGTAGTAAGTGGAAGAGATGAACTAGGCTTTTACACTAAAGTTAGCGAAAATGGAAGAGAGTATTCTATTGACAGATATCAAAAGATAGCTGGAATAGATAATTATTTGTATAAAGGCAAAGAATACGAGGTAGATGAAGAAGGCTTCATGGTGGCATATAGAAGAGAGTGGGTAGAAAGCAACTATAGAGATTATAGTGGTGAAAGAATAGGTAATTACGAAGACACAAAATTATTATTTAGAAAAGAAGTCCCATTCAATATACTATGGAAGCATAGACCACTTTCTAATGAAGAGAGAGAGTTATTATACACTGGTCCTGGTGTAGGATTAAATGGTTTTTCTACTGGACACAGTCAAGATGGTTCGGCAAAAGTTGTTGTAAAAAGGACACCAGAAGTGGGAAGTGTAGATGATACACATGTTGAATATGTAAAAAATAAAATTGTTGTCAATGACCCACTTGACCCTATGAAAGCAAAGTCTACAAAGAAAAAGAAAGATTAATAAATATTAAACTTAAATTTAAAAGGAGCCATTATCTATGAAAAAAATTTTATCAATGATTTTAACTTTATCAATTGTATTTATGATGGTAGCATGTGGCGCAAATAAGAGTGCAAATATGGGAAAGGGCAAGGTTATGGCACTTGAGTTTGAAACTAACCCAAGTACTGGATTTACTTGGGAGTATAAGTTTGAGGGCGGCGATGCTGAAATAGTATTTGATAGAGAGGAAAACAAAATCAATAAAGATTCAGACCTCGTAGGTTCACCACATCAAGTAGTATATTATTTTAAAGCCACAAAACCAGGTAATAGAAATCTAATTTTCACTTATAGAAGGCCTTGGGAAGGTGGAGATGTAGCATATGATGTAGTATATGAATTATCAGTAGATAAAGACTTAAATATCACATGTTTAAGTAAGATGAAAGGAACTGTTGAATCTGATAGGGAATTATCATATTTCCCAAATCCAACATTTTCTGATTAATAACAATTTAATATCACATATAAATCCCGAAAAAAATCGGGATTTTTTGTGCTTGACAAATATACCCTATGGGGGTATAATGTATGTGGAGGTGTGAGATGGCAAAAGATGAATATATACATAAACACAAAAAGAGGTCAGACGAGGAAAAACGAAAGCTTACCTCTAGGCTTAAAAAAATTGAGGGACAGGTAAGAGGAATAATAAAGATGGTCGATAATGACGATTACTGTCCTAAGATACTTATGCAGGTGTTGGCTGTAAATAATGCATTAAATAGTTTTAACAAAGAACTTCTTTCTTGTCATATACATAACTGCGTAAAGGTAGATATAGAAAATGGTGACAAGAGAGCTGTAGAAGAATTCACAAAAATGATTAATAAACTAATGAGGTAGGAATATGAAGCAGTATATAGTAGAAGGAATGAGTTGTGCCGCTTGTCAGACTAGAGTAGAAAAAGCGGTGTCTAAAGTAGCAGGTGTTGATTCTGTATCAGTAAGTTTACTTACTAATTCAATGGGTGTTGAAGGAAATGCTTCTGACAGTGATATCATTGATGCAGTGGTTAAGGCTGGATATGGTGCGAAAGTAAAAGGAAAGAGTAATTCTGAAAGTAATAGTTCATCTTTATCTGCAGATGAAGAGGCATTGCAAGATAGGGAAACTCCAAAATTAAAAAAGAGATTGATATCATCAGTTATATTTCTTGTAATTTTGATGTATATAACTATGGGTCATAATATGCTTAATTTACCACTTCCAAGTTTTCTTAATCATAACCACATAGGTCTTGCTATAACTCAAATGATTATCACAATTATAGTAATGGTTATAAATGGTAAGTTTTTCACAAGTGGATTTAAAGCATTAATCATGAGAAGTCCAAATATGGACACACTTGTAGCACTTGGGTCTAGTATATCATTTTTGTGGAGTTTAGTTGTCTTATATAATATGACAATAATGATTACCAATGGCACTTTAAATATGGATCTAATGAGTATGTATCACGATGATTTGTATTTTGAGTCAGCTGCTATGATACCTACATTAATTACTATTGGAAAGATGCTTGAAGCGATGTCAAAGGGCAGAACAACTGATGCATTGAAATCGCTTATGAAACTTGCCCCTAAGACGGCTGTTGTGATAAAAGATGGTAAAGAAATAGAAGTGCCTATTGCTGAAGTCATAGTCGGAGATATATTTGTAGTTCGTCCTGGTGATAGTATTCCTGTAGATGGAGAGATAGTTGAGGGGACGAGTGCGGTAAATGAATCTTGTCTAACAGGTGAATCAATTCCTGTAGACAAAAATGTAGGAGATAAAGTAAGCGCTGCTACAATCAATGAATCTGGATTTTTAAAATGTAAGGCGACTAGAGTTGGTGAAGACACAACCTTAAGTCAAATCATCCATATGGTTTCAGATGCTGCAGCCACAAAGGCCCCTATTGCTCGTATAGCAGATAAAGTATCGGGTGTTTTTGTGCCATTTGTAATTGTTGTCGCTATTATAGTGACTTTGATATGGATATTCACAGGGCAAAATCTTAGTTTTGCACTAGCTCGCGGCATATCAGTGCTTGTCATTTCCTGTCCTTGCGCACTTGGTCTTGCTACACCTGTCGCAATCATGGTTGGAAATGGAATGGGTGCAAAAAATGGAATACTATTTAAAACAAGCGAGGCTCTTGAGAATGCAGGCAAAGTTAAAGTTATAGCACTAGATAAGACTGGCACTATTACTAAAGGGGAACCAAAGGTAACTGACATTTACACCACAGAAAAAGAATCGGATTTGTTGGAGACAGCATATTACTTAGAAAAAAATTCTGAACACCCACTAGCAAAAGCAATAGTAAACCATATATCTGTAGGGGCGAGTTCTGCTAGCCATCAAACTCCTGTAGGGGCGAGTTTTACGAGCCCTAAAAATAATTTAGCAGTTACTGAATTTACAGTCCTACCAGGCAACGGCTTAAAAGCAAAAATCGACAGCAAATTATCTCACGCCGGAAATGTAAAATATATTTCAAGCATCATAAAAATTGACAACAACGTAACTGAGATGGTTGAAAAATATGCAGATGAGGGAAAGACACCAATGCTATTTGAGAGAGAAGGTAAACTTCTTGGCATAATAGCAGTTGCAGATGTCATAAAGGATGATTCTACTGAAGCTATTAGGCAAATGCAAAATATGGGCATAAAAGTTTATATGTTAACAGGTGATAACAAAAAGACAGCCAATGCCATAGCAAAACTTGCAGGAGTTGATGAAGTAGTTGCTGAAGTATTGCCAGATGGAAAAGAGTCTGTAATCAGAGACCTTAAGAAATATGGTGAAGTTGCGATGGTTGGAGACGGAATAAACGATGCTCCAGCACTTATGAGAGCAGACATAGGTATAGCTATTGGCGCTGGTACTGACGTAGCTATAGACAGTGCAGATGTGGTACTTATGAATAGCAAACTTACTGATGCTTCTGCTGCTATAAGACTAAGTAGAAAAGTATTAAAAAATATACATGAAAATTTATTTTGGGCATTCTTTTATAATGTAGTATGTATACCACTTGCTGCTGGAGTATTTGCATATAAGATGAATCCTATGATAGGTGCAGCGGCTATGAGTTTGTCAAGTTTCACTGTATGTATGAATGCACTACGTCTTAATTTGTTTAATATATATAAAGATAAAAAAACATATAACACAAGGGCTCGTGTAGCTCGCTCGTACGAAAAAGGTGAAATTTCAGCAAGTACCAAAGTTAAAAATATAAATTTAAATATAGGAGGAAAAAACATGGAAAAAGTAATCAAAGTAGAAGGAATGAATTGCGGCCATTGTGAAGCAAGAGTAAGCGAGGCACTCAAAAAAATCGATGGAGTAAGTGACGCAGTGGCAAATCACTCTACGAATGAAGTAAAACTTACTCTTAGCAAAGATGTAGACGAAAATTTATTTAAAGAAGCTGTGACTAATGCTGGATATGATTATAAAGGATTAGCATAAAATAAAAAGGGCTCGTATGAGCCCTTTTAAAATGTTTTTATGATGTGATATTTTTAGCGTATATTGAAATTAATAGCTGCATCAGAACTAAGTTTTACTTGATAGGAACTAGTCGCTCCGCCTGATACTTTTGTACCATTTGGCACTACTTGAGTGACGCAGGTCTTACCACCTCTATCTTTTTCTCCAAATGGTATCCAACTTTCATTGCCATCTTTATTTTCACTCTTAAAGTAATAAGAACCGCCTGTGACTTTGATAGGCACTGAGTAAATATTTATTAAAGATTTACTTGATATGAGCCAGTAGTTGTCGTCATCATCTTCTTGAACTGTCTTTGATGAGATTACAGCGCCATTGCTAGATACTATTACATTGTCGGTATTTACGAGTTCTTCCATAGTATAATTTTCCTTAGTAGGAGATAATATAAATACGCCATATCTTACACCTTCTTCGGGCTTTATTAGAAGACCATGTACATAATATCTTCCGCTATTGGATCCTTCTATGCCACCGCCATTTGTTGCTGAAAAATGATATGTGTTATCAGCAAATTCTATACTAGCACCATTTGTGATCCTTCTTCCGCGAGAGTTAAAATAGTGTAGAGCATCTGAACTATTTAAAGTGGCAGAACCACCATTCTTAGTGGCATACTTGCCAGTCATTATAAAATTTTTTCCATCTGTACTTTCTGTGTCTATAGTTGTGATATAGTTGCCACTATTCCATACAGTGAGTCCTTTTAAAACAACTCCATTATGATCAAAACCATAGTAACTTGAGTTTATTTTTTTAATTACATTTGTAAAAACTTTACCATTTTTTGATAAGTATATAGTTATATCTTCATCGTAATCATCATAGTCTTCAAATCTTTCATAGTTCAATTCATCCGACATATCGACATTGTAAAAGCCACTCCTTATCTCAGCACCATCTTCCCCAAAGTATACAGTTTTTGTCGAGCCACCATGTTCTTCATTATATTGGCTAGCTTCAAAACCTGTGAGCATCACACCTTTGTCGTCAAAGGCATAAGTCTTCCCATCAACTGTAAGGCTTTTATAGTTGCTACCTGTAGAACGAGTGATTTTAAATGTATTTGGATGGAAATACATCCATATTGTAGTTTTATTTGGATATCTTGAAGTTGTGTTATTTAATCTATACCAGCCAGATGTCAAAGCTCCACTATTTTCAGCTGCATGGTAAAGAGTACCTCCATCGTCAATAAGGTCAAATGGATCTTCGCCTTCGCTTTCGTTCCACATATCACCATTTTCATTGAAGAAACCAGTAAGCAACTGACCATATTCATTGAAAGCATAAGTATAGTCATCAATTTTAGCTTTCCTAATTGAACCACTACTTCCTTTTAATGCTGCCCCGCTTGTAGTGAAATATGCCCATATGTATGTAAAATAAAAACCATCAACAGGAGCTACAAGAGAATAAGAGTATTTACTAATTTTTCTCCAACCATTTCTAACTAGGTTGCCATTTTCATAGCAGTAAAAATTATTATTTTGCTCAACGATATCATATACATTCACATAGTCTATGCTTGCCTGAGTGTACGAACTAATTGATGAAACCTCAGACTCAGGTGTTATGACATTTGAAGAGGGACTAATCTGGTTGCTATAGGTCTGTTCAACAGTAGCCGCTGACCTTGTAGGCATGTAGATTACATTTGCTTCAGCAAATGCTGTGACATTTGCAAAAGTGACCACAAATGCCAATATCATTGAATTAAGTTTTTTAAATGTTTTCATTTTCATAACTATATTATAGATTATTGAGAAGTTTTTTCAATATATTAAATGTGGCAATTTTGTGGTATAATTAGATGTTATACTTGCGAGCGTTCTTTGCGAGCTTAGTATAACACTATGCCAGATTTCCGTGAAGATGCGAAGCATCTGAACGCTTTTCGGAAATCGGCATACGATGTTATATTTGCGAGTTAAATCGTAGGGGCGGATATCATCCGCCCGAAAGGACTAATATGATTAACGATCAAAACATAAGTGAAAAGAAACCTAAGATTTTAAGAATTTTAAGAGAAAATATGTATGTAGCCACAGGCTGCACAGAACCAGCTGCTGTGTCATACTGCGCTAGTGTAGCTGCAAATGAGATTAAAAAACTTGGCGATGAGATTCAGTCTATTGACGTGATTGCTAGTAAGAATATACTTAAGAATGCTATGTCGGCAGGTCTTCCAAATACTACTAAGGTAGGCGTGAATTATGCTGCAGGTATAGGGGCAACTCATGGAGACCCTAAAAATGTTTTGAATGTAAATAATGATGTAAAAGAAGAAGATTATGCTATAGCAGAGCAAATGATAAATGATGGAAAGATAAAAGTATCTATATCAAAAGAGCCAAATCTACTTTACATAAAAGTAACTGTCAAAGGTAAGAGTCACGAGGCGAGCTGCACTATAGCAGATGCACATATAAATGTAGTAGAGATAACTGTAGATAATAAAGTGACATTCAAGAATGAAAATAAAAGTGCTGGAGATAAAAAAGAAGAACATATCCCTGCTAGTGAAATCGCAGAATTACTTAGTGTTGAAGATATAGTAGTGTTCTGTGATAAATATCTTGATGTAGAGCATGATGACATAGCTATATTAAAAAAAGCTGAAGAACTCAATATGGCAATAAGCGAAGAAGGGCTTAATAATAATTATGGATTATCGATAGGAAAAAATATCAATGCGATGCTTGAAGCCGGCGATATGCATAATGTAAATAGAACGAGAGCTATAATGAGAACTACTGCAGCTGCAGACGCCCGTATGGCAGGAGCACCATTTCCAGTTGTTGCAAATAGTGGAAGTGGCAATCAAGGTATCACACTTAGTGTACCGGTAATTTCATATGCAAAAGATATGGATCTTCCAAATGAGATAAAATACAAAGCACTTGCGATTTCAAATCTCATATCTATATATATAAAGAGTAAGTTTGGAACATTGTCAGCTTTCTGTGGAGCTATGATAGCATCTATTGGTGCAGGATGTGGTATCTGTTATCTCTATGGCGGAGATTATAATGACATTGCTGCGGTAATTCACAATATGGTAGGTTCTCTTAGCGGCATGATTTGCGATGGAGCAAAACCTGACTGTGCACTTAAGATATATAGCGGACTTGAGACAGCAATCTTCTCATCAAGGCTTGCTATGAAAGGTAAGAGGGTGAGCAAAGACGATGGAATAGTCTGCGAAGATGTAGAGAAGACCATAGATAATGTGGCAGAGGTGTCAGTAAAATGCTCATCTGAGGTGGATGATATAGTGCTAGGAATGATGATTAACAAATAGACATAAATTATATGATATTTTTTGATTTAATATATAGCAAAAACCCTTAAATTTCGCCAAAAACTCGGTTTTTGACTTAAATTTCCTTATTTACAAATCAAAAAAGTGTGTTATAATAATATGTAGTGCATATTTATGCATTATTTAAAATTTAATCACATGGCAAGGGAAATTATGACTGAGTTTCTACAAATAATACACACACACACACACATCTCTTTCTAATATTTGCTTTTTGTTTAATAGAACATAAAGGATTAGCATTTTTGTGCTAATCTTTTTTTTGTTTAAGGAAATTTAATGAAACACAGAAAAAACACATTTAAAAGTATATAGATTATTATGAAAACAGTAGAAGCATATGGAATATCAAATATTGGGAATGTCAGAGACAATCATGAGGATAATTTGTTTGTCCCAGAAAACCAATATATTGATGAAAAAAAACAAAAAGAAATAAAGAGCAACAAGGTATTGATTGAATACGAGTATAAGGGCAAAGATGGTTTTTTTGCAGTATGTGACGGCATGGGTGGTCACAGTGCAGGAGAAGTTGCCAGTAGGCTTGCTGTGGAAACAATCTCAAAGAAATATAAAGACTTGCTGACGGATAATAAAGATGCACTAATTAAATTTGTTAAAGAATTAAATGATTATGTATGTAGTTATAGTGAAAAGAATGTAGATTGTAGCAATATGGGAACTACATTTTCTGGATTAGCAATTTTTAATGACAAAATACATTTGATTCATGTGGGGGACAGTAGGATTTACAAATTTGATAACGACAAATGTGAGCAGTTATCAAGAGACCACACAGAAGGATGTAGGTTGGTTGAATCAGGGGTTATTAAAAAAGAAGATTTACACAAATTTCCAAATCGTAAATCTCTATATAAATATCTCGGAAGAAAGGTTGAGTTGATTGCTGACTGTGAATCGGTTGATTCATCAGCAAGACTCATAATAGCGAGTGACGGATTGAGTGATACTTTATCAGATGAAGAGATTTCTAATGTAGTATTTAAAAATAATTTACCTAAAGATGTTTGTCATGCTTTGATGGATGAGTGTCTGAGCAAGGGCGACAAGTGCAGTGACAATGTAACTATTATTTGTATTGACATAAATTAAGTTTTTTTTGGGAGGGGAATTTAATATGATGATTGGGGAGACAAAACTTGGTTACAAAATAACAGAATTAGTAGGCCAAGGTGGATTTGGTACTGTTTACAAAGCTGTAAAAAAGAATAAGGCTATGGAAACTGTTAGGGCGCTTAAACACATTTCATTGCCATCTCGTAAACAGTGGACCGATATTTATAATTCTATGGGAAATGATGTTCAAAGAACAGATGAGTATTTTGACACCATTTTACAAGAAATTTTAAATGAAATCAGAATTTTGGCAGACCTTACAAGTAAGGGTGTAAAAAATGTAGTATGGTATTACGAAAATGAAATTGAGGATACGCCTTCACCAAAGCACTATGATATATATTTGTTGATGGAATATCTGACTGCACTTCCTTCTTTCATTGAAACACATGAGATGAAAGTGAAAGACGTTATTAAAGTCGGTACTGATATTTTGTCAGCTCTTATAGAGTGTCACAAAAGAAAGATAATACATAGAGATATTAAGACTGACAATATATTTATTTCTGATGAAGGTGACTACAAGTTAGGAGATTTTGGAGTATCTAAAAAGCTCTCTGATAGAAGTAGAGCTACAAGTATGAAAGGTACTCCAAATTATATTGCGCCTGAAGTTTATCTCGGAGAAGCCTATGATGAGACAGTGGACTTGTATTCACTTGGAATAGTTCTCTATAGGCTATTAAATTTTAATCGTAATCCATTTATGCCAGAGTATCCTGCAAGCTACAACAGCGAGGATGAGGATAAGGCATTTGAATTGAGAATGAAAGGTGAAACACCAGCTTATCCAATGAATGCTTCTAGTGAGCTTGGCGATATAATTTTAAAGGCAATATCTAATAAAGAGAATAGATTTAAAAGCGCTTCAGAGTTTAAGCAACAATTAGATAAAGTTGCTAAGTCTATGAGCAAAGGAGAATTAGACAAAGTAGTTTTGAAAAATGAACTTGCATCTGTAGATTTTTCTACCTTTGGATCTAAGAATGAATTGACTCAGATGGCAAATAATAATTCAAATTCACAAAGTAATTCTTTCTCTAACTCACAGCAAAACAATCACTCAATGAATTCCATGAATTCAATGAATTTTTCTGGAAATGTTACTGGAGCCAATGATGGAAATAAAAAGAATAAACTTATTTTGCCAATTGCAGCAGTCGCAGTGATTGCAGTTATAGCAGGTTTAGTATTTGTGATGAATGGTGGAAAGAGTGCTAGTGGAGATAAGAAATTGACAAATAACTGGTATGTAGCACCAAATGGTAAAGAGTACTATTTAGATTCAAATGGTGAGCCATATAGAAATACTGCAAAAAACATTAATGGCGTAGACTATTTCTTTGACAATGATGGCGAGAAAGTCGTTAATGATTGGTTCCAATATGATGGAAATTACTATTTCATAGACTCAAATGGTAATATGCTCAAAAATGAATTCAAAAAGATGTCAAGTAATGAGTGGTATTATTTAGGCAGTGATGGAAAGATGTTAAAAAGCACATTCTATACTATTGATGGCTCAACTTATTATTTTGAGTCAGATGGAGTTATGAAAATTGACACATTGTTCCAGGTTGGAATGTCATTATATTTTGCACAGAATGATGGATCAATTAAAAAGGATGGCTGGTGCCTCAACAATCAATATTATGCAGATAGTGAGGGCAAGATACTTATGAACACAGTTACACCAGATGGTGTAAAAGTTGACAGCACAGGAAGAAGAGTCCAAGTAAGTAATAACAATAACAATTCATCTAATAATAACTCAAGCACTAAAGAGACAACTGCCAAAGTTTCAGCAACAACAGCTCCAGCACAACAAAATAATACCCCAACTATTACCAATGGAAAAGTTTTATGGGGTGAGCATTTAAGACATACTGAGACAATAATTTTGGATGACTACGGTGAGAACGGAAGTGGCAAAATCAGTATAGATGTGACAAAGCTAAAAGAAGATGGCACTGATGAAGTAGAGAGTATCAACGATTCTTTGGAAAAAATATTTGAAGAGATTTGTGAAAGAGCTCAGTTTGAATTGCCATACAAATACTTTACAATGGACAAAACATCATTATCAACTAGCAACGATTCTCAAGTAATATTGGTTGTCACTGGCGAAATGAAATATCTTGATAATGAAGTTGTAAAAATGAGATATAAACTTGTGCTAGAAAGAGCAAATGGAAGTGTAGTCTACGAAAAAGTAAGATAAATAAAGGAGAAATGAATGATTACAGTACTACTACAAAATAGTGATGATTTTTTTATCAAGAATTTTAGTGACTTTGTAGCCACAAGTATTAAGGACATACAGTTTTTATGTTATACAGATGTGGATAAAGCTATTCAGGAACTAGAAGACTCAAAGATACATATAGTTGCAGCGATAGGAAATGATGAATTCATAAAAAGAGTAAATGCATCAGAAAAGATTGATAGTAAGATAGTTAAACTTTTGACTGCAAATGAGACTATCATTAAAAAAGATTCATTATCGCAAGTAAATATATTCCAAAACGGAAAATCATTTGTTTCTGATGTAAGAACTGCCATATCAAGCATTACAGGTAATGGCATAGGACAACTTAATGGAAGACATATAGTTAGTTTCTTCTCTGTGCAAGGTGGCTGTGGCAAGTCAACTCTTGCTTATGCACTCGCAATGGTTGCTGTAAGCTCTGGTAAGCAGGCGATGTATCTCAACTTCGAGCCATCAGCTTATCTCGAGAGATTTTACACACCTATGGACTCTAAGGGAATTAATGATTTATTGTATAACTTGAGAGACGGTAGAAAGGATGTGCAAGAGCAAATCCTCAATACCAGAAAGAGAGACGAAAACGGTGTGTGGGTGTTGCCACCATTTGAAAATATTTCAGAACTTTATAAGTTGGAGAAAAAACAGCTGGAAGTTTTGATAACTAATTTGCATGAGAAAGTTGATGTTGACTATGTATTTATTGATTTGCCATCAGGTTATCATGAGATGAATCTATGGGTTATGAATAGAAGTAATGTAATTATCCACACAGCATCAAATATTGCTGGTGGTGAAAAAAGATTGGAAATGACACTACAAGACATTTACTATAAGAACATAGAGTTTGCTGGAAAGACTATAACTGTCATCAACAAAAGATGTGAAAACCCAATTCGCTCAGTTGTAGATATGACCATACCATTTTCAAATAGTTTAAGTAAAGATGTAAAGGTGCTTGATGTTTTAAAGACAAACCCTGGTTATTATAAAGCAATACAGGAATTATTAGATAATATAGATTAATGTAGGAGCATGACATGGAAGTAACACAAGAATTATTAGAACAAGTCTTAAAGCAGTCACGACATCAACTTGAGAATGCGAAGAAAACAATTGAGAATGTAGATGATGCGTATATAAAAGACATAGCATATGAAGTGCTGAAGCAGATAGTAGGCACAGATAATATTGATGTCGACACTAGACTTAAAGTTTGTAACTATGTAATCAGTAATACAAGAGGACTTGGACCGATAGAAGATATAGTAAATGATAAGTCAGTAACTGAAATAATGATAAATGGACCGGACTGTATTTTCGTGGAGAAAAATGGAAGACTTTCCCTTACTGATTTAAAATTTGACAATAGAGAACACCTTGAAGACATAGTTCAAAGAATAGTTGCAAAAGTAAATAGAACTGTAGATGCTGCAAACCCAGTCTGTGATGCGAGACTTCTTGATGGTTCTCGTGTAAATATAGTTTTATATCCTATAGCTCTTAATGGTCCTATTGTTACCATAAGAAAGTTCCCAGAAAAAGTAATAGGCATACAGGACTTATTAAATTGGAATTCTATAACACCCGAGGCTGCAGACTTCTTGGAGTCAGCAGTAAAAGCGAGATACAATATATTTGTAAGTGGAGGTACCGGATCAGGAAAGACTACATTCTTAAATGCACTTTCAGGACTCATACCATCAGATGAACGTATCATTACCATAGAAGATTCTGCAGAGCTTCAAATCAAAACTATAAAGAACTTAGTTAGCCTTGAGACAAGAAATAAAAATGCCGAGGGAAAAGGTGAGATTTCAATGAAGTCATTGATCAAGTCTGCACTCCGTATGAGACCAGATAGAATAGTAGTCGGAGAGGTCCGTGGTGCTGAGGCACTTGACATGCTTCAAGCCATGAACACTGGTCACGATGGTTCGCTTTCAACTGGTCACGCAAATAATTCAAAGGATATGCTTGCAAGGCTAGAGACTATGGTACTTTCAGATTCACAGTTCACCGTAGATTCTATAAGAAGTCAGATTGCTTCTGCAATAGAGATAATTATCCACCTTGGAAGACTTAGTGATAAATCAAGAAGAACATTATCTATAGATGAGCTTATAGAATATAAAAATGGCGAATATGTAATGAATCGTCTATTTGAATTTAAGAGAGAGAAAGAACTTAAGAATGATCGAATTGTAGGTAAGTTATGTAGAACTGAAAATGATTTGGTTCAAAAACATAAATTTGAAATGATGGGAGTAGAATGTAAAGGATTATAATTATGGCTAAGGAAGAGAAAAAACCAAAAGTATATCACACACCTACAAAACTAGAGGACACTGCAAACATTGATTATAGTACTTACTATATGACTAAGCAGGAAATAATACTCTATACAGCGATAGGTTGCGCTGTGATGTTTGTCTTGGGATATATTTTTTATAGGAGCATAATAGTATCTATACTTTTTGCGCTATTGGGATTTAAATATCCTGAGATAAAGACAAAGGAAATCATCTCGAGTAGGCAAAAAAAGATTAGTTACCAGTTTAAAGATATGTTGTATGCCATGCAGTCAGCTGTGTCTTCAGGAACTTCAGTTGAAAATGCGGTTACTATGGCACTTGAAGAAATGAAGAAGCAATATGCCGACCCAAATACTATCATAATCAAAGAACTTGAACTTATGGTGAATAGAATTTCCGTAGGTACTAACATAGAGGAGGTGTTCGCTGATTTTGCAGCGAGAACACATAACGAGGATGTATTTACTTTCTCTAACATATTTGAGATATCAAAGAGAACTGGTGGTAATATTGTTGAGATCATGAGAGAGTCAACTAGCGTTATATCTGAAAAGATTGAAGTAAAAGGTGAAATAGATACAAAACTTGCAGGAAGAAAATCAGAGGGAAAGGTTATGGTAGCAATGCCTATATTACTTATATTTTTTATGAGTAAAACAACTGGCGAATTTATGGAACCCGTGTTTACCACTTTCACTGGAAGAATTGCGGCTACTGTGTCACTTGCGCTTATAATAGTAGGTGCGCTATGGATGAATAAGATTACGGATATAGAGGTGTAGATATGAGCGAGAGTTCTAATGTAACAACATTTAGCATGATATACCTGCTTATTACTTTTATTATATTTTTATTTTTATACATCAAAGGAAAGCAGTATAAGGGATTTTGTGAACCACTTTCAAAAGATGATTTTATGTTGAAAGACCTTTTTGGAGTTGGGTTTGCTGTTCTAGACATAATAAAATATCCATATGGTTCACAGTTTGATAGAAATTTGAGAATTAAACTTAGAGAATTATACCCTATTGATTATACTGATTATTATTTAAGAGTCTATTGGGCACAAAGTTTTACTTTCCTTGTTATAGGGATAGTGTTTTCAGGCTTGCTGCTCAATGCTCTTGGAACTATTGGTTTGATTTTAGGTTTGGCATTAGGCGGGGCATTATTCTATTTTTCGTTTAAAGGTTTAGATGAGAGAATAGAGAAGAGACATCTCAAGATTACACTTGATATGCCAGATTTCACAAATAAAATAATTATACTTTCAGGTGCAGGACTTACTATAAGAGATGCATTAATTAAAATATCTAAAGAGATGTCAACTGGTACGCCACTTTATGTGGCACTTGATGAGTGTGTAAGTGCTATGGATACAGGAGCAAACGAGACACAAGCCTTTATGAGACTTACTGATAAGTGTAATACGCCAGCGATGAGAAGATTTGTATCAGTTATACTTCAAAATATAAAATATGGTGGAGCAGAAATTATTAGAGCATTATCTGATATTTCAGATGAGCAGTGGAATGAAAGAAAAAATGCATCAGAAAAACTTGCAATGGAAGCAGAGACAAAGCTATTATATCCAATGATGCTTATGCTTTTTGCAGTAATAATAGTTACGGTTACACCAGCAATACTTAGTATGATGTAATAACATAAAAGTTTAACTTTTATGTATTATATAAAAAAAATTCGGAGGAAATGTCATGATTAAAAATTTTCTAAGAGATGAAGATGGAATGGGTACAGTTGAACTTGTACTTATAATTGCTGTACTCGTATCTATCGCAATTATTTTTAGAAATCAAGTTATTGGCTTTGTTCGTACTCAGCTTTCTTCAGTATTTAAGAGCGGTGTTGAAGGATCTAATGTTACAGAAACAGTTGGAGAAGTGGCACCAGCAGGACAAACAAACTAGAATAATTTGGAAAATGATAAACACAGTTACAGGTATTGTCCTGTAACTGTTGATTTATCATATCATGGAAAGTTAATATGTGCATTAAAAGAATGTTAAGAATTATAATTATAACATATATGTTATTGTTGTCTACAAATACCTGCTTTGCAGAATCATTTGATGTGCAATTTGAGTTGTCAAATAGTTATAAAACTACATCGACTATAATATTAACAAACAATAGCATTGCAACAAAGAACAATATAAGTTTGGAATCTAATAATAGTGATATGGATGCAAATAGAAGTATTGATGCATTAAAAGAGATAGCTGGTTATACAAGCGAAGAGGATATTTATAATTTGATGACAGAAGACGAAATAGTCGGGAATGTATTAGGTGACCTTATGAATGAGTTGCGACCATATTTAAAAGATGTTATTGATAAAGATATAAGTCAAAATACTACTTTCACCTCTAAAGAAATTATGGAAATTATAACTAAAAATCCAATTAAGTTTCTTGTTGCCATATATAACTATATCATTCAAAGTATAAAAGAAATCTTTAATATAGCTGCAGAAAACGCAGTTGTTGTCACTGAATAACATGTTAAAATTAATAAAAAAATTAAATATTAAAAGAAAAGGTTCATTGACTGTAGAGGCAGCCATGATCTTTCCTTTAATTATGTTTATTCTTTTTGGAATAATTTATTTAACAATAGTTCATTATCAAAATAATGTGATGATTTCAGAGTCTTTAAGAGCAATGAATAGAGCGGGTGCATATTATCAGTATATTGATATGGATGGTTTTGGGAATTATGGAAAATCTGATACTAATGGATTGGTGAATTCTTTGCCGTTTGACAATGATATCCCAGCAGAGGGAATTATAAATATTGATATGATAAAAAATCGCAATGTATATCGAACTGTTATTGATATATTTGCAGAAAATACGGCTATAGGTGAAGCCGTATCAAAGTTTTTCTCCATGTTTTTCAATATGCCAATTGGCGCAAAAAGAGAAAATGCCAAGCAATTTGTCAACTCTAAAATTGCAGGTATAAAGTTTAAGCAGTATGTTAAAAAAGAAGCACAAGCAGAGAAAGTGGAAGATAAAAGCTTTATGTTTTTGGCAGGGATACTATCAGTAGAACTTGAAAGGCAGTATATCAATCCTTTACAAGGACTATCTACAGTGTTTCTTGGAGATGAAGGGATTATGGAAGATATAAAGTATAAAAAAATTAAAGTAGATAGTATTATTTCTAATCAAGCAGAGTTTATCAGAAATTTAGATACAGTATATGATATAGGAATTAGCTTATACAAAGAATTTAGGTTACACAAAGGAAAATAAGAAAATAATGGTGAATTTTTTCATAAAACATAAAAAAGTTAGAGGCGTAATTACAGTTTTCTTAACTTTAATTTATTTGTCAGTTTATCTATTAATTGGTGTTTTCGTTGATGGTGGTAGAGTTCGTATGGCGGGAACAGTAGTAGAAGACATTCAACAAATAGCCACTGAAAATGTTATGTCACAGTATAACAGAGGTCTTTATGAGTACTATGGTTTGTTTGGCGTATCTAATTATGAAGTTGATCAAATGGCAAAAGATATAAAAGCCCAAATCGAAGAATCGGTTGGTCTAAAAGTTACTGAAGATGCAGTGAAAGGACTTATGCTTGATACAGTTAATGGTGTCAATGCTGCGATTAGCAATGCCAATATATTAGATTCTGATGGTAATGTAATTAAAAATTTGGAAGACTATGCTAGAAAAATACAAAGTGAGATTAGTGATTCAAGAAATAGATTTAACCCTTATGGGATTAATGTAAAAGATGTAACAGCAAAATATATTGATTTAAGTAATCATGATGCTTTGCGTGCACAAATAAGAGATGATATGAGATACGAAGCAATCATGATACCAACCATGGGCTTTTTTGACAATGTAAGTAAATTGATGGAAGTTGCAAGTGGTGTAGATACCATGGTAAAGATTACTGAAAAAAGTGGATCGGCGAGCGATACGAAAAAGAAGTACAACGAATATCAAAATAAATTAAGACAGTTCTCTAAAAGTTTAAAGAGTCTAATTAAAGAGACATACGAAGTAGAGTGGAAGCAAATAGATTCATTAAAGTATAAAACGGAGCAAAAGCCTCAGGAGAAGCGTAAATCATCTGGATTTTTGGATGCAATATTTTCTCTTTTTGGACGCAAAAAGAATAATAATGAAGAGGTTACTAGTCAAGATAACTTGAATCATTATGATGAAATTAAAACGAGTTTTTCTGTTGGTAATAAAACAGATGATGATAAAACAGGGTTAAAATCGTCACTTACATCTAATAGAGATAAATTAAATAAGTATTGTAGGAGATTTTTTGATAATGCAGGCGATTGGCCTGAACCTGTATATGATACAATAATAGATGAAAATGGTGAATCGCACGAGGTATATAATAGAGAAGCTCACATGAGAGCAGTTCGAGAAGAAGCTGAAGGAAGAGCCAGCGATTATAGGGCATATACATTTGGTAGTAGTGGTAGTGGCGGAAAACTCCTTAGACTTATTAGAGAATCAAAAACATATATTGAGGAATCAATTAACTTAATTAATGAATATTTAGGTGTTATTGGCGGTACAGTAGCATATTATGAGAGTGAATGCTCAAAAGTTGAAGATGAAATTTCAAAAAAGCTATTTGGCAACCAGATGGAAAACACTTTAAAACAGTGGAATGATGGTGCAGAGCAGAGAGAAGTATTGAAAAGAATTGATGCTGCAATGTCTAAACTTATGTCGGATAGTTTGTCAGGATTTGAAAGTGATATTGAAACAACAATAAGAGCGGTTGTTAGTGAGGTTGATGAAGTTGAAGGATGGAGACCTGACACCAAACTTATTGATAAAAGAAGTGGTGGTATTGATCTTTTCCATTCAGGAATGCTCACTTTAGTGGATTTAATTAATGAGTATGAAAGTCAAGCTGAAGGTGAAACTCAAAGCAAACATTTGTTTCAGTTGTTAGATGCAGTTACGAGCAGTATTGGTGGCAAAAAAGATAGAGATAAAAGTTTTTTTGAAGTTTTAGACGGATTTGGAAATATTGAAAAACATTATGCTAAAAAAGATTATGTTAACAACAATCAAGTATTTGATTATGCAGAATATCTAAGAGAACAAAAAGAAAATAGCGAAAATGCAAAATTATATAGTTTTAATGATGATGAGGCGGAAGGATTTAATGAAGAAAATATAGAGGATAAAGTAAATGCAGTATTTACTAAGGTTAATGATTTAATATCTACATTGACTACAGCATTATTTAATAATATTTATGATGAAACTTATATAATTACTCATTGTAGAGATTATGTTCACACATATAAATATAGAGAAGAGCTTACTGATAGAGATAAAAATGATGATAATTTGGACACAATTTTTAACAAGAAATTCATTGAAGATCAAAGTGATACTAAGTATTTAACTGATGAGCAATTTAAAAACATTGAAGTGACACCTGCTGAAATTGAGCATATAATATTTAACTTGGATAAAAGTAAAGATGAAGTAATTCTTATGTATACAAGCATATTTGCAATTAGACTAGCGCTTAATTTAATTGCCGTATATACAGGTCCAGCATCAAAGGAAGCAAAGGCATTAGTACTTATACCATTTGTGGGTGGCGCAGCAGCTTTTGCTGCACCAATAGCTTGCGCGCTAGCGCAATCGTGGATTGATATGGGCGGCATTATGGATTGCAAAAAAGAAAACTTGTACAATAATGGCGTTCATCTATGGGATCCAATTGTTAGGATTGCAGATGATAAAATTAATGATTTAATGGATACTTTGGCTACTGAAACAAATAAGATGAAACATATTGGTACGAATGAATTGCTCAGTAAAGTTAAATCAAAAAATAATGATCCTTATGACTCAAGAATTGGCAAAGCGGTAAGTACATTAGAAAAAATGATCAGCGATGGAATGTATGAGGTATTTGAGGCAGGTGATGTAGACATATCAGTTTCTGATGTTGCTAATATAGAGACAATTAATACTGGTGGTCCAAAAGCAGGTTATACAACTTACTTGTTAGTATTCTTGTTAGTTAATTCTTTTAATAAAAAAGCACAAATTAGTAATTTGCAAGATGTTATAGAAACAAATATGAAGAAAGCGCAATCTGATTTTAGTCTCGAGAAAACATATTCTCAAATTTCAGTCGAATCAGATTCAACAATAAAATATATATTTATGACTCAGTCGTTTATGAAAAATACATTTGCAGGAACAGGAGTAGATAATTATAATAGTTTTCCTCTAAAAATTAAGACTGCTTTCGCTTATTAAGTGAGATGAATATTTTTTTCAAAAAAAAGAAAAAAGGTAGTTTAACTGTTGAAGCAACATTAGTGTTGCCAATAGTTATTATTACATTATTATTTATTGCGAACATACTGAATATATGTATGGTTCATGTTGGTATGCAACAGGCACTCAACAATACTGCAAAAGTTGTGTCGCAAAATTCATATATTTTGTATCGTTTTGCAAAAGAAGAAAACTATGCAACATTTATAGAAAAACTCGGTGAAATAAATGAAGGTTACAGTGCAGTTGAAAGTGAATTAAAGATAACTAAAAGTGGTTTTAGCGAATTAGAGGATTCAGCCGCGAACACAGTTGGTTCATTTGCTGCGCTCGGCGAGCCTTTTACAAAAAAGGAAGAGACGACCAATCTTATAGATAAAGCTAAAAAAGCTATTGAAAAAATTCAACAATTTATAGAGAATCTAAAACGTTTAGGCAATAATGTTAATGATACATTTAATAAGTTTAATAACTTCACAGGTGAATTAAAAAAACTTGGAGAGGTTACTGCTGAAAATGGTGCGAGTGTTGTTAAGAAATTGATAGCCGATACTGTGGTTGGTGGAACTGGAGGAACGGTTTCTTATATTCTATTTGATAATTACCGAAAAAACTTTGGAATTCCAATGAGCAGAATTTCCGAGTTTAATATTTTGCATTCATCATTTAATTCAGACGGCTCAGTTACACTGGCGGTCGATTATTTATACGATAATCCTTTTTCATTTGTAAATCAAAAGAGTTTAGAGTATTCTGTTATTAATAGAAATATCAGAATGACAAATGTTGTAACCATTAAGCCTTTTATTGGTAAGAATGGTACATCTTTAAAAAACAAGATATCGAAAGAAAAAAATACTAATGAAGATTCAAAAGTAGAAGCGGTAGTAGTGTATGTATACACAAAATCAGGAAAAAAATATCACTCTGAACCACGCTGTAGTGAACAAGGAAATTATTCTGTCGAGAAACTATTGGACGATGCTATAAACGAAGGATATACGCCATGTTTGAAGTGTGTTAGCAATAATCCATAATATTTAATTCAATGAATTTATTTTCATTTAAAATTATATCAATGCTAATATTGCTATTAATATCAATCGCTATTAATATTATTTTATTATATAAAAGTGATAAAAAGTACTTTAAAATATCGGTAGTTATAATAATATTTTTAAATATAGTATTTTATTTCTTAGATTACTTTTTATTTAAAAACCTTTTTACCGACTACCTCGCCTTCAATATGCTTCTATCATTTTTACTTTCAATTACATTTGAAGACATAAAGACCAATCTTATGGACACGAGAGTTATACTTGGATATTTTATACTCTTTTTAGTATATAGAATTATATTTTTAGACTTTACGATATTTTTGGAAGGACTGATAGGTTTTGTTTTGAGCCTTGTGCTGATGCTAATTGCATTCTTTGTAAAGAAAAATAGTATCGGCATCGGAGATGTAGAGGCAATTGCAGCCTGTGGTATGATTATAGGCTTCCCAAACATATTTCATTTTTTATTTAAGGCATTTCTATTTGTTTTTATTTACGGAATTTATTTGATAATCACTAAGAAGAAAAATAAGATTGACGAAATCCCCCTTGCACCATTTTTACTAGCAGCAACTATAATATAAAGTTTTTAGGAGATAATATTTATGAAAGAAACATTGTTTAACATTACACTTGATAATCTTTCTGGTACAATGATGCTTACGATTGAACCAAAAGAGAAAATGGTTATCAATGAGTTTTGTTGTGAGATGATTAAAAAAACAGATGTATTTGGTCTTCTTAAATTAAATGTTACCAATATCAATGGCGAGATTAAGTTTAATTATGATTTGAGTAACAAAAAGTCAATAGCAGAATTTGCTAAAGCTGGCTTTCATGAATCATATGGAAAAAGAATACTCTTTAATTTGTGTAACACATTCTTAAAGTTGAATGAGTATTACCTTAAGCCTGGTTATTGCTTATTAAACCCTGAATATACATATATTGGCGATGGGTTAAATGTTTATCTTCCTTACATTCCTGTGAAAGATTTAAAGACTGACACTGATGAACTTAAGGAATATTTTTCTGAGTTGCTTAGCAAGTACTTTGCAGTAGAGGGTGTAGCAGCATATGATGAAATGTTCAAATATGTTTATCAATGCCAAACTCTTGATTTATCACTTTTTATAAATAAGTTTTTATCTAGTGAGATGCAAAATCAAAATAATTTTATGGCTCAAAAACAGGAGAGAGTGGTTGATAATGTACCACCTGTAAGTCAGCCTCAAGCACAACCGGTGCAGGAATCAAATTTAAATAGTCAAAATAATCAAGCGCCAATTAATCAGAATCAAGCTAAGCCGGCTGGATTTAAGTTGCCATTTGGAGCAAACTCACAAGCAGCACCTAAGGCTCCAAATCCAGCAGAGGTGAAGATGCCTGGAGGAGGTGGTGGATTCAAAATGCCTGGAGGAGGTGGTGGATTCAAGATGCCTGGAGGAGGTGGCGGTTTCAAGATGCCAGGCGGTGGTGAAATTAATTTGCCAGGTGGCGGTGCAATGCCAAAACCAGAGAAAGAGAAGAAGGGACAGAATAATGTGCCACCAAAATTTACAGGAAATTATCAAAGTAGTATGGATAAAACAATCATGATGGACGATGTGAATTCACAGCCACAGGTTAATTTTGGCGGTAATGCAGGCGGTATGGCATATCTCCAATATAGAGGACAAAACATTCCTATAAATGATAGTGAGTTTGTAATTGGTAAAGCTAATAATCAGTTTAAAATTAATTTTGTTATAAATGACAATCCTCATGTGTCAAGAAAGCATGCAACTATATTGTTACAGGGAAACACTTATTTTATAAGAGACGAGGGATCAACAAATGGTACCTATGTCAATGGAAGATCAATACCAAAGATGATGCCTCAGCCACTTCAAAATGGTGATGAAATAAGCATATATGATGAGGTATTTAGATTTTGCATGTAATAAATATAATTAGTATAGTTGCCTATTTTTTATTGCTAATTGTCTGTGCATACACTGATTATAAAAGAGGTAAAATATATAATAAATATTTGATATCTTTTTTGTTATTCTTTGCATTAATACATTGCATACTATACATTGTCTTATTGGCTAATGGCAGCAAAGATGTAGAGTTATTAAATGTTAAACTAAAAGATAGTGGTATAGGATTTTTGATAGGCTTTGTTATTGGTTTTATATTCTATGTATTGGGAGTATTTAAAGGTGGCGATGCCAAACTTTTAGCAGTAGTGGGATTACAGGTTGGTGGAAGTGGCATCTTATATCACTATTCTACAATTATGGTAATTGCTGGCATTGGCGCACTATATGTATTGATAAAGAATAAGGCATTTGTAAGAAGTTTTAAGAGAGTGTTTCTCTACATTAAAGGAATATTTCTTACAGCAAGTTTTAATAAGTATACTTCGGAAGAAGATGATAAGATAAAGTTTCCATTTGCAGTATACATACTGATTGGCGAAATGGTAGCATACATCAATTATATTATAAGAGGTTAAAATGAAAATTAAGCAAATAGCATTTACTAATAGTGGATTACAGAGAGAAGAAAATGAAGATTCCATATATGCATATGAGAAGGACAATTGTTCTATTTTTATAGTTGCTGATGGAATGGGCGGATGTGAAAATGGAAAAAATGCATCAGATACAATTGTTCGCTATGTTGCAAAGTTTATAGAACTTGATTTGGACAAAATAATAACTGCTAAAAAACAGTTTGATAAAGTTTATGACTCACAAACATTTGTCTCTGATTTAAAAAAGTATCTATTAGATGCTAATAAAGAAATATATACTAACTACACAGCGAATGGACATAGTTCAGGCTCTACATTAGTTATGCTTGCTATTTATGATGATTCATACAATATTTTTTGGGCTGGAGACAGTCATATATATCAATTGATTGATAATGATTTAGTGGCGCTTACAGTAGATGATGTGTGGGAAAATGATGAAAAAAGAATAGAGGGCTTGACCGTTGATCAAATAAAAACAAATCCTAATTATGGTCGTCTTACAAATGCATTTGGCACAATAGAAAATGTAAATATTCATGCAATGAATGGAATACTAAAAAAGGGAATGAGATTTTTGTTATGCTCAGATGGCGTTTATAAATATTGTGATAAAAAGGCATTAGTTAAATTAGTGTCAGCTGAAGAAATTGAGGAAAAGGAATTAAGCGAATCAATAAAGAATGAAGTTTATAAAAATGGTGCACTTGATAATCTGTCATTTATATATGTAGAAATTGAAGAGTAACGGAGATTAAATTATGAATTGTAAAAAATGTGGGAATGCTATGCCAGATGGAGCGAGATTCTGCATATCATGTGGTGCAGAGCATGATTCTAATGGTCAATTAGTGTCTAAAAATAATAAGGTTGATTATAACAAGACAATAATGATAAATAATATGTCACAAGGAAAAAGCGTTGACTATAATAAAACTGTTATGGCTAACGATTTCCAGCAAAGCCCTAAAGTGGATTATAATAAAACAATGATGGCTAATGATTTGCCTCAGGGAAATAAGATAGATTACAACAAGACGATGATGGCGAATGATTTACCTCAGGGTAATCATGCAGGTGCGAAAGCATCTCGTACAAATCAACCTAAAGCAAATAATAAAGTTAAAAAGAAACCATCGCCAGTTTTACTAATAGTATTCTTGATTCTAATCATCGTGGTTGTCATGAATGTAATGCAAAAAGGTAGAAGAAAGAAAGTGGAAAATATAGTGCGTGAGACCAGTGCACAAGTTGAGACAACTGTAATGTCTACGGAAAATGGGAATGTGGTATCAGATTTCGACGCTTCTGATGGTTATTGGTCAAATGATGCGGAATTCTTCTATAAAAATGGAACAATGTTAACTAATAAATGGGTTGGCGACTATTATGTAGGAAGCGATGGTAGAAAGGCAAAGAATCAACTTATTGATGACACATATTATGTTGATGCAAGTGGAAAGAAAGTCAAAAATGAGTGGTATAAGTTCAAGAAGAAGATTACAAATCAAGAAGTTACAATTTGGTATTACTTAGGTCCTGATGGTGCAAAATTGACAGATGCATTGACACCAGATGGATATTATGTAGATAAAGATGGAATATATATACCTGGGGCTGACGTGAGAGCAGGCGATTCAAGGAATTATGTTCCAAAACAATAAGTATGTATAGGAGATGATTATATGAAGTGTCAAAATTGTGGTAGAGAATTAAAAAATGGTGCAAGATTTTGTATAGGCTGCGGTGCACAGCATGATTCTAATGGTCAACTTATCGGTGGAAATCAGGGAAAGGTTGATTATAATAAGACAGTGATGTCAAATGACATACCAAGATCTAATGGTGGCAATATTGATTACAATAAAACTATGATGGCTGGAAGTACTGGATTTAAACAGTATCAGGCAGAGCAAAGTGCACCTAATTATCAATCTTATAACTATCAAAATGCAGCACAAAGCGCCAATGCCAATAGTAATAGTGAAAAACCAAAAAAGAAAATGTCTCCTATTATAATTATTTGTCCTATAATTATAATTGTAGCTTTGCTTTTCTCATTCTTGACTGGAAAGAAAGATAATAAGAGTGCCAAAGTGGTTGAATCAAAGCAAGTTGAAACAGTCGCTGCAGTGGCAACTGTATCAGAGCCAGCTCCAAGTGAGACAAAATCTACAGTTCATCTTGAGGGTTATTGGTCAGCAGATGCAAATCATTTCTATATAAATGGCGAAATGCAAAAGGGTATATGGATAGATGATACTTACTATGTAGGTGAAGATGGAAAGAAAGTAACAAATGAGTGGGTAGACAATAAATACTATGTAGATGCTACTGGTAAAAGGGCTAAGAATGAGTGGATTGAGTTTACATTTTATGGAGAAGATGGTCAAAAGAAGATAGGGTTATACTATGTTGGCGAAGATGGTTTAAGAGTTACAAATCAAACTGTTGATGGTCGTTATATAAATGAAGATGGTTGTTATTGGCCAACTATGGGAGAAGTAATACAAAAAGACGAAAAAAAAAACTCAGTAACGAGTGATGAGTCTAAAGAAAAAGAGACCACAAAAGCGACTGCAAAGGAAACAACGAAAAAGGCAGAGACAACTGCAGTTCCAGTAACGACTACTCAGTATGTACCTTCAACAACTAAAGCTAATCAGACAAATAGCCAAAGTATAGCACCAGCTGCAGCAAGTGTGGAGGATGTTGCAAGCGATGGTAAGAGTGTTGCTTATCAAATATTGACAGAAACAATTCCAAATGAAAAAATCACAAAATATGTAAGTATTGTAGTTACAGATATTAAAAAGGTGAGTCTTGCACAGAGCGTCAATGAGTGGAATTCAAATAGAAGCCGTACTGGTATGTCTTCTGAACAAATAATAGTTGATAATAACTACTCCATGACTTATGACGTAAAAGTTGAGAGAAATGATGGTAAAGTATTTAGCATAACCGAAACGATAACAAAGTATGAGAATGGCAAGGAATATAATAAAGAGGTTCAGGGATTTAACTGGGATGTAAGTACTGGAGAATTATTGTCAATAGAGTCAATATTCAGCGATGAAGAAAAGTTTGATGAGTTTAATACTAAAATGCTAAACAAAGTTAAGTCTAGTAGCAAATCATTTGAAGAAGATATCTATGATGATATAATTAAAGGCACAACTGATGCTATGTATGAATATTGTACATGGTATATGACTAACGCAGGAATATCACTTGTATTTAATGGCGATAAAATTGGTTCAAAAAAAGTTTCGGGATTGACGTTATCGCTATCATACTCTGATACAGTTAATAAGTTGTTGTTAAACAAGTATCGCAAATAATTATATATATTGGAGACATAATGGAAGGAATAGTTGAATATTTAAAGTCTCTGCTTCAATCTCTATCTGAGTTGGCAGAATCTTCAATCAATAAAATTAAAGAAGTAAGTGAAAATATTAAGCAACGTAGAAAGAATAATTCATTTCAGAATAGTGCATATAATAATGAGCCGCAGAAGAGTTTTTATGGCAGCATTAAAGATGGTTTAAATTCTATTGGTGAAAACTATAGAGAAATTAGAAGTGGCATAGCTCCTATAGGCTATCTTCTCTTAGCAACCATCCCATTTATCTTTTTGTATCAGTATTCAATTGTCCATATAAGAATTAATGAAAAACTGATAATATTTTTAGTAGTTGTGATTGCTGCTTTATTGAATATATTGTCCACTGGACTTGCTTTTTCACCAGTTGCAGCACTAATGTTCTTTTCTATGTGGGAAAATAATATTATCATTGCAGGATTCAATGTATTATTGCTATTAATTGTTAGTGCAGAGGCAAGTGATAAGAAAAGAGGGAAGTATTTATTCCCAATAGCCATAATGATTTTAACTGGATGCTCAAGTGACACAGGAGTTTATTTATCTTTGGCACTCATGTTTGTATGTTCTCTTTTATGGCCTGATTCAATGTTTACTATTTTAGCTCCAATGTTTGTATTAATTAATACAATCACGATTGGTCAGGTATTAAATGTAATTACCTTAAATGGAATTGACAGAGTAAATTTATTTAACATTAGCATTAGTGATTATGTGCCTGTTGTCTACAAAACAACAGTTTCCTTTGAAAAATCTTTTCAAAATATTGTCAGTTTATTTAAGATTAATTATCCTATTTATATAAGTTTATTTTTCGGTTTATATATAGTGGCTAAAATTTTTAAGTTTATTGTTAAATTATCTAGAATAGATAGATCAAAGTTTAAATATATTATAATATCACACCTGTATTGTTCTGTTACATTTTGGCTAGTGCTTAGAATTACAAATTTTGTGTATTCGACAAATTCAGTTATCGCAACACTTAAGCTATTAGGTCAAGACATGAAATTATTATACTCTTTCGATAATTTATTTAGCATTTTGCCAATGATCATTGAGCACATTAAGAACAATAATTTTATATATATAACCATTTCTGATATTGTAATCGCATTTTTGCTATCAATTCCGATTTCGCTGTTTGTTAATGGCTATGATGCTAACAGGTAATTAAAAAGAAGCAAGAGAGCAAACTCTTGCTTTTTTGTTGGACTTTGTGGGAGCAAGTGGCATAGCATATGAATGAAAATACTTCAATTTAGATTATAAGATTTACTTGCGCTGAGCGTTTTAATATGTAATAATATACTTACCGCATAACACTTACTATCGTTGGGACATTCCTATAGCATTTTTAATGAGTAAAAATGTGGCTAAAAACTTACTTGCGCTAACTATGTTTTTGTCAAATATAGATATATTGCCATATGATGAAGACTCGTCAATTGATTATGGGATGATAAGAGCAAAGTGTGAAATGACTAGTAAGGAGATAGGACCGTTTGATATGCTGGTTGCCGCTCATGCGATAGGAACAAAGTCAACACTTGTCACAAATAATGTAAAAGTGTTTGAAGGAATGGAACATTTGAAGGTGGAGAATTGGGATATATAATAAGTGCATTGACAATGAATAACAATAATGTTACAATGTATGTACATAGGAGGATAGGTGTATGAATAGCGGTACTTTTACATTTAGAATAGATGAAAAGCTGAAGCGAGAAGCGACAAACTTGTATGAAAGTCTTGGGATGACCTTGTCGTCAGCAATTAATATTTTTTTGAAACAATCAGTGTTAAAAAAGCGATTCCCATGCTCTATAGATTTAGAAGTTATGGATGACTATAAGAAAACCTATCCAAAAGGTTTCTTTGAGTTATTTGGGTCAGGTAAAGATTTAGACATAGAAGAGCCTAAGGAATTACAATTTAAATTTGACAAGAGAGAAGATGTGTAATGAAATATTATTTAGATACAAATACAATTATATATGCCATTAAAGGAACTTACCCTAAAATAGTAGAACATTTTAAGATGACACCAAAAGAATCAATCGTTATCCCACAAATTGTGATTGCAGAGATTGAATATGGTGCGCAAAAAAGTTCGAATTATGAAAAAACTATAAAAAAATATAATGATTTTACTTGCAATTTCGATGTGGCTTATTTTGATAAAAAAGCGGCAGCGGTTTATGGGGTGATAAGAAGTCAATTGGAAAGAGAAGGGAAGTTAATTGGACCGAATGACTTAATAATTGCATCTATAGTTGTAGCAAATAAAGGTGTACTCGTAACTCATAATGTTAATGAGTTTGAAAGAATAAAAGACATTCAAATCGAAGATTGGACCAAGTAAAATCAGGGCGGGTGACCGCTCTTTTTACTATATATTTTCACAAAATTTTCACTTACAAGAAAAATTTAAATTTGATATAATTCGTATATATTTAAGAAAGGAGAGGCTGCGAATTATTAAATCATAGATTTAATAATAGCACACACTTTAATATGAAAATTAAAATATATGGTATATCTATACTAGTCGCTATGTCATTACTTGCATCATGTACAAATACTAAGGTTACTTCAACTAATCAAAATGTTGAAGAAACAAAAAAAGAAGAAGTCGCAGAAGCTGTAGAGGCATTAAAGGCTTCAGACTATGTAGATAGCATTACAAATAAAACTATTGACCCAAAGATTTACCTTGATTACGAGGCTGGAATAAATGCAAAAGTTTATAAATGGATTAAAAGTGACGACGGCAAATATTATACATTTGCATATATTGATGAGAGCGGTGAGCCTGTAAAATCAGCCGAAGCTACTATCAATGTCGGCGCAAACAATAAAGAAAGTATAGACAACGGTAAGAATGGCAACGGTGCACAAGGAAAAAGACCACAAGGTGGTATGCCTAATGCTATGCCGGGCGGCATGATGGAAATGATGAGAAAAAATGCAGAAGTGTTAAGAGGTGTATATATCAATGCAAACATCACAAATTTAAATTATCAAACAATGCTCATCTATGCGCCAGCAGAATATTTTGATGTTGACGACTCTGGAAATGTAACAGGTATAAATTATGAAAATACTAAAAATGGTTACACAGCAAAAACTGCTCCGATAGTATTTTTAAATGAATGCGGTGGTTGGAGGTCAAGCTCTCCAAGATCATGTGAGACTTCTTACATTGATGAAGGTTTTGTGTATGTGACATGCGGAGCAAGAAGTCGTGACGCAATGAATGATGACAACACTCTTCACACTGGAAAAGCTCCTATGCAAATGGCAGATTTAAAATCTGGAGTTATAGAGCTTAGAGCAAATGATAAAGTTATACCGGGTGATAAAAATAAAATAATTTCTATCGGTACTTCAGGCGGTGGACAGATGAGTTCTATTTTTGGAGCATCTGGAGATATGAAAGAATATTATCCATATATGTATGATGCAGGGACACTTGGTGTTACAAAAAATCCTGATGGAACTTATGACAGTGCATTTAAGGATAACATATTTGCAGCTCAAAATTATTGCCCGATAGCTGACATTGAAAATGCGGATTTAGCTTATGCTTGGTGGTGGGTAGACTTGGTTGATGATGGCGGCATTTACAATGGTAAGATAACTGATTTTGAGAAAAGACTTCAAGAGTTGGAAGCAAATGCATACATAGAATATTTAAATTCTATGAAACTAAAAGATGAAGCTGGAAATGATTTAACTTTGACTGGACTTAGAAGTGGAAGTTATTATGAGGCCATACTTAATAATATATCTGAAGCATTAAATCAATATGTTGCAAATGGTGAGCTTGATGTTGAAGCCACTTATGGAGATTATAGTAATTGGCTTACAAAAGATAAAGATGGAAATTATATTGTGACAGACTTAAAAGGATTTATGATAGGTACTGGACTCGTAAGTAAGAGAAATAAAGCAATCCCAGGATTTGATGCTAAAGATAAATCAGCAGAAAACAATGCATTTGGCAAACCCGGGGATGATACAGTGCATTTTTCTAAATCAGTTGCAACTATTATGAAGAATAATTATGAAGAGTTGTCAAAACTTGATGGATTTGATAAAGAACAAGTTGATTCTTATATAGAAGATGCCATTGATGGAGAAAATGCTGATTACATTGCAAATCAGACAAGTTTACTAAATGCAACACATATATTACTGGGGTATAATGGACTTAAAACTGTGAACCCAGTGAAACATTATAGGAATAGAAGTGGTACAGCTGATGAGCATACATCATTTGGAATAGGATTTAACATACTTACCGCAGCGAGAATGAAGGGAATAGATGTAGACTATAGCCTTGTATGGAATATGAACCATGGTTCGAATGAAGGGACAACAACTGGGACTTTTATTGATTGGGTAAACAAGATTTGTAAGTAGGATTTATAAGTAAAATTCAATTGTAAAATATTATGAGCGGATAACATCCGCTCTTTTTGTATTGAAATTTTAAATAAACTTTGCACATAGGCATCACCTCTTGACAAAATCAAACTATGCAAGCGGTTGACAAGAGATAAAAAATGCAAGATTTATTGACAAAATTTATATATTACATTATAATACACACTATAAATACACATCAATATGAAACGAAGAGATTTGATTAAAAAATTGAAGGATGCAGGTTTTGTTTTGGTAAGAAATGGTGCTAACCATGATGTATATGTTAGAGGAAATGTTACTGAGCCTGTACCAAGGCATAGTGAGATACCCGAAGGTCTTGCTAAAAGTATTTTGAGAAGAAACAATATAGTATAGGTGTGATTATGAAATTAGATTATCCAGTTATTGTAAGAAAAGAAAAAAATGATTATATTGTCTATGTGCCAGATTTAGATATAAATTCATTTGGCAAAACATTTGATGAAGCGCTTGATATGGCTTATGATGCCATAGGCAATGTTTATATGGTTAGAGAAGACAAGAAACTTAAAATCAAAAAGCCATCTAAAATAGAAGTTTATCAAAAAAATAAAAAATACAAAGATGATATAGTTACCCATGTATCAATAGACCCAGTGATTTTTAGAGAAAAGAATGATAATATTTCTGTAAGAAGAAATGTCACTTTGCCTAGTTGGCTTGATAAAATAGTTCGCAGGGATAAAATTAATGTTAGTGAATTTTTACAAAACATGTTGAGAAGAGAATTAAGAGTTTAGTATATTAAAAAAAGAAGCCAATTGTGGCTTCTTTTTTATTCCCCCAGATAAGAAGACTTTATGACCGGGTCATTTAACAATTCTTTTGGATTTCCCTCTTTAACTATCTTACCTGTCTCAAGAACATATGCCTTACTTGCTATTGATAGAGCCTTTTTTGCATTTTGCTCTACAAGTAAGATTGATACGCCCTCTTTATGAACTTCCTGAATTATGTCAAATATTGTATTTACATAGATAGGAGAGAGTCCCATAGATGGCTCGTCAAGGAAGAGAAGTTTTGGTTTTGACATAAGTGCTCTTCCAACTGCAAGCATTTGTTGTTCTCCACCTGATAGAGTTCCTGCAAGTTGTTTTGATCTCTCTTTTAGTATTGGGAATTTTTTATAAACATTTTCTAAACTCTCATCAATCTCATCTTTTGAATTTCTTGTAAATGCTCCGAGTTTTAGATTTTGAAGGACTGATAGTTTTGCAAATATTCTTCTTCCTTCAGGCACATGTGCTATACCACTATACACTAACTTGTGATTTAAATGATGCGAGATGTCCTTGCCATCATATTTTACTTTACCAGTTTTAAGTGGAACTATGCCAGTTAAAGTTTGGAGGATGGTGGTTTTGCCAGCGCCATTTGCTCCAATCAAAGTTACTATATCACCTTCGTCTACTGTGAAACTAATATCTTTTACTGCATGTATCATACCGTAGTATACATTCATTTTTTTTACATCTAATAAAGCCATTTTATTCTCCGAGATATGCTTTGATAACTTCTTTATTCTTTAAAACTTCATTTGTCTCACCTTGAGCTAAAACTTTTCCGAAGTTTAGAACAGTAAGTTCTTCGCATATTCCTTTTACGAGTTTCATATCGTGTTCTATCAATAAAACTGTCATATTGAACTTATCTCTTATAAGTCTAATAGTATTCATAAGTTCTTTGGTTTCATTTTCATTCATACCAGCAGCAGGCTCATCGAGTAATAAAACTTTTGGATTAGTCGCTATGGCACGAGCTATCTCAAGTTTTCTCTGTTTGCCGTATGGGAGGTTAGCTGATTTCATCATAGCGTCATTTTCAAGATTAAATACTTTAAGTAGTGCCATTGCCTCTTCGTCCATAAGTGCTTCATAGCGGTGGTATCTTGGAAGTCTAAGTATACCTGAGATGGTCGAATATCTGTATTTGTTTTGAAGAGCGATTTTTACATTGTCGTGAACTGTAAGTTTGTGAAATAATCTTATGTTTTGGAAAGTTCTTGCTATTCCCATCTTGTTGATTTCGATAGTATTTTTTCCATTGATTTTATTCACACCATTTAACATGATAGTGCCAGTTGTTGGTTTATATACGCCAGTTAATAGATTAAATATAGTAGTTTTGCCAGCACCATTTGGTCCTATAAGACCATAGAGTTCGTTTTCTCTTATTGATAAGTTAAAGTTCTCTACTGCGTGAAGACCGCCAAACTGAATTGAAAGGTTTTTAACAGAGAGCATAATATTTTCTTTCATCTATTCGCCCTCCTTACTCATTTTTTTTAATACAGAAGCTTTTAAGTTTTTAATCACAGGGAACCTATTTTTTAAAACTTCCATATATTGTTTCATAGCTGGAGCTGATGTAAATATCATTACAACTATCAATACGATAGAATAGATAAGCATTCTGAAATCTGAAAGTCCTCTAAGCATCTCAGGTAGAAGAGTTAAAATTACTGCAGCAATTATAGAGCCTCTGATTCTTCCCATGCCACCAAGAACTACGAATACAAGAATTGTTATAGACATATTGTATCCAAAGTTTTTTGGAAGAGCAGTGAGAGTTGTTAGGTTGTGCGCATATAGAACGCCAGCAACACCAGCCATACTACTTGCTATGGTAAATGCTATGAGTTTATATTTTGTGGCGCTTATTCCGACTGATTCGGCTGCGATAAGATTGTCGCGAAGTGCTTTTATATTTCTACCAGTTCTTGAATTTACTAAGTTTAAAATTATCGTTACTACTATAATAAGCAGTATTACACCTGCAGTAAATGAAGAGTAGTGTGGTGTACCTGTTATTCCTTGTGCACCTTTTATAACCACAAATCCTTTATCTGATAAACCAAGTGCCATTGTATTTTTAAGTGAAAAATGGGCTCCGTTCTCGTCAAAGCCAAGGTATATTGCATTTGCAATATTTTTTATAATTTCACCGAAAGCAAGAGTTACGATAGCAAGGTAGTCGCCTTTAAGTCTTAAAACAGGAATGCCGATTAAAAGACCTGCGAAACCCGCAGTGACTGCTCCGATAAGTATTGCTATGATAAATAAATATAATCCTTCAACGCCAAGAAATTTCATATATCGTGTAAATACCGCACTAGTAAATGCTCCTACACACATAAATCCTGCGTGACCAAGACTTAGCTCGCCACTTATTCCTACGACTAAGTTAAGTGAAACTGCAAGTATTGAATAAGTGCAAAATGGAACTAATAAGCCATTTAAAAGTGAAGATATTTTTCCTTGAGAAGAAAGAATCATAACTATAGCATAAGCAATAATTATCATGAGATAAATGCTTAAATTATATCTTGCTTTTTTTTGCCTTTTTAATTTGAAATAATCCATACTATACTTTCTCTATATTTGATTTGCCGAGTATTCCTGATGGCTTTACAAGAAGCATTATAATCAAAACTGAAAATACTATTGCATCAGATAACTGGGCAGAAATATATGCCTTAGATAAATTTTCAAGGACTCCGAGAATAAGTCCGCCTATAAATGCACCAGGTATAGAACCGATGCCACCGATTACGGCTGCAACGAATGCTTTGATACCAGGCATAGCACCTGTTGTAGGAGTTAGAGTTGGATAAGCTGAGCAAAGTAAAACTCCAGCAAAGGCAGCTAAAAATGAACCTATGGCAAATGTCATTGCTATAGTTCCATTTACATTTATACCCATAAGAGTGCTCGCACTTCTGTCTTCAGAAACTGCAAGCATCGCTTGACCCATTTTTGTTTTATTGATAAATGTTGTGAGTGCAAGCATTATAATTATACAAAGAGCTATAGTTACTATACTTTCACTAGATATCATAAGTTGTCCATCAAAAAGTTTTAGTGGAGGAATAGTAACAATACTCTTAAAGCTTTTAGTGTTTGCTCCAAATATAAGTAGTGAAATATTCTGTAAGAAATAAGAAACACCAATTGCAGTTATGAGAACTGCAAGTGAGTTGGCACCTCTTAGTGGTTTATAAGCAATTCTTTCTATAATAACACCTATAAATGTGCAACATATTGCTGCAAGCAAAACACTTATTATTGGGTTTATACCCATTTGACTCATAAAAACAAAAGTGATGTATGATCCAATCATTAACACATCACCATGTGCAAAATTAAGCATTTTGGCTATACCATATACCATGGTATAGCCAAGTGCTATAATTGCATATATTGATCCGAGACTAAGCCCGTTTACAAAATATGTTAAAAAATCCATAATTAATTTGCTAATGCATAAGCACCATCTTTGATTACAACTGCCTTTGGTGTCTTATTTGGTTCTCCGTTTGATTTCCAGCTAATGCTATCGCCAGTAAGACCTTTAAGTGTGATAGAAGTCATAGCTGATTTTACAGCGTTGCAAATGTCTGAAACAGAACTTGCTGGTGTTACATTTGCCTTCTCAATTGCGAGCTTAAGTGCATATGCACAGTCATAAGAGTCAGCTGCGAATTGGTTAGGAATCTCGCCATGTCTCTTTTGATATTCACCAACAAAGTTTACTGTTAAATCGTCAGTAGCATCTGCTGAGAATGGTGTAAGGAGCATAAGTCCTTCTGCGAGCGATTTGTCAAAGTTCTCAAGTGTAAGGATACCATCCATACCATCACATCCAAAGAATGTTGGAGCATATCCCATTTGCTTAGCTTGATTTAATACAAGTGCAGCCTCTGAATAATAGAATGGTAAGAATACGAGGTCAGCATCTGCGCCTTTAAGTTTTGTAAGTTGAGTAGTGAAATCAGTTTTAGAATCTGCAGTGAATTGCTCTTCAGCAACTACTTCAAAATTCTTTCCAGCTGCTTCTTGTACGAATTTCTCATAGATACCAGTAGAATATACATCAGATGCGTCGTAGATGATTCCTACTTTCTTTGCAAGGTTGTGGCTGTCGATGTATTGAGCTGATGCAATACCTTGGTCAGGATCTGAGAAACACATTCTGAATACATTTGGGTTTGCAGTACAATCAACTGCAGAACCTGATGGAGTAATTTGGAACATGTTGTCTGCACTTGTCTTGTCTGCAACTGCAAGACAAGGTGATGAAGTAGTAGTTCCAATTAATAATTGCATACCCCAGTCTTTAAGTGAGTTGTAAGCATTGACAGCTTTTTCAGCATCGTGCTCGTCGTCAGCAAAATGATACTCAACTTGATAACCATTAAAACCGCCATTTGCATTAATCTCATCTATAGCTATTTTAATTCCATTTTGTACAGCTTGTCCATATACGGCTGCACCTCCAGTTATAGGTCCAATACCACCAACTTTGAATACTTGTGGTGCGTCTGTTGCTGCAGGAGTATTTTCTGCAGTAGTGTTTGTAGCTTGCTTTTGTCCACATGCGAAAAGTGTAGTAGCAAGTGTTAAAGCAAGAAGTACAGATAAAAGTTTTTTCATAATAATAAAATCCTCCTAAAAAGTTGTAGATTAAATATACTAAAAAATGCGATAAAATACAATACATGATATAACTTTTTGTTTAAAAGTATCATATAGGTATAACTAAAAGTTATATCATAAAATGCAGATAAATGGCTATAGCAAGCGATTGCAAAAAGTTATATGCTCTTAACCTATATAAATATTGAAATATTTGCTATAATAATAAACCTATGAATGTATTCGATTACATGGAAGAAAAGTGGAAAGATAACGAAGCACCGCTTGCATCTCGTATGAGGCCAACTACACTTGAAGAGGTTGTCGGTCAGGAAGAAATAATTGGCGAGGGCAAGCTTCTTTATCGTGCGATAAAAGCTGATAAATTAAGTTCTATAATATTGTATGGGCCGCCTGGTGTTGGGAAGACTACACTCGCTAAAGTCATAGCAAATACTACGAAGGCAAATTTTTATCAAGTAAATGCTACGACCGCTGGTAAGAAAGATATGGAAGCAGTTGTTGAAGATGCTAAACAAAATATTGCTACCAAAGGAAGTAAGTCTATATTATTTATTGATGAGATACATAGGTTCAATAAATCGCAGCAAGATTTTTTACTTCCATATGTAGAAGATGGAACGATAATTTTAATTGGTGCCACAACTGAGAATCCATATTTTGAAGTTAATAGTGCGCTCTTATCTCGTTCAAGAATATTTGAATTAAAGCCACTCAGTAAAGAAAATATTTTAACTTTGATACATAGGACATTTGAATCTGACAAGGGAGTAAAATCATTTAATGCAAAAATAACTGACGATGCAGCAGATTTTTTGGCGAGAGTTTCAGATGGTGATGCGAGAGCAGCATTAAATGCTATTGAACTTGCAGTTCTCACAACTGAAAAAGGAAAAGATGGAATTATAAATATAGATTTAAATGTCGCAGAACAGTGTATTCAGAAGAGAGCAATAAAATATGATAAAGATGGCGACAATCACTACGATACTATAAGTGCATTTATAAAATCACTTCGTGGTTCAGATCCTGATGCGGCACTTTACTATCTTGCGAAGATGCTATCAGCTGGAGAAGATATAAAATTTATCGCAAGACGAATGATGATATCTGCATCAGAAGATGTTGGGAATGCAAATCCTATGGCAATCTGCGTCGCAACATCGGTAGCGCAGGCGGTAGAGAGAGTTGGACTACCTGAGGCGAGAATCATCCTTGCTCAAGCTGCAACTTATATAGCATCATCTCCAAAGTCAAATGCTTCTTATCTTGGTTTAGAAAAGGCGATGGGGATAGTGAATGAAAAAGGAAATTTAACTATACCAAGTTATTTAAGAGGAACTCACAAAGGAGCAGAAAATCTTGGTCGAGGCATAGGCTATAAATATGCTCACGACTATCCAAATCACTATGTGGACCAGCAGTATTTGCCTAATGAGATAAAAGATGTAAAATTTTATGAGCCTACAGATATAGGCTATGAAGAAAAGATAAGAGAGTATTTTAAAAAGATTGGCAGAAAGAAATAAATAGTAAAGTGTTGAGTTTATAGTATTTTATGCTATAATTATGTATATTATACAAATGAAGCATTTCCCAAATAGGGAGTGCTGGTTTTTAGTATGAAAAATATGTATGGAGGTAAATATGTTAGTTACAACAAAAGAAATGTTTAAAAAAGCCTATGATGGAGGATATGCAATTGGAGCTTTTAATGTAAATAACATGGAAATAATTCAGGGTATCACTGAGGCGGCTTCAGAACTTAAAAGTCCAGTTATACTTCAAGTATCAAAGGGAGCAAGAGAGTATGCAAACCATACCTATCTTGTAAAACTTGTTGAGGCAGCACTAAAACTTTATCCAGACATGCCTATAGCACTTCATCTTGACCATGGCGATAGTTTTGAACTTTGTAAAAGTTGTATCGATGGTGGATTTACTTCCGTAATGATAGATTTATCTTCAAAGAGTTTTGAAGAAAATGTTGAAGGAACAAAAAAAGTTGTTGAATATGCACATGCTCATGGGGTTGTAGTTGAAGCAGAACTTGGAACTCTTGCAGGTATAGAAGATGATGTAAAAGTTGAAGAGGGAAAGCAGTCATATACTGACCCAAGTATGGTTGAAGAGTTTGTAAGCAAGACAAATTGTGACTCACTAGCAATTGCAATTGGCACATCACATGGTGCATATAAGTTTAAACCAGGCACAAAGCCACAACTTAGATTTGATATACTTGAAGAAGTCTCAAAGAGGATTCCAGGTTTCCCAATAGTTCTTCATGGTGCATCAAGTGTGCCACAAGAATTTGTAAAGATGGTAAATGAATTTGGCGGACATATGCCAGATGCTATCGGTGTTCCTGAAGACCAACTTCGTCATGCAGCAGAGTTATCTGTATGTAAGATAAATATTGATAGTGATATAAGACTTGCTATGACTGGTAACATAAGAAAGTATTTTGCAGAGCACCCAGACCACTTTGATCCAAGACAATATCTGAAGCCAGCTCGTGCAGCAGTTAAAGATATGGTTGCACACAAAATTAAAGATGTACTTGGAAGTGCTGGTAAGATTTAATATGTATAGTTTAGAATTTAATATATTTTTGATGTTGATAATCGGATATCTATTTGGTTCAATCCCAATTGGATATCTATATTGTAAAGCCCATGGGGTAAATATTTTTGACATAGGCTCAGGAAATCCAGGCAGTACCAATGTAGGAAGAATGCTTGGTAAAACTCATGGAAGAATAGTTTTCGTGCTTGACATAGTTAAGACATTACTACCAATTCTGATTGCTCATTATGTCATTATAAAGTTGAACTTAGCACGAAATGGTGTAGGATTTTCGTCAATGCTTTTCAAAGGTTTTTCACTAAATCTAAATGTTCTACACTATAATTCACTTAGGGACCCATTTGTAATTTTCATAACAGGACTTGGCGCAATATTTGGTCATAACTTCCCATTTACTACAGGGTTTAAAGGTGGCAAGGGCATAACATGTACAGTTGCAGTGGTTGCATACTTCAATGTGATATTTGCAGTAGTGTTATTCTTTATTCATAAAATAATAGGCAAACTCACTGGATATGTAAGTCTTGCATCTATAATTGCACTTATAATAATGTTTTTATCATCACTAATGATGTCAATTTTTAAAGTGTACCCATTTAATTTTGATTATGCATATGCTGTGCTTCCGGAGATATTCATCATGATGATTTTGGGAATTGCCCGCCATAAAGAAAATATAGTTAGGCTTGAGCACGGCACGGAGAATAAATTGTAATGAACAGAGAGGAAATATTAAAATTAGTTCGCGACTATGCGAAAGAAAATCTTTCAAATATCAATGCGAAACCCTTTAAAGAAGGTGACCGCATTCCTTATAGTGCGAAAGTTTTTGATGAAGAAGAAGTTGTAAATCTTGTAGACTCTGCACTTGAGTTTTGGCTCACACAAGGTCATTATTATGATGAGTTTGAAAAGAAATTAGCAAAATATCTTGGAGTAAAATTTGTTTCATATGTCAACTCGGGCTCGTCAGCAAATCTCTTGGCATTTGAAACTTTGACATCACCACTTCTTAAAGATAGAAGAATAAAAAAAGGCGACGAAGTTATAACTGTAGCCTGCGGATTTCCAACCACGGTGGCCCCTATAATTCAATTTGGAGCAGTGCCAGTATTTGTCGATGTAGACATCCCCACATATAATATTAAAGTTGAAGATTTAGAAAAAGCAAAATCAGATAAGACGAAAGCAATTTTTATTGCACATACTCTTGGAAATGCTTTTGACATAGTGAAGGTAAAAGAGTTCTGCGACAAATACAACTTATGGCTTGTAGAAGATAACTGTGATGCACTAGGGTGTGAAGTTCAAATAGATGGACATTATAAAAAGACGGGTACTATTGGTCACATCGGAACATCGTCTTTTTATCCACCACATCATATGACTACTGGTGAAGGTGGAGCGGTATATACTAATGATTCACTTCTACATAAGATAATAAATTCACTTCGCGATTGGGGCAGAGATTGTGTATGCCCAAGCGGTGTTGATAACACTTGCAATCATAGATATGATGGAACATATGGAGAACTTCCAAAGGGATATGATCACAAATATGTGTATAGTCATTTCGGTTATAATTTGAAGGCAACAGATTTACAAGCTGCTATAGGAGTATCTCAACTTGATAAGATAGACTCATTTGTTGAGAAGAGAAGAAAAAATTTTGATTTATTATATAAATTGCTTGAAGACGCAGGCATGGAAGAATACTTCATATTGCCAAAGGCGACAAAGGGAACTAAACCATCTTGGTTTGCATTTATACTTACAGTTAAGGATGGAATTGATAGAGAGAAAGTTGTTCGTTACATAGAAAGCAAAAATGTTCAGACGAGAATGTTATTTGCAGGAAATATAATTAAGCAACCTTGTTTTGATGACATAAGAAATGATGAAAGTAAATACCGTGTGATAGGAGATTTAAAAAATACAGATAAAATAATGAATGACACATTTTTAGTAGGTGTGTATCCGGGGCTTGACGAAGACCGCATAAAATATATGGCAAAAACAATAATTGATTCAGTTAAGTAAGGGACTCGTATAGTGAAGAAGAAAGTAGATATAATTGTATCATGTTACAATGAAGAAGATAATATCTTCCAGTTTTATAATGAGGCAAAAAAATATTTAAAAGATAAAACTTATGACTATAATATTTATTATATAAATGATGGTAGTTCTGACAAGACATATGATAAGGTTTTTGAATTAAAAAAGAAAATTGCCAAAGAGAAGAATAAGGTTGCAGCGGTGTCTTGCCTAAGTTTCGTTCATAACTTCGGTCACGAAGCAGCGATGTGCGCAGGACTTGAGACTTCTAAAGCAGATTATATGATTTTTATAGATGTTGATTTGCAAAACCCACCTAAAAAAATTCCTGAAATTATGGAAAAGTTTGAGGAGGGGGCAGACTGTGTGCTTCTTAGAAGAGTTGAATATAAAACTGCTAGTTTTTTAAAGAGAGTAACTTCAAGAGGCTATTACTGGTTTTCCAAATACATTTTAAGAAATAAAAATGCAAGAGATGTGTCAGACTTTTTTGCTATAGATAAATCTGTAGCAAAGAGAGTTAAAGCTAATTACAAAACGACATTGAGATTTATAAGAAGCTTTGTTCAGAAAGAAGCGAAGAACACCTTGTTTGTTAATTATAAAAATGGTGTAAGATATAGTGGTGAATCACGATATAACTATGTCAAACTTACAAAACTAGCTTTAACTTCAGAGCTATCTCGTTCTAAGTTTTTGAGAGATAGATACAAGGCCACAAAAGATAATCCTATCTATATTATTGATAGAAAAAAAAGTTTTTATAAGTAAGAAGGTGTAAAATGTTAATTTTATTGTTAATTGCTTGGGCGCTATTTGCAGGGCTTTTGATGACTAGAATAACAAATGTTTTTAAACTACCTGATGTGACAGCATATTTAATTGTAGGAGTACTAATTGGTCCATCTGTTTTGGGAAAACTGGGCATAGAAGGAATTGGATTTACTAGTTTTGCAGAAGTAGAAAGTCTATCAATTATTTCGGATGTTGCTCTTGGATTTATTGCATTCGCAATAGGAAGTGAGTTTAAACTTAATGAGTTAAAGCATATTGGCAAGCAGGCTTTTGTAATTGGTGTATTTCAAGCTGTAGTGGCAACACTATTTGTTGATATAGCACTTATTATACTTCACACTTTAATGCCAGATGTAGTTACAATACCTATGGCTATAACTCTTGGTGCTATAGCAGCAGCAACCGCTCCAGCAGCAACTCTTATGGTTATAAAACAATATAAGGCGAAGGGACCTGTCACAGATATATTGCTTCCAGTAGTTGCCCTTGATGATGCAGTTGGACTTGTTATATTTGCTGCATCATTTGGGACAGCTTCAGCCATTATAAGTGGAAATGCGAATATTTTAAATTTAATAATTGAGCCTATTTTGGAAATAATTATGTCATTGCTACTAGGCAGTGTTGCGGCATTAATACTTACATATTTAGAAAGTAAGTTTTATTCCAATACAAATCGTTTGATATTAATTATTGGTTCTATTGTTATCACTGTAGCCATTGCTAAAGCAAGCTTTCAATTTGGAAGATTTGGTGGTTCATTTTCACCATTACTTGTATGTATGATGCTTGGAACAGTGTTTTGTAATATTTGTCCACTATCTGATGAACTTATGGATATATCTGATAAATGGTCACAACCTATACTTGTTTTGTTTTTTGTTTTGAGTGGTGCAGAACTTGATTTATATGTCTTTAATAATCCGATAGTTATAATGGTTGGTATTATTTATATTTTGGCAAGGTCATTTGGAAAGTATATAGGAGCAAGAATAAGTGCTGATGCGGTAGGAAGTAAAGAGGTTATAAAGAAATATCTAGGAATTACACTTTTACCACAAGCTGGTGTTGCACTAGGGATGAGTGCTATAGTTGCAAGATCGCTTGGAACTAATGGTTTACTCATAAGAAATATAACTCTTTTCGGAGTATTGATATACGAATTGATTGGACCTACTTTAACTAAGATTGCATTGACTAAAGCTGGCGAAATAAAGGAAAAACCAAAAGAGGCTGTAAATAGAAGAAATAAAAAAATTAAAGCGATAAAGAGAAAAGAATTCATAACTAAGTTATTGAGAAAAAAATAATATGTATTATTACTAGAAAGGGGGATTAAATTATGAAATACAAAAATAAATTATTAATTGTATCATTTGTATTTGTATTGCTTTTTAATTATTACCATTTCCCTAACCCTAGTCAAAACTACAATTCATATTTTAATCCATATTATCAAGGTAGTATTTACAATATACCCGCAAATAGCTACTATTATATTGCCGGTTATGATAGGAATACTACAAAATACTACAATGGCGTTCCTATGATATCACGAGTTCCGATAATTGCTGGTAGCGATTACTTCTCAGCAAGAATTGCAAATGGCATCATCTACAATGCCTATGGAGCGATATCCACTTGGTGCAATAACAATGTGCTTACTAAGGAAGGGATACAAGATTATTATTTAAACTATGCAAGAATAGTTAGTCAGACATCGTCAACTATCGCATTAAATGTGAATTGTTCTTTTCAAAGAGTAGGAATCATAAGTGGCTATATGGAGTTTAGAATTAATGTGGACATATATAATAACAGATACACTTGGCATAGATTAAATGCAGACGGATCTGTCTACGAAGATAAGCCAAATAGATGTGATGACGATTATGAATATGAGTATGATGATGGCAGGATAATAATAATCAAATAGTATAATAATGAATAAAGTTTTGTTTTAGAAATAGATTTTTAAAATACATATAAATAAAAGATTGAAATTAAGGAGTAGAAATGTTTGAAAAAGTAAATCCAAGCCATCCTGATAAGTTGGCTGATAGAATAGGTGGAGCAATAGTAGACCTTGGCTATAAGTTGCAAGATAATCCTAAAATTGCTGGAGAGTGTCTTATAGGACACGGCATCTGTCATATCATAATTGAAACTTCTGTAAAATATGACGAAAAAGACATAAAAGCAATAGTAGATAGAATAGCAGATAGTAAGGTAGAGCTTGATTTAAAAATAGTTCCACAAGATATTTATCTAGCCACAAATCAAAGCATTGAAATTAAATGTGGTGACAATGGCATTTTTAAAGCTTGCAAGATAAGCGAAGAAGAGACTAGGCTTACGGATATTGTAAAAAAACTTTATGATGAAAATCCGACAGATGGAAAATATATTTTTGATGAACAAACAGACACATTTATAGCTTGCCAAAGTAATATAAAGACAGAGAAACTTAAGGATGAACTTTCAAAAACTGGAATAAAAAATATAATTGTAAATCCTCTTGGTGATTGGACCGGTGGAATAAATGTAGACACAGGAGCTACTAACAGAAAACTAGGTTCTGATATGGGTAGGGCTGTGACAGGTGGTGGATTACATTTCAAAGATATAAGTAAATCTGATGTATCAGTGAATGTGTATTTGCATAAAATTGCAAATGAAGAAAACTTAAGCGAGGTGACTTGTAAGTGCGCAATTGGAGATAAGAATTTAATTATCAATGGAAAAGAAATAAGTTATAAAAAAATTACTGATGAAGCATTTGACTATATAAAAAATAAAATAGGTGGTTTTGAAAAGCTTGCAGAGTGGGGGTTAATTCGATAATTGTAGGAGCGAATAGCATCCGACAATATCGTAGGGGCTAAGCATTGCGAGACCATTTGAGGAAACTATGAGTAAAATTATTGCTATAGAAAATGATAAAATAGTTATAAAATTATTGTCAACAGGTGCAACTTTAATGTCGTTTTATATCAAATCACTTGATAGAGACATAGTACTTGGCTTTGATGAGCCAGAAAAATATCTTGCCAAAGGAAATGCATCTATGGGTAAATCTGTAGGCAGATGCGCCAATAGAATAGGTAATGCTAGATTTAATTTGAATAATAAAGAGTATAATTTGCAGGCTAACAATGGACCTAATTGTCTTCACGGTGGCGAAGTGAGATTTGGCGATAGAGAGTGGCAAGTAAAGGAGAAGTCTATAAGCAAAGTAGTTTTTTCATATGATAGCGAAGATATGGAATCTGGCTTCCCTGGAAATCTTCACGTAGAAGCAATATATGAATTGAATGACAATGAATTAATACTTACTTATACAGGTTTATCTGATAAAGATACAATATTTAATATGACAAACCATGCGTATTTTAATCTAAATCAAGTAAAGACGGATATTCTTAATCATGAACTTAAGATACCAGCTGAAAGAATTAACTTAAATGATGAAAATGGTATGGCGTCAGATAGGGTGATAGATGTAAAAGGAACGCCATTTGATTTTAGAAATTTTAAAATGATTGGCGATGCAGTATCTGCAAATGGAGTTGTGCTAAATCAATACTGTCAAGGAATCATGGATAATATAGTTTCAACCGACGGAAGCGATAAGAGATTAATAGACAATCTAGATACTAATTATATATATGAAAATAGTGTTGAAAAAGTATTATGTGTATTGCGAAACGATGTTTTGCAATTGGAAATAAAGAGCGATTTGCCGGATGTACAAGTCTATACTGGAAAATCTCTTGACATAGATGGTCGAGATGGCCATTATGGTATGTATGCAGGCATAGCGATGGAACCACAGTTTTGTCCCAATGCTATAAATTATAGTGATTTTATGAAACCAATACTTAGAGCAAATGAAAAGGTAGCGCACACCATAAGATACAAAGTGAATAAAATATAGATAGAGATTAGTAATTTTTAGTATAGGCAAGTTGTGTAAGCTCGCATAGGAGAAAAATGACAAGTAGTGATTTAAAAAAATATATAGAATCGAAAGATTTTGAAAAGATAGTCCAAGATATATATTGTAGTTCTAAAAAAAAAGTAATAGATGATCAGAGGCAGAGATATTTGCATACATTAGATGAGGCAGTGAAACTCTATGGAGATGGAGACTATCATATAATATCATCTCCTGGTAGAGTTGAGATTGGTGGAAATCATACTGACCATCAGAGAGGCTGTGTCGTGGCTGCAAGTATAAATATAGATAATCTCTGTTTTGTGAAAAAAAGTGATGACAATATTGTTTCATTTGCAGATAATGTTTTTGGTGTAAATGAAATAGATATTAGTGATTTATCAATTCACGATGACGAGAAGGGAAATACAAAGTCGATTTTAAGAGGCACCGCCTCAAGATATAAAGAACTTGGATATGGAATAGGCGGATTTAAGGCATATCAAGATATGAGAGTACTGGTTGGATCGGGGCTGTCGTCAAGCGCATGCTTTGAAATAATGATTACTGAAATTTATAATTATTTTTATAATGGTGACAAAGTTGAAGCAGTAGAAAGAGCTAAGATTTCACAATGGGTTGAGAATAATTTCTTTGGAAAACCCTGTGGACTTATGGATCAAATGGCAATATCAGTTGGAAGTTTTGTAAGCATTGATTTTTATGACAAAAATAAACCAAAGATACAAAAGCATAGTTTTTCATTTGGGGATTATGATTATCAACTATTAGTTATCAACACAAAGGCTGACCATGCTGATCTAACAGATGAATATGCGGCAATACCATCTGAGATGAAAGAAGTAGCTAAATATTTTGGTGCTGAAGTACTATCTCAGGTTGAAGAAGAGGATTTCTTTAAAAATATACATAAACTTAGAGATGTAATAAAAAATGATAGATCGATTTTAAGAGCATATCATTATTTCAATGAAAATAATAGAGTTAAAGAAATAAATCAGGCGTTAAAAGATAATAATATAGATAAGATATTGGCAATTATGAGTGATTCTGGCGACTCAAGTTATAAATATTTGCAAAATGTCTATGCGGCAAGCGATACAAAGAATCAAGCGGTGGCAATAGCACTTGCTATGAGTAAAAAGTTTGTAGGCGATAATGGCATTTGTAGAGTACAAGGCGGAGGGTTCGCTGGAACTATACAGGTGATAATAGAGAAAAATGTGGTAAATGAGTTCGTCGATAATATGAGTGAAGTATTTGGTAGAGATGCAATATTGCCTGTGGAAATTAGAAATTCAGGAACGAAATTTATAATTTAGTATTTGATAAAATTCAAATAAATAGTCTTTAAAGGAGGACAAGATATGAGATTTTTTAAGTGTGAAAAGTGTGGTAAGATTGTTGCATTGGTAAATGAGAAACCATGTCCAACAATGTGCTGTGGAGAGGAAATGAAGGAATTGGTAGCAAATACTACTGATGCAGCTCAAGAAAAACATGTACCTGTATATAAGGTAGATGGAAATGTCGTAGAGGTAACAGTTGGATCAGTTGCACATCCTATGACTGAGGAACATTTAATTGAGTGGGTTTCTTTACAAACAGAGCAAGGAAATCAAAGAAAGATATTAAAGGCAGGTCAAGAACCTAAAGTTTGTTTTGCATTATGTCCAGGAGATAAAGTAAAAGCGGTATATGCATACTGCAATTTGCACGGCCTTTGGAAGGCGTAATTTTTAGTGGGGCAATACGATGAAAGTATATAAAGAATTATTAATTCTTGGTATTATCTCTACATTTATTTTATCATCTTGCACAGTGTCATCTACAAGCACAGTAAATGTCAATGTAAATGGCGAGAATGTTGTTGATGCAAAAGCGGGATTTGATACATCTGACCCAAATTTATTTAGCCTTGATGTGAATACTACAAGTTTTAGCAGAATGGATTTTGGAAGACAAGATGGGAAGTTAGTGTCTTGGTATATAATTGGTGATGATGATAAACATTTGACTTTATTTAGTGAAAAAGTTTTAGATGTTAAACCATACAATTCAACTGATAAGAAAACAGAATGGGACAAAACTACTCTTTATGAATATTTAAATACGGATTTTGTAAATGACTATTTTTCTTCGGGTGAGAGGAAAAGAATGGTTTATACAAATGATGTAGATGACTGTCTAGTAACTATGGCTTCAACTAATAACTTGATTGACATGTATGGAGATATATATTATGTGAAGGACGGCTATTATGGAAATCAAGATTTCTTTGCTGCAAATGAAAAAATAATAGCAAAGCCTGCCGAAGCAGCAATTTATAATGATATCTATCCGTTTAATAATGTTGAATTTGCTGAGATAGAACAAAAAGATGTAGATAAGAGATATAACTTTGCAAATGGGTCGGTACCATACTGGTTGCTAGATCAAAGTGAAGAAGGGGAACCATATGTTGTAACTGGTACGGGATATATTGCTATAATGGAGCCTACACAGGGATATGTGGGAATTCGCCCAATAATTAGGATAAAGAAGTAGTAAACTTGACAAAAGCTTGATAAAGATGTAAAATATTAGCACTCACAATTAGTGAGTGCTATTTTATTATGATAGTGTAGGGATTTTTTTAGATCTCGAAAAGAGGAGTTATGGCAGATAAAAGAGATTATTATGAAGTACTTGGTGTTTCAAAATCAGCAAGTGCGGATGAAATTAAAAAAGCATATAGAGTTTTAGCAAAAAAGTATCACCCAGATGCAAATCCTGGTGATAAAACTGCTGAGGCAAAATTCAAAGAGGCATCAGAGGCCTATGCCGTTCTTTCTGATCCAGATAAAAAGAAAGCATATGACACTTATGGTCATGCTGCATTTGATCCAAATTCTGCAGCGGGTGCAGCATCAGGTTTCGGTGGATTTGATTTTGGTTCAATGGATTTCTCAGATTTGTTTTCTGATTTATTTGGCGGATCATTTGGTGGTTTTGGTGGCTTCTCTTCATTTGGTGGAGGTTGCAGAAGAAGTAATAGACCAATACAGGGTGAGAGCCTTAGAACTCGTATGTCTATAACTTTTGATGAGGCGATGAAGGGAGTTAAGAAACAAGTCACAATTCCTTATCAAGAGGAATGTAAATCATGTCACGGAAGTGGAGCAAAGGCAGGAACTAGTCCTATAACTTGTAGTAGGTGCGGTGGAAGAGGTCAGGTAGCGACACAACAAAGAACTCCATTTGGAATGATGCAGACAGTCAATACTTGTCCAGAATGTAATGGTACAGGTAAAGTAATAAAAGATAGGTGTCCGGATTGTAACGGAACAGGATATAATAGAGTGCAAAAAACTTTTGAAGTAAATATTCCAGCTGGCATCGACAATGGTCAATCTGTAAAACTTACTGGAGCAGGCAATCCTGGTGAGAATGGAGGGCCAAGAGGAGATCTACTAGTAAATGTAACCGTGGCACAACACCCAATTTTAAAAAGACAAGGTGTAAATATTTTCTCCACAGTTTCAATAGATTATCCAACTGCAGTTTTAGGTGGAGAGACAAAAGTAAAAACAGCAGATGGAGATGTAATGCTTACTATCAAACCTGGAACTCAAAGTGATACCAAGATGAGACTTAAAGGAAAAGGAGTGCCACTTCTTAGAAGTCCTAAGACTAGAGGTGACCAGTATGTGACAATAGTAGTAAATGTACCAACCAATCTCAACAAAGAGCAAAAAGATGCACTTGAAAATTATAGAAAAGTTTTGAATAAATAAGGGCTTATGGCCCTTATTTTTATTTAATATGAAATATGGTATAATAAGATAATTATTTTTTTTTGGAGGAAGTATGAAAAGAGTTTTGAGAGTATTATCAATATTGTGCTTAGGACTTATGATTTTAATAATTAGTTCTTGCAAAAAAAAAGTGACTATTGATAATACAAATGGGAATGAGACTGCTAAGGTTGAGGAAAGTAGTGAATTTGATGAAAACGATGATGTGGAAAAGGAAAGTGTTGTAAGAGAAGTTCATGAAGTCAAAGATCCTATGGAAATTCAAAATATTGCAGGTTTCAGGGATACTGACAAGTCCACTTATGTTGAAGTGCAGTTTTCAAAAGAAATTCAGGATAAGTTTGATGCCTCATCTTATATCAAGATTGATCCTAATATTGCATTTACAGTCTCTAAGGTGGATAGAAAATTATTGGTACGAGGTGAGTTTAACCCAACTCAGACTTATAAAGTTACTGTCCTAAGTGGCGTAAGGTCTTATGATGGAGTAGTTTCAACTGAAGAAAAGACAGAAGAAATTGCCTTTGATCAGAAGAAGCCAAAAATTGTATTTTCAAGCGAAGGAATCATACTTCCATCTGTTAATGAAAAGAAAGTATATATAAGAAGTATGAATGTTAAAAAAGTTAATATAGTTGTAAGAAAGGTTTATGCTAATAATATGACTCAGTTCTTGCAGAACTTTGATTTTTCTGGCAATGGGTATTATAGCAACGATTCTTACTATGATAATGACTATTATGATGAAGATGACTATGGTTACTCAATGTATTATGACTCTTTTGACAATGTGGGAGATAAACTTTATGATGTTAACTTTGACATAGAGAATGAAATTGATACTTGGGTTCAAACTGCTATAGATCTTTCGGATGTAATTGATTCCAATGGGCTCTACCAAGTGTTTGTTAAGTTTGATGAGAATGGAACTTCATATAAGTTTGCACGTAGAGAAGATGGAGGTCTTAGCTGGGATGATAGAGATTATCTGAGATCCAATGGTAGAATTCGTAAAACTATTCTTTTAACTGATATTGGAATTCTCGCTCAAAAAAATGATGATGGCTTAAGGGTAAATGTACTAGATATAGTTGAAAATAGACTTATGCGTGGTGCGAAAGTATATCTCATGTCAAGAAATAATCAAGTACTTGAAGAAAAGACAACAGATACTGATGGCACAGTGGACTTTGCTCATCATAAAAATGCTTTTTATATCTTAGTAGACACAGTACAAAGTAAGTCAATACTCATGTTAAAAAATGCACTAAACACCAATGGCTTTGCAGTTGATGGTGCCTATGCTACTAATGGTATAAGAGGATTTATTTACACTGAAAGAGGTGTATATAGACCAGGTGATCCAGTATATGTATCTATAATAGCAAGGAATAACGATGAGCAACTTGAGAATAAACAGCCTGTAAAAATTACCATATATGATCCAACTGGTGTTAAGATGATTGAAAATGATGTAATAAATAGTGGCAAGAATGGTTTTTATACTTATACATTTAAAACTGAAACTTCATCAAGGACAGGTATATGGAAATTAGAGGCAGTGATAGGAGATGAGACTTTTAGGAAAGATATATCTGTAGAGACTGTAGTTCCAAATCGAATAAAAGTTAATCTAAATATACCTGAAGTAGTAAATTTTAATCAAGGGATTACAGACTGGACAATAAATGCAAATTATTTATTTGGAGAGCCTGCGGGTAATCTTAAATATGGTGTTGGATTTGATATAAGAGAAGAGCCAGTGAATTTTGAAAAGTATAAAGACTATGCATTTAAAGCTCCGTCATCATATGGATATTCGGATTCAAAATATTTAGAAGGTACATTGGATAAAAGTGGTTTTGCGCACATAATGCCTGATTTTGGCAATGTAAGTTTTGGTTCGATTAATATGCTTGTAGATGTATCTGGCCGTGTCACAGAAGACGGAGGAAGAAATGTCACTTCAAAAAAATATATTAAACTTAAAAAGTATGACACTTATATAGGAATTGAAAATACGAGCACATATAAGAGACCAGGGTCAAAACTTGATTTGAAAGCAATCTGTGTCACTGAAGATGGAGAGACATTAGTTGCTGGAAAAAAATTAAAATATAGACTTTATAGCAATGATCACTATTGGTGGTGGGATTATTCTGATTATAGTGATTTCATTCGTTCATTTAAGAGCGATAAAAATACTACACTTATATATGAAGGCGAGTTCACAACACAGGATGTACCAACTTTACTTGAAGATATAATACCAAATGCAGAATATCTCTATGTAGAAGTTGAAGATGAGACTACAGGTCAAGTGACAGGTGTAAATCTCCAGTCAAGTGAATGGGTGGATCCAAGTGTCACAAAAAAGGTCGAGACTTTAAATGTGATATCAGACAAAAAGAAATATTTTGTAGGAGACACCGCTCAGATAAGATATAAGGCAGCCAAGGGATCTAAAGCAATAATTACAATTGAAAAGGCAGGAAAAATAATAGATCAATTGTATAGAGATGCTAATGAAACAGAAGTGCTAGAGTCTATAAATATTACTAAGGATATGGCTCCAAATGTATACGTCTATGTAACACTTTTACAGGATTATAAGACAAAAGAAAATGATAGACCACTAAGACTTTATGGAATAATACCTCTATCTGTAGAAGATGAAGATACAAAGATAGATTTAGAGATAGAAGCACCTGATAATATAAGACCAAATGAAAACTTTACTGTTAAAGTTAAAAACAAAAAATTAAAGCAAGTCGATTTTACTATTGCTGTAGTTGATGAAGGCTTACTTGATATCACCGCATTTAAAACTCCAAATCCTTGGCAACATTTCTTCCAAAAACTTGCAGCGAAGCTTACACTCTATGATAATTATTCAGAAGTGATAGATAGACCATATGGTGCAGTTCATCAGATATTAAAAGTTGGAGGGGACGAATCTCTACTTGATGAGATGGCAAGGAGAAGAAGATTAAAAGAACTTGGGCTTGAAGATGCTGATAGATTTAAACCAGTTTCTATGTTTAAGGGAGTTCTAACTACAAATGAGATGGGTGAGGCCAGTGTCGATTTTGAAATGCCAAATTACATGGGTCAGGTTCGTATAATGGTAGTTGCAGCATCTGGCAATAGTTATGGTTCGGCAGAAAAAGATATGATTGTAAAAGCACCACTCATAGTGCAACCTACATTACCTCGTAGCATGAAGATAGGTGACAAGATGAGTATACCTGTATCAGTATTCGCTCTTGAAGAAGGAATAGGAAATGTGGATGTCTATTATACATTTAAAGGTAAAACTCAAACTAAAAGTTTGACATTGGCAAAGGGAGATAAAGAGCTAGTCTACTTTGATGAAGAGATTGGAAATGAGATTGGAAATGAGAAGCTCACAGTTGGAGTTAAGTCAAATGCTTACAATTATGACGAAACTGTGGGAATGGCTATAAATAGCAACAACACTCCTATTGAGATAAGTGAAAATAGTGAATTAAAAGGGAAGCAGGTAGCAGAATACTCTCAGGATTTAGAGTATGTAAAGGGTACTGTTGACAGTGTAATAACAATTTCAAATACCATGATGCTTGGACTTGATCAGAGACTTAAATATTTGATTAGATATCCTTATGGATGTGTTGAGCAGACTACTTCTTCAATATTCCCACAACTATTTATAGATAAACTTTCTACGACAAAGAATTATGATAAGCAAAAAGTAGTTGACAATATAAATGCTGGAATATCAAGACTCAAACTCTTCCAACTTTCAAGTGGAGCATTCTCATATTGGCCTGGTGAGCTACAAAAATCTGACTGGGCTACAAACTATGTAGGGCATTTCTTAATATATGCAAAGAAGAATGGCTATTATTTACCTGATTCAATGTATGACAAATGGATTGGTTATACAGAGAGGACGGTACGAGGAACTAACTTACAATCAGATTATGATATTAGCTGGAAGTCATATGCACTTTATCTTCTTGCACTTGCTGGAAAGCAAAATGTTAGTGAGATGAATTATATGTATGAGAACTACTATGCTTCAAGAATGAATGATACATCACGAATGTATCTTGCTGCAGCATATAAGTTGATTGGGCAGGACGCAGTTGCTAAAAACATATCATCTAATATCAATATGAATAGTATAAAGACAATGTATGACAATCTATATAATCGAGATAGATATTATTATAGTTATAGTTATGGTTCACTTCTTAGAGAACTTGCAGTTTATCTTGATTGTTACTACACGATAAATGGTAAGAGAGACCAAGAAGCATTTGATGAGATAGTTAGTGCCATGAGAACTAAGAACTGGTACTCTACTCAAACTACGGCCTATTCATTACTTGCACTTTCAAATATTGCATCAGAAAATGCAGCAGAAACTATACAAGGTGTTATAAATATTGATGGAGTAGAGACTGCATATACTACATCAAGTCAATACAAATTAGAAATTAAAGAGGGTGCAAAGAAAATAAAGGTTGAGCCAAGTACTGACGCTATGACATATGTAAACTATTATTGGGAAGGTGTGCCAGTAAATAGTGAAGTAAAAGACTATTCAGAAGGATTTAGCATAGATAGACATTTCTATAATGATGAAGGAAAGTCTATGGATGCAAAGAGTGTAAAATCTGGGGATGTGTTCTGGTTAGAAGTAGTAGTTAAACCAACTAAGAGAAACATGGATAGACTTGAAAATATAGCAATAAACCAAATACTTCCAACTGGTTGGGAGATAGAGAACTTGAGAGTTACTGACTCTAAGGCGCCTAAGTGGATAGAAGAGAAGACAAAAGGCACAAACCCAACTTATACAGATATAAGAGATGATAGAGTTATGTGGTTCTTTAACTACAATGGCAGTAAAGAAGAACATAGATTCTTTGTAAAAATTAATGCTGTGACGAAGGGAGAATATGATTTCCCTGGCACAGTTCTTGAAGCTATGTATGACAACAACTACCGCGCATATAAGAAAGGTGGAAAAGTTACAGTATCGTAGGGGCGAGCTATGCGAGCCCGCAGGAGATAACAATCAAGAATAAATTATTAAAAAAACTAATAATAGTCATTGCCGCATTGTTTTTAATGCTCATTGTATTTTCTTTGGCAATTTTCATAAGTTTCGATGTATATAAAATGCAAGAGGACATAGAAAAAAGATACAGCACATCAATACTAGATGCAAATGGAAAACTTATGGATGTATTCTTAACTAGCGATGAACAGTGGCATCTAAAAGTTGAAGGTGATGTAAGTGAGAATTTAAAAGAAGCCGTCTTGACTTATGAAGATAAAAATTTCAATACTCATCATGGCGTAGACCTTCTTGCTATAGTTAGAGCATTTAAAAATAACTTTATAGGTAGAAAGAGAAGTGGAGCAAGCACTATCACTATGCAGGTTGCAAAACTTTCAGCTCCTAAAAAAAGAACTTATATAAATAAGTTTATAGAAATCATTCAAGCACTTAAAATTGAAACAAAACTTGATAAAGACACAATACTTAAACTTTATCTAAATAATGCACCTTATGGCGGGAATATAGTTGGTTATGGGACAGCAGCTAGAATGTATTTTAGAAAAGAGCCTCAAAATCTTTCTTGGTCAGAATGTGCACTACTAGCAGTATTACCAAATTCACCTGGTGCTATGAATGTAGAAAAAAATCATGAGAGACTAATTAGTAAAAGAAATAATTTACTAGATAAACTATATGAAAAGGGTAAACTAACAGAGCAACAACTTAGTCTTGCAAAAGAAGAGCCACTTCCAGATAATAGATATCCTTTTGAGAGAGTGGCGCCACACCTAGCTCGTCGCCTCTTTAATACTGAAAAAGATAAGGTGATAAAGACAACTATTGATTATGATTTGCAAAAAAGGATGCAGGAAATAGTTAAATCCTATGTTGGTTATACACATTCTGAAGGCATCACCAATGCTGCTATGCTTATAGTTGAAAATAAAACAAGAAATGTAAAAGCATACATTGGATCGCAAGATTTTATGGATATGGAGAATGAAGGACAGGTAGATGGAGTTATAGCAAAAAGGTCACCGGGTTCTATACTTAAGCCATTTTTATACGCTCTTTCAATTGATGAGGGGATGATAGCTCCTGAGTCACTTGTTCAAGATGTGCCAATGTTTTTTGCAAATTTCAGTCCTCAAAATGCAAACAAAAAATACACTGGGATGGTCGAGGCGAGGCAGGCACTTATTTCGTCGCTCAATATACCATTTGTACATTTACTAGATCAGTATGGTGAGTATAAGTTTTATTATTTCTTAAAGGATATGCTTGGCTTTGATGAAAATGATCCAGAAAAGTATGGCTTATCTCTTATCTTAGGGACAAAAGAGTTTTCGGTTGAAGAGATTGCTATGCTCTATTCGGGACTTGCAAATTATGGCAGTCTAACTAGTCTTAATTATCTTATGAAAAAAGATAGTAACAATAATGGCAGAAGTAAAACGATGTTCTCTAAGGGCGCTAGTTACTTAACTCTAGATACACTCAAAGAACTGGTCCGACCAGGACTTAATAATCTATATAGATGGAAAGACCCTATATCATGGAAGACAGGCACTAGTTATGGCAAAAGAGATGCTTGGGCTTGTGGTATGACCCCAGATTACACTGTCATAGTGTGGGTTGGAAATTTTTCTGGTAAGAGTAACGAAAACTTATCAGGTGTAATAAGTGGAGGAAGACTTCTTTTCAATGTTTTCGAGGAACTAGAGAATAGTAATAAGAGATTTGAAGAGCCTTATTATGAATTGGAAAACATTAAAGTCGATAAAATTACAGGTTATCGTATCGATATTGATGGGATTGAAACTAAGACTATAAAGTTTCCAGTCAAAGCGAAGCCATTAAAAATATCACCATTTTATAAAAAAATATATGTTGATGACAATGACGTTGAGATAGATTCAAGAAGTCCAGACTTTGCAAATAGTCATGAAAAAGTTATTATGAACTACCCACTTGAAGTTGTAAATTACTTCATAAGAGAAAATCGGGATGTGTCAGAGATATATCACACAAATTCAAAAGAGAAGAGTCTTAAGATTTTATATCCTACACCAAATTTAAAAATTTTGTTGCCAAAAGATTTGGATAAGGAACAAAAATTGATAGTTAAGATTGCAAATCTAAAAAATCAAGATATTTATTGGTATTTAGATAAAGAGTTTATAGGTATAGATAAGTCATTTGAAAAAGAAATAGAACTTGGTATTGGAGAACATACACTCACCATCATGGCAGAGGATGGTGAGGTGGTAAAAACTAAGTTCTCTATAGAAAAGACTTCTTAGAATCTTTCAAATTTATATACATCAGTTACTATTATGGTAGCACCGCCAACTTCTATGGTTGTAGGCAAAGTAGTATAATTGATGGCTGTTGAAGGGAGATTTATAGGCATATCGACCTGTATTTTTTGAGTGTGTCCACACTCATTTTTTATTATCTCTATTGCAGTATCGACATCCTTATCTTCAAGGCAGCTAAATAAAGTTGTGTTGCCCTTCCTCAAAAAACCGCCAGAAGTAGCAAGTTTAGTTATGCGAAAGCCTTTATTTATAAGGGCATCTACCACATCTGCTTCATTATCTTGCCTAACTATTATATACATTAGTTTCATAGTTCACCTCCGTTTTTTTGTATTATACACCAATTAAATCAACATTTCAATAATAGTAAAACTAATTTATGCTTTGGCGCTCGTAAAACTCGTGCCTACGATAAGAGCAAGTTTTTGCGATTTTTTGTGTGGCGAGCTTTGCGAGTCCCAAAATTTTTGTTTGAGTAATATTTGTATTTATGATAGAATAATAACTAAGAGGCGATTATTATGAAAAGATTATTAATGTTTATAACTATATTTGTTTTGGTAGTATCATTATTTTCATGCTCTAAAAAAGATAAGAGCGTAGATGTGATGGCGGATGAAATTAGTGAGACAGGTACTGGCACAGTAATAAGTGACACTGATGAAAAGGCAGTATATAACTTGTCTCAAGGCATGACTATGCCAAATATAAAGGTTGAGACGAATAAAGGGGTCACTTTTGATTTGAGTAAAAGTAAAAAACCTGCTCTTATTAATTTCTGGGCAACTTGGTGTCCACCTTGTAGAATGGAGATGCCAGGACTTCAAAATTTGTATGAAGAGTTTGGTGATAAGGTCGATTTTGTAATGATAAATCTAGGTGAGACAAAAGAAACAATTCAAGATTTTCTTGTAGAGAATGAAGTGTATACTTTCCCTATCGGCTATGATGAGAAGGAAAGTTATGGTACGAAGTTTAGCATAGTTGGTATACCTACAACTTATATCATAGGAAAAGATAAAGTGTTAAAGAATTATGTAATTGGTGCTAGGGAAGAAGATCAGTTTAGAGAATATCTTGAGGAAGTAATAAAAAAATAATTATATAAACTTCAAGGGGGATTATATGAAAAAAATTTTTAGTAGTTTACCTTTCAGACTTGTTCTCGGTATTGTGATTGGAGCATTAGTAGGACTTGGCTGCAAGGCAAATGTAGAGAGTACAGCAGGACTTATGCAAGTACTAGTGTGTGTGCACAGACTGATGGGACAGTTTATTTCATTTTGTGTACCACTTATAGTTCTTGGATTCATTTGCCCATCTATCACAAAACTTGGTAGCAACGCTGGAAGATTTCTTGGTATAGCACTTATTATTGCTTACTTAAGTAGTGTGCTTGCTGCAACTATGTCAGCAATAGCAGGTTATATCATTGTGCCAATGCTACACATTAAAGAAGTAACTGGTGGAGCAGAACTTCCAGATGCTGTTTTTAAACTCGACATTCCACAAATTATGCCTGTAATTACTGCACTTGTTTTATCAATAGTAATAGGCCTTGCAGCAGTATGGACTAAGGCAGAGACAACAAAGAAGTTACTTGCAGAGTTTCAAGAAATCGTGCTTGCCATAGTTGAGAAGGCAGTTATACCTATGCTTCCTTTCTATATAGGAACAACATTTGTTACTTTAGGATTTGATGGAACACTTTCTAACTTCCCAGCATTTATAATTGCAATCATTGTAGTGCTTGTGGGACATTTTATTTGGATGACTGTTCTTTATGTAATTGCTGGAGCATATGCAAAAAAGAATCCTGCTGAAGTGTTTAAGCACTATGGTCCTGCATATATTACTGCAGTTGGAACTATGTCATCAGCAGCTACTTTATCTGTAGCGCTTGAGTGTGCAAGAAAGAGTAAGGTACTTAGAAAAGATTTAGTAAACTTTGGTATACCACTTTTTGCAAATATCCACCTCTGTGGTTCTGTATTAACTGAGACATTTTTTGTAATGTTAATTCATAAAGTATTGATTGGAACACTTCCATCAGTATCTACTATGGTATTATTCATAGTGTTACTTGGTATTTTTGCTGTAGGTGCGCCTGGAGTTCCAGGAGGAACAGTCGTAGCATCTCTTGGTATAGTTACATCAGTAATCTGTGCAGGAAACCCAGTACTAGTTGACAAGTTGCCAGGTTTCCTTCTTGCAATATTTGCACTTCAGGATTCATTTGGTACAGCATGTAATGTAACTGGTGATGGAGCACTTACATTATTCTTGACTGGATATGCTGAGATGCATAATATAGGAAATGGCAAAGTTGGTGCAGTGGCAGTGAAGGCAGCTAAAGCAACTAAGAAAGTTGCAGGTGCTGTGAAAAAAGTAGTTAAGAGACATAAATAATATTTATAAATGATCAATAAAAAAACCGCCAGAGATGGCGGTTTTTATTTTTGTAAATATAATCAGGCTTTTTTATTTGTTATATGAATTATAAGTCCGACTATAAGACCTATAATAGAAGGAACTAACCATCCAAGCCCAAGGCTAAAGAATGGAAGTGATTTTTCAACAAATGCCGCAACATTATCTATAAAGCTAGCTGGTATAAAGCTATCTTTTGGAAATGAAACTATGAAATCAAAAATTGCTGATATAAAAGCAAAGATTGTGGTGGTTGCAAATACTCTTTTATCATAGTTAAATGCCTTCCCAAATAATGCTAGTAAAATTATTGTGATGGTTAAAGGATATAAGAACATTAGTACAGGAACAGCATAGGTAATTATAGCATCAAGACCGAAGTTTGAGACTACAAATGAGAATATAGTAAATATGAAAGTCCAGGCTACTATTGAAACCTTAGGGAACATTTTATTAAACATCTCTGAACAGCTTACTATAAGTGCCACAGAAGTTTTAAAACATGCGAGAGTAACAGTAATTAATAAAATGTATACTCCGAAACTTCCGAAATAGTGTGAACTAATCTGTGAAAGTGCTATAGTGCCATTTGATGATGTCTCATATACACCTCTACTCATAGTTCCCATATATGTAGTAAGCAAATATATTATTGCCATGAAGCCGCATCCAATTGCACCGGCTTTTATTGTACTCATGGCAACATCAGCCTCACGAGTCACCCCAAGATTTCTTATAACTGTGATTACAGTAATACCGAAGGCAAGACTTGCAATGGCATCCATAGTATTGTAGCCCTCTATAAAACCTCTAAAGAATGGTTGTGTAGCATATGCTTCTTGAGGAGTAATGGTATTGCCGTTAAGCATTGGGTTTGCAAATGAAATTATTATAAGTAAGAATAGAAAAACTAAAAATATAGGATTGATTATTTTACCAATGTAGTTCATTATTCCACTTGGTTTAAGTGCTAGAAGAAGTGCAATCGCAAAGAAAATCAATGTAAAAATGAATCTTGGACCCACAATATTTCCTTCGCTTAGAAGAGAAGTCATAATGCCAAATGAAGTGGTTGCACATCTTGGAATTGCAAAGAATGGTCCAATAGTTAAATAAAGCAAAATGGTAAAGAGGTATTTGTATTTATCACCAACTAGAGATGCTAAATCAAATAAACTATCTTTTCTACTAGCGCCGAGGCAGGCCACACCAAGAAGAGGTAGACCAACGCCTGTGATTATGAATCCGATTGCAGCTTTTAATGAATTAGTACCAGCAAGTTGCCCCATGTGAACGGGAAATATGAGATTTCCAGCTCCAAAAAACATGCCAAAGAGCATACTGCCAATTATTATGCTTTCTTTTAATGATAAAGATTTTTTCATATAACTAGTCTCCTTATTTATACAAGTTTATGATATTTTAGTATAAAAAAGATTTTATTTCAATAAAAAAGTTTATTATGATAAAATATATCCACTATTTTAGTAAAATGTCATTAAATATTACTTACAAATCCTTACTTTTTTCTTAAAAAATGCTTGACTATTTATATTTTTAGGGTTATGATATATATTGCTTAAATCAATAATGTTCGTGAAACGGACTAAAATATCCTAGGAGGGATTTAATCATGAAAAAATTATTATCTGTTTTACTTGCAGCAGTTATGGTGATTTCACTTGCTGCTTGTGGTAAAAACGCAGCTTCTACATCTGCAGATGCAGGAGCAAGTGCTTCAGGAGCTAAGACAGTAAAAGTTGGTGTATGTATCTATGCATTTGATGATGCATTCATGACACTTTACAGAAATGAGTTAAAGAAATATTTTGACTCAAAGAGTAACGACCAAGTTAAGTATGATGTAACTATCCAAGACGGAAAGAGTGATCAAGCAGAGCAAACTAACCAAATTGATAACTTTATTACTCAAGGTTATGATGTTCTTGTTTTAAATCTTGTTCAAGCTACTGCAGCATCAACTGTTATGGATAAGTGTGCAGCAGCTGGTATACCTGTAGTATTCATCAACAGAGAGCCATCTGAGTCTGATATGAGTTCACACAATACTGGAGATTTTGCAGGAAAGTTTACTTATGTAGGTGCTGATGCTCGTCAATCAGGAAGATTCCAAGGCGAATTAATTGCTGACCTTCCAAACAAGGGAGATTTAAATGGTGATGGAAAACTTCAATATGTTATGATCGAAGGTGATCCAGAGAATGTTGATGCTCAATATAGAACAGAGTTCTCTATTTCTCAATATAAAGCAAAAGCTGGACTTGATGTTGAGTGCTTAGATGACCAAGTTGGTAACTGGCAAAGAGCTGAAGGTCAAAGACTTGCAGCAAATGCTCTTACTCAATATGGTGACAAGATAGAAGTTATCTTCTGCAACAACGATGATATGGCTATGGGTGCTAAGGTGTCTATAGAAGCAGCAGGCAGAAAGATCAACGATAATATTTATCTTGTAGGTGTTGACGCACTTGCAGAGGCAGTAGATGCTGTTATAGCTGGTGACATGACTGGTACTGTATTAAATGACCATATTGGACAATCACACAAAGCAGTAGAATGTGCAATTGATGCAGTAGATGGAAAGAAATTAGATCTTTATAACTGGGTAGACTATGTAAAGGTAACTCCAGAAAATGCTAGTCAATACAAATAATTTAGAATGATATGAATTAAATAAAAAGACTGAGCATTTTAACTTGCTCAGTTTTTTTATATATAAGTATATATAATTTGGTGAGGAGGGAAATGCATGAGCGAGTATTTGTTACAGATGAAGGATATCTACAAGAGCTTCAATCATATTTATGTTCTTAAAGGTGTATCGCTCAATATTCGCCCTGGCACAGTTCACGCTCTTATGGGCGAAAATGGTGCAGGTAAATCTACACTTATGAAATGCTTGTTTGGAATCTATACAAGAGATTCTGGAGAAGTCATCTATAATGATGAGCATGTAGAGATAAAAAATGCTAAAGATGCTCTTGAAAAAGGTATAGCTATGGTTCACCAAGAACTTCAGCCAATTCCTGAAAGAGATATAGCTGAAAATATTTTCTGTGGTAGATATCCATTAAAGCAAGTTGGTCCGATAAAAATTATTGATCATAAAGTAATGCATGAGGAGGCAAATAAGTATCTTAGAGAAGTAGGTCTTCCATTTGACTCTACTAAGAAACTTGGAGATCTTTCTGTCTCACAGATGCAGTCAGTTGAAATTGCAAAGGCAGTATCTGCAGATGCAAAACTGATAATTCTTGATGAGCCTACATCATCATTGACTGAGAATGAAGTTGAATTGTTATTTAGTATAATAAATAAATTAAGAAAAAAAGGTGTGGCATTCATCTACATTTCACATAAGATGGAAGAAATCCTAAAAATATCCGATGAAGTTACTATCATGAGAGATGGAACTTATGTAGGTACATGGAAGTCATCAGAGCTCACTACGGATTTGATTATAAAAAACATGGTAGGTCGTGAACTTACTAACCGCTTCCCTAAGAGGGAAAACAAACCTGGTGAGGTTATATTTAAGGTTGAACACTATACTTCTCCAAATAAGAGAAGTTTCCAAGATGTAAGTTTTGAACTTAGAAAGGGAGAGATACTTGGTATTGGCGGACTTGTGGGTGCTCAGAGAACAGAACTTATGGAAGGCATCTTTGGTATAAGAGACAAGGTTGCTGGTACTATGAGTTTTGAAGGTGCAGAACTTGTTGTCAAACGTCCAAGGGATGCTATAGTTAAAGGACTTGCACTTCTTACAGAGGATAGAAGAGCAACTGGAATATTTGGAGTTCTTTCTGTATCTGATAATGTAGGAATTGCCTCTCTTGATAAGTATCTTGACTATGGATTTGTTTTAAATCATAAAAAACTAAAAGTTGTTGTTGATGAAAATATTAGGAAGATGAATATTAAGACTCCAAATAACGAAACTCCTATTCAATATTTGTCTGGTGGAAATCAACAAAAGGTTATCATCGGAAGATGGTTGGCAAATGCCCCAGATGTACTTATACTTGATGAACCAACTCGTGGTATAGATGTTGGTGCAAAATATGAGATATACTGTATAATTGCAGATCTTGCTAAACAGGGCAAATCAATAATTATGATTAGTAGTGAGATGCCAGAACTCTTAGGTATGTCTGATAGAGTAATGGTAATGTGTGAAGGAAGACTTACAGGAATACTTGATGGTAAAGAAGCCACACAAGAGAAAGTAATGGAACTTGCTACTAAGTTTATGTAATAGGAGGAAAATATGGCAAATCAAAATTTGACAGAAAAAGAAGGCAAGAAGGTGATGCGAGAGCAATCTCCAATGAATCCTTCTTTTGTACGAAAGAGACAATTTATTCATTTGGTTAAAGATAATATTATTGCACTATTCCTTGTACTCTTAGTGCTTTTCGTTGGTTTTACTCAACAAAATTTCTTTACTTTTGCAAATCTTGTAAATACAGTTTCAAATGTAACACCAAGATTTATTATAGCTCTTGGAGTTAGTGGTTGTCTTATCATAAGAGGCACTGATCTTTCAGCAGGTCGTGCAGTAGGTCTTGCAGGAGTTGTAGCATGTACACTTCTACAAAGAAATGATTACGCGGATAAGTTTTTTGGTGCGGACTTTACAGCACCAGATACTTGGTGGTATGTTCTTGGTATAGCACTCTTTGTAGTATTCCTCTCTATGTGCTTTGGACTTGCAGATGGTCTCATAATTTCACAATTAAAAGTTCCACCATTTCTTGCAACTCTTGGTATGCAGACAGTTATCTACGGTATCGCTCGTGTGTATTCAAATGCAAAACCAATAGGTGGTCTTCGTTCTGATTACACAAGTATAGCTACAGCCCCACTATTCCAGATAGGTACATTTAACTTTAAGTGGTTGTTTCTATTTGCTATTATAGGTGGCGCAGTGTTTTGGTTCCTATATAATATGACCCGGTATGGTAAATATATGTATGCTATTGGTGGCAATGAAAATGCTGCTGAAGTATCAGGTGTAAATGTTAAGAAATCAATAATAAAGATATATGCACTTGCTGGTTGTATGTATGGTCTTGCAGGTTTCATACTTGCAGCCAAATCAGGAGGAGCCTCTGTAAACCTTGGACTAGGTTACGAACTTGAAGCAATTGCTGCTTGTACTATCGGTGGCGTTTCTACTGGTGGTGGTGTTGGTAAAGTTTCTGGTATACTTCTTGGCGTACTCGTGTTTGAACTTTTAAAGACATCTATGCAGTTCCTTGGTATCAATTCAGACTGGCAACAAATTGTTCAAGGTGCAGTTATAATCATAGCAGTTGCATTTGATGTAAGAAAATATTTAAAGAGAACATAATTATGAAGAAGTTTATATCAATAGCGTTAATTATATCTTTAAACTTTATTCTATTTGTATCTTGCACAAAAAAAGATAACTCGACATACAATGGATCAGTTATGCTTTATACTACGATTGATGAAACTGCAGCTTCAGCATTAAAACAAAGTTTTGAGAAAGAATATCCTGGTGTAGTACTCGATTACTACTATGGAACTGTAGATAGAGTTAATAAAAAAATAGATGTAGAGTTTGAGTCAGGTCAACCTAATGCTGATGTAGTTTTTATAACGGACGTTCTTAGTCTTGAAGATATGAAAGCAAAATCAAGGATTGAAGCCTATGAAACTAGAGAAGCGAGAAGAATACCAAAAGAATATAAAGATTTAGAGAATTATTACTATGCAGCCTCTGTGACTACCATGGGCATTGGGTTTAGTAAAGATAGTGAAACTGGAGTTGATGAAAAAAGTGCTCCTAAGACATGGAATGATTTTTTAAATAATGACTATAAAAATGTAATGGCTATTGCAGATCCCAATAAAGACAACTATGTTAAATACTGGGTCATGGCTATGATGCAAAATAAAAATTATGGTGATGCATATTTTAGACGATTGAGAGATTACGGCGTAGTAATTAAATCGAGGGAGATTGATGTAGTTGACAATATAGTAAGTAATACTTATAAAGTAGGCATTTGCTATGATGAGATTAGCGCAAACTACACAAAAGAATATGAAAATTTTGGATTTAAGTATGCGGATTCGGACAACATCACTATGTTAAATGGAGTTGCATTAGTTAAAGGTGCAGTGAACCCTGTAAATGGCAAGCTACTTATAGATTACATATTATCTAAAAAGGGACAACAGGTATTGGTTGCAAATGGTTTAGTTTCAGCAAGAAAGGATGTTAAAAATGTACTTGATACTAAATCAGTAATTGAAAAGAGTAATCCAGTTGACTTGGAAGATTTAAGAAAAAACGGCAATGATTACTTGACTGTATTTAATGATATTTTTGGCGATTAAATAGTTTACATAGTATTATTATGCCGCTTTTGCTTGACAAAAGAGGCATTTTAAGATATTATAAATAGGCTATGTTAAGGCGATGTAGCCAAGTGGTAAGGCGTGGGTCTGCAACACCCTGATCATCGGTTCAAATCCGATCGTCGCCTTTCATATATCGTGGCGCCATGGTCAAGCGGTTAAGACATCACCCTTTCACGGTGGTATCACGGGTTCGATTCCCGTTGGCGTCAATATGATGAATCCAAAACAAACAAAGAAGGTAGCAGCGATTATTGCTATTATATTGGTAGTTGCAATGGTGCTTAGTATGTGCCTTGCTTATTTTCATCTTTAATTTAAGATGATTAAATTGTATGTATCAGGTTTTGCAGGTAATCTTGGCACAAAAGTTTTGATTGACAAAAAGCAAGAAGATTTAGTAAGGCAATTTAACCAAGAGTTTATAACACATTTAAAAAATCAAATAGAGGAATCTTTATCTAAAGACGGATTTATTCCGTCTTTAATTATGTCATCTTGCGAGCCCCATATATTAGATTGTGAAATTATCGGTAAAGGTGGGGTCCTCGCGTCACTCTGGAAACTTTGCGAAAGAAATAAATGGGGACTTAAATATAGTCTAAGGAGAATACCAATTTTGCAAGGTACAGTTGAGATAGCAAATTATTTTGATATTAACCCATATAGATTACTCACCAAAAATTCATTTATAGTTGCGATCAAAGATGAACAAAATAATAGCAATGATAAACTTATTGTGGCTAGTGCGGGCGAACTATGTGAGACTCAGCTAACTTATATAGGCGACATAACAAACGAGAGAAAACGCATTCGCATTGACGGTGAAGTTGAAGCTTTCCTTACGAAAGATTATAAAGATGAGATTGATAAAGTAATACCAAATTATGTAAAAAAACCGGGTTCGTATAACTAGCCCATACAAAAATAAAAGGAAAGTATGCAAAAAATAATTTCTAAAAAATTGGATATCTTGAATGGACCGATAATACAAAATATTATCTTTTTTGCCATACCAATTTTTCTTACAAGCTCACTGCAACAACTATTTAATGCAGCGGACATAATTGTGTGTGGAAAGTTTGTCGGAAGTGTAGCACTTGCGGCAGTAGGTGCAAATACTCAGATAATAAACTTATTCATCAACTCATTCACTGGGCTTGCTATTGGTGCAAATGTAATGATTGCAAATTACATAGGTGCTGGCAAAACTCAAAAGATTCATAATGTAGTCCACACTTCGATGACATTTGCATATGTATTTGGTGTGATACTTATGATAATAGGACTTTTTCTTTCAAGGAATGTGTTAGTTTTTCTCGGAACGCCGGATGAGATATTGAGACCAGCAACGACCTATTTGCAGATTATATTTATGGCTATTCCATTTATTGTAGTATATAACTTTGGAGCAGCGATACTGAGAAGTATAGGTGATACAAAAAGACCACTTATAATTTTGACAGCAACAGGTGTTTTAAATGTAATATTAAATGTTATATTTGTAGTTGCATTTGGATTGGGAGTGACAGGAGTTGCGATAGCCACAGCTATTTCAAATGTTGTAAATGCCATAGTTGTCACATATTTATTGATAAAAGAGAATAGTGAAATAAAATATAATATAAAAGAGTGGATAATAGTCCCAGATTCATTATTTAAAATAATGAGGATAGGAATACCAAGCGCAATATCAGGTATGGTCTTTTCAACATCTAATCTCTGTGTGCAGTCGGCTATAAATTCACTTGGGACAAAAACTATTGCAGCAAATACTGCAGCACTTAATGTTGAATCATTTACATATTATGTAACTACTTCATTTAGTCAAGCCTGTCTCACTATACTTAGTCAAAACTATGGTGCTGAGAAGTATGATAGATGTAAAAAGATTGTTAATAGTTGCATACTTATCGCTATGCTTTTTGTAGGAATAATAATCCTTATTATCAAATTATTTACAAATCAATTCTTATCAATATTTACAAATGATGAAGAAGTTATAAAAATAGCTATAACACGACTTAGTATAGTAACAGCACTCTCGTTTATACAACCAATCTATGAAATTTATGGTTCTGCACTTAGGGTTTTGAGACATCCATATATTCAGACCGTTGCAGTTATTTTTGGTATAATTATTTTTAGAATGCTATGGGTTTTCACTGTATTTCCAATTTATCCAAGTTATGTAACTATATGTGCAGTCTACCCTATTTCATGGTCTATCCTTATAGTATTTATGTTTGTGGCATATATGATTATAGGAAAGAAGATGTTAAAACCTGGAGCGGTATAAAGAATTATAATAAGAATATTATGATAGATGATTCAATAGCTATAAATGTAACATTTATAAATGTGAATAGTGCAAGATAGTGGCAAGTTTTATTTGGGTTAAGAGCCACATAGTTCCTAAAAGTTATAAGAGAAGCAAGCGATGCTATAAGTGTCCCAAGACCTCCAATATTTACCCCATAGAGTAGAGGGATATAATTATTAGTAAATTTTGATAAAAGAATACTTGTAGGAACATTAGACATAAACTGACAAGAAAGTAAAGTGGTAAAGTAAACATTTCTTTCAAGAAGTTTTGAAAAGAAAACATTTACTGCATCAATCCTTGCCAAGTTTGATGAGAATATAAAAAAGAAAACAAAAGTCATAAGAAGACTATAATCTATATTTCTAAATGCATATCTATCAAGTATCAAAATAATAATTGGAATAATTATAAGACCGACAATCAGTGGGACATATCTAAAAACTACAAATATAGCAATCACAAAAAGGAAAATGTAAACTTTTTCTTTTATAGGACTCGTTTTCATATCCTGTCTATTGAGAATTAGTTTATTGTCTTTGATAAAAATCACACTTAGATAAAGTAAAAAGATAGCGACTATAAAAGGTATAATCATTATGTGGATGAAATCTGCATTGCTGATATTATATTTTGTATATATGTAAAGGTTTTGTGGATTGCCAAATGGTGTAAGCATACCGCCAAGATTAGCTGCCACATTTTGCATAATAAATACAAAAGCTTCTTTATCTTCATTGTTTGTTTCTTTCAAAATAAGATAACCGAGTGGAAGAAAAGTTATTAGTGCCATATCGTTAGCTATAATCATAGAACCTACAAATGTGATAGTAAGTAATGCTATGTAAGATTTTCTAAGTGTATTAAATCTTATGATTATGTGCCTAGCTATAGCATAAAAGAAATTTATGTCTTTAAATGCACTTATTATGCAGGATATAAGAAAGAGGCAGGAGATAGTTTTAAAATCTATATAGTAAAGATACTCCTTATCTATAGGGACAAAAAACATAGTGACTATAGCAAGTATACAAGCAATGATAGCGACCATGTTATTTAAAATGAAAATTTTGATATTAGTAAACATAAAAAATATTATACCATAAAAAAATATTTTTAAAAGGTGTAAAGAATAAAAGGAAGAATAAAAGGGAAAAAGAAATAAGTATGAATTTAATATTTGTGGATTATGAAAATGTATCAATAAAAGGATTAAGTGGAATTGAAAATCTCGGCGATGACTCGATAGTTTATTTATTTTACTCTGAGAACACTGCTCACTTACCAATGACAACGGTTGCTACACTTAATAGCACTAAAGCAGAAATGAGATATATTTTAACAAAAGTAGGTAAGAATGCACTTGATTTCACTTTAGCATCAGTGCTTGGATTTGTAATCAAAGAACGATTCCAAGAAGATACTTTTTATATAGTTTCAAAGGATAAAGGATTTGATGTTTTAGTTGATTACTGGAAAGGCAATAAAGTGACAGTAAAAGTAATAACTTCTCTAACACAAATTCCAGCAAAGAAAAAAATCACTAAGAACACACAAACTCAGAGTGAAGCTGATAAGTTAAAACAAAGTTTGACATCAAAGGTTGGCACAGTACTAAAAGGCGAAACAAAGAATTTGAAAGCTCATATTGTAGACATAATAATTAAATGCAAATCAAAAAAAGCAGTGCAAAATTCAATAAAACAAATTGTAAAGGATAAAACAAAAGCAAATAATATTTATACAAAACTTACAAAACTAATAGCTGATAAAAAATAGTAATTCATATGCGATTAGTAATAAAGAAGAAAATTATAGCTTGGACTGATTCTTTTAATATTTTTGATGAAGCTGGTAATAAAAAATATACAGTAAAGGCAGCATTGATTTCAATTGGCAGGGTATTTAGAGTTTATGACCAGTGTAACAATGAAGTCGGGACTATAAGAGAGAAATTAATAAAAATACTTCCGTGCTATTATATTTTTGTAGGTGGCGAAAAACGAGGCTATATAAAAAAGTGCCTTTCATTGTTTCATCCAGTTTATGATATCCAGTTTGCTGATTTGAATGTTGATGGGGATTTTTTTAGCTGGAACTATGATGTTTATAATAATAGCGGAAATTTAGTAGCTACTGTTAGAAAGAAAATTATATCATTAGTGGACACTTATGTAATGGACATTATTGATGAAGATTATGAAATGGAAATAGTAATGCTTGCGGTAGTAATTGAAGAAATAACATTGCTAAATGGAATTAGCGATGATAACGATGATGATTAATAAATAAATTAAAGGAGATAGCGAAAATGAAAATAGTAGTATTACAAGGAAGCCCAAGAAAAAATGGAAACACACAATTTTTAGTTGAGGGATTTAAAGAAGGTGCTGAAAAAGCAGGACATGATGTTGAAATAGTAAATGTTGGAAATATGAAAATAGCACCGTGTCTTGCTTGCGAATATTGTCACACAAAAGGTAATGGCGAGTGTGTTCAAAAGGATGAAATGCAAGATGTTTATAAGAAACTTAATGATGCTGAAATGATAGTATTTGCATCAGCTGTTTATTATTTCAATTTTACTGGTCAGTTGCAAAATGTAATCAGCAGATTTTATTGCAAAGGAACAATGCCAGCAAAGAAGTATGCATTGATAGTAAGTTCTTACTCACCTGATGTTTATAGCGGTATTGTAGAAACATATAAACATATAGTTGATTATTCAAATGCTACGGATGTTGGAATGAAATGCATAAATGGTGCTGAGCAGAAAACTGAAGGAAACCATAAAATGATGGTTGAGTTTGGAAGTAGCATAAAGTAATTAAAATTAAGAGGGCAGGAACAGTCAACATGGCTGTTCATTTTTTATTGAAAAAAATTTATTTAAAAATTTATCTTAATTAAAAAGGCGAAAAATGGTATAATATAGGCAATGTGAGTCCGTGGTGGACTGGGTTAATGATACGACAAATATTAGACATTGCATTTGTTAGAATTTGTGTTATGAGAAGAAATTATAATAGTAAATTTAATGAATTAACACCAATGGGGTGGGTGGCGGAGCAATAGTAGTTTTTATTCTGCTTATCGTAGTAGGTGTTATGGTTGTGAGGATTTATGTTTGATGATGAATTTATGAATGACATGATTTTAAATCCTGATTTATATGGATTGGAAGATGATGAAGATGAAGATAGCGAAGATGATGAAGAGTAGTGACCTGAGGGTTTACAAAGATAATTGTAGACCAGTTGTATTTGAGGATAAAAGGCGAAAAGTAAAATATAAAAAGAAAATAATGGAACAATATGGGTAGTGAGAATAAAAAATTAATAATTCCATATCGATATATGCCGTTTGATATTGGCACTTCTATTAGTGGTGTTTTAGAGAATAAATTAATTAAGTATTTTAAAGACAATGGTTACAAATTGATAGACGATACACAACTACTTATGGCTTTTTCTAAGTACTATCTATTCGGATATAAACTTAGTGATGATATTTCGGTTTACATTTATAGTTTTGGAGTAGGAGTATTTCTATTTAAAGGTGATGAGTTTGTCTGCAATCATGAAAAATATGCCTTTGATTACTGTAAAGAAAGAAAAGAAAAATATGCGAGTCAGTTAAATAGTAAACCATCACATAAATTCTCACCAATTTTTGATAAAATAGCTAATGATTTAAGAAACATTGTAAAAGAGAACTCAAACAGTAAACAGCATATTAGGACATCGGCAAACAGCGATTGGGAGTGTGCAGGATTCTCATATATAATGTCTACATCATTTATTGTGGATGGCGAAACAAAGAACTTTGAGTTTAAGAATTTAAACGAGGATTATAAAAAGAATTTATTGATAATTTTAGAACCTGCAATTGCTAATTTGGAAGAGTCAAATAAGTTAAGTGTTACAGCAAATAATGACCCATTTAATTTTAGCACTGAAGACTATGATTATAAAAACTGGCTGAAGAAGAGTAATAGTGCAGTTTACATAAGTTGGTCGGCAGTAGTTGTTTTGATGGATAAACTTGATGAAGGAATCATTGAGCACATAAATTGTATGGAGATTGACTTGCAAGCAATGTGGCTCTATTCGTATTGTTTGTATAACGATGCAAGTGAAATGGAATCAAAGAACTCAAAAGTATCGGCATTGAAAAACGAGTTATTTAAATATAAAAAAATGTTCACTGAGTTCAGAGTTAATGCAGATAGCAACTTACCTGAGTACATTTTTAACATAAGAAATGAGTTGATTAAAACAAGTTTTATAGATGAGCAATACCAAAGGTATACTGACTATTTGCAATTTAGGATAGAAGAAACTGAAAGTAAAAACATAGAAGAGCAGCAGAAGTTTAATGTGCTTAGTGAGATTTTACTTTTTGTAATTGCATACATACAAATTGTACCATCACTTTATGGTTTACTGATGGGAGAGTTTAAGAATATAGGTATTCCACAAGTAATAATATTAGCATTGTTAGGTTTGGTGGGAATTATTCTAATAGTGCGAAAGGATAAGTTATGATTAGTTGTTTAGTAATTATTGATGTACAAAATGGTTTTTTGACAAATGAAACAAATTATGTTCCTGATAGAATAAAAGAACTATTAAGTCGTAAAAAATTTGACCATATAGTTGCGACAAAATACATGAATCATGAAGGAAGTCCGTGTTATAAGCAACTAAACTGGACATCATTAGTGACAAAAGAATCACAGTCTTTAGATAAGTATGTAGAGTCAATAAGCGAGAGAGTTTTTGAAAAAGACACATATTCTTGTTTTACTGATGAATTTAAGGAATACTTAAAAAAAGAAAACATCACTGATTTACACTTCGTAGGAATTGATACAGATTGCTGTGTTCTTGGAAGCTTGTTTGATGCATTTGATGCAGGATACAATTATAAAGTTTATCTTGATTGTTGTGCATCATGTGGCGGAAAAAAACAGCACGATTCAGCAGTAACCGTGATGGAGAGAGTTTTTGGTAAGCAATATTTATTGTAATTACATATTAATGAGAGTTAGTATTGATGTAACAAATAAAAGGGACGCAAATAAAAGGGACGGAGAATATTATTGTTAAGTTTTTTGGGTTTTTTTTTAAAAAACTTAACAATTAATCATCAAGCGACAATAATTATCTCCGTCCCATTTATTTTTAATTAATGTATATAATTTTTGATTTGAGGAGGATTAATTATGGGAAATATAAAGATTCATGTATTTCATACTGGAAAAGTATGTGTGGCACCTGACCTTCCATTTGGCGGTGATCGTAGCAATGCAATTAAAGCGTCAGGGATTTTTGGCAAAAAAGAAGATAGACTTTGGCTTCCAGTTTCTGCATATCTAATAGAACACCCTAAGGGGAAATTTCTTGTAGACACAGGTTGGTCAAGGGATATGAGTCCAAATGGTGAGTTTGACAAAAAGGCTCAGATTAAATCTCTTGGTTCTATGTTACTTTATGAAGTTAATCAAGGTGAGATCAAATTTGGCGAATGTATAGATGAACAACTTCTGAAACTTGGAATAAAAGACACTGACATTGATGCTGTTCTTCTTACTCATTTAGATTGTGACCATGCTAATGGCTTAAAACAAGTTAAGAATGCAAAAAAGTTTTTAGTTTCAGCTGATGAAGTTAAATTTGCAAATAAATTAACAAATAAGGTTCGTTATTATAAAGGTTGGTGGGACGATATTAATCTAACTGAGTTCGATTGGAATGATACAGAAGGACCTGTAGGTAAGTCATATAATCTTTTAGGTGATGGTTCAATTGAGTTAATAAATATTCCAGGACATGCAGATGGATTATATGCAGTTAAAGTGAAAAATGATGAAGGGAAGTTTGTATTATTGTTTTCTGATGGAGGATATGCAAGAAAAAGTTGGGAAGAAATGATTACATCAGGAATTGCTGCTGATAAAAAACTTCAGAAACAATCTCTTGAGTGGATAAGAGAACAGAGTCTTGATAAAAATTGTGTAGAATCACTTGCTAACCATGATCCGGATATAGTGCCACATGTTATTGAGTTTTGATAAAGATAAGAATAAAAGGGACGGAGAATATTATTGTTAAGTTTTTTGTTTTTTTCAAAAAACTTAAAAATTAATCATCAAGCGACAATAATTATCTCCGTTCCATTTATTTTTTGATATTTATACATAGTTTGTAAGTTTATTACTTAAAAGAGCCTAAAGGCTCTTTTTTTGTGTAAAATAAAAGAGGGAGAAATAAAAGGGGGACAATTTTGACGATTAAAAATGTATTGCTTTTGTGCTTACATTGTTATATAATACTTGTAAATAACTTTGGAGGTAAAATATACATGAAAACATCAAATGTTTATGCACGTATCGAACCAGATGTAAAAGAAAAAGCTGAAGCAATACTTAATGATATTGGAATACCGGCATCAGTTGCAATTAACATGTATTATAAGCAAATAATTATTTCAAATGGGATACCATTTAAAGTGATTAATGGTATGCCAAAACAAATTAATATTGGATTAATGTCAAAAGAAGAATTTGATACTGATATGGAAAATAGATACAACGAAGCATTAAACGAAAAAGGTGTAGAGGCAAATAAATACTTTAAGCAATTTAAGACAAGGATGAAGAAAAATGCTAAATAATTATGAAGTAGAAGTTATGCCAAGTGCTGATAATGACATGCAACTGATCTATGAGTACATAGCAAATGAGTTAGAATCCGTAGATAGTGCTGATAATACTATTGATGCAATTCAGAACACTATTATAAGTCTAACTAAAGTTCCAAAGAGAGGAATGATTTATCCAAATGAACCGTGGAAATCAAAAGAATTGCGAATGATTTTTGCTAACAATTATACTATATTTTATTATGTTTTTGATAAAGACTTAATAGTAAAAGTCATAAAAGTAGCTTATAGTGGAATGGACTTTGAGGAAATATTAAAAAAGTTAGATTGATAAATTGAAGTGACGGAATATATTTGCCAAATAATCGACATTGTGGTAAAATTAATAGTTAGGTAGATTATAGTATTTACGGATTTTTATAGGAGGTATCATGGCTAACAAGGTTCAAGATGGTCATCACGAGACAAAATATGGTGAGATTTTTATAAGTCCAAAAGTAATCGCTAAGACAGCAGGTCTTGCTGCTTGCGAGAGTTTTGGTGTTGTTGGTATGGCCGCAGTAAATATCGCAAATGGTCTTACAACTTTACTTACAGGGGAAGATTTGGCAAAGGGAGTAGTCGTAGAGATCATTGATAATGAGATTAAAATAGATCTACATGTCATCATTGCTTTTTCAGTAAATGTCAAAGCATGTTCTGACAATGTGATAGAAAATGTAAAATATAAAGTTGAAGAACTTACCGACTTAAAAGTAAAAGAGATTAATATTTTTGTAGAAGGTGTGAGGGTAATCGATTAAAATGGGAAATGCAAGCAATCTTAAAGGTGCATTTCTTGCAGGTGCATCTTTACTTTATAAAAATAGAGATTATGTCAATGAGTTAAATGTCTTCCCTGTGCCAGATGGTGATACTGGTACAAATATGTCTATGACACTTAAGTCAGCCTGTGAAGCAGTGAATGCAGTATCAGATGATAGCATAGAGGAAGTTTGTAAAGCTATAGCAAGTGGTTCACTTCGTGGTGCCCGTGGTAACTCTGGAGTTATCATGTCACAGATTTTGAGAGGTTTTACCAACCATTTAAAAGATGCAAAAGAGATAGATACTGAATTGCTTCTTGAAGCTATACAAAAGGCAAAGGACACAGCATATAAGGCAGTGGTAAAACCAAAAGAGGGGACTATCCTCACTGTCATAAGAGCGCTCGCTGAAAAGGCAGAAGAAGTATCTGGCAGTTCAAGTAGCGGTATAGAGAAACTTGAAAAAGTGATAGACTATGGTGATGAGATGCTTCAAAAGACTCCTGATATGCTTCCTATACTTAAAGAGGCAGGCGTTGTAGATAGTGGCGGGCAGGGGCTCATGTATTTTGCCCATGGTGTATTAGCATTTTTAAGGGGTGAAAAAGTAGAGATTAGTTTTGATGAAAAAGCATCAGGCAAATCATCTAATATAAATTTAAAAGTTGTCGAAGACCAAGATATAAAGTTCGGATACTGTACAGAATGCATCATAAATACTGCTACAAGTTTTAAAGCAAATGCAACAGAAGAAATTATAAAATATCTAGAAGGTATAGGTGATTCTCTAGTTGTAGTTGGTGATGAACAGTATATTAAAATTCATGTCCACACAAATCATCCTGGAAAAGTTTTTGAGAAAGGCCTTGAGTATGGTTTCTTAACTAATCTTAAAGTAGATAACCTTAAACTAGAGCATCAAGAAAAAGTTATAAAAGATGCAGAAAAGAAGGCAAAACAATTTGCAGAGCAACATGAGGAAAAGAAACCACCAGTAAAACTTAAAGAGATTGGATTTGTGGCGGTTTCAAATGGCGAGGGAATAACTACTTTCTTTAATGAATTGGGATGCGACAAGGTTATAACAGGTGGTCAGACCATGAACCCATCTACAGAAGATTTTTTAAATGCCATAGCAGAAGTTCACGCGAAAAAAGTGTTTATATTCCCAAATAATTCAAATATTATAATGGCTGCAAAGCAGGCAAAGGATATCGTTAAAGATAAAGAAGTATACGTTATAGAGACTAAAAATGTATTACAGGGAATAAACTGTATGATTTATTTCACAGAAAGAGAAAAAGTAGAAGATATGCTTGAACAGTTTAAAGAGAGCATTAAAAATGTAAAGACCATACAGACAACTTACTCAATAAGAAATACTGTAATTGATGGCATTGATATAAAGGAAAATGACTATATATCTCTTGGAGATAAAGGACTACTATATACAAATTCAGATATAATAAACAGTATATTTGGAGCTTATGAAAAAATAAAAGAAGATAAAGATTCTGAAGTATCTATCTACTTTGGAGACTCTGTGACTGAGAAAGATGCAAATAAGATTAGGGATGAATTTTCAAAACGATATGGCAATCTAGAGGTAAATGTATATAGAGGCGATCAACCAGTTTACTACTATTATATATCAATAGAATAAATTTTGAGCGGACGTAAGTCCGCTCCTTTAATATTATGTCAGAACTTACAAAAATAAAAGGCATAGGACCCAAAATAGAAAAATATTTTATGAATCTTGGTATTAACACTATCAAAGATTTAATTTATTTTTTTCCAAGAGACTATGAAGAATTTGAAGAGCCAATTGATATAATAGATCTTGAGGCGGGAAAAGTCGCCACAATAAACGCAATGGTAGTTACTAAACCAAGTATGTTTAGAAAGGGTAGAACTACTATCACGTCACTATGGTTAGACGACGGCACTGGGAGGATTAGAGCATATTGGTTCAATATACCTTTTATCAATAAGTCGTTATCACTTGGTACAAGTAGGATTTTTAGAGGTAAGGTTGGCCGACTTAAAAATGGTATAGGTCTTTCACAGTGCAAAATATTTAAAAATGAAGTATATGAAAGTTTTAAGGGAAATTTAAGTCCTGTTTATCCGCTTACTAAGGGACTTAATAACAACTCTATTAAAAAGGCCATCAAAACGTTACTTGATGACAACGAGTTAAATAAAGATTGTTTTAGAGAGTATTTACCTAATAAAATACTCGAGCAAAGAAAACTTTGCGACTTATCATTTGCATTTAACCACATACATTTTCCTAATAAGATGGAAGATATGCAGGAAGCGAGAAAGCGACTGGTGTATGACGAATTCTTTTTGTTTTCACTCGCTATGCTTTCAAATAAAGATAAGAAAGTTAGAGAAGGAAGAGTAGAGTTAAAAGGTGTGCAAGAATCCGTATTAGAATCATATATAAAAAAACTTTCTTTTAAACTAACGAATGATCAAAGGTCAGCTATTATAGATATAGTGAATGATTTTAAATCGGGTAAAAAGATGAATAGACTTTTAGAGGGCGATGTTGGATCGGGAAAGACAGTGGTAGCAATCCTCGCATCACTTCTTGTAGCTGACAAGAGAATACAGACGGCTTTTATGGCACCAACTGAGATACTTGCTGAGCAGCATTATAAAACAATAGTTGAACTGTTTGGCGATGGGGTAAATGTTGCATTATTAACAGGTAGCACTAAAGCAAAAGATCGAAAATCTATTTTAGAAAAATTGAAATCTGGAGAGATCGACATTATAATTGGCACGCACGCTTTGTTTTCAAAAGATGTAGAGTATAAAGATCTAGGACTCTGTATTATTGATGAGCAGCATAGATTTGGAGTCAGTCAACGAAAACAACTTGAAGATAAGTCCAATAATGCAAATATTCTTATAATGTCTGCGACGCCTATCCCAAGAACTCTTGCAATGCTTTTTTATGCTGATATGGATATAAGTAGAATTATTGAAAAGCCAAAAAATAGACTTGCTGTAAAAAACTATGTAGCAAACATAAATCAAAGAGAAAAAGCTTTTCGATCAATGAAAAAACAAATTGACTTGGGGCATCAGGCATACGTTATTTGCCCTGCTATAGATAGAAGTGATGATGAAGATGTAGGAAGTTTCGCCAACTATCAAAATGTTACAGAGTATGCTGAGAGATTAAAGAGTTTTTATGGAAATGATGTGAGCATAGGAATTTTACACGGCAAGATGAAACCAAGTGAAAAATATGACATAATGAAAAGTTTTAAGGAAGGAGATATAGACATTCTTGTGTCAACTACTGTAATAGAAGTTGGAGTAGATGTACCAAATGCTACATTTATCATGGTAGAGGATGCAGGATCATATGGTCTTGCCGAGCTACATCAATTAAGAGGTAGAGTAGGAAGAGGAAATGCTCAAAGTTATGCGCTATTTGTAGATACTACTCATACAGAAAAATCAGAAAAAAGGTTAAAAGTATTATCAGAGTCTAATGATGGTTTTTACATAGCTGAAGAGGATTTAAAATTAAGAGGGCCTGGAGATATATTTGGAGTTAAACAGTCAGGTGAGATGGATTTTAAACTTGCAGATATGTATACAGATATACAACTATTTAGATTTGCGAGTGTAGATGCTAAGGAGTTTATAGATAAAAAAATTGAGCTCACAAAGGAACTCAAAATTAAGTTAGATGAATATATAAAGACTGGTTTAATTATTTAGTGATTTAATCCAATCAAGCGTAGAAGCTTCCTGTTTATTCCACAGAGCTTGTTTAAACTCATAAAAGGTAACCTTGTCAATTAAGCGATTGCCCACGCCATAGATGTAAAGAGTTTCAGCCTGCCAATCAGGCAAGTAATCTTTTGTGGAAGATCCAGTGATGACATCTTTTGAATTTAGATCCTTAATTACTAAATTATATGGATTAATTTTTTTGTCAACATCAAGTAAATATATTTTAGCATCAGGAGTGCCAGATACATTTGTAGCACCATTTGTCATATATGCTACGAAAACATTACTGTAAATATCCTTTATACTAAAGCTTTTAATTTTATTTAGGTTCTCAGATATTTTTTTTGCTTCTTTTTTATATGTAGTTAGTAGTTCGTTCAACTTATTTTTATCTAATTTTTCGTCTTTATAGTAAAATCCATTTGAGTATTTTTCATATTTGGAATAGGGGCCACCTGTTACGAGCTTGCCTTTTTCATCATCATTTTTTAATAAAGCATGTGACTCATTATTTTTTGCATTTTTTGGTAGATGCACTAATATTGGTTTTTTATCATGTAGATTAGTTGTGACATCGGAGTTTTTTATATCTTTCATCAAAGAATCATAGTCATAGTTCCCATCGGTGAGTTTAGAAAAAATATATATATTACTAGAGCCCTTATTTCCTTGTAAGTCTTTTATACTTACATCATTTATATCTCCCAAATAATTATCAACATATACTATGAATTTGTTTTTCCAATAGTTGTAGTATGGGTTTATATTATAAGAAATATTTGTATTATTTTCAGAATGTGAAGTGAAAATCAAAGAGAAACTCATCAATATGACAAGTGATATGCATATGTTTTTTTTCATAAATTGGTTCATCAAATCGTCCTCCTAAAAAGCATTATAATTATAGCACATTATCGGCAAAATCGCTATTCTTGACTATACTAGTTTCATTTAATATAATTAATGATTATGAGAGTTATAGCCGGAGAAAAAAGGCATTTAGTGCTTAAAACACTTAATGATTTGTCTATAAGACCCACTACGGATAAAATTAAAGAGACATTATTTAATATGATACATTTTGAGATACCAGGTAAAAACTTCCTTGATTTATTTGCTGGGTCTGGAGCCATAGGTATAGAGGCGTTAAGCAGAGGGGCGAGCAAGGCAACTTTTGTTGACAATAATGATAAGGCAATAAGAGTTATAAATGAAAATCTAGAACATACTGGACTTATGGATAGAGCCAAGGTAATAAAAGGTGATGCCGCTTTGTCACTTGAAAATTTATCAAGAGAGAATGAATCCTATGGAATAGTTTTTATGGATCCGCCTTATGATAAAGGACTATATAGACCGGTCTTTGAAAAACTTTCAAAAAGCAATTTGATAGATGAAGAAAGCATCGTTATTTTAGAAGTTGGACTTAAAGATGATGCAGATGGTATAGAAGAACTGGGCTTTGTAAAAACAAAAATAAAAAAATATAAAAGCAATAAGCACATATTTTATAAGAAGGCATAGGTGATATATGAAGATTTGTATTTATCCAGGGTCATTTGATCCAATTACATATGGTCATATAGATATTATAGAAAGGGCATCTAAGATTGCTGACAAACTTATAGTTGCAGTATTAAATAATTTTGATAAGAGTTCACTTTTTACGGTAGAAGAGAGGCTTGAGATGATTAGAGAGTCTATAAAAAAATATGACAACATAGAGGTTGAAAGTTTTGAGGGCTTACTTGTTGACTATGCAAAAAGCAAAGGAGCCAGAATAATCATAAGGGGTCTAAGAGCGGTGACGGACTTCGAATATGAATTACAAATGGCACAGACAAATAGGGAACTATATAGTGATATAGATACCATGTTTTTACTCACAAATCTCAAATACTCATATCTATCGTCAAGTGTAGTGAAGCAAGTTGCTTCATATGAAGGTGATATAAGCAAGTTTGTGACACCATATGTAGCCGAGAAACTAAAAGGTAAATTCAATAGATATAATGTGTGACATTTATAGAAATATTTTATAAAAAGTGTTATAATAAGTAGTTGATATTTTAATGTATAAAGATAGCTTAAGGAGAAGAGATGGCAATTAGTAATTTAGAGACAATTATTGATAATATTGAGCAAATGATTGAAAATGTGAGGCCGGATACAAGGGGAAGAGTAATGCTCCCTAAGGACACACTTCGCCAACTTATAGGAGAATTAAAGACTTCTATTCCAGATGAGATAAAAAAGTATAACGAAAAAACAAGAGAGTTAGAGCAGTCTAAAAATAGAGAGTTAGAGCTTGCCAGAAAGAATGCCGAGAGAATTATGATTGAGGCAAATGACATGAAGGATAGAATGCTAAATGAGAGTGAACAAATAAAACTTGCTGAGCAAAGATCTAAGGAAATTATGGATGACGCCGTTAGAAGAGCAAATGAGTTAGTTGCAAATGCAGAGGCAAATGCCAGACAGCTTCATGAGAGGTCTTTAAAGGAATATGACGACTCACTTGTATTTATGATGAACTTTATGCAGACACTTGGGACAGATGTATCTAATATAATGAATAATCAACTACAAAATTTAAGCAATAAACTGAACGAAGTTGTAAATATGAGAAATGAATTTCAAAAAAGCATCGCCCTGTCAAACGTCCAAGATAATAGTTTCAGTCGACCAGCTTGGGGATAGATGAAGAGTCTTAAACTCACTAAAAGTGAAGAAGGCATAACACTTGTTAAATATTTAAAAAAAGTATTTAAAACTATGCCAAATAGTCTATTTCAAAAACTACTACGAAAAAAGTATTTTGAGATAAACGACAAAAAAGCAGGTGGCAACGAAATACTTCATGCTGGTGATGTGGTGTCTATATATTTATCGGATGAAACATTTGAGAAGTTTTACGATAAGCTAAGTTTAGATAGTAGTGAGAAGCCGACAAATAGTTTACCCGATATATCTGACAGAATTGTATACGAAGATGATAATGTAATTATTTTTAATAAGCCAGTTGGTATGTTATCTCAGGGAGATAAAAGTGGCGATGAATCAGTCAACACAGTTTTAAATAAATATCTTGGTGTTCAAAATACTGCATTTAAAGCTTCAGTAGTAAATCGTCTAGATAGAAATACAGAAGGGCTTATAATATTTGCTAAAACTTATGTCGCTGCAAGAGAAATATCTAAGATGATAAAGAATGGGTTGATGGAGAAAAGATATAAAGCAACTGTAAATGGTATATTGGAAGAAGATAGCGGAGAATTAGTTAATTTATTTAAAAAAGATGAGAGAGATAATAAAGCAATCATTAAAGAATATAACGGCAAGATAATAAATGGCTATACTTTAATAAAATTAAAATATAAAGTGATTAAAAAAACCAAGTCTACTGAAGACATAGACATAGATTTAATCACTGGTAAGTCGCATCAGATAAGAGCACAGTTTTCTTACATAGGACATCCTCTTATTTCTGATAAGAAATATATGGATTTAGACCTATATAGAAAGAATGTAAAAGAATCTGGGTTAAAATCTCAAAAGTTAATTTGTTATAAGATTAAGTTTGGGAAGTTTGATGAGGAATCACTAAATAATTTATCAAATAAAATTTTTAAAATATAAGATGTATTAGGAGATAAACAATGTTTTTTCAAAAGAATAAAAGAATACTAGCTTCTGTAATTTTGATAGGCATGATAGCTACAGCATGTTCTACTTCTCAAAAAGTCATAGACAACATTTTACCAGATTACAATAAGAGGATGTATAGTATAGCTGATTTGATACCATATAGTTATAAGGAACTCAGAAATGCACAAGCACTATATGGTACAGAGCTTACAAAGTTCTTTTACGACAACACTTCTACTGTGGCTGAAGCAAAAAGAATTACAGAAAAACAAAAAAATGATTTTTATAAAGAATTGAGATATAGGAATGCCAATTATAAACTTTTAAGAAATAGAATTGCCATGTATGTTGAAGACGAATTTAGTACTCAAGAAGATAAAGAAAGAGAAAGACAGAAAGAGTACGATGAGTACTATAAATTGTCAAATGCAAAAAGTGGTAATATTATTAAACAGTATAACAGCGGAAAACTTCAAGGCATGCCTCTTATGAGTATAAGGGTAGATATGTCAACAGCAACAATGTCTGATTTGGGTGGAATCTATAGTGAGGCGGAGTGTGAAATATATAAGCCAGTAGTTATAGATGAAAAAAAGTATGAGAAACTAAAAATTGGTGATGAGATAGAATTAGTAGTACCAGTTACGAATAGTACATTTGATAAAAAAGAAACAAAAAAAGTTAAGTGTACATACATTGCTACAGATTCGTTGTTATTTAAAAATGACGATGGAAATGATGATTATTATTTTATAGCGGACATTGATGGGTTAAATGATTTTTGTAGAAGAATAACTGACAACAACGGTAAGTCATTGGAAACCTTTGTAGAAAAGAAACCACTCCAATTTATGAAGTTTGCTGAAGTTGCGAGAGCTAATGAACCACAGAGACTTATGACTGCAATTGCCAATGACAGTATAGTAGCTTATGATTTTGATAAACTCGCTGTAAGAGCACTTAGTGGTGGTTACTATGCATATGAATATAAGGATTATGTTTATGCCAATTCTATAACTACTAATTTAAAAGGATATATAACAGCTCTTTATCATTATGATAATTTGCGAATAGACAATCAATATTATGAAGAATTAAATAAGTAAGAAAAAAGCCACATATGTGGCTTTTTTTAATAATTTAGATCTATGTCATCTTTTTCAACGGATAGGTAGTTGAAATTTCCTTGTATTTCATTTGACTTGATAACATTTATAAAAGCTGCAGGATCACATTTTTTTATTATGAGAGTTATCTGCCTTACTTCTGGTTGAGTGACAACTGTATATAACATTGATTTGGCATTTTTTGAATAACTTCCTATGCCATCAAATTTAGTTGACGAGTGACCAGATTTTTCAATCATTGCTTTCGCAACTTCTTCTGGTTTAGTAGTGATGATAAAAATAGTTCTTGCCTCATAGTGTCTATAGAAAATGTTTATTGCTTGAGTGCTCACATATTGGTATATTATAGAATAAAATGCAAAATCCCAACCGAAGAGTATGCCTTGTATAATAATGAGCACAATGTTGAATGCCATTATATATCCAAAAGCAGAGATATGATATTTTGCAGAAAGGGTCATGGCCACAAAGTCGCTACCACCTCCTGATACTCCACATTTAAACCAAAGTGATGCACCAAAGCCACAAAGAATACCTCCGAAAATAGAGGCCACAAATGGGTCGTGAGTTAAATCTATAGTTGGTACAGCATCTGCTATAAAGTTGAAAAGGAAAAGTATGATAAAAGATATAATGGTGAATTTTTTACCAACAAATTTATATGAGAATGCAGCTGGCACGATATTCCATGCAATGTTATAGACTGTTATAGGGAGCATTGTTCCAGTGGCATTAAAAATGAGTTTTTGCATGAGTAAACTTAAACCAGTAAAACCTGCTGGTAATATATTCGCAGAATATACGAACCACTTAAGACCAAAAGAGTAGCAAAATACTCCAAATATGATTAGAGTTATTTTGATAAAAAGCTTTCTAACGTTAATTGGTTTATTCATTACATTTAGCATAATTATTAACCTCTTATATATTTTACAAATTTATAATTTATATTTTCGTAGTTGTGATTTTCTGATTCGCTTTCTATTATAAAGCCATGCTTTTCTAAATCAGGAAAGTATGTATCGGCATCAAAGGATTTATCAAGTTTCGTAATTAGACAGGAGTCACATTTATCTATTAAGTCGTTATATATTTTAGCTCCACCAATTAGAAAGACTTTTTTGTCACTATATTTTTTTAGTTCTTTGTCAAGTTCAAGCTCATTTTTCACAAAAAAAATATTGTCGAAGTCTTTATACTCGTTCTTTAGATTCTCATTATGTGTAAAGACTATATTAATTCTATTTTTTAGAGGCTTTTTATCTTTGAAACTAAATAGAGTTTTTCTACCCATAACGATCACTGAGTCTTTGGTATTGTCTCTAAAAAACTGCATATCTTCAGGTATCGAGATGAGAAGTTTGCCGTCTTTACCTATTCCATTTTTTGCGTCTAGACACGCTATTGCAATCATATATGACATTTTACACTATGTTGCGATAAATTGCAAAGTTTTGTATAATATATTGTATGAGTATAATTATAGCAATTTTAGTCTTAGGACTAATTATAACGGTTCATGAGTTTGGTCACTTTATTATGGCTAAAACCTTTAAAGTGCCTGTGAGAGAGTTCTCTATAGGTATGGGACCAAGGCTTTTGTCGAAAGTAGTGAATAATACTAGATATAGTCTTAAAGCCCTTCCTTTTGGAGGTAGTTGTGCCATGATAGGTGAGGATGCAGCCGGTAGCGGAGATATGATAGAGTACGAGGATGTCAAGGTGGATGAAAATGGGCTCTATGACTTTGAAGGTGTGAAGTTTAGTAAAGAAGATTTGGAAAAGTATAACTTTCAGTCAATTTCTCCAATGAAAAAATTTTTAATCTGTCTTGCGGGACCTTTTATGAATTTTTTACTCGCTTTTTTACTTGCATTTATACTAGTGTCACGGATTGGATTTGACATTCCTATTATTTCGAGTGTTTCAAATGATGGTGCGGCAGCAAATGCCACTCCGGTAGTACTTGAAAAAGGTGATGAGATAATTGAGTTTGAAATCCCAGGTGAGAAAGAAACAATCATAAGTTATAGAGACTTAGCTATTTTCATGCAATTAAATAATGATGATATTTTAGATAAAAAATATCCACTTGCCATTACTTTTAAGAGGGATGGAAAAATTTTAAAGACAGTGGTATATCCTACATACGATGAGACATATAATAAGGCAATGATAGGAATATCATTTGAAGACATGTATCAAATGCCGAAAAGTTTTATCGACACATGTAAGTTTGCTGCAAGAGAGTTTTACTTCTATATTAAGACTACCATTATGAGTTTAAGAATGCTAGTAAGGGGTAAACTTGGTGCCAAGGATATCTCGGGACCGGTTGGGACAGTGGCCGTCATGGGAACTGCAATTAGTGAGGCAAATGCCATAAGTTTTACTTCTATGATATATACACTTTTAACTATGATAGTACTGATATCAGCAAATCTTGGAGTTATGAATCTACTTCCTATACCTGCTCTTGATGGTGGAAGAATAGTATTTGCTGCCATTGAGATGATTACAGGTAAACCTATAAATAAAGATGTAGAGGGATTTGCAAACACAGTTACGATGCTTTTATTATTGATATTTATGATTTGGATTTTTGGAATGGACATATATAAATTATTGTCAGGAAATTTGTTTAATTAAGATGGATAGGTTCTTTGATGTAGTAAAAATTGATTTAGATGAAAACATCGTAAAATATTTTAACGATGTAGAAGTTGAGAGTATTAAAACGAACAAGGCTTTAAATACTCTCAATTTTTATCTTGTATCATATAATTTAATTCCCTATGATAATTTGAAAGCTCTAAGAGAAATAATGGCAAAAAAGTTATTAAATATAAATCTAGAGGATGAAAAGAGAAAAAACATATATTTTGAGAACCCTATTAGGCTCAATATTAGGTACAAGTTATCAGAAAAATATAGATCAAAACAGATATATGATGAGATTAGACGAAGTCTTTTTGATGAATTAAAAGAAAAGAAACTGATCTATGCAGCACTTTTTAGAAATGACAACATAAAATTTATAAATGATGACACCATGGAGATTACTTTTGTAAAATCAAAAGAACTATCGGGTTCTCAAGATGAGTTGATAGATAGCATTAAAGATGTTTTCGTAAATAGATACAATCAGCCATTTGAAATTAGAGTCAACTTAATTGATTACACTAATGATTTGAAAAATAAGAGAGAAGACCAGTATATCCAGAGTATAAATACTGAAGTTACAGGTGATACACAAAATGATGTATCACCAATTGAAAGTACTAATTTATCATATAGAAAGAAGAAAAATGGTATACTTGCAGAAGGCAATATTTTATATGGTAAAAAAGCTAAAGGCAGATTTAAGTTTGTAGCCATATCCAACATTCTTTATGACATGGACAACATAGAAACTATTGGAGTAATTTACAATATAAAACATAGCAACAAGACAAAAAGAGACTCCATAATATATTCACTATTCATTTACGATGGCGAAGGTTGTATAGAAGTAAAGTTCTTTGGAAATGTCGAGGATGAGGCATTATTTAATTTGAGATTTAAAATTGGTTCAGAGGTGAGGGTTTGTGGTAATGCTAAGTATGATTCATTTTCAGGTGGTATGACAATCGGCCCTATGGGCCTTTCTTGTATTGAAGTGGTGTCATCAAGAGAGGTTATTGAATTTGGTCATGTGGGGGAAGAAGATTATCACAATATATTTATAACTAGTCGAACTGATGATGAGCCAGTGAAGAGAGTGGAACTTCATCTTCACACAAAATCAAGTGCTCAAGATGGCGTTGGGGAAGTAAAGTCATATATAGATACTGCTACAAAATTTGGCATGTCAGCTATGGCTATAACTGACCACGGCTGTGTAAATGCTTTGGCAGATGCCTATGAATATCTAGGCAACAAGAATAGACCAAGAAAAAATCAAAAGTTTAAATTGATTTATGGAGTAGAAGGATATTTAGTTGAAGATTTTGAAAATTACTATGTAGATGAAAATAATAGTTTTTCTACTCGCGAACATAATCTTAGTGGAGATTTTGTAATATTTGAGATAGCAGCAACTGGTCTAAACAAGAAAAATGACGACATAATAAAGATAGAGGCTATAAAGGTAAGTGATTTTGCAGTCACTGATAGTTATGTAAAGTTTGTTCATAGTGATAAGCCAATAAACGTCACTATAAGGGATAATACGGGTGTAAAAGAAAGCGATATAATAAATGCAGAAGGTTTGAAAGAGGCGCTTAAAGGTCTTATTGATTTTGCAAAAGATTCTGTGCTTGTGACTTCAAAGTTTAATCCAAATTGGATGATAACCGATATTCTTAAAGAGAATGGATTAAATTGTAGTATAGATGTACTTGAGCTTATGACACTTGCAAGGCTTCTTCTACCAAAATTAAAAAGAAGTGATTTGATTTCAGTTGCAAAAGAATTAAAGATTAAGATAGAAGGTCTTACTGATAGAAAAAAGAATGAGATGAGGCGGAACCTTAAAGCAAAGGAAAAATTACAACTTGAAGGACCAATATTCTGCTCACTTCTTCGTATGCTCCAGATAGATTATGAGGTAAAAAGTTTATCAGAGTTAAGAGACAAACTTAAAATCACTGATGAATTTATAAGAAGACAACCATATTATCATATAATTTTACTTGCAAAAAATGATGTTGGTAGAGTCAACCTCTATAAACTAGTGTCTGATTCAAGCATAAAATATATGTACAATAAGAGACCAAGAATGCCGAGATCGCTTATAAATAAATATCGAGAAGGATTAATCATTGGTTCTGCCTGTATAATCGGCGAGTTTATGAATGCTATAAGAAATGGTGCAAGCGATGAAAACTTAAAGAGTATAGCAATGTATTATGACTATCTTGAGATACAACCGGTGCTCAACAATTCATTTTTACTTGTAGAAGATAAGGAAAATTTTAAGAGCATAAAAGATTTAGAAGATTTAAATAAAAAAGTTGTAGAGATTGCGGATAGTCTAGGTAAACCTGTAGTTGCTACCTGCGATTGCCATTATGTAGAAAAAGGCGACAAGATTTACAGAAACATCCTCAGAATAGGAACTACATATAAAAAGTCTAATACAGACGCAGAAGGAAAACTTAAGACTGAAGTTGCAGAAGGGCTTGAGAGCACTAGTGATGAGGAATTATATTTTAGGACCACAAAAGAAATGCTTGATGAGTTTACATATCTCGGCATAGATAAGGCTAAAGAAGTTGTAATTACAAATACTAATAAGATTAATGATATGATAGAAGAGATTATCCCTCTAAGACTTGATAAATGTCCTCCTCATATTGAGGGAAGCGATGATGAGCTTAAAGATGTATGCCATGAAAGGTATAAGAATATTTTTGGCGACAATGACATTCCAGAAGTTAGGAATCGCCTTGATAATGAATTACAATACATAGTTGATAATGGATATTCAGTTATGTATATAGCTGCGAAGAAGCTGATAGATTTCTCAAATGAGAATGGGTACCCAGTAGGTTCAAGAGGTTCGGTAGGTTCAAGTTTTGCAGCAACTCTTCTTGGCGTGTCAGAAGTTAATCCACTTAGACCATATTACATCTGCCCAAAATGTCACCACATAGAATATGACACAGAGGAGACAAGAAAGTATGATAACGACACTGGCTTTGATATGCCAGATAAGAATTGTCCAAATTGCGGGACAAAAATGACAAAGGATGGAGTAAATATTCCATTTGAAACTTTTCTTGGTATCCCAGGTGATAAGGCTGCACAGAAGGAACCCGATATAGATTTAAATTTTTGCTCAGTATTTCAGTCAAATATTCATAAAAAGACTATAGATATGTTTGGTGAAGAGAACACTTTTAAAGCGGGGACTGTAGGAACTGTGGCTGCAAAGACTGCCTATGGATTTGTAAATAAGTTTGCTGAGCAGGAAAAAAGGACTTTGACAAAGGAACAAGTTAATTATTTTGTCACACAGATTTTAGATTGTAAAAATAACACAGGTCAACACCCTGGCGGTATGGTTGTGCTTCCTAAGGGTGAGGAGATATATACATTTACTCCTATACAGCTTGCTGCTGATAAGATTGGAAATGAAAAAACAACCCATTATGACTATCACAAGATAGATAAAAATTTACTTAAGCTTGATATACTTGGACATGATGCCCCACTAATCTTAAAAAAACTTGGAGAGATTACCGGAACAAATTTTTTAGAAGTGCCATTTTACGAAGAAGAAGTTTTAAGACTCTTTAAAGATCCAACTAGTTTAGGAATTACTTCAAAAGATATTAGCAATACTAAATTAGGCTGCCTATCTATACCAGAATTTGGAACTGACTTTGCAATGAATATGTGTGAGGATGCTAAGCCAAATACAGTTGCTGATTTGATTAGGATTGCAGGACTTGCCCATGGTACAGATGTGTGGCAGGGTAATGTTCAAGAACTAATTAAAAATGGCGATTGCACTCTTAGTTCTGCTATTTGTTGTAGAGATGATATTATGATTTACCTAATAGATAAGGGACTAGATAAGGGTCTTGCATTTAATATAATGGAGAGCGTGAGAAAAGGAAAAGGTTTAAAGGATGAATGGATTGATGAAATGAAAGCTCACGATGTGCCTGATTGGTATATAGGTTGTTGTAAGAAAATTAAGTATATGTTCCCTAAGGCGCATGCTGCAGCATATGTCCTTGCATCGCTTAGGATTGCTTACTATAAGGTTCATTACCCAAAAGAATATTATGCTACCTATTTTTCAGTGAGAAAAGATGGGATTGATTATAGACTTATTATGCAAGATAAAGAAGACATAACTTATCATATAGCTAAGATAAAGAGAATTATTAATGAAAAAAGTAATGATAAAGATTTCAGTGCAAAATTAAAAGAGCAAGAAAAAAAAGAAGTATTAGACAAATTAGATACTTTAGTTTCAGTTGATACTATAGATACGGAAGGAAATGCCGATGACGAGGCCAATATAACAAAAAAATACGAGAGCATGTCTGCGAAGAACTTATATGATTTATATATGGTGTATAGGGTGGTTGAAGAGATGAAGGCGCGAGGTATAGATTTTTGTCCTATAGACATATATAAGGCTAAGAGAAGTGATTTTCAAGTAATCGATGGGAAGATTATGCCATCATTTGATTCTATACCAGGAGTTGGAACTAAAGATATAAATATAGACTATAATGATGAAGTACAAGAGTTAGATAAGAGTACAGCTATGAAGTGTGAGATAGAAGGAAAGAGAGGAGAGTATAGTTCCATAGAAAACTTTAGTAAGAGAACAGGTGTTAACAAAACTATACTTGAAATTATGAAAGAACTAGGATTCTTTAAAGGTATGAAAGAAAAAGAGCAAAATACGATATTTGATTATTTGGGATAGTCTAGAAAATATATAGCATATAGTTAATAGAAATTTTAAAATAAGGGTGAAGACCCTTATTTTTTTGACCCCTATGACCCCCTATCATAGGGGGTTTTGACCCCCTATCTTTTTCATTTTGTAGGGGGTGGTGCTGGGGAGATGACATTAATTGCAATCCCGCCGCAGCTATTAGCACCGAAAATGCCGGTGGGTAACCTATGGATAGAACCGAAGCATTTTCTTATGCTAATGCTGCGGCTAAATGGTGATTAATGTTGGTAGGTCGTTATGACATGGATGATAGTAAATAGATTGAAAATGGCAAAGAAGGCTTTGTGCCTTATTTTTGTATTGTTATTGAGTATAAATAGTTTTGCGGCAGTTGTAAGTGATAATGATGGCTCGGCTTTTGTGACAAAAGCCGAATTTGAAGCTCTTAAAAATAATTTTGCTGAACAAATTGACTCATATAAAGAGAGTATTGATGGTAAAATTGACGGTGCTATAGCTGCATATCTTGCAGGTATAAAGTTACAAGAAGAAAAAAGAATAGACAATATATATCAATTGCTTGGTGGCAGTAAGATAAAATTTGGAAAGCCAAATATAGCACCTACAGTTAACCCACTGACAGGTCATGCTTTATTCTTTGAAAATAGCGATCGATTTGGTGTAAATGTTGTTGATAGACAACGCCGTGCAATTATGGGAGAGAATAATGATCTATTTTGGAATTCTACTGGGGGTGGCAAAAAAGGCCAATTTATTAAATATACTGCAAATAGTGGAAAGAAATATCTATACTCATATTATATAGGTAGTGCAGCAGCTTGTTATAGTGGAGGGTGGTGGACGGGTAAAAGTGAAGTACAATATTGTAAGCAGAGATATCCTTTTGGAACTGGTGCACAGAATCTTGGAGAAGCAATCATTTTAAGTTCTAGTTATCGATCGAATGTTGACTCTTATATATCTATATATAGGGAAGTTAAGTATAGTGAGTTGAATTTAGAATATTGGACTAGTTCTGGATCTATAAACACTTCAAACAATAAAATTTTTTTATCAACAGACAATTTTAAGAAATTAAATAGTAGAATGTGGACTGCACCCAATGCTACAGGGACTACAAATTATGGTAGTCACTCAGCAAACCACATACAAATTACGGATATTAGAATATATAGTTGGAACACTGAAACTGGTCGTAATTATAATCAATTGGTTCCGGGGTTCTATAATAGGAAAAAGTATGAAAATAATTTATATGGAGGAGTTCAACTTTGTGAATCAGATAAGAATGGTGAGATAACACTAAACAAGTTAAATTTTTTGAGATATGAAAAGGACACAGCAGCTGAAAAAGCTAAACTGTCTACAGGGAAAATATATTTTGCGATTAGTGATGAGCCGTTTACAAATACGGACGATTTCTTTGGTAATGTGAAAATAACAGAGAACAGTGCAGAAGCAAAAACAACCGAAATTGCATCTAGCGATGGTAAAACATATAAATACTATATTCCATCCAGTGAAGATATAAATATAAAGTTTAACTGCAAGGTTAATAAGACATATTATATTAAGTGTCAAGTTGATAGAACAATAACGGCAAACAATTTCAGATATGTGTGTATAAAAGATGGAATGGAGATTATAGCAAAGTATGAGTAAAAAGAGAAATAAAATATTTAAAGTATTGTGTATAACTTTTGCAGTCATAATTATCAGTTGTAATGCTTTTGCGGTAACAGTTGCTGATAATGATGGTTCAGCTTTCATTTCAAAAGCTGAGTTTGATAGCCTAAAAAACAATTTTCAAGCTCAAATCGATAATTTTTATTCATCTATAGATAATAAAATTGATACTAGCATAGCTTCTTATCTTGCAGGAATTAGAATAGATAGAATTGAAAAATTAACTAACATATATCAAAACCTTGGCGGAAGTGCCATAAAATTCGGAAAACCGAATATAGCTCCGACTGTTAATCCTGTAACGGGACTTGCATTATTTTTTCAAAATGGTGATCAGCAGGGTTATTCTGTTTTAGATGCCTACGCCAAGAGAGCTGCAATTATGGGTGATAACAGATCTAATTTTTGGAGTTCTTCGGGGGGAAAAGGAACTAAAGGGCAATTTATAAAATATATTAATGATGGAAATAAGTATTTAGAGTCATACGAGGTTGGCTCAGTTGAGGCTTGCTACAGTGGTGCCTGGTGGACGGGTGGTTCAACTGTAGAAAGTATTCAAACTTATCCTTTTGGTAATGGAGGGCAGGAACTTGGTGCAGCAATAATACTTCCATCAAGTACAAGAACAAAGATTGACTCATATGTATCAATTTATAGAGAGTATAAGGAATCAGAGCTGATGCTAGATTGGTGGACTTCATCTGGTGCAATAGACACAACCGCAAACAAAGTGTTTTTGTCAACAGATAATTATAAAAAAGTGAATGCAAGGAAAAGAACAGAGTCGAACCAAGAAGGGTATACTTCATCTGGTGGAACTGCAAGATATATAAGAATAAAAAATATAGATGTATATAGCTGGAATACTGAGACAAGCCGTAAGTATGACCAACTTACTCCCGGTTTTTACTATGGAACACAATACAAAAATACTTTATTTGGCGGAGTGCAATTATGTAGCACAGCTAGATATGGTAAAGTAAAAATTGAAAAATTAAGCTTTAATAGATATAGTAACAATGCTATAGAATCAACGGGTTCAGTATATGTTGCAATATCAGATGAGCCGTTTAGTAATCAAGATGATTTTTATGGAAATGTAAAACTAATATCTAATAGTCTTTCTGATGAGAGTACAGAATACAAAACTTCTGATGGAAAAAAATTCAAGTATAAACTTCCAAGTAGAAAAGAAATGACAGTCGAATTTAGATGTAATACGAATAAGACTTATTATATTAAATGTCAATATGATAGAACTATTACAAAAGACAATAAAAAGTATGTAACTATTAGTGATGGTGCACAAATTACTGCAACTTGGGAATAGTGTAATAAATAAAAACTCTATATATGAGGAAAAAGTTATTAGCCTTACTTTGATTAGCAATAAAAAAACTTGAGAACTTCTCAAGTTTTTTTTATGAGTTCGACCATTTATAACACAAAAGGCATTAACTAGCACCCCCTATCATAGGGGGATTTGACCCCCTATCTTTTTCATTTTGTAGGGGGTGGTACTGGGGAGATGGTAAAGCAAGTGTACAGGAAGGAGAGGGGGTTAGGGGGTTAAAAAATTCGCCCGAAAATTTGATATAATTTAAAGGCGTGGAGGGATAAGGAGGAATATATGAAAAGGAGATACAGGCTTGAGTTTAAAAAAATGGCCTGCGAGCTACTTTCAAAGTTTGACAATTCGCCCAACAGGGTGGCGAGCGAATTGTCAATCCCAGTCAAGACATATGAAAAGTGGGTTTCTGTGTTTAGAAAAAATCCGCATTCATTTGACGAAGAGAGTTATAATTATGAGATTGAAAATAAGGCACTTAGAAAACAAATTAAAGAGAGAGAAGAAACTATTGAAATGCTAAAAAAAGCATATGCCTTCTTTACGGAAAGCGGGAAGTAATTGAAAAAGTATTCATTAACATAAAATTAATTAGCAAAAATACCTCTATCAATAGATTGGCAAAATTATTTGGATATTCAAGGTCAAGTTATTATCATTATAAGTACTATATTCCTAAAGAAAACACAAGAAAAATCAAGATTATAAAAGCTATGCTTGACATATATGACAGATCTTATGGTACTTACGGGTCCCCAAGAATTACTTGCGCACTTCGTGAAGAAGGCTATGTGGTTGCGAGAAAAACCATTCATAATTATATGAAAGAACTGAACATATGTTCCATAGTTCACAAGAAGTTTAGATATAAAAGAACTTGCTTTAAAGATCATGAATATTTGCGGCTTAAAAATATTGCAAAGGATACAAATGTAAATGATGTAAATCAAGTATGGACTCAAGATGTTACATATATTAAATTAAGCGATGGAAGTAACGCATATCTGGCATCAGTTATGGATTACTATTCGAGGAAGGTGATAGCATATGAACTCTCAAGAAATATGACAACTGATTTGATTTTGAGAGTGCTTCACAGAGCTTATGAAACGAGACACCCTCATAAAGGGCTCATACTTCATAGCGACAAGGGTGCTCAATATAGGTCTGATAGATATAAAGATTTTGCATTTCACCATAAAGCTAGATGTTCTTATACAAGAATAGTTTTCTCTTGTGCTGACAATGCGAGTCAGGAGTCATTCCATGCTTCGTTTAAAAAGGAGTGTTTATACCAAAGGAAACCTCAGTCATTTGAAGAGACCAAGGCACTTATATTTAGATACATTGAAGGGTTTTATAATCCTAGAAGGCTACACTCCACACTTGGATACAGATCACCTGATATGTTTGAAAGAGATTTGAAACTTAAGAAAATGTCATTGATTGAAGATGCTGCTGAAAATGATCCTGAAAACATTATTGACATTACTGATGAAACAAAAATAGAAAATTAAGTCGCAAAAAAATAACCCCTACCACCCGGGGTTATTTTTATTGTAATCTAACAAATACTTTGTTATACTTTTCTTGCCTACTTCTAAGTAGAGTAACATTGAAAGGAGGTGGCAATGATATTTTTCATTGTTGAAATAGTTGCAAGTGTTATAGCAGGATTAATGTTATATTTCATTTGCAAGTGGCTTGATAACCACTTTAACTAGGTATCAAAAAAGCACTCGTGCAACCGAGTGCTTTTTTTATGATATTCTCATTGTTGTACTTTAATTATATCATAAATTATTAAAATGTCAACATATGCAATATTCTTAAAAGTTCAACTTACAAAATATATTTAGTATATGTAGTTTTCCTACTATACTAAATATTGCCACCGGGGGAAAGTCGACATAGTTGTTTACTCTTCATCGGGGGTCAAATTGCAGTTTTGTGGGGGTAAATATCAAAAAAATTTTTAAAAAATACCCCAATAATATCCAAGAATTATATGTTCAAAATATGGCTAAAAAGTGTCTACAAAATCACCTAAAAATGTTTAGCCAAAAGTTCCTGGGTTAGAAAACAAAATTTTCAGTTATAATTTTTTAAAAAACTTAATACTTTTTTAATACTTTTTTACTTGATTTTATTGACAAAAATGACTTTTTTTTATAAAATATTGACAATACAGGATGCGTCAAACGTTGCATGCGGGACTTGCCGTATGTAAATTTAAGCGGTTGATGACGACCTTTGAAAACTACAATACCCTCTTGATTAAGTGTACATAATATGGGGACAATTCCCCTGGGGAGACCCCCTAAACCATAGGGGGACATAGTATAGCTTGAATTGTAGGGGCGAGCTCAGCGAGCACGGGTCGTAGATAAATAAAATGAGCAAAGGGACAAGATTGATAAAGAGAGTGGCAGCACTATTTTTAGTGCTTCTTTTTAGTATAGAAAGTTTTGCTGCAATAGTAAGTGATAATGACGGTTCTGCCTTTATTACAAAAGCCGAATTTGACTCGCTAAAAAATGACTTCCAAGCACAAATTGATAATTATAATACAAGCATTGACTCTAAAATTGACGGTGCAATAGCAGCATATCTTGCAGGAATAAGAATATCTACATCTACGGAAAAGACACCATTATTCGTAAATATATATGGAGACAAACCTACATTTCATCATGCAGATGAATTTAATAAAACTACAGTAGATAGCACAAAAAATGAAATAAAAGGCTCATATGGATTAAATATAAGCTTTTATGCACCAACAGGTTGGCCAAGTCAACGAAATGGTTATGTTATGATATCATCGAAGTGGGTTTTTCCAAAATCAACATTTAATGTTTTGCATAAATTAAAATGGAATAATGAGAATGAAGAATGGTTATTTTCACAAAACGCTGATGATGCTGATGTGAGATGGTCATGGGTTGATATAAGGGAGAGTTATAATAAGAGATCGGGAGAGAATGTGTATATTAATTGGGCGTGGAATCGTGAGTATAATTTTTACGGTATAAAACCAAAAAGTGAAATAAGCCTTGGAACTCGTGGTGATACATTCAATGGTTGGTCAGAATCTAGTAGTGCGGGAACAAGAAGTTACAGTAGCATTAACACAAGTACACAGCCATCATGGTCTACCGGATCTTGGAATCATCCTTTGAAATGTAACGAAGGATTGTGGACAGAAATAGATGCTTCCGAATGGGATACAAAAATAAAACATCTGTGGGTAACAAATGAAAATAGAGCTATTGAAAGAAAGTTCGATTTGACGTCTGATGAAGCTCATTATTTGCAGGTTAATTCAGCAGATCCTCTTAAGGTAAATGCACCTGCAGCAACATCTAATGTTTATGGTGTTTATTCTGATCCTAAATATGACAAAGGTTCATTCACATGGAAAACTGTATATGCTGTATCATTTCATGGCTGGGAAGGAAATAGCTCCTATAATGTGTTAAAGAGAAAGACACGTTTAAAACCATCTGAAGTAAAATATGTAATTGAAAGTGGTTTAAAAGATCCTATTAAACAAACTCTTTGGGATGCACCTTTGTTTGATAGAGTGGAAAAAGATACTGAAGTATTGCAATTTGATATTACACTTTCTGATGAGACCGGCTATGATGGGGCAACATTGTACTTTAGCAAGAAAACTTGGGCAAATGATAATTCAAAACCAGCTGACGCTGATATAGTTAAAATGTATAAAAATAATGAAACCGCTGAATTAGAAAGTATTGCATTAGAAAAAGGAAAGAAAGTTACAGTGAAAATTAAAAATTTAAAGAAGGATGAATTGCTTTTCTTTTCACTTGTTCCTGAATCGGGCAAAAAGGCAAAAATCGCTAAGTTTGAAAGATGTTATTACAATTATGTAGGATAGAATAATCAAGATAAAATTCAGATCGGGCGTAAGCCCGATTTTTTATTGCATTATAAATATAAATATGTAATAATATAATTACAGCATATAGTTCCTGCAAACGTAGCTATTATCAGAGTTGTATAGATAGTATTTATTATGAGTAACAATGCTAAGATAGTAGAAGATTACTACAAGAACAACCTC